>NZ_CP023445.1:0-600000 GCF_002354875.1 Actinosynnema pretiosum
TAACTCTGTGGATACCTCTATTCTCCGGGTCCACGTGTGGACGCTCCCCGCCGTGCGGGGGTCTTCCACAGGGGGAGTGCGAGGGGAGGGGAGCGCGGAGGTGTCCGACCACCAGGCCGACTTGGGTCTCGTGTGGGAGCAGGTGGTGGAGGAGCTGGCGAACAGCGCCCTCTCGTCCAGCACCCTGTCCCCGCAGCAGCGCGCGTGGATGCGGGTGACCCGGCCGATCGGCCTGCTCGACGGGACGGCCCTGCTCGCGGCGCCCAGCGACTTCGCCAAGGAGGCGATCGAGCGGGCCCTGCGCGAGCCCATCACGGCGGCGCTGTCCCGCAGGCTCGGCCGCGCGGTCTCGCTCGCGGTGAAGGTGGACTCGCCGGAGCCGCCGATGGCGAGCGGCCCGCCGACGACCCCGATCCCCGTGCCCATGCCGCCGGTCCCGCCGAGCGTCGCGCACGGCATCACCTTCGGCCAGCAGGTGCTCGGCCCGGTCGGCCCGAACGGCCAGACCTCGCTGCCCATAGGCGGTCAGGCCGACGGCCCCGCAGGTCCGCAGCCCCCGGCCCCGACCGGTCTCCCGCTGGAGCAGCCCGCGAACGCGCAGGCGCCCGCGGAGGGCGCGGAGTCGGACGCCGAGCCGGAGGAGGGCGACGAGGAGCGCGAGACGCTCGCGACCGTCAACGAGATCTGGCCGAAGTTCTCCGGCGGCGCGGGCGGTCAGCCGACCCCGCCGAGCGGGACGCCGTTCACCCGGCCCGCGAACCCGGCCTCCTCGCAGACCCGGTTGAACGAGAAGTACAACTTCGACACCTTCGTCATCGGCGCCTCGAACCGGTTCGCCCACGCGGCGGCGGTCGCGGTGGCCGAGGCTCCCGCCAGGGCGTACAACCCCTTGTTCATCTGGGGCGAGTCCGGTCTGGGGAAGACGCACCTGCTCCACGCGGTCGGGCACTACGCGCAGCGGTTGTTCCCCGGCATGCGCGTCCGCTACGTGTCGACCGAGGAATTCACGAACGACTTCATCAACTCGCTGCGCGACGACCGGAAGGTCGCCTTCCAGCGCCGCTACCGGGACATCGACGTCCTCCTCGTGGACGACATCCAGTTCCTGGAGGGCAAGGAGGGGACGCAGGAGGAGTTCTTCCACACCTTCAACACCCTCCACAACTCGAACAAGCAGATCGTGGTGTCCTCGGACCGGCCGCCGAAACGGCTGGAGACCCTGGAGGACCGGCTGCGGACGCGGTTCGAGTGGGGCCTGATCACGGACATCCAGCCGCCCGAGCTGGAGACGCGGATCGCGATCCTGCGGAAGAAGGCGGCGCAGGACCGGTTGGCGGCGCCCGCCGAGGTGCTGGAGTTCATCGCGGCCAGGGTGGTGCGGAACATCCGCGAGCTGGAGGGCGCGCTGATCCGGGTCACGGCGTTCGCGTCGCTGAACCGGCAGCCGGTCGACGTCCAGCTCGCCGAGATAGTGCTGCGCGACCTGATCCCGGACTCGCACGTCCCGGAGATCACCGCGCCCACCATCATGGCGGTGACCGCCGAGTTCTTCGAGGTCACCATCGAGGACCTGTGCGGCCCAGGGAAGACCAAGGTGCTGTCCACGGCCAGGCAGATCTCCATGTACCTGTGCCGCGAGCTGACGGACCTGTCGCTGCCGAAGATCGGGCAGACGTTCGGCGGCCGGGACCACACCACGGTCATGTACGCGGACAAGAAGATCCGCAAGGAGATGGCCGAGCGCAGGCGCATCTACGACCAGGTCCAGGAGCTCACCTCGCGCATCAAGCAGCGCTCGCGCTACCTGGTGGCGCCCCCGGTCGATCCGGCCTGACCTGGGCCTTCCAAGCCCCCGCAGGGGGCCGGTATTCCGTACTAAAAACTACCGTTCACCGCTCCAGAGCTACCGATGGGCGCTTCTCCGCGAGGAGGGGCGCCCATTCTGCTTTTCCGCCACTTGGAGCGTTTTCGCAGGTGGGAGCACTGTTTCGGGCGCATCGGACGGCCGTCGAGTTGTCCACAGAGTTATCCACAGACAACTGCATATTCGGACTAAAATTCCCAACAGCAGGAATTTTCTACTGTGAGTCTGTTCCGATTCCACGAATCGTCACTCTGTGGTGTGGGGATTCCAACATAGAGTTACCGAGGGGTTGTTGAGAACCCGGGGATAACTACCCCCAAACCCGGGGATGAGCCCGGGGATAAGTCGACCGCATCTGTGGACCGATGGGCGGACCATCTGAGTTATCCCCGGGGACACCGAGTTGTCCCCGGGTTCATCCCCGGGTTATCAACAGGGGGTCACCACCTCTGAACTGCGAAAACGGCGGTTATCCACACTTTCCACAGGCCCTACTGCTGTTGCTGTTCTCTCCCTTGAAGAGAAGAAGAACTGAAAAACAGGCGGCGGGGAGGGCGGGAGGGCTCGGTCGATCGGTGGTCGATCGGGCCTGGACCCGAGGTGACGGACTGGCGGTCGACGCTCTACGGTGGTGAGCCTGAAGTCCCCGGGGTCGAGGCCAGTCCGGACAGGGACACCGACCCCAGGGGGCGACCCGTGCCAGGACACCCCGATCGCAACCGCTCCAGTTGCGCCTCCCGCTGTGCCGCACCGAGGAAGGACGCCCCATGAAGATCCGCGTCGAGCGCGACGGTCTGGCCGACGCCGTCGCCTGGGTCGCCCGCAGCCTGCCGTCCAGGCCGCCCGTCCCGGTCCTCGGCGGCGTCCTGCTCGACGCGGGTGCGGAGGACGGCTCCGGCGACGCGCTGACCGTCTCCGGCTTCGACTACGAGGTCTCCGCCCAGTGCGGCGTCCCGGCCACCGTCTCCGACGGCGGCAAGGCCCTCGTCTCCGGCAAGCTCCTGGCCGACATCACCAAGGCGCTGCCGAACCACCCCGTCGAGATCAACGTCGACGGCGCCCGGATGACCATCAGCTGCGGCAGCGCCAAGTTCAGCCTGCCGACCATGCCGGTCGAGGACTACCCGGCGCTGCCGTCCATGCCGCAGCTCGCGGGCGAGCTCCCCGGCGAGGTCTTCGGCGAGGCCGTCGCCCAGGTCGCCGTCGCGGCGGGCAAGGACGACACGCTCCCGATGCTCACCGGTGTCCGGCTGGAGATCGCGGACGGCAAGCTCGTGCTCGTCGCCACCGACCGGTTCCGGCTGGCCATGCGCGAGTTCGAGTGGACCCCCGACGAGACGCTCGGCGACGTCGCCGTCCTCGTCCCGGCCAAGACGCTCAACGACTCCGCGAAGACGCTCGGCGCGTCCGGCGCGAAGGTCGAGCTGTCCCTCGCAGCCAACGACGGCCTCCTCGGCCTGTCCGGCAACGGCCGCCGCACCACCACCAGGCTGCTCGACGCGGACTTCCCCAAGTACCGCCAGCTGCTGCCCAGCGAGCACTCCGCCGCCGCGATCATCAGCGTCGACACCCTGGTCCAGGCGATCAAGCGGGTGTCCCTGGTCGCCGAGCGCGGCACGCAGGTCAGGCTGGAGTTCGGCGACGCGGGCCTCAAGCTCTCCGCCGGTGGCGACGACGAGGGGAGCGCCGAGGAGGAGCTGCCCGTCGACTACCAGGGCGACCCGGTGACCATCGCGTTCAACCCCACGTACCTCCTGGAGGGCCTCCAGGCCGTGCGGACGCCGAGGGCGCACTTGTCCTTCACCACACCCAGCAGGCCGGCACTGCTCAAGCCCGTGAACGAGGATGGGGAGGTGGCGGAGGGCTACGTGTACCTGCTCATGCCCGTCCGCCTGCCCGGCTGATCCACTCAGCGGGGATCTACTCGATCAGGGAGAGAACGACCGTGCAGCTCGGAATCGTCGGCCTCGGCAAAATGGGCTTCAACATGCGCGAGCGGGTCCGCCGCGCTGGTCACGAGGTCGTCGGCTACGACCGCAACCCGGACGTCAGCGACACCACGTCGCTCGCCGACCTCGCGGCCAAGCTGACCGGCCCCAGGGTGGTCTGGGTGATGGTCCCCGCCGGGGAGATCACCAGGAACACCGTCGCTGAGCTCAGCGAGGTGCTCAGCGAGGGCGACCTCGTCATCGACGGCGGCAACTCGCGGTTCACCGACGACGCCCTCAACGCCGCCAAGCTGGCCGAGAAGGGCATCGGCTACCTCGACTGCGGCGTGTCCGGCGGCGTCTGGGGCCTGGAGAACGGCTACGGCCTGATGGTCGGCGGCGACGCCGCCGACGTCGAGCGAGCCATGCCGATCTTCGACGCGCTGCGCCCCGAGGGGCCGCGCGAGGAGGGCTTCGCGCACGCGGGCAAGCTCGGCGCGGGCCACTTCGCCAAGATGGTGCACAACGGCATCGAGTACGGCCTGATGCAGGCGTACGCCGAGGGCTTCGAGCTCCTGGAGGCCTCCGAGCTGGTCGAGAACGTGCCCGCCACCATCAAGGCGTGGCAGCGCGGCACCGTCGTCCGCTCCTGGCTGCTCGACCTGCTGGTCAACGCCCTGGAGTCGGACCCGGAGCTGGACGACCTGCGCGGCTACGTCGAGGACTCCGGCGAGGGCCGGTGGACCGTCGAGGAGGCGATCAACCACGCGGTCCCCGCGCCGGTGATCTCCGCCGCGCTGTTCGCCCGCTTCGCGTCGCGCCAGTCCGACTCGCCCGCCATGCGCGCGGTCGCGGCGCTGCGGAACCAGTTCGGCGGGCACGCCGTGCAGACCGCGGGCCCGACCTCCGGTTCCGGCAGCACGCAGGGCTGACCCCGAGTTGTACGTCCGGCACCTCCAGGTGACCGACTTCCGGTCGTGGGAGCACGCGGACCTGGCCTTCGAGCCGGGGGTCAGCGTGCTGGTCGGTCGCAACGGCCACGGCAAGACGAACCTGGTCGAAGCGCTCGGCTACGTCGCCACGCTCGGATCGCACCGGGTGGCGTCGGACGCGCCGCTGATCCGGAGCGGCGCCCAGCGCGCCGTCGTCCGGACGGCGGTGGTCAACGAGGGGCGCGAGCTCCTCGTCGAGCTGGAGATCACTCCGGGCAGGGCGAACCGGGCGCGGGTCAACCGCGGCCCGGTTCCCCGGCCCCGCGACGTGCTCGGCATCCTGCGCACGGTGCTGTTCGCGCCGGAGGACCTGTCGCTGGTCCGGGGCGACCCCGGCGAGCGCAGGCGGTTCCTGGACGAGCTGCTGACCCTGAGGGCGCCCCGGTACGCCGGGGTGCGCTCGGACTACGAGCGGGTGCTGCGGCAGCGCGGGGCGCTGCTGAAGACGGTGCGCTCGGTGCGGTCGGCGGAGCTGGGCACGCTCGACGTGTGGGACGGGCACCTGGCCAGGCACGGGGCCGAGCTGCTCGCGGCCAGGCTCGACCTGGTCGCCGCGATCGCCCCGCACGCCGCCGCCGCGTACGCCGAGGTGGCCCCCGAGTCGCGGCCCGCGCTGCTGTCCTACCGGTCGAGCCTGGGGGAGGCGTTCCCCGGCGCGCATGACCGGGAGGTGCTGGAGGACGCGCTGCTCGCCGAGCTGCACCGGCTGCGCCCGCAGGAGATCGACCGGGGGGTGTGCCTGGTCGGCCCGCACCGGGACGACCTGGAGCTGTCGCTGGGGGAGCTGCCCGCGAAGGGCTACGCCAGCCACGGCGAGTCGTGGTCGTTCGCGCTCGCGCTGCGGCTGGGCGCGTACGAGCTGCTGCGCGAGGAGGGCGCCGAGCCGGTGCTGGTGCTCGACGACGTGTTCGCCGAGCTGGACCGGGGCAGGCGGCGGCAGCTGGCGAAGGTGGCGGCGGCGGCCGAGCAGGTGTTCATCACCGCCGCGGTCGCCGAGGACGTGCCCGAGGAGCTGGACGCCGTGCGGTTCCACGTCGGCCACGGGGAGGTGCGGCGTGACTGAGCCGCCGCTAGACCGAACGGGTGTGACTCGATCCACACCTGGGGATAAACCTGTGGATAGTGTGGATAACTCGCCCACTTCCGGGGGAGTTTCCACACCTCAACCCGCTCCTGAGGGTGTTCTGCGGGGTTCCGACCTCGCCCGCGCCGCGCTGGAGGCCGCCCGCGCGGCGAACAAGGCGCGCGGCGTGCGGAGCAGGCGCGCCACCGGCGGGGCCGCCGCGCGCAGGCGCAGGCGCACCTGGTCCGGTCCCGGCCCGGACGACCGCGACCCGCAGCCGCTGGGCAGGCTCGCGTCCCGGATCGCCGCCGACCGGGGGTGGGCGGAGAAGCTCAGGGGCGGCCAGGTCATCGCGCAGTGGCCGAAGCTGGTGGGGGAGGACGTCGCCGAGCACGCGCAGCCGGTGTCGTTCGAGGACGGCGAGCTGACCGTCCAGGCCGACTCGACGGCGTGGGCGACGCAGCTGCGACTGCTCCAGCGGGAGCTGCTGAAGAAGATCGCCGCCGGGTTGGGCCCGAACGTCGTCAAGCGGCTCAAGGTGCTGGGTCCCGCCGCGCCAAGCTGGCGCTACGGCCCCAGGCACGTTTCGGGGCGTGGTCCGCGCGACACCTACGGGTGAGCCGAGGGCGGTCCGCAGCGTCGATCCTGTGGCGCGGTGAGCGGGCGGCAGCGCTTTCCGGAGCAGGGGTTGGCGGTCGCCCCTCGCTGTGAGTCGCTTCCGGGCTTCTGTGAGCAACTGAGGTGCGTCCTTGATGCGCTCCTGTCGGTGTGCCCCGGTAGACTCTTGGGTAAGCGTTACCAATCTGCCGCAGAGTTGCGGCATCCCTGTCGCTCCAGTTCGAGGAGACACCAGGCCCGTGGCAGCCCAGAAGAAGGATTACGGCGCGTCGTCGATCACCGTGCTGGAAGGGCTGGAAGCGGTCCGCAAGCGCCCCGGCATGTACATCGGCTCCACCGGGGAGCGCGGTCTGCACCACCTGATCCAGGAGGTCGTGGACAACTCCGTCGACGAGGCGATGGCGGGCTACGCCTCCAAGGTCGTGGTGACGCTGCTGGCGAACGGCGGTGTCCGGGTCGTCGACGACGGCCGCGGCATCCCGGTCGACCTCCACCCGGTGGAGGGCAAGCCGACCCTGGAGGTCGTGCTCACCAAGCTGCACGCGGGCGGCAAGTTCGACAGCGACTCCTACGCGGTGTCCGGCGGCCTGCACGGCGTCGGCATCTCCGTGGTGAACGCGCTGTCCACCGCCGTCGACGTCGAGGTCAAGCGCCAGGGTTTCACGTGGAACCAGCGCTTCGAGGCCAGCAAGCCCGCGCACGAGCTGGAGCGGGGCGTCCCGACGTCCGAGACCGGCACCACGATCACGTTCTGGGCCGACCCGGCGATCTTCGAGACCACCGACTACAACATCGAGACCATCTCGCGCAGGCTCCAGGAGATGGCGTTCCTCAACAAGGGGCTCAGCATCGTCCTGCGGGACGAGCGGGTCGCCGAGGAGGGCGCCGAGGAGGCCGACGCCGAGGGCCACGTGGCCAAGGTCCGCGAGCGGGTCTTCCACTACCCCGGCGGCCTGGAGGACTTCGTCCGCCACCTCAACCACACGCGCGAGGCCGTCCACCAGAAGGTGGTCAGCTTCGAGGCCAAGGGCGACGACCTCGAGGTCGAGGTCGCGATGCAGTGGAACACCGGCTACACGCCGTCGGTGTACACCTTCGCGAACACGATCAACACGCACGAGGGCGGCACCCACGAGGAGGGCTTCCGCGCCGCGCTGACCCGCGTGGTCAACGAGTACGCGCGCGACAAGAAGCTCATCAAGGAGAAGGACGCCAACCTCACCGGCGACGACATCCGCGAGGGCCTCGCCGCGATCATCTCGGTGAAGCTCAAGGAGCCCCAGTTCGAGGGCCAGACGAAGACCAAGCTGGGCAACAGCGAGGCCAAGTCGTTCGTGCAGAAGTCCACGAACGAGCACCTGGCGGACTGGTTCGAGCGCCACCCCAACGAGGCGAAGACCATCATCACCAAGGCGGTCTCGTCCTCGCAGGCCCGCATCGCCGCCCGCAAGGCGCGCGAGCTGGTGCGCCGCAAGGGCGCCCTGGACATCGGCGGCCTCCCCGGCAAGCTCAAGGACTGCCGCTCCTCCAACCCGGAGGAGTGCGAGGTCTACATCGTGGAGGGCGACTCCGCGGGCGGCTCGGCCAAGGAGGGCCGGGACTCCATGTACCAGGCGATCCTGCCGATCCGGGGCAAGATCATCAACGTGGAGAAGGCCCGCATCGACCGGGTGCTCAAGAACACCGAGGTCCAGTCGATCATCACGGCGATGGGCACCGGCATCCACGACGAGTTCGACGTCAGCAAGCTGCGCTACCACAAGGTCGTGCTGATGGCGGACGCCGACGTCGACGGCCAGCACATCCGCACCCTGCTGCTCACCCTGCTGTTCCGCTTCATGCGGCCACTGCTGGAGCACGGGCACGTGTACCTCGCGCAGCCGCCGCTGTACAAGATCAAGTGGCAGCGGTCCGAGCCGGAGTACGCCTACAGCGACCGCGAGCGCGACGGCCTGATCGAGCGGGGCCTCGCCGCAGGCAAGAAGATCGGCAAGGACGACAACATCCAGCGCTACAAGGGCCTGGGCGAGATGAACGCCGAGGAGCTGTGGGAGACCACGATGGACCCGGCCAACCGGGTGCTGCTCCAGGTGACGATGGACGACGCCGCCGCGGCCGACGAGCTGTTCAGCGTGCTGATGGGCGAGGACGTGGAAGCCCGCCGGTCCTTCATCACCCGCAACGCCAAGGGCGTCCGCTTCCTCGACGTGTGACCCGTCCCGCCCGTAGCCCGTTGTCCTCTCCCAGGAAAGAAGAACAGTGAGCGAGACGACCCTGCCCCCGATCGGCGGCGGAAGCGACCGCACCGAGCCGCGCGACCTCCAGCAGGAGATGCAGAACTCGTACATCGACTACGCGATGAGCGTGATCGTGGGACGGGCCCTGCCGGACGTGCGCGACGGCCTCAAGCCGGTCCACGTGCGCGTGCTGTACTCGATGTTCGACTCCCGCTTCCTGCCCGAGCGCAGCTACAACAAGTGCGCCCGCGTCGTCGGCGACGTGATGGGCAACTACCACCCGCACGGCGACTCGGCGATCTACGACGCCCTCGTGCGCCTGGCCCAGCCGTGGGCGATGCGGTACCCGCTCATCGACGGCCAGGGCAACTTCGGGTCCCAGGGCAACGACCCGGCGGCGGCCATGCGGTACACCGAGTGCCGCCTCACCCCGCTGGCCATGCGGATGCTCGCGGACATCGAGGAAGACACCGTCGACTTCCGCGACAACTACGACGGCCGCATCCAGGAGCCGACGGTCCTGCCGTCGCGGGTGCCGAACCTGCTCATCAACGGTTCGTCCGGCATCGCGGTCGGCATGGCCACCAACATCCCGCCGCACAACCTCCGCGAGGTCGCGGACGGCGTGGTGTGGGCGCTGGACAACCCGGAGGCCTCCGACGAGGAGACCCTGGAGGCCATGATCGCCCGCATCAAGGGGCCGGACTTCCCGACCTACGGGCAGATCCTCGGCACCCAGGGCATCGAGGACGCCTACCGCACCGGTCGCGGCTCGGTGAAGATGCGCGCGGTCGTCGAGATGGACGAGGACGCCAAGGGGCGCACCATCCTCGTCGTGTCCGAGCTGCCCTACCAGGTCAACCCGGACAACCTGGTCGAGAACATCGCGTCGCTGGTGCGCGACCAGAAGATCAACGGCATCTCGAACATCGCCGACGAGTCCAACCGCCGCTCCGGGATGCGCATCGTCATCACGGTCAAGCGCGACGCGGTGGCGAAGGTGGTGCTGAACAACCTCTACAAGCACACCCAGCTCCAGTACTCGTTCGGCGTCAACATGCTGTCGCTGGTGGACGGGGTGCCCCGCACGCTGCGCCTGGACCAGATGATCCGGCACTACGTGAAGCACCAGATCGAGGTCATCGTCCGGCGCACCAAGTTCCGGCTGCGCAAGGCGGAGGAGCGGGCGCACGTCTGGCGCGGCCTGGTCAAGGCGCTCGACCAGCTCGACGCGGTCATCGCGCTGATCCGCCGGTCGGACACGACCGAGTCGGCGCGCACCGGCCTGATGGAGCTGCTGTCCGTCGACGAGATCCAGTCCAACGCGATCCTGGAGATGCAGCTCCGCCGCCTGGCGGCCCTGGAGCGCCAGAAGATCATCGACCAGCTGGCCGAGATCGAGCTCCAGATCGCGGACCTCAAGGACATCCTGGCCAAGCCGGAGCGGCAGCGCGCCATCGTGCGCGAGGAGCTGCTGGAGATCGTCGACAAGCACGGCGACGACCGGCGCACCAAGATCGTCCCGTTCGACGGCGACGTGTCCATGGAGGACCTGATCGCGGTCGAGGACGTGGTCGTCACGATCACCCGGACCGGCTACGCCAAGCGCACCAAGACCGACCTGTACCGCGCCCAGAAGCGCGGCGGCAAGGGCGTGCAGGGCGCGCAGCTCAAGCAGGACGACATCGTGCAGCACTTCTTCGTGTGCTCCACGCACGACTGGATCCTGTTCTTCACCAACAAGGGCCGGGTGTACCGCACCAAGGCCTACGACCTGCCCGAGGCCAGCCGCAACGCGCGCGGCCAGCACGTGGCGAACCTCCTCGCGTTCCAGCCGGACGAGGAGATCGCCCAGGTCATCCAGATCAAGAACTACGAGGCCGCGCCGTACCTGGTGCTGGCCACCCGCAACGGCCTGGTGAAGAAGTCCAAGCTGTCGGACTTCGACTCCAACCGCTCCGGCGGCCTGATCGGCATCAACCTCCGCGAGGAGGACGAGCTGGTCGGCGCGGTGCTCACCGGCGAGGGCGACGACCTGCTGCTGGTGTCCAAGGACGGCCAGTCCATCCGGTTCCACTCCAGCGACGACGTCCTGCGCCCGATGGGCCGCGCGACCTCCGGCGTCCAGGGGATGCGCTTCAACAGCGACGACGAGCTGCTGTCGATGGGCGTGGTGCAGGAAGGGCTCTTCGTTTTGGTCGCCACCGACGGTGGGTATGCCAAGCGCACCCCGATCGAGGACTACCCGGTGCAGGGGCGGGGCGGCAAGGGCGTGCTGACGATCCAGCACGACCGCAGGCGTGGGAGGCTTGTGGGAGCTCTCATCGTCGACGTCGAGGACGAGCTGTACGCGATCACCTCCGCGGGCGGGGTCATCAGGACCAGCGCCAAGGAGATCCGCAAAGCGGGTAGGCAGACCAAGGGCGTTCGCTTGATGAACCTCGGGGAGAAGTCGACCTTGATCGCGGTCGCGCGCAACGCGGACGAGCCCGCCGACGTCTCCACCGGTGAAGAGGATCAGGCGACCGAGCCTGCCAACTGAAGCAGCGCGGACGACGAGAGGTTGAGGACAGCTCGTGACTCCACCCGAGAAAGAGGACCGGGACGCGGACAAGACCGCGGTGATCACCCGGCCGAGCGTCGAGGCGGCCAAGGCGCCCGAGGCGGCAGCCGCGTCATCGGGTGAACCGGAGAAGAAGAAGCCGGAGGAGGTCGTGACCACCGCCGCGCCCGCCGCCGCTCCGGAGGCCGCGAAGGCCCCGGAGAAGCCCGCGGACGAGAGCCCCACGGTGGCGGTGACGCCCCCGCCGTGGCAGCGCTCGACCAGCGAGGGCGGCTACAGCGAGGCCGCCCAGGTCGGGCCGGGCGACGACGTGAAGCCCGCCGAGGCGGGGGCCCCGGCGTCGCCGGTCTTCCCGTCGCTGGACCAGGACACGGTGGCGGTGGCCAAGCCGGTCCCGCCCGGCGCCGCCCCGGCGGCTGCCGCCGCGGCGGCAGCGCCGCGCACGGCGGTGAACCTGGGCAACCAGTCGAGGCCGCAGGCGTCGTCCTCGGCGCGCCGCCCCGGCAGGGGACCCCGGCGGGCCAGCCTGCAGGTGAAGCGGGTCGACCCGTGGTCGGTCCTGAAGCTCGCGCTCGTGCTCAGCGTGGCGCTGTTCTTCGTCTGGCTGGTCGCGGTCGGCGTGCTGTACGGCGTGCTGAACGGCATGGGCGTGTGGGACAAGATCAACAACACCGCGAACGACCTCCTCCAGAGCGAGGAGGCCAGCGGTGACCCGTTGATCAGCGCGGGTCGGGTGTTCGGCGTGTCCGCCATCGTGGGCGCGGTCAACATCGTCCTGTTCACCGCGCTGGCCACCGTCGGCGCCTTCGTCTACAACGTCTCGGCCGATCTCGCAGGCGGCTTGGAGGTCACGCTCTCCGAGCGCGAGTGACCCCGATTTGGGGCAACGGCGGGTCGTGTTGTAGTCTTCTCGTCGTTGCCCCGAGGGCCTATAGCTCAGGCGGTTAGAGCGCTTCACTGATAATGAAGAGGTCGGAGGTTCAAGTCCTCCTAGGCCCACCGGATGTATCCAGGGATTGCTCAGAGGGGAACACTGTGAAGAAGATCATCGCACTTGTCGCAGTCGCCGGTGCGGTCCTGTTCTTCGTCAAGCGCAGTCGTGCGGCCAAGGCCGACGCTGACCTGTGGCGCGAGGCCACTGCTCCGGCCAACTGACACCGCGAGGGCGGTTCGTTCTGCCGCCCCCCGCGAGGGGACGTAGCTCAATTGGCAGAGCACCGCCTTTGCAAGGCGGGGGTTAGGGGTTCGATTCCCCTCGTCTCCACTCGGCCGAGGCCGATCTGTGTTCGCGGAGAGCGCGAACCGGGTCGGCCTTCGTCATTTCACCGGGGGCGCGGCCCCGGACCCCACCCGGAGGGCTTCGCCCCCGGCCCCCCTGTGGTGGTCCTGATCTGCGGTAGTCGTGCCGAGGGTGCTTTCTTGCTCCGACCCTATTGGGCCGGGGTTTTTTTGTTTTGTGATCAAGAGCACCGATCAGGAGCACCGGTGGCGCGCGGGGGCTTTTCCCCCGCACGTGGAAGGGCCCGCACCCCCGGCCGGGAGGGTGCGGGCCCCTGGTTCCTCGCTGACGCCCTTGTCAGTTGGTGCTGAAGTGCCGTGCTGTCAGGCTGCGGTGTTCGCCAGCTCCCGGTTCTCGGCGTTCTTCTTCCTGGAGGCCAGGATGGTGTCCACCGCCCAGACGCCCGGACCCGTGAAGGCCAGGAGCAGGAAGGCCCACGAGTAGACCGCCGCCAGTTCGCCCTTGTTCTCGATGGGCAGCAGGCCCATCGGCTGGTGGACGACGAAGTAGGCGTAGGCCATGGCGCCGGAGACGATGATCGACGCCACGCGGGTCCAGAGACCGATCAGGACGAGCGCACCGCCGATGACCTCGATGAGGCCCGCGGGGCCCGAGGGCCAGTTCATGGGCGAGAAGCCGCCCTTGCCGCCCAGCACGCCGAAGACCTTCTGGGCTCCGTGGCAGATCATGAAGAAGGCGATCACGATCCGGAAGATCGAGAGGAACTGCTCCCGACCACGGTCCAACAAGCTCATTTCGATTCAGTCCTCACTTGGCAGGGGCGAGTGGCAGGTAAGGACAAGCTAACGGTCTTCACGTTACGTGCCTAGATCGTCACGCTGTCGATTCGCTGTCTGGGGTCTGTCGGCGATCTGGTTGACTTGCCGCGCCATGAAGCGACTGCTGCCCTCCCTGCTGATCCTCGGCGCGCTCACCGCGTGCGGGGGTCAGGAAAGCCCCGGCGGGACCTCGGCGCAGGCATCCCAGCCCGCGTCAACGCAGGTCACCACGTCCTCCACGCCCAGCGGGCCGCCCCCGGCGCCCGAACCGGCGGTCGAGGGCACCTGCCCCTATCTGGACAAGTCCGAGGTCGCTCAAGCCAACGGGCAGCTCGTGCCCAAGGTGATGCTGTCGAGCGACAAGACGAATCCCGCGTGCTTCTTCTACGCGAACGCGACTGAGATCCAGTTGACCGTTCGGGTGTACCGGGGTGACGCCACAACGGCCAAGGCGTTGGTCAACGAGGCGGCGCCGATCGCCGATTCCAACCCCGCCACCGAGCCCGCGGGCTGGGAGGGCGGGTCGATGGCCACCGACGCGGGCGCCGTGTACGCGGTCGCCAAGGCCGGGGACGCCGTCGTCATCACCAGCAACCAGAAGCAGACCATCAAGGCGAAGCAGATCGCCAAGCTGGTCGTCCAGGGCCTGGCGGGCTGAGCCAGGCCGCCCGGAGCGCGCGAAGCGCCCGTCCCCCTGCTTTGGAGGACGGGCGCTCGCGGTTCGTGGTGGGTTCGGGGCGTCAGCTCCGCTCGGTGACCCGGCCGTTGCGGGACGCGGCGTCCCGGTCGGTCGTGCCGGAGGACGGGATGTCGCCGTTGAGCGGGTGCAGCGGGGCCTCCTCCTCCAGGAGCACCTCCTGCGGGCGCTTGTTCAGCGCCGCCCAGCCCGCGACCGCGCCCGCGGCGAGCAGGCCGAGCACCCAGGGCCACTTGCGCGAGGACTTCTGGGGCTTCCCGAACTCCTTGCGCGCCTGCTTCGCCGCCTTGCGGATGTCCTTGGCGCGGACACCGGCCTCCTTGCGGGCCCGCTCGGTGGCCTTCGCCACGTCCTTGCGGACCGCCTTGGCCCTCTTCGCGAGCTTGCGGCGGCTGCGCCTGGTCTGCTTCTCCACCAGCTCGGCGCGCTCGACGAGCAGGCCGGCGCGATCGGCGACGACGCCGCGCACGTGGTCGGCGGTCACCCCGCGCTCGGCGAGCTTGCCCTCGAGCTTCCCGGCCCACTGGGCCGCGGCGTCAGCGCTGGCGTGACCAGCGCGAACCGCTCCCCGGCGGGCGGCGCGGAGACCCGTTCCCACTGCCCTGCCCGCCGACTCGCCTGCTCGGGTCATGGCGTCTACCTCATCCATATCGCGCTCCACAAGCTGTCGGACAGTCACATTTCGGCAATACCCATCCTGCCCCTTCCCCAACCACAGCGCCGGTAGATGGCACGATGGGGAGGTGGCAGACAGCAACGAATCGCTCGTCGGGCGCAAGGTGACGGCGACCCTGCACACCACGCAGGGCGTCATCAAGATCAACCTTTTCCCCGACCACGCCCCCAAGACGGTGGCGAACTTCGTGGGCCTCGCCGAGGGCACGAAGGCGTACACCGAAGCCAACGCGAAGGGCGAGGCCAGCGGGCCCTTCTACGACGGTGCGATCTTCCACCGGGTCATCGCAGGTTTCATGCTGCAGGGCGGTGACCCCACGGGCACCGGTCGCGGCGGCCCCGGCTACAAGTTCGCCGACGAGTTCCACCCGGAGCTCAAGTTCGACCGCCCCTACCTGCTCGCGATGGCGAACGCCGGGCCCAACACCAACGGCTCCCAGTTCTTCATCACGGTCGCGCCGACCTCGTGGCTGAACTTCAAGCACACGATCTTCGGCGAGGTCGCTGACCAGGAGTCCCGCAACGTCGTCGACACCATCGAGAACGGTCCGACCGGTGCGGCCGACCGCCCGGTCAACGACGTCGTCATCGAGAAGGTCACGATCGAGAAGGCCTAGTGGCAGGCACTCCGGTACCACCCGGCGGCCCGATCGGGGCGCAACCAGGCCAAGCGGCCTGCGCGCGACACCCCGATCGGGCCACCGGCCTGCTGTGCGCGCGGTGCGAACGCCCCGCCTGTCCCGACTGCCTGCGCGAGGCGGCCGTGGGCTTCCAGTGCGTCGACTGCGTCACCGAGGGGGCCCGCACCACGCGGCAGGCCCGCACGGTGGAGGGCGCCACGCACGCCTCGACGGGGCGCAGGCTCCTCGTGGTCCCCGTGCTCATCGTCGTCAACCTCGCGCTGTTCGCGCTGACCGCCTACCTCGGCGGCGGCGTGACCGACCGGGACGTCTTCCAGAGCGGCGTGACCCAGGAGGGGGCGCTCGTCCCCTACTTCGTCGCCCTCGGCGAGTGGTGGCGCCTGGTCACGTCCGGCTTCCTGCACCTGGGCGTCACGCACATCGGCCTCAACATGGCCTCGCTGTACATCCTCGGGCGCGACCTGGAGCCCGTGCTCGGGCGCGCCAGGTTCCTCGCGGTCTACCTGCTGTCCCTGCTGGGCGGCAGCGCGTCCGTGTACCTGTTCGAGGAGGTCGTCTCCCTCACGGCGGGCGCGTCGGGCGCGATCTACGGCCTGATGGGCTCCCTGCTCGTCGTGCTGCTCAGGCGGCGGCTCAACGCCACCCCGGTGCTGGCGATCATCGCCATCAACGTGTTCCTGAGCTTCTCGCTGCCCAACATCTCGATCCTCGGGCACCTGGGCGGCATCGCGGTCGGCGCGGCGGTCACCGCGGCGCTGGTCTACGCGCCGCGCGGGCCGCAGCGGGTCCGGTGGCAGGCGGGGGCGGTCGTGGCGTTCGCCGTCGCGCTGGTCGTGCTCACCGCCGTCCGCACCGCCGTGCTCGTGGGCTGAGCCCCGCGAGCGGTTCGGGACCCCGACGGCCGGGACACCGGAAGTTCACCTGAAGCGGGAGCGGGGGTCGGGGGTGTCGCCCCCGGCCCGACCGCGCCCGGTGCGGACGACCGGACGCGGCGGGGCAGTTGTCCACAGGTGGGGGCGACACCTGTGGAATGCCGAGGACGGTGATGAGCGCCACTCGGCGCTCACCCGTCCGGGGCTAAGCTTGATCGGGTCGGGCGGGTCGCAGGCGGGCTCACGGCCGCAGCGCGTGCAGCACCTCGGCCACGTCCTGCGGATCGGCGCCCAGGTCGAGCTGGGTGAGCACCACCAGGCGCTCGTCCTCGCCCCGCTCCCAGTCCAGCTCCAGGGTCCGCACCACGCGCCCCAGCCTGCGGGTGCTCTGCAGGCGCACCTTCACCTCGTGCCAGGCCATGTGGTGCTCCCGGCGCAACCCGCGCACGGTCAGACCCGTCTCATCAACGGCCAGCTTGGGGCGCACCAGCGCGCCCTGCAGGGACATCCACCCCAGCAGCGCGACGGCCAGGCCGAGCATCACGCGGGAGGGGGCGTCGGGGGACATGAGCAGCAGCACCAGCACGACTACGGCCAGTGCTCCCGCGAGGGCCACGAACGCGGGATTCGGGGCCCAGGACCGGGTGGGCGGAGGTGACGTCACACCCGTGAGTGTCCCGCACTCCGGGACGGGCCTGTGGACAACTCCCGCCCTGGACCGGCGCTTGTGCGATTTGGCGCAAAGTTGTCCACAGGAGTTGTCCCCATTGGGGATGACTCGCGGCCCCGCGCTCCGGTCACCCGCTGTTCACCCGGTCAGGTCAGGCCGGACACGCGAGAGGGGCCGGGCGCGCAGTGCGCCCGGCCCCTCCGGAGTGCTGTGCCACGCCTGCCGGTCAGCGCCAGCGCATCGTCATCAGCAGGCCGACGATGATCAGCGCGAAGCCGATGCCGAAGTTCCACGACCCGAGGTCCATCATCACCGGGATCTTCTCGCCCGCGATGTAGTTGACCACCAACCAGGCGAGGCCGAGCAGCATGACACCCAGCATCACCGTGATGTAGAACGGGTGCGAAGGACCTGCTGCCTTGACCTTCACCGGGGTGCGTCGATCGGCAGGCGCCGTGTAGACGGCCTTCTTGCGGACCTTGGACTTGGGCATGGCTGTCCTCGCCTGACGGTGGATAGGCCTGGGTGGGCGCGTCAGTTAACGCCCACCGCTGGGGGAACACGTTAACGTAACCGAGCAGGTCCTAGAAGCACTGTGCTGGACTGGAGTCATGGCCGGGAGGTTTCTCAGGTGAGCTTCGACCCGCCCGCGACGCGCGGCGGACCGTCGGGACAGCCGCCGCACGCTCAGCGCCCGAGGCCGTACCCAGCCCCGCAGGCGTCCGGTGGTGGACCAGGCGGCCCGCCCACCCCGCCCCAGGGCGGCGGTTGGTCCGCGCAGCAGCCGACCACCCAGGTCGCCAGGCAGCCGCAGGGCCCCCGGCCTGCGCCGCGCGGCCCCCGGCACTCCCAGCAGCGCCCGCCCCAGGACGAGGCGACGCAGGTGCTCCGGCCGGTCGGCGACGCGCCGACGCAGTACGCGCACCCCGTCGGGCACAGCCTGCCCCCGCCTCCGGGACGGCCCGTCGCGCCGCCGCGCCACCGCGCGCCGCGCAGGCCCGTCGAGCCTCCCACGGAGGTCATCCCCAGGTTCGAGGACGACCGGGACGACTACGAGGACCCGCAGGACGACCTCGACCGGGACGAGCGCGCCGAGGCGGACCGGCACGAGCCGGAGTACCCGCCCGAGGGCCCGCTGCGCAAGGTCGTGCGGGGCACCGGCGAGGCGCTGATCACGCTCGGCCTCGTCGTGCTGCTGTTCGTGGTCTACGAGGTCTACGTCACCGACCTGATCTCCGCGGGCAAGCAGGACGACGTCACCTCGGCGCTGGACGAGGAGTGGAAGGACTCGAACACCGTCGCGGCCGACCCGCAGCGCGAGGTCAAGTACGACCTGCTCGACGGCAAGGCGTTCGCGAAGATCTACATCCCGGTGTTCGGGGCGGACTACAAGTTCTCCATCGTCGAGGGCACCACCGACAAGGACCTGGAGACCGGTCCCGGCCACTACAAGGGCACCGCCCTGCCGGGGGAGAAGGGCAACTTCGCGGTCGCGGGCCACCGGGTCGGCAAGGGCTCGCCGTTCAACGACCTCGACCTGCTCAACTCGTGCGACGCGATCGTGGTGGAGACCCAGGCGTCCTGGTTCGTCTACCGGATGCTGCCGAAGAACAGCGAGGTCGCGGGCTGGGCCTCGCGCGCGTCCGACCCCAGGTGCAAGGACGTCGGGCCGCTCAGCGGGCCGTACTCCAAGACCCAGGGCCAGGAGATCGTGCTGCCCTCGGCGGGCGAGGTCATCAACGAGGTCCCGTACAACGAGGCCCAGGTCCCCGAGGACCAGCTGAAGTCGCTGATGACGCTGACCACGTGCCACCCGCGCTTCTCGGACAAGCAGCGGCTGATCGTGCACGCGACGCTGGCCCAGCACTACCCGAAGTCGGACGGCTTCCTGCCCCCCGAGCTCAAGGAGCAGTGAGGTGTACTCCTGGATCTGGCGCCACCTCCCCGGCCCCCTGCCGGTTCGGGTCCTCGAGGCCGTCGTGCTGGCGGCCGGGGTGGTGGCGCTGCTGATGTTCGTCGTCTTCCCCTGGGCGGAGCCGATGCTCCCGTTCAACCAGGTGACGACCGAGCAGTGACCGGTCGGCTCGCGACCGTCAGCCCGTGATCACCGGAAGGTGATCGTCAGGACCGGGAGACCGAGGTCATCGTCTCCCGGTCCACGACCTTGACCCGCTCGCGACCGCGCTCGGCGCCCAGCGCCTTCTCGTGCGCGTCCAGCTTCAGCCAGCCCTCCACCGTGGTGAACGGGACGGCGCGCTGCTCCAGGAACCGGACGATCGCGTCCGGCTCCGGGAACTGGCAGGCGGGCAGCGCGTCGGCGTCCGCCAGCAGGTTCGTGACGGTCTCCAGCGCATCGCCCTTGGTGTGGCCGATCAGGCCGACCGGGCCGCGCTTGATCCAGCCGGTGACGTACACGCCCGGCAGCGGCTGCTCGTCCAGGTCGACCACGCGGCCCCCGGCGTGCGGGACTGTGCCGGACGCGGTGTCGAACGGCAGGTCGACCAGGCTCGTGGACAGGTAGCCCACCGCCCGGTACACCGCCTGCACCGGCCAGTCGGTGAACTCGCCGGTGCCCCTCACGTTGCCGTCGCCCGTCAGCTCCATGCGCTCGGTGCGCAGGCCGACGACCTTCCCGTCCTCGCCGGTCACCTCGACCGGGGCCTCCAGGAAGTGCAGGTGCAGCCTGCGGGGCCGGTCGCCGACGTCGCGCAGCGCCCACTCCTGCAGCGTCTTCACGACCATCTCGACCTGCTTGCTCGACCGGATCGAGGCCATGCTGCCCTCGTCGAAGTCGATGCCCTCGGGGTGCACGATCACCTCGACGTTGGGCGAGTGGTCCAGCTCCCGCAGCTCCAGCGGGGTGAACTTCGCCTGCGCCGGGCCGCGGCGGCCGAACACGTGCACGTCGGTGACGGGGCTGGACTTGAGGCCCTCGTAGACGTTGTCGGGGATCTCGGTGGTCAGCAGCTCGTCGGCGGTCTTGGCCAGCACGCGGGCGACGTCCAGCGCGACGTTGCCGACGCCGAGCACGGCGACCTGCGAGGCGGTGAGGGGCCAGGTCCGGGGCACGTCCGGGTGGCCGTCGTACCAGGAGACGAAGTCGGCGGCGCCGTAGCTGCCGTCGAGCTCGATGCCGGGCACGTCCAGCGCCCGGTCCTTCTCGGCGCCGGTCGAGAAGATCACGGCGTCGTAGTGCTGCCTCAGGTCCTCCAGCTTCACGTCCACGCCGTACTCGACGTTGCCGAAGAAGCGGATCTCCGGCCGGTCGAGCACCTTCTGCAGCGCGTTGACGATGCCCTTGATCCGGGGGTGGTCGGGAGCGACGCCGTACCTGATCAGACCGTACGGGGCGGGCATCCGCTCGAACAGGTCGATGGAGACCTCGGCGTCGGACTTGGTCAGGATGTCGGCGGCGTAGATGCCCGCGGGGCCCGCGCCGACCACGGCGACGCGCAGGGAACGACTCATACCCTAAGGTTAGGTGGGCCTTAGTTCAGTACCGGAGAGAGGTTCCTCACGGCTACCCTGGCGCCATGCGCGTGCTGGTGGTCGACAACTACGACAGCTTCGTCTACAACCTCGTCCAGTACCTGGCGCAGCTCGGCGCCGAGTGCGTGGTCAAGCGCAACGACGAGGTCGAGCCCGCGGACGTCGCGGCGGCGGGCGGGGTGCTGGTCAGCCCCGGTCCCAGCACGCCCCACCGGGCCGGGCGGAGCATGGACGTGGTGCGCTGGTGCGTCGACTCGGGCGTCCCGGTGTTCGGCGTGTGCCTCGGCCACCAGGCGATCGGCGCGGTGTGGGGCGCGACCGTCGACCTGGCGCCCGAGCTGCTGCACGGCAAGACGTCGGTGGTGCACCACGAGGGCGCGGGCGTGCTCGCCGGGCTGCCCCGGCCGTTCACCGCGACCCGCTACCACTCGCTGACCGTGCTGCCGGAGACGATCCCCGACGAGTTCGAGGTGACCTGCCGGACCGAGGGCGGCGTCGTCATGGGGATGCGGCACCGCGAGCTGCCCGTGGAGGGCGTCCAGTTCCACCCGGAGTCGGTGCTCACCGACGGCGGCCACCGGATGCTGGCCAACTGGCTGGCGGTGTGCGGCTACGAGGTGCCTGAGGCCGTCGTGGGCGGCCTGGAGCGCAACATGAGGGACCTGGCCGCGGCGGCGCGCCGCTAGGCCGTTCCGCGTCCGCTCAGACGGCGAAGGGCCCTCCCGGCAGCTCCGGGAGGGCCCTTCCGCGTTCCACCGCCCCGGTTCCGGGGCCCGGTCGCCGCGGGCTGGTCGCTGGGGCTAGTTGCTGGGGGGAGCGCTGCTCGCGCCCGGCCGGAACTCGCCGACGACGACGGTGATCCGCTGCGCCTTGGTGATCGCCGAACCGGGGGAGGTCTGCTGGGACTGGACCTTGCGGTCCTGGGACAGGTCGCTCACCGGCGTCTTGCTGGTCTGCAGGTCGCCGTTCCACTGGAGCAGCCGCAGCGCCGCCTTGGCCTCGGTCTCGGTCATGCCCCGCAGGTCCGGCATCGAGACCATGTTGCCCTTGGACACGCTGAGGGTGACCGTGGAGCCCTTCTCGACCCGGCCCGCGCCGGGGTCCTGCGCGATGACCTGGCCCGCGTCGGTGGCGCTGTCGACCTGCTTGACCTGCACCTTGAAGCCCGACTGCTCCAGCGAGGCCCGCGCGTCGTCCTCCTGCACGCCGATCACGTTGGACAGCGTGACGGCCTCGGGCTCCTTGCCGATCTTGATCGTGATCGTGGTGCCCTTGGGGGCCTTCGTGCCGTGCATCGGGTTCTGCTCGACGACCTTGTCGACCTTCGCCGGGTCGCTGGTCTCCACCCGCTCCTGGTTCGTGTCCAGCTTCCAGTCCTCGCCGAGCTTGGCCTGCGCGTCCGCGACGCTCAGCCCGGTCAGGTCGGGGACCTCGATGTCGTCGGGGTTCGTGCCCACCATGACGGTGATCTTGCTGTTGCGGTCGACCGACTTGCCGCTCGCGGGGCTGGTCTCCAGCACCCGGTCGACGTCCTTGGCCGGGTCGCACTTGGGCTGGCTGCCCGGCTGGCACGGCACCAGCTGCAGGTTTATCTCCAGCCCGGCGTCGGACAGCGCGCTGCGCGCCTCCGAGCTGGACTTGCCGACCAGCGTCGGCACCGTGACCTGCTTGGGGTCGCCGCCGGAGGACTCGGTGCTCCCCAGCAGCGAGGTGGTGATCCAGATCGCCAGCGCCAGCACGCCCGCGCACAGCAGGGCGACGATGGTGATCATCCACATCCGCCTGCGCGCGGCGAGGCGCTCCCGCTCCTCCTCCAGCGCGGCGCTGTAGTTGCCGGTGTCCTCGCGGTCGCGCTCCCGCTCCCGCTCGCGGACCGCCGACTGCCGGTGCCTGCCGCCGCCGCTCGTCGTCTGCACCGCCTCGGTGCGCGCGGGCGCCGAGGGCGACTGCTGGTCCAGCAGCGCGGTCCGCTCCTCGCTCGTCATCACGACGGGCGCGGACGGCCGCTGGCCGGACAGCACGCGGACCAGGTCGGCGCGCAGCTCGGCGGCCGACTGGTAGCGGTTCGCCGGGCCCTTGGCCATCGCCTTGAGCACGATGGAGTCCAGCGCCGGCGACACCTTCGGGTTCAGCGACGACGGGGACTTCGGCTCCTCCCGCACGTGCTGGTAGGCCACCGCGACCGGCGAGTCGCCGGTGAACGGGGGCTCGCCGGTGAGCAGCTCGAACAGCACGCAGCCCGACGCGTACACGTCGCTGCGGCCGTCGACCGCCTCGCCCTTCGCCTGCTCGGGCGACAGGTACTGGGCGGTGCCGATCACCGCGGCGGTCTGCGTCACGGCGGCCTGGCCGTCGTGCACGGCGCGCGCGATGCCGAAGTCCATGACCTTGACGGCGCCCGAACGGGTGATCATCACGTTCGCGGGCTTCACGTCGCGGTGCACGATGCCGTGCCGGTGGCTGAAGTCCAGCGCGGCCGACACGTCCGCCATGACCTCCATGGCGCGCTTGTTCGACAGCGGGCCCTGGGTCTTGACGATGTCGCGCAGCGTCCGCCCGTCCACGTACTCCATGACGATGTAGGGCAGCGGGCCGTACTGGGTCTCGGTCTCGCCGGTGTCGTACACGGCGACGATGGCGGGGTGGTTCAGCGCTGCGGAGTTCTGGGCCTCACGACGGAACCGCTCCTGGAACTGGGCGTCGCGGGCGAGGTCGGCGCGGAGCACCTTGATCGCCACGTCCCGGCTGAGCCGCACGTCCTTGCCCTTGTGGACCTCGGACATGCCGCCGTAGCCGAGGGTCTCCCCGAGTTCGTAGCGGTTGGAGAGCAGTCGCGGAGTGCTCATCAGTGCTTCGTCCCGCTCCTCGTCAACGGTCTCAAGCCTTGTCGTGCCCGTCGTGCGCGTTCAGCCTGCCGCCCCCCGGTTCAGGTGGGCACGCACGTGACGCGCACCCGTGAACCGATCGGCACCTCTCCCTCGGGCTCCAGCTCGCTCACCCGGCACCGCCTCGCGTCCGCGGGCGCGCCGCCCCGCTCCGAGCGGACCTCGGGCTCGACGCCGTGCCCGGTCAAGGTTGCCGCGACCTCGTCCGCGGGCGCGCCGAGGTAGTCCGCCCCGGTGATCTCCACCGTGGGCCTGCCGGGGAACCGGTCGGTCGCGTCCTCCGGAGCGGCCCTGCTCGCGGAGGGGGTGCTGCCTTGCGGGCTCGGACCGCCGGGCACCCCATCGTCCCCCGCGATCTCGCGCACGATGAGCACGCTGAGTGCGATCAGCGCGATCACCAGGAAGGCGACCATAACCCACAGCAGAGGGCGACCGCGTCCAGGATGCCGGCCCGGAGCGCCCGGCGGGTGGAAAGCACCCGTGTGCGGGCCTGCCGCGGGAGGGTGGATGGGCTGCATCCCCGGACGCGAACCGGGGTGCGTCACGGGGATGCCGGGGTGGGTGAGCTGCGCCGGTGGCGTGAGCTGCTGCGGGGCCATCGGCGGGGGAGCCGCCAGCTGCTGCGGCGGCGCGAGCTGCGCCGGGAGCTGCTGCGACGGCATCGGCTGCTGCGGCATCGGCGGCGCGCTCATGGGCTGGGCCTGCAGGGGCTGGACCTGCATGGACTGCGCTTGCACGGGCTGCGCCTGCATGGGCTGGGCTTGCAACTGCTGCACGGGGAGCTGCTGCGAGGGCGGCGCCTGCGGCGGGGGAGCCAGCTGCGGCCCGCCCACCGCCATCGCCAGCCCGGACGGCGCGGGCAGCGGCTGACCGGCCCGCACCGCGGCCACCGCCGAGGCGAACTCGCCGCCGTTGCGGTACCGCTGCCTCGGGTCCTTGACCAGCGTCGCCTCGATCAGCGCCCGCACCGCGGGCGGCACGTCCGGCGGCAGCGGCGGCGCGACGTCCCTGATGTGCATCATCGCCACGGTCACCGCGTTCTCCGACCGGAACGGCCGGTGCCCGACGAGGCACTCGTAACCGCACACGGCCAGCGCGTACACGTCGCTCGCGGGCTCCGCGTCGTGCCCGGTCGCCTGCTCGGGGGCGATGTAGTGGGCGGTGCCCATCACCATCCCCGACCGGGTCACCGGGGCCGCGTCAGCCGCCTTCGCGATGCCGAAGTCGGTGATCTTCACCTTGCCGTCCGGGGTCACCAGGATGTTCCCCGGCTTCACGTCCCGGTGCACCAGGCCCCGCTCGTGCGCGGCCTGCAGCGCGGTGCCCGCCTGCTCCAGCACGTCGAGCACCCGCTCGGCGTTCATCCGCCCCCTGGCGATGATCGCGGCCAGGGGCTCGCCCTCGACCAGCTCCATCACCAGGTACGCGGTGTCCTCCGGCCCGTCGGGCTCGGAGGCCGTCTCCCCGTAGTCGTGCACCCCGGCGATGCCGGGGTGGTTCAGCGACGCGGTGGTCCGGGCCTCGATGCGGAACCGGTTCAGGAACTCGGCGTCCCCGCTCAGCTCCGCCTTCAGCACCTTCACCGCGACGTTGCGGTCCAACCGGGTGTCGGCGGCCTCCCAGACCTCACCCATGCCGCCGACGGCGATCCGCCTGGTGAGGCGGTACCGCTCGGCGAGGAGCTGGCCGGAGGACAGCATCACCTGCTCCCGAGGTAGCTGCTGATCACCGCGCGGCCGATCGGCGCGGCCACCCGGCCGCCGGTCGCGTTGCCGCCGCTCTGGCCGCCGCTCTTCTCGACGATGACGGCGAGCGCGATCTGCGGGTCGTTCGCCGGGGCGAACGCGGTGTACCAGGCGTGCGGGTTCGGGGTCGAGCCCGCGCCCCACTCGGCGGTGCCGGTCTTCGAGGCGATCTGGATGTTGCTGAGCTTGCCCGTGCCGCCCGCCTTGTTCTCGGCGGCGATCATCATCTCGGTCAGCAGCTGGGCGCTGTCCTCGGACATGGCCTCCTCGACCTCGTCCGGCTTCGTCTCGTCGACGGTGGCCGTGTCGGTGCCGAGGATCTTGTCCACCAGGTACGGCTTCATCCGGACGCCCTTGTTGGCGATGGTCGCGACCATCACCGCGTTCGCCAGCGGGGTCACCTGGACGTCGCGCTGGCCGATGCCGGTCTGGAAGAGCGCCGCCTGGTCCGGGATCGGGCCGATCGTGGAGGCCGCCGTGGTCATCGGGACCTGGAACTTCTGGTCGTCGATGCCGAACTTCGCCGCCTGCTCGCGCAGCTTCGCGGTGCCGAGGTCGCCCGCCAGCTTCGCGAACGCGGTGTTGCACGACTCGGCGATCGCCTGCTCCAGCGTCGCGTTGACGCCGTTGTTGCAGTTGTTGCCGTTGAAGTTCGGCAGCTCGGTGTTCGTGCCGGGCAGCGTGATGGTGGGGCGCGCGTCGACCTGGGTCGACTTGTCCATGCCCTCTTCCAGGCCCGCCGCCGCCACGACCAGCTTGAACGTCGAGCCGGGCGGGTAGGTCCAGGACAGGGCGCGGTTGGCGTCGGGCTGCGCCGCGTTGTCCTGGGTGACCTCGGCCCAGTACGCCTTCTCCTCCTCGCCGTCCTGCACGGCCAGCTTGTTCGGGTCGAACGAGGGCGTGCTCACCAGCGCCAGGATCTTGCCGGTCTTCGGCTCGATCGCCACGACCGCGCCGGTCCGGTCGCCCAGCGCCTCGTACGCGGCCTGCTGCGCCTTCGGGTTGATCGTCACCTGGAGGCTCGCGCCCTTGGGGTCGCGGCCGGTGATCAGGTCGGACAGCCTGCGCGTGAACAGCCGGTCGTCCTCGCCGATCAGCAGGTC
Organism: Actinosynnema pretiosum; assembly: GCF_002354875.1. Classification (GTDB taxonomy): domain Bacteria; phylum Actinomycetota; class Actinomycetes; order Mycobacteriales; family Pseudonocardiaceae; genus Actinosynnema; species Actinosynnema auranticum. The sequence continues at coordinate 26,101 of NZ_CP023445.1, forward strand.
GTTCTCGGCCCGCTCCAGCCCGTTGGAGCCGTAGGTGTTGGACAGGTAGCCGGTCACCGGCAGGTACATCGGCCCGTTGGCGTAGACCCGCTGCCAGCGGTCCTTGTCCGGGATCGGCGTGACCGTGGCCAGCGGCGTCCCGTCCGCGGCGATGATGCTGCCGCGCTCGCGGGAGAGCATCTCCAGCCTGCCCCGGACGTTGTACGCGTTGGTCCGGTACTCCTCGGCCTTGATCACCTGCACGTACGTCGCGTTCGCGAGCAGGATCATCATCATGACCATCATCGCGACGCCGACTCGGCGGAGCGGGGTGTTCATTTCGGTCGCTCCACCATGACAGTGAACTGGTCGGCGATCGCGGGCTGCTGCACGCGCGGCTTCACCGGCGCCTGCGGGGACCGCGCGGCGTCGGAGATGCGCAGCAGCAGCGCTACCAGGACGTAGTTGGCGAGCAGCGAGGAGCCGCCCTTGGACAGGAACGGGGCGGTGATGCCGGTCATCGGGATCAGCTTCATGACGCCGCCGATGATGATGAAGACCTGGAACGCCACCGCGAACGCGAGGCCGCCGCCGAGCAGCTTGCCGAACGTGTCGCGCACCGCCAGCGCGTTGCGCAGGCCGCGCAGCGCGAACACCGTGTAGAGCAGCAGCACGGCGGTGAGGCCGACGAGCCCCAGCTCCTCGCCGATCACGGCGGCGATGAAGTCGGTGTTCGCCTCGGGGATCTGGTCGGGGCGCCCGCCGCCGAGCCCGGCGCCGAACAGGCCGCCCGTGCCGAAGCCGAACAGCGACTGCACGATCTGGTAGCCGGCTCCCGACGGGTCCGCGAACGGGTCGACCCAGTTGTCCACGCGGGTCTGCACGTGCGTGAACATCCGCCAGGCCGCGACCGCGGCGCCCATGAACAGGGCGGTGCCGATGATGATCCACACCGCGCGCTCGGTCGCCACGTACAGCAGCACCAGCACGATGCCGAAGAACAGCAGCGACGAGCCGAGGTCCTTCTGCAGCACCATGACCGACACCACGACCGCCCACACGGCGATCAGCGGGCCGAGGTCGCGGGCGCGCGGCAGGTCCATGCCGAGGAACCGGCGGCCCGCGATGGTGAACAGGTCCCGCTTCGAGACCAGGAAGGCCGCGAAGAAGACCATCAGCAGGATCTTCGCGAACTCGCCCGGCTGGATCGAGACGCCGCCGAAGCGCAGCCAGATCTTCGCGCCGTTGATCGTCGGCGCGATGAAGCCGGGCAGCACGCCGGGCAGGATCAGCGCGACCAGGCCGATCAGGCCCGAGACGTAGCCGAACTTGGCCAGCGTGCGGTGGTCCTTGAGCAGCTTGAGCGCCGCGCAGAACAGCACCAGCGACAGGCCCGTCCACATGACCTGCTTCGGCGCGGCGGCCGACCAGGCCTCCCCGTCGACGACCACGTCGGCCATGCCCAGGTCGATCCGGTGGATCATCACCAGGCCGATCCCGTTCAGCAGCGTGACGCACGGCAGGATCACCGGGTCCGCGTAGGGCGCCCAGGTCCGCACCGCGAGGTGGGTCACGGCCAGCATCACCAGGTAGGCCAGGCCGTACCAGATGATGTTGAGCGAGAGCTCCTTCTCCTGGTTGGCCTCGACCAGCACCAGGGCGGCGGTGACCAGCACCGCGCCGAAGGCCAGGAGGAAGAGCTCGGTGCTCCGCTTGGTGGGTGGCGGTTTCAACCCCGGCGACGTTCCGCTCGCCCTCGCGAGCGGGGTGTCCCCCGCGCCGGTGCCCGGCGAACCCATCGGCTACTGACCCTTCCGGCAGTCCGTGCCCGGCGTCTGCGCGAGCGTGGGGAGGGGCGTGCCCTCCGTGGTGGTGGTCGGCGGGGCCGACGAGGACGGGTCCTGGTCACCGCTCGGCGGCGGCTGCTCGGCGCTCGTCGCCGAGCCCGTCGTCGTCGTGGGCGGGGCCGGGGTGCTGGTCAGCGGGTCGGCGCACAGCGGCAGCAGCTGCTCCGTGCGCAGCCTGCGGATCGCCTCGCGGGCGCCCTCCAGGCCGTCCACGGCGGTGATGCCGCTGCTCACCTCGTCCCGCATGAAGACCTTCAGGTCGTCCAGGGAGATCGGCTCGCAGCCCTGGGAGCCGGGCGGGCACGAGCCCTCCACGACCGTGTTCAGCTCGAAGCCGAGCACGCTCCCGGTCACGCCGCGGAACACCGACACCTGGCCGTCCTGGGACGCGCCCACGTAGTACTGGCGCATCACCCACCAGCGGGTGCCCAGACCGGCGGCGGCCAGCAGCGCGAGCACCAGCACGACCAGCGCCAGCGCCTTCAGCTTCCCCTTGCGCTTGCGCTTCGGGTCCTGCTGCGGCGGTGGCGGCTGCTCCTGCCTCGGCGGCGCGGGCCGGGGCCCGGTGATGGAGCTGGCCCGCGAGGCGGGCGAGTCCGGCGGTGGCGGGTCGTCCCCGCCGTCACCGGCCGCGCCGCCCACTATCGGGGCGTTCTCGCCGAAGTCGACGTCGACGACGTCGGCCACGACCACGGTCACGTTGTCCGGACCGCCGCCCTTGAGCGCCAGCTCGATCATCCGGTCGGCGCACGCCTGCGGGTCCGGGATGCGGATCGCCTCGTCCAGGGTCTCCAGCGTGACCACGCCGGAGAGGCCGTCCGAGCAGAGCAGGTAGCGGTCGCCCGGCCTGGCCTCGCGCACCATCAGGCGCGGTTCGACCTCGTGGCCGGTCAGCGCGCGCAGCAGCAGCGAGCGCTGCGGGTGCGTGGCCGCCTCCTCCTCGGTGATCCGGCCCTCGTCGATCAGCGACTGGACGAACGTGTCGTCGTGCGTGATCTGGCTGAAGGTGCCGTTGCGCATCATGTAGGCGCGCGAGTCGCCGATGTGCACCATGCCGAGGCGGGTGCCCGCGAACAGGACGGCGGTGAGCGTGGTGCCCATGCCGTCCAGGTCGGGGTCGCTCTGCACGAGCTCGGAGATCGCCCCGTTGCCGTTGATCACCGCGTCGCGGAGCTGGCCCAGGAGGTCGTCGCCCGGCTCGTCGTCGTCGAGCGGCGCGAGGGCCGCGATGACGACCTTGCTGGCGACCTCGCCCGCGGCGTGGCCGCCCATGCCGTCGGCGAGCGCGAGCAGGCGGGGGCCCGCGTACACGGAGTCCTGGTTGTTCTGGCGCACCAGGCCCCGGTCGCTCCGGGCCGCGTATCGGAGGACGAGGGTCATGACCTCAGCTCGATCACCGTCTTGCCGATCCGGATCTGGGAGCCGATCGGGACGCGGACCGGGCTGGTGACCTTCGCGCGGTCGAGGTAGGTGCCGTTGGTGGACCCCAGGTCCTCCACGAACCACTCGTCACCGCGCGCCGACAGCCGCGCGTGCCGGGTCGACGCGAAGTCGTCGTCCAGCACGAGCGTGGAGTCGTCGGCCCGGCCGATCATGATCGGCTTCCCGTCAAGCGTGATCCGGGTGCCCGACAGGGCCCCCTGCGTGACCACGAGCTGCCGGGGCGCCTTCGCCCCGCCCTTGCCTGCCCCCCTGAACCCCTTCTTGATCGACGGCGTCGGGACCCTCAGCCCCGACGCCGCGTAGAGGTCGGAACGCACCACTCGAAGCGCAGCCAACACGAACAACCAGAGCAGGATGAGGAACCCCGCTCTGGTCAGCTGCATCACCAGCTCTGGCACCGGTTGTAACCGCTCCTGACTTGAGTGCCGTCACGTCACCCGTCTCGACCTCAGCCCTGTGTGCGGAAGACCAGCGACGAGTGGCCGATGCGGACGACGTCGCCTTCCGCGAGCTGCCAGGTCTGCACCGGGGTCCCGTTCACCGTCGTGCCGTTGGTCGAGCCGAGATCAGCGAGCATGGCACTGTGCCCGTCCCAGGTGATCTCCAGGTGCCTCCTGGAGACGCCGGTGTCGGGGAGCCGGAAGTCGGCCTCCTGGCCGCGGCCGACCACGTTGCCGCCCTGCTTCAGGTTGTAGGTCCGGTTGGACCCGTCGTCCAGGTGCAGCGTCGCGCTCAGCTGGCGCTGCGCGCCGCCCGCGGGGGCGCCGCCGTAGCCCGCCTGCTGGCCGTAGCCCTGGTCGTAGCCCGCGGCCTGCTGGCCGTAGCCCGCCTGGTCGTAGCCCGCCGCCTGCTGGCCGTACCCGGCCTGGCCGCCCTGGTCGTAGCCGGCGCCGCCCTGGCCGTAGCCCTGGTCGTAGCCCTGCTGCTGGCCGTAGCCCTGCTGGCCGCCCTGGCCGTAGCCCTGGTCGTAACCGGGCTGCTGGCCGCCGTAGCCGCCCTGGCCGTAGCCCTGGTCGTAGCCCTGCTGCTGGCCGTAGCCCTGCTGGCCGCCCTGGCCGTAGCCCTGGTCGTAGCCCTGCTGCTGACCGCCTTGGCCGTAGCCCTGCTGGTCGTAACCCTGCTGGCCCTGGCCGTAGCCCTGCTGCTGACCACCTTGGCCGTAGCCCTGCTGGTCGTAGCCAGGTTGCTGACCGCCGTAGCCGCCCTGCGCGTAGGGGTCGTAGCCGGGCTGGCCCTGTCCTTGTCCGTAGCCGGGAGGCTGGCTCATTGATCCGTCTCCTGCAGTGCGAGGTGGTGCTGACCGTCGGCTGTCAACTTTCACGTCGGGGTCGACGGACGAGCGGGTTCGGAACTGACCGGTGTGCAGCGCGTCGGAGCGCTCCAGGGAGACTACGACGTCACCATAGGTATCCCATCCGCTCTCCTCCAGGTGCTCCTGGATGGAGTCGCCCAGGGACTTGGTGATGCGTAGTTCATCCTGGCCGTCACCGGCAAGCCTGTCGTGGTCCTCAGGGCCGAGCAGGACCACGTAGTGGTTGGGGGCCAGCAGCCGCCCGCCCGCCAGCTCCCGGATGTTCCCATCCGCCTCCCGCTGGAGGGCCTGGGCCACTTCCTGCGAGACGACGTTGCCGCCGAACACCCTGGCGAAGGTGTCGCCAACCATGCCTTCGAGACGGCGCTCGAAGCGCTGTACGAGGCCCACGGCAACCCTCCGACTCGGTCGACTTCTGACCCGATCGTATCCGGGCCGGGGAGGCGGGACACGGGCCAATTGGTAATCCGGATGGAGATCGTGCTAGTGTTCTCCTCGTCGCCAGGGCGAGTGGCGGAATGGCAGACGCGCACGGTTCAGGTCCGTGTGTCCGAAAGGACGTGGGGGTTCAACTCCCCCCTCGCCCACCGAATACCGGAGGCCCACCCCCAACAGGGGGTGGGCCTCTTGGCTTTCCGGAGGATTTCCGGTGTTCGCCAAGGGCAAACGCGCAGTGATGTGTGTCACTCGAACGGCCCTGTGCTCGGCGGTCGGTTGGTTTCGAGCGGTGAACGGTCGTCGATGCGGTTCGCCGCCCTTATTCGAGCCCGCCGCGTATCGGATTCCAGGCCAGAGGTGTGCCTGTGCGTGCCCGTCGGGGCCGTTGCCAGGGTTCCGCGTCACCCGGACGGCAGCACCGCCGGGCCGAATTCGGCGAACCGGTCAACGACCGGTCACCGACCCGGTGAAACCGCTGAACTCAGGGCCGGGTCGGAGCGGGGGGCGAACAGCACTCCGACTGGTACGCCTTATCCAGAGCACGAGTCGAAACGCGGCGGATCGACCGCCGTGGTTCCCGAGGAGGCTTTGGCGTGAGCAGCACACCCGCACGGATCGAGGTCACGGACTCCGCGAAGGCGAAGGCCACGTCGGCCGCCGCGGTCCCGATCCCCGAACTGCCCGGCTCCGTCGAGGAGCTGGCCACGGTCGCCGCGGTCCGCCTCGGGTGGCACGGCGTTGTGCTGCCGGAGATGGTCCTGATGGGCCGCAAGGTCGTGGTCGTCGCCGACCTGATCGCCGACGCGCACGCCGAGCGGCTGTGCCTCGGCGCGGCCCCCGAGGTCGACCGGGCCACCGTCTCCACCTGGGTGTGGCCGGAGATGGACGGCCGCGTGCCGCCCGCCGCCGTGCGCATCGTCGGCGTGCTGGCCGTGGCCAGGCACTGGCGCACCGCGCTGGCCTCCGCCGTCCCCTTCGCGCGCTTCGGCAACGCCGCCGCCGTGCTGCCCGCCTCGGTCGCGCTGAGCCACGACTACCTCGCCAACTGCCTGCCGCGCGTGCGCAGGTACGGCGTGAACGTGCTGCTCGCCGACGAGAGCAGCGAGCTGACCACCGACGTCTGCGGTCGCAACGAGACCGTGCCGGTCGAGGACACCGCCACCACCCGCTGGGTCAACGAGCTGGTCTACGAGCGGGTCCTGGCCACCGCCTGACCCGCGCCGCCGATCTGTGGCGGGCCCGCGCGGCGACTAGCGTCGGCCGCATGAGGCTTGTGATCGCGGGAGGGCACGGGAAGATCGCGCTGCACGTCCAGCGGCTGCTGGCGGCGGGCGGGGACGCGGCCACCGCGCTGGTCCGCAACGAGGACCACTTCGCGGACGTGACCGAGGCGGGCGGGGTTCCGGTGCTGTGCGACCTGGAGGCGAGCGACGTCGCCTCGGTCGCCGAGTACCTGACCGGCGCGGACGCGGTGCTGTTCGCCGCGGGGGCCGGGCCCGGCAGCGGGGTGGGGCGCAAGGACAGCGTGGACCGGGGAGCCTCCGCGCTCCTGGCGGACGCCGCCGAGCGGGCGGGGGTGCGCAGGTTCGTGCAGATCAGCTCGGCGGGCATCGGCCGGACCACCGGCGACGAGGTGTTCGACGCCTACCTGCTCGCCAAGGGCGCGGCCGAGGAGGACCTGAAGGCCCGCGACCTGGACTGGACGATCGTCCGGCCCGGCAGGCTGACCGACGAGCCCGCGACCGGCGCGGTCCGGCTCACCGAGGGGGACGCGCGGGACGGGGCCGTCCCGCGCGCCGACGTGGCCGCCGTGGTCGTGGCGCTGCTGGGGCGGCCCTCGTCGGTCGGGAAGACCTACGAGCTGATCTCCGGCGAGACCCCGGTCCAGGACGCGATCTAGGTCACATCGGCCGGCCGGACGGGTCCGGCAGCCGCCCTCCGGGGCCCCGCTCCGCGGAGCGCGGGCCCCGGACCGCTGAGATCCCGATCACTTCTGCCGGGGCGCGCCGAGAGCTGGATCACGGTCCGCCCGCCGTCGGCGCCCGCGCAGGACAGGGGTGTGACGCGGATCGCACCGCCGGGCGCGGGGCGTGCCGCGCCCGGCGGCCCGCCTCAGCCCAGCACCCGCTCCAGGTGCCGGTTCCCGAACTTCCGGTCCGGGTCGACCTCGGCGCGCACGCGGCGGAAGTCCGCGAACCGGGGGTAGCGGGTCGCCAGCTCCTCGGCGCCCAGCGAGTGCATCTTGCCCCAGTGCGGCCTGCCGCCCACCGCCAGCGCGATCCGCTCGAACGCGTCGAAGTACCGCCGGTGCGGCATCCCCACGTACTGGTGCACCGCGACGTAGGCGGTGTCCCGCCCGTGCGCGGTGGACAGCCAGATGTCGTCGCCCCGCGCGACCCGCACCTCCACCGGCACGATCACCCCGTGCTCCAGCCCGGCGACGGCGGCGCGCAGCTCGCGCAGCACCCCGTGCAGCTCGGCGCGGGGCACCGCGTACTCGGTCTCCACGAACCGCACCCGGCGCGGGGTGGTGAAGACGCGGTGCGACTGGTCGCGGTAGTCGCGCTCGCCGATCAGCGCCCCGCACACCCGGTTGAGCCCCCTGGCCGCGGCGGGCACCGCGCGGGCGACCTTGCACACCGCGCCGAACGCGGCGTTCTCCATCACGTCGTACTCGTAGAACCGGCGCAGCCCGGACAGCGGCGCGCACGGCTCGTCCACCCGGTTGTTGCGCTTGACGATCACCCGGTCGCCGTGCGGGAACCAGTGGAACTCCACGTGGTCCTCGGTCGCGGTGAGGTGGTCGAACTCCTCCAGCACCGCGTCGAGCCGGGCCGGGTACTCGCGGGCGTGCAGCACGAACGACGGCACGCAGCGCAGGGTCAGCGTGCTGATCACGCCGACCGCGCCGAGGCCGAGCCTGGCCGCCTCGAACAGCTCGGGGCGCTCGGCGGGGGAGCAGCGGACGAGCGAGCCGTCGGCGAGCACGACCTCCAGCGCGGCGATCGTGGTGGCCAGGCCGCCGAGCGCCGCGCCGGTGCCGTGGGTGCCGGTGGAGGTGGCGCCCGCGATGGTCTGGGCGTCGATGTCGCCGAGGTTGGGCATCGCGAGCCCTTCCCGGTGCAGCAGCTCGTTGAGCTGCCGGAGCGTGGTGCCCGCGCGGACGGTCACCAGCTCTCCCGCCACGTCGACCAGGCCGGTCCAGCGGTCCAGGTCGAGCGCGACGGAGGGGGCGACGGCGACCCCGGTGAAGGAGTGGCCGCTGCCCCGCGCGCGGACGGCGTCGGCGGTGCGGACGACTTCGGAGATCCCCTCCGCCGTCGTGGGGTGCTCGACCCGGATCGGGGCTGCGGTCTCGGTCCGCGCCCAGTTCGTCCAGGGGGGTGCCATCTGCGCCTCCGGTGTGAGGAGAGCCACACAAGATAAGTGAAAGCGTTTCACCTTTCAAGCTTTTTCGACGTACCGTTGGGCCCATGCAGCCGAGGACGCGACTCGACCTGGCGACCAAGGACCTCGAAGCCCCCCTCGCGATCGTCGACCTGGACGCGTTCGACCACAACGCGGCCGACCTCGTCCGGCGGGCCGGGGGCAAGCCCATCCGCGTGGCGAGCAAGTCGGTCCGGGTGCGGGCGCTGCTCGACCGGGTCCTCGCCAGGCCGGGCTACGCCGGGCTGATGTGCTACTCGCTGCCCGAGGCGCTCTGGCTGTCGTCCTGCGACACCGCCGAGGACCTGCTGGTCGCCTACCCGACCGTCGACCACGCCGCGCTGCGCGCGCTGGCCGCCGACGAGAAGGCCCGTCGGCGCGTCACGATCATGGTCGACTCGACCGCGCACCTCGACCTGGTCGACGCCGCCCTCGGCGAGGACCACCCGGAGATCCGGGTGTGCCTCGAACTGGACGTCTCGTGGCGACCGCTGCCCGGCGTGCACGTCGGACCGCGCCGCTCGCCGGTGCACACCGAGGGCGACGCCGTCCGGCTCGCCCGCGCGGTCGTGGCCAGGAAGGGCTTCCGGCTGGTCGGCGTCATGGCCTACGAGGGCCAGGTGGCGGGCATCGGCGACGCGCCGGCCGGACGGCGCGCCTGGGGCCTCGCGGTGCGCTGGATGCAGGGCCGCTCGGTGCCGGAGCTGACCGAGCGCAGGGCCGCCGCGGTGGCCGCGGTGCGCCGGGTCGCCGACCTGGAGTTCGTCAACGGCGGGGGGACCGGGAGCCTGGAGACGACCGGCGCCGACCGGTCGGTGACGGAGTTGGCGGCGGGGTCCGGGCTGGTCGGGCCGACCCTGTTCGACGCCTACCGCGCGTTCAGCCCGCGCCCGGCCGCGCTGTTCGCGCTGCCCGTCGTGCGCAGGCCCAAGAAGAACGTCGCCACGCTGTTCGCGGGCGGGTACGTGGCGTCGGGGACCGGGACGCCGGACCGGCTGCCCTCGCCGCACCTGCCGAGCGGGCTGGAGCTGATCGGGCTGGAGGGCGCCGGGGAGGTGCAGACACCGGTCGTCGGGAGGGCCGCGGACCGGCTGGAGCTGGGGGACCGGGTCTGGTTGCGCCACGCGAAGGCGGGCGAGCTGGCCGAGCGGTTCGCGGAGTACCACCTGGTGAGCGGGGACCGGGTCGAGGCCGTCGTGCCGACCTACCGGGGAGAGGGCAAGGCCTTCGGCTAGGCGGTGGCCGGGGGCTGCCCCGGCATCCGGGTGGACAGGTAGCCCCGGATCATCGCCTTGGCCTCGTCGAGGACGAGCGGGTCGCCCGCCGGGTCGCGGCGGAAGGCCAGGCCCAGCACGCCGTCCGCCGCCTCGACGGCTATCGAGATCGGCAGCTTGACCTCGTCCAGGGGGATCGAGAAGCGGCTGGAGATCATCTCGGCGATCCGGTCGGACACCACGGAGTTGTTGTCCTTGCGGTCGTCCATCAGCCGCAGGTCGACCACGTCGCCGAAGTGCAGCCTGCTGAACGCGGGCACCTCGCGGTGCATCGTCACGTAGACGTCGAAGATCGAGTCCACCGCGTCCCACCAGTGCGCCAGCGCCTTGGTGGTGAACGTGCCGTCCACGGTCTGGATGAACCGCTCCAGGTTGCGCAGGGTCAGCTCCTGCACGACGGCCCGCTTGTCCGGGAAGAACTGGTACAGCGAGCCGACCGCGACGCCCGCCCGCTCGGCGATGAGGGTGGTGGTGACCCCGTCGTAGCCGACCTCCTCGATCAGCGCGGCGCAGGCCTCCAGCATCCGCTCGACGCGCTTGGCGCTGCGCTGCTGCACCGGCTGCCTGCGCAAGGGGGTCGTGCTAGTCACGGCGACTCCTGCTGGACTGGTAGGGGCCTTCATAGTGCCCGGTCGAAGGCTCGATGACTTCCCACCACACCGCAACACGCCTACTGTGTGAATCCGTTTCACGTTTCGTGGGAGGTGTCATGACCGGACCTGATTTCCTCTGGGGCGTCTCGACTTCCGCCTTCCAGATCGAGGGGGGCTTCGACGAGGACGGCAGGCTTCCCTCAGTGTGGGATGAATTTCCCTCGTTCGAGGGACAGACCGCGCGGGTGGCCTGCGACCACCGCAACCGGCACGCCGAGGACGTGGCGCTGCTGCGCGAGCTGGGGGTGAACGCGTACCGGTTCTCGCTGTCCTGGCCCCGCGTCGAGGGCGGCCGGGCGGCCAGGGGCGGGAGCGCGGGCGGCGGGCTCGACTTCTACGACCGGCTCGTCGACGACCTGCTCGACGCGGGCATCGCCCCCGTCGCGACGCTCTACCACTGGGACACGCCCGCCCACGTGGAGGAGGCGGGCGGCTGGCTCGCGCGGGACACCGCGCACCGGTTAGCCGACTACGCCGCCACCGCCGCCGCCCGGCTGGCCGACCGGGTCGCGATGTGGATCCCGGTCAACGAGCCCGCCATGGTCACCCTGCTCGGCTACGCCACCGGGCAGCACGCGCCGGGCAAGGCGCTCCTGTTCGACGCGCTGCCCACCGCCCACCACCTCAACCTCGGCCACGGCCTCGCCGTCCAGGCCCTGCGCGCGGCGGGCGCCACCTCGGTCGGCACCGCCAACAACCACACCCCGGCCTGGGCGGCCACCGGCTCCGCCGAGGACGCCGCCGCCGCGAGCGCGTACGCCGACCTGCACAACTGGCTCTACGCCGACCCGGTCCTCGCCGGGCGCTACCCCGACTCGCTGGTCGACCTGCTGCCGGTCGAGGACGGCGACCTCGCCACCATCGCCCAGCCGCTCGACTTCTACGGCGTCAACTACTACAACCCGACCCGGCTCTCGGCCCCGTCACCGGGCAACCCGCTGCCGTTCGACCTGGTCCCGATCACCGAGCACCCGGTCACCGGCTTCGGCTGGCCGGTCGTGCCCGCCGGGCTCGGCGAGATGATCGACGCCCTGCGCGCCCGGCACCCGGACCTGCCGCCGGTCCTCGTCACCGAGAGCGGGTGCAGCTACCCGCACTCGCTCGACGACACCGAGCGCGTCGACTACCTGGCCGCCCACAGCGAGGCCGCGATCGCCGCGGGGGCGAAGGGCTACTTCGTCTGGTCGGTGCTGGACAACTTCGAGTGGGACTCCGGGTACTCGCAGCGCTTCGGCCTGGTCCACGTCGACTACGCCACCCAGCGCCGCACCCCGCGCGCCTCCTTCCGCTGGTACCGCGACCGGATCCGCCGGTGAGCGCCCCCGGACCGGGCGCGCCGGAGCCGGCGACAACCGGCCCCGCCGCGCCGGACCCCGCCACGCCGGACCCCGCCGCGACCGCCCACGACCCGCTCGCCGAACCGGTCACCCCGGTCGGCCGGGGCTGGACGACCCTGCTGTTCCTGGCCAACCTCGGCCTGTGGCTCGGCGTCTACGCCCCGATCCAGGTGCTGCTCCCGCAGCAGGCCGAGCGGATCTCGCCGGACGCGAAGGAGCTGGTGTTCGGCCTGGTCACCGCCCTGGGCGCGGCCGTGGCGCTGATCGCCAACCCGCTCATCGGGCTGTCCTCGGACCGCACCTGCTCCCGGTTCGGCCGCCGCCACCCGTGGACCCTCGCGGGCGCGCTGGTCGGCGCGCTCGGCCTGGCCGTGCTCTCCGCCGCCGACGCCACCTGGTCGATGGCGCTCGGCTGGTGCCTGGTCCAGGCCGGGCTCAACGGGATGCTCGCCAGCCTCACCTCCGGCGTCCCCGACCGGGTGCCGGTGGCGCAGCGGGCCAGGGTCGGCGGGCTCGTCGGCATCAGCCAGATGCTCGGCACCGTGCTGGGCGCCGTCGTGGTGACCGTGCTGGTCACCGGCCAGACCGCCGGCTACCTGGTGTGCGCGGCGCTGGTCGTGGCGGGCGCGCTGGCGTTCGTGCTCGCCACCCCGGACGCCCGGCTGCCGCGCGCCGCCCGTCCGCCGCTCGTCGCGCGCGAGCTGTGGGTCTCCCCGAAGCGGCACCCCGACTTCGCCTGGGCGTGGACCGCGCACTTCGCCATCAACCTCGGCAACGCGCTCGGCACCCTCTACCTGCTGTTCTTCCTGGCCGACGAGGTGCGCCACCCGTCGCCCGAGGACGGCCTGCTGGTGCTGATGCTGCTCTACGGCGCGGCGCTCGTGGTCGGCGCGGTGCTCGTCGGCGCCCGCTCCGACCGCACCGGCCGCAGGCGCGGCGGCGTCCACCTGTCCGCCGCGCTCATGGCGCTGGCCGCGCTGCTGCTCGCCGCCTGGCCGACCTGGTGGTCCGCGCTGATCGCGGCCCCGCTGCTCGGGTTCGGCTTCGGCGCCTACTGGGCGGTCGCGCTGGCCCTGCTCACCCAGGTGCTGCCCGCCGCGACCGACCGCGCCAAGGACCTCGGCGTCGTCAACGTCGCGAACGCGCTGCCCCAGGTGCTCGCCCCCGCGCTGGCGTCGGTGGTGCTGGTCGACCTCGGCGGCTACCGGGGCCTGTTCCTGCTCTCGGCGGCGGCGACGCTCGTCGCCTCGCTGTGCGTCACGCGGATCAGAGGAGTGCGATGAGGGTTCTGGTGACCGGGGCGTCCCAGGGGATCGGGGCGGCCGTCGCCGAGCGGTTCGCCGCCGAGGGGGCCGAGGTGCACCTGGTGGCGCGCGGGGCGGTCGCGCTCGCGGCCGTGGTCGAGCGGATCACCGCGCGCGGCGGGTGGGCGGTGGCGCACGTCGCCGACCTCGCCGACGAGCGGCTGGTGCTCGCCCTGGCCGAGGAGGTCGGGCCGGTCGACGTGCTGGTCAACAACGCGGGCATCGGCCGCTGGCTGTTCCTGGACGACACCGCGCCCGACGAGCTGCGCGGCATGACCGCCCTGCCGTACTCCTCGTACGCCCTGCTCACCTCGCTGCTGCTGCCCGCCATGCGCGAGCGCGGCTCGGGTCGGCTGGTCTTCCTGAACTCGCCCGCCTCGCGGATCGCCATCCCCGGCGCCACCGGCTACACGGCGGCGCGCTGGGCGGTGCGCGGGCTGGTCGCCGCGCTGCGCCAGGACCTACGGGGCACCGGGGTCGGCGTCACCGAGGTCGTGCCGGGCGCGGTGCGGTCCAACTACTTCGACAACAACCCCGGTTCGGCCGAGCGCATCCCGCGGGTCGTCAGCAGGCTCGTCCCCACGCTGACCCCCGAACGGGTGGCTGCCGAAGTGGTGAAGGCCGTGGCGCGGGGACGCTCCGAAGTCGTTTTCCCGTGGCAGATCAAACTCTTCGACCTGGTCGGAAGGGTGATTCCTGGAGCTGTCGCATATCTCGCGTGGCGGACCGGCGTTCACAGGTGAACGCGTTCGGCTCTGCGGGGTGCGCTGAATGGCCCCCAAAAGGGGGAACAGTGCGTGACCGGGAAACTGTGCGGAACGTAAAGGGCCCTGGACGCGAAAGTGCGGAATTGCGAAACCCGGACGTGGAACCGGCCCCGATGCCCGCGCGGGAGGAGCGGACATCGGGGCCGGACTTGGTGCCCGCGGACCGGCGCCGGTCGGGAGGGAAGGTGTGCACGACACCGGTCCGCGGATGACTCGGGTGTTCAGTTGTGAGGCTGACCGGCGGCCCGTTCGTCGCGGTCGGGGGTTCGCACGTCCCGGACCGCCGGTCAGCGTGAGGCGGGTGGACGACCGTGTCGCGTCGGGGGAACGACAGGTCGCCACCGCCCGTTAATGGGCTCGGACAGCTACTCCTCGGCGCGACCGGGTGACAGGAGGGGTCACCGGCGCCGTGCGGAGGTGCCGAGCCGGGCGCGGGGCCAGTCCGCCCGCGACCAGGTGTTCGTACGCGGCGCGCCACACCGAGCAGGGGCTCTTCTGCTGCCGCCAACGACCGGAGCACTCGGGGCAGTTGCCCTTGTCGTCCGGTTCGTGCGCGGCGAGCAGTGCCCGCCATCCCTCGGTCAACCGAGGGAGCTCGGATCGTGCCACCGACAGGAGGGAAGGGGCGTCGGCCTGGCTGGCCAGCTCCGTGAGCAGGTCCAACCGTTCCCAGACCGCGTTGCGAAGAACTTGACCGAGGATCTCGTCCACCGAAACGTCACCGTCACCTTTCCGCCTTCTCGGCGGCTTCGCGTAGCGCTGCCCTGAGCTGTACGAGTCGGTCGGCCGAAAGGACCGCCGCCCCACCGGTCGGGCCGACCAGGGGCGCGGGGCCCCCGGAGGTCCGGGCGGTGGAGCTGCGGTCCCGGCCGTCCACGCCGTCGGGGCTGGAGCACCACCGACGACGCTGCCCGGTCGAGCCGCGCCATCCGGAGCCGAGGTCGGTCGGCTCCTGGATAGACAGGGAAGTGGAGGGGGAAACCCCGAGGACGACCTCGCCCGCGACGCCACCGCGCCGGGTGGTCACCGCCTGCTCGATCAGATCCACCGCGTGTCCCTCTCCGAGTTCACTCGCTTACCGGAACCTAGATTGCGATGATTCAACCCGGAGCGGGGCACTCCAGCGGTGGCCGGTGCCCGTTCCACGGTAAGCGGTCAACGGAGTTCAGTAGGGCCGATCAGCCTCGCCGATCGACACTTCTCGCACTTGGTGGAATGCCCCTACTCTGCCGTTGACGCCCGGTAAGGACTGTGAGGGGGCGCAATTGAACACCATCGGTTCGTCGAACTCTCCTGTTACGCCCGAGGTCTGGGACCAGCAGGAGATGCGCGACGCCCTGGCCAAGCGGGAGATCAGCACGGTCTACCGGCTGCTGCGCAGGCACGGCGTGTCGCAGCGCCAGATCGCGGCGCTCACCGGTCAGTCGCAGTCCGAAGTGTCGGAGATCCTCAAGGGTCGTCAGGTCATGGCCTACGACGTCCTGACCAGGATCGCCACCGGCTTGGGTGTCCCCAGGGGATACATGGGCCTCGCCTACGACGAGGCCACGGCAGTGCGGGTGGCCGCCACGGCGGAGGCACCCCATTCTGAGGAGGACGAGTCGGTGAAGCGAAGGAAGTTCCTCGCGCACGCCGCCGCCATCACCGTCGGTGCGGCCGTGTTCGGCACGGACTCCGGGTCTTGGACGGGCTCTCCCGCGCAGACCCCGGCCCCCGGCCGGATCGGCATGACCGACGTCCGCCAGGTCGAGGCCGCCACCAAGGCCCTGCGCACGCTGGACTACCAGTACGGCGGCGGCTCCTGCCGCGACGCCGTCGTCGCCCAGCTGTCCTGGGGGCAGCAGATGCTGGGCGCGAACGCGACCGAGCTGGTCAAGGAGCGGCTGTACGTCGCGCTCGCCGACCTGCACAACCTGGCGGGCTGGACGTCGTTCGACACCGGGCTGTACGACTCGGCGCGCAACCACTTCGGGCAGGCGCTCAGCCTGGCCAAGCAGGGGCGCAAGGAGGAGCTGGTCGCGAACATCCTGTACCGGATGGGCCGCGTCTACCTGCACCAGGACGCACCGGACGACGCGCTCAAGGTGTTCCAGCTCGGCCAGCTGGCCGCGCAGAACTCCGGCTCCGAGCTCGCGGTCGGCATCCTGTGCGCGAACGAGGCGTGGGCCTACGCGAAGATGGGCTCCGACACGCAGGCGCTCAAGCTGCTCGGCAGGGCGCGCGACGAGTTCGCCAGGGCCAACGTCGCCGAGGCGCCCGCGTGGGCGCGGTTCTTCGACGCGAACGACCTGTCCGCCATGGTCGGCACGGTGCACACCGAGCTGGCCCAGACGGTGGACGTCAAGTACACCCGCACGGCCATCCCGGCGCTGTCCAAGGCGATCGGCGGCTACGGCGAGGACATGACGCGCAGCAAGTCGTTCAACTTCATCTCGCTGTCGATCAACCACCTGCTCCAGGGCGACCTCGACCACGGCTCCAAGGTCGGGCGCCAGGCGCTCGACCTGTCCGAGAGCCTGAAGTCGATCCGCACCAAGGACCGGATGAAGCCGCTGCTCGGCGAGGCGCAGAAGCGCCGCAACAACCAGGACGCCCGTGAGCTCGCCGAACGCGTCTCCAAGTTCACCGGCACCGACAGCGCGGCCTGAGGCGTCGGGGCTCGGACCTCCGCGGGGGTCCGGGCGCGACGGCGCGGGCGACGGCGCTGGGAGCGGTGCGGAGGGCGGCGGCGCGGGGATCGGCGCCGAGGCCGGGGCCGGGAACGGCGCCGAGGCAGGCGCCGGGAGCGGTGCGCGGGTGGCGGGTGGTGGCCGGTTCACCCCCGCCGTGCTCGCGGACGTCCTGCAGCGGCTGTGCGCGGGCCTCGGACTCGACCACCGGGGCGCGCGGCTGCTGAAGTTCACCGCCAACGCGGTGTACGAGCTGCCCGCCGAGGGCGTCGTGGTGCGGATAACGGGGTCGATGGCGCTGCGCCACCGGGCGCCCAAGGTGGTCGCGGTCGCCCGCTGGCTGGCCCGGCACGACGTGCCCGCCGTGCGGCTGGTGGAGGGCGTGCCCCAACCGCTCGTCGTGGGGGAGCACGTGGCGACCCTGTGGCGCACCGCGCCGAGCGGCGGCCCGCCCGTCGACGGCCGCGACCTCGGCAAGCTGCTCCGAGTGGTGCACTCGCTGCCGGAGCCGGACTTCGCGGTGCCGAAGTGGTCTCCGCTGGAGGACGTGCGGCGGCGGATCGCCGACGCCGAGGAGCTGGCGGCGGACGACCTGGAGTTCCTGGAGGAGCGCTGCGCGGCGCTCGCCGAGCGGCTCCGCTCGCTGGAGACGGCGCTCCCGGTCGGCCTCGTGCACGGGGACGCGCACCTGCGCAACCTCATCCCGAGCCCGGACGGGCCCCTGATCTGCGACTTCGACTCGACCGGGCTGGGGCCGAGGGAGTGGGACCTGTCCATGGTCCCGGTCGGCGCGGCCCGGCTGGGCCACCCGTGGCGGTGGCACGAGCAGCTCGCCGCCGAGTACGGCTTCGACGTGACCGGCTGGCCGGGGTACGCCCTGCTCAGGGACGTGCGTGAGCTGAAGCTCACCACCAGCGTCCTGCCGATCCTGCGCAGCCACCCCGAGGTCGCGCCTGAGCTGCGACGACGACTTCGATCACTGCGCGAGGGCGATTCGGGGACCCGCTGGGAGCCCTACCGCTGAGTCCGCAATTCGCGTAACACCGCGCACGTGGAATGCGACTGAACCCATCGACGGGGAGCTTCGCAGTGCCTAGGGTTCGGGTGCTGACTCGGGCGATGGGGTGTTGCCACGGTGCGCGGAATCGGACAGTTGCTCGGCACTAGGCGCAGGCGCGCCAAGCGTGCCCTCGACGCGGCCAGGATGCTGGACGAGGTCGTGGACACGCAGCTGCCGCTGCTGGCCTCGTTCGACGAGGATCGGCGGCGGCGGTCCGCGGACTACCTCGCGGAGCTGGTGAAGCTCGCCCAGGACTACCGCTACTTCGCCAACGGCTGGATCGACGCCCGCGAGCTCGACCGGCGCGGGCAGGAGGCGCTGGTGGTGCTCGGGAAGTTCCGCAACGACCCGACCGCCAGGCTCGCCCAGGACTGAGGCCGTTCGCCCGGCGCAATCGCCGCTGGTCCTTCCGGACGCAGTTCATCGCACCGGAAGGACCGTTCGGCGCTGGACCGAACCGACCACCGCCGATCGGCCCGCGCCGTCGGCCGGTGGCGCCCGCGCGACGGGCGGTCGCCCGCCTCGGCCCGGCAGGCGCTCGGCCGTGGCCGCTAGGCGACCGGCGCGCGCGAGAGCACCACCGCGAGCCCGAACGCCGCGCCCATCACGGCCAGCTCCGCCACCGCCCAGCCGACCAGCGCGGTCGGCTGGTGCCGCCGGACGAGCGGCAGCAGCCACCAGCGGATGCGCGCCCCGAGCCCGGCGAGGGCCAGCGCGCACAGCGCCTTGCCGACCAGCAGCAGCCCGTACGGGGTGGTCACCAGCGAGCCCGGCAGCCCGCCGCCCGGCGCGGCGGCCAGCTCCAGCAGCCCGGTGCCGACCCCGGTCGCGGTCACCACCAGCAGCGCGGCGGTCGCCAGCTTCGAGAACCGGGGGAGCGCCTCGGCCAGCAGCCCCCTGCGGTGCGCCACGAGCGCGACCAGCGCGACCAGCCCGCCGGTCCACAGCGCCGCGCCCAGCACGTGCAGCTCCATCGCGACCACGGCCACGTCCCGGAAGTCCCGGTTCGACGCGTGCCCGGTGGCGGGCAGCGGGAGCAGGCCGAACAGGGCGACCAGCACCCGCAGCTCGGCGGGCACCGCCTCGCCCCTGCGCACCGCGACCGCGCCGACCCCCAGGCACACCACCGCGCACACCGCGCTGAACAGCAGCCCCTGACCGGCGGGCACCCGCTGCGCGTAGTCGAGCAGCCTGGCCGTGGTCAGCGGCACGTCCGGCCTGGTCTCGTGCGCGCGCAGCACGACCGACAGCAGCGCGGCGAGCGCCCACACCGCCGACAGCACCACGGCGGCGGGCCTGGCCAGCCGCAGCACCGGCTCGGTCGCCGAGGGGCGGGTCGCGCCGAGCAGCCTCGGCAGCAGCGACAGGCCGACCACGCCCGTCGCCGAGAGGTCGAGCAGGACCCTGGCCAGCGGCTGCGCCACCAGCGCGGCGGTCCCCGGTCCGCCTGCCGACGCGCCGGTGCCCGCGATCGCGAGCCCGGCGAGCACCCCGGCGAGCGCGCCCAGCGGCAGCCCGCCCGCCACCCGCGCGCGGGGGCGGGCGGGGCCGCTGGTCCGGTCGGCGGTCACCGGTCGGCGCCGTCCCCTCCGCCGCGCAGCGCGAAGAAGACGCCGCCGCCGAGCAGCACGACCGCGCCGACGATCCACACCCAGACGGGCACGCCGCCGCCGGAGTCCTCGCCCGAGGCCTCCGGGGTGGCGGACTCCGAGGCGGGCACCGGGGTGCCCTGCGCCGCCGTCGTGGTGGTGAACTTCAGCGAGCCGCTCACCGGGTGCCCGTCGGCGGACAGGACCCGGTAGCCGAGGGTGTACTCGCCCGCCGGTCCCAGCTCGCGCACCGGGAAGATCACCGAGTTGTCCCGCACGGTCGGCTCGGCCTGGTCCTCCCAGCGGGTGCCGTCGGCCGAGGTGACGGTCAGCGTGTTGAACCGCTCGCCCGCCTGCACCGGCTGGTCGAAGGTCAGCGTGACCTCGCGCGGCCCGGTGGCCAGCTCCGCGCCGTCCTTCGGGTCGCTGGAGATCAGCACGTTGTGCGCCCACGCGGCCGGGGCCGCGCCGAGCGCGACCCCTCCCGCCACGAGCGCGGACAGCAGCAGCGAGACCGCGCGCCTCATGCCGAGGGCTTGCCCGAGCGGCGGGTGCGCAGGACGGCGCCCGCGCCGAGGCCCAGGCCCAGCGCGCCGACCGCGAGGCCCGCGCCGCCCAGCCAGCGGGCGGTGTCGTCGGTGGTCGTGGCCGCGGCGGCCTCGGAGTGCGAGTCCTCGGACCCGGCGGGGGCGTTGCCGTGCGAGTCGGCGCCCTCGGCGGGCTTGACCAGCTTCAGCACCGGCGCGGGGTGCTCGGGCTCCTCGTCGGCGGGCGGGGCGCTCCAGTCGACGACCTCGCCGCTGGCGTAGGTCTGCTTGGCGGGCATGACCAGCTGCTCGGTGGTGTCGGGCAGCGGGCCGACCGACACCTCGAACTCGTTGAACTGGCCGGGCGCGATCTGCACGCCCGCGTCGGCGGTCCACACCACGGTGCGGACGGCCTCGGTGACCTCGCGGCCGTGGCTGGTGACCGGCTTGTCGAGCGTGGCCTTGACCGCCTCGACCTGCCAGCCGGGCACCGGCTTCGTGCTGACCGAGGCCAGCGGGTACTCGGCGGGGAGGGTGACCTCCAGCTTGACCGTGCCGGAGTCGGGGCGCTCGTTCGGCACCCGGAAGGTGACCTTGGCGTAGCCGCCCTGGGTGGCCGGGGCGGTGGTCGACGCGGTGACGTGCGCGGAGGCGGTGCCCGCCGTGCCGAGCGCGAGGAAGCCCGCGGTGGTGAGGAGTGCGCCCGCGCGGACGAGCGAGCGCAGGCCGGTGCGAGTGGTGGACATGGTGTGGGTGCTCCTGATCGCGGGTTCAGCGTGGTCCTGGGTGCGGGGCGATCGGGAGCGCGGGCGGCCCCCGGCGGGCGTTCACCCGCCTGAGGGTGATCCGGACGGGGGTGGGCTGGGGGTGGCCCTCGGGCGCGGGGAGCGCGGCCGGGCGGGACGCCGGGCGCGGTTCGCGCAGCACCGGCAGCAGCCGGGCGGCGGCGCCCGCGAGCGCGAGCAGCACCGCGTCCGCCCTGGCCAGCAGCAGGCCGGTGAGCAGCGCGGCCACCACGTGGGCCGCCGTCATCGCCAGCGGGTCGAGGCCGAGGCCGGGTCCGTGGTGCTGGTGCGCGGCGAGCGCGAGCAGCGCGTGCTGCCCGGCCTGGGCCGCGACCAGCGCGCCGACCACCGCCCACGGCGTCCGGGAGCGCTCGGCGAGCGCGGTCCCCGCGCTCGCGGTGAGCAGCAGCAGGGGCAGCACGGGGGTCAGCTCGACGGCCTCGCCCCCCGCCGCGCCGTGGGCCGCCAGGCCCAGTGCGGCCGAGGTCACCGCGACCAGGGACCCGCGCGCCGCGCGGGACGTCACACCTGGTCGAGTGGCCACACCACCCAGCGTAGGAGACGACCCGGAGCGCACGGCAGACCCGTCCGGACCTCCGAAGGTTTAGCCCGAACGGGTGAGGGGTACCGCATACCGGTGACGACCGCAGAACCGCAGATCAAGACACCTCTGCCGGGGGAGCCGAAGGTCGACCGCCCCGGCCGCACCGATTACGTCGTGTTCGGCGTGGCCGCCGCCATCACCGTCGCCTTCCTCGGATGGGGCGTGTTCGCCACCGATTCGCTCGCCTCTGCTTCCAAGACTGCCCTCGGGTGGGTCATGGGAAACCTGGGGTGGGCGTTCGTGTTGCTCGCGTCCGGCTTCGTCCTGTTCGCCCTCTGGCTCGCCGTCAGCCGCTACGGCCGCATCCCGCTCGGCCGCGACGACGAGCGGCCCGAGTTCAAGACCGTGTCCTGGATCGCGATGATGTTCAGCGCGGGCATGGGCATCGGCCTGATGTTCTACGGCGTCAACGAGCCGCTGACGCACTTCGTCAACCCGCCGCCGGGCACCGTGGAGGCCGGGTCCGACGCGGCGCTGCGCACCGCGATGGCCACCACCCTGTTCCACTGGACCCTCCACCCGTGGGCGATCTACGCCGTGGTGGGCCTGGCCATCGCCTACAGCAGCTTCCGCAGGGGCCGCAGCCAGCTGATCAGCTCCGCGTTCGCGCCGCTGCTCGGCGAGCGCACCGCGAACGGCGGCGTCGGCAAGGCCATCGACGTGCTGGCGATCTTCGCCACGCTGTTCGGCTCGGCCGCCTCGCTCGGCCTCGGCGCGCTGCAGATCGGCAGCGGCCTGGAGATCGTCGGGTGGGCCGGTGAGGTCGGCAACGCCGTCCTGGTCGGCATCATCGCCGTGCTGACCGTGGCGTTCATCGCCTCCGCGGTCTCCGGAGTCGCCAAGGGCATCCAGTGGCTGTCCAACGTCAACATGGTGCTGGCCGTCGTGCTGGCGGTGTTCCTGTTCGTGGTCGGCCCGACCGTGTTCATCCTGAACGTGGTGCCCACCGCGATCGGCGAGTACTTCCGCGAGCTGGCCGAGATGACCGGCCGCACCGCCGCCACCGGCGGCGACCCCATGGAGACCTGGCTGTCCGGCTGGACCGTCTTCTACTGGGCCTGGTGGATCGCCTGGGCGCCGTTCGTCGGCATGTTCATCGCCCGGATCAGCCGGGGCCGCACCATCCGCCAGTTCGTCGCGGGCGTCATCGGCGTGCCGAGCCTGGTCAGCCTGATGTGGTTCGCCGTCTTCGGCGGCACCGCCATCGCCACCCAGCGCGGCGGCGCGGACATCGCGGGCCAGTCCACCGCCGAGGGCCAGCTGTTCGCCGTGCTCCGCGAGTACCCGATCGCGTCGGTCTCGATCGTGCTGGTCATGGTGCTGGTGGCGATCTTCTTCGTGTCCGGCGCCGACGCCGCGTCGGTGGTCATGGGCACCCTGTCCCAGCGCGGCTCCATCGCCCCGACCAGGGGCGTGGTGATCTTCTGGGGCGTCGTGACCGGCGCAGTCGGCGCGGTGATGCTGCTGGTCGGCGGGTCGAGCGGGCTCACCGGCCTGCAGAACCTCACGATCATCGCGGCGCTGCCGTTCGCCGTGGTCATGGTCGGCCTGTGCCTGTCGCTCGCCCGCGACCTGCGCAGCGACCCGATGATCCGGCGCGAGGAGCGGGTCGCCGAGGTGCTGGAGGAGGTCTCGACCAAGATCGGCCCCGAGGAGGCGGCGCTGCGCGCGGTCGAGAGCCTGACCAGGGGCGAGGGGCTGAGCAAGGCGGAGAAGCGCGTCCGGTCCGAGGTGGCGGGGAAGGCCGCCGAGTCCGAGGACGACGAGCCCGCCACCACCGGGGGCGTCACCGCGCAGGCCTCCACCACGAAGGGCTCCACCACGAAGGGCTCCACCACGAAGGGCTCCACCGCCGGGGGCGGGAGCCTGACCACGAGGTGACGGGGTGGGCGTCGGCCCGGTGGGAGCGGTCCTGGGGGCCGCTCCGCGCGCCTAGTCGACGCCCAACCTCCTCAGCAGCTCGCCCTCCACCGCGTCCAGGTCGGCCGCGACGGCGCGGTGAGCGGCCTTCCGCCGCGGCGCGGGCATCCCCTCGCAGGCCCGCACCGCGGCCTGCAGCTGGGCCAACCGCTGCCCGCACCGCTGCGCGTAGCCCGCGTCCTCGTCCACGAGACCGGCCAGCGCCGCGCCCGCGTTCGAGATCCGCGCGTGCAGCCGGGCGCCCCGGCCGGAGTACTCGCCCAGCCGCTCCACGTCCACGCCCAGCCTGGCCGCGCGGTAGCGGTCGTACCGGTCGCCCGCCGCCGACGCCGCGCGCGCGGCCAGCGGCGCGAGCACCGGGAGCAGCGCGGGCACGACGACCTTGGCCACCCCGACGAGGTTCTTCGCACCGCTCGGGCTGATGCCCCGCTTCCGCGCCGTCCTCCGCGCCATCACCGCACCTCCTGCCCGCACAGTAGCCACCCGCGTGGAAAAGATCGCGCCGAGCGCGGGTTGCGGGTACAACGCCGGACCTCCCGGCTTACCCTTCTCCGGTGACTTCCCAGGTGCAGCTCGACGCCGGTGTGGTCACTCGTTGCCGGCGGCGGGTGCACCTCGAACACGACCCGGACGTGCGGGAGGCCGCCAAGGCCCCGCCGGACGCCGCCGGGCAGCAGCGCCGGGCCGACGCGGTGGACCACCGGGCCGCCGTCGCCAGGGCGCTCGGCCGCGAGGTCGGCTCGGCCCTCGTCGAAGTTCCCCCGGACGTGCCCGTCGCGGACCGCGAGCGGGTCACCGCCGAGGCGATGCGGGTGGGCGCCGAGTACATCTGGGGCGCGGTGCTGCCGCGCGACCCGCGCGGTGGCCGCAAGGGCGGCGTCGAGCTGCTGGTCCGCGACCGCACCGGGTACGTGCCGGTGATCGTCGTGCGGCACAAGACCACCGACCCCGGTCACGGCGCCCGCACGTCCCCGCTGTCCTACCCGCGGCCCGCGGGCGCGCGCACCGACCCGGTGCGCAAGGTCCGCCCCCAGCCGCGCGACCAGCTGCGCCTCGCGCACGTCCAGCGGCTCCTGCAGGCCTCGGGCCACGCGGCCCCCGGCCGGGCCACCGGCGGCGCCATCGGCATGGACGCCGACGTCGTGGTGTGGCACGACCTGGAGGCGGCGACCTGGCCGGGCGGGCGCACCGCGCTGTCCGAGTACGACGCCCGCTTCGCCGACCGCCTGGCCATCGCCGACGCCGCCATCGCCGGGACCTCCCCGCTGGCCCGGCCGTCGCGGGTGGTCGAGTGCAAGACCTGCCCGTGGTGGCCGGTGTGCTCGGACGCGCTGACCCGGGCCCGCGACGTGTCGCTGGTGGTGCGCGGCGAGGACGCGATGGCCCTGCGCCGGGCTGGCGTGCCGACCGTGGACGACCTGGCCGCGCTGGACCCGGCCGTGCCCGCCGTGCCGCTGGTCGGGATGGCGCACGAGGACGCGGTGGTGCTGGCGCGGGCGTGGCTGCGCGGGCTGGCCGTGGCGCGGCGGGTGCCGAGGATCGAGGTCGCCAGGGCCGAGGTCGAGGTCGACGTCGACATGGAGAGCTTCGGCGACCTCGGCGCGTACATGTGGGGCTGCCTGCTCAGCGGCGCCGACGTGGGCGTGGAGCCCGGCTACCGGGCGTTCGCGACCTGGGACAAGCTGCCGTGCGCCGACGAGGCCCGCTCGTTCGCCGAGTTCTGGACGTGGCTGACCGGGGTGCGCCGCGCGGCGGCCGAGCGCGGGCTGGGCTTCAAGGCCTACTGCTACAACGAGCTCGCGGAGAACCGGTGGCTGCTGTCGTCGGCCCAGCGGTTCAAGGGGCAGCCGGGCGTGCCGCCGGTGGCCGAGGTGAAGGAGTTCATCACCTCGGACGACTGGGTCGACCTGTTCGGCGTGGTCAGGGACCAGTTCCTGTCCACCAACGGCAAGGGGCTCAAGACGATCGCCCCGCTGGCCGGGTTCCACTGGCGCGACCCCGAGGCCGGGGGCGAGAACTCCATGCGCTGGTACCGGGACGCGGTCGGCATGGACGGCCAGGAGCCGGACCCGGCGCAGCGGCGCAGGCTGCTGGAGTACAACGAGGACGACGTCCGGGCCACCCACGCCCTGCGGGGCTGGATGACCTCGGACGCCGTGTCCGGGCTGCCGTACGCCGGGGACCTGTAGGCCCCGGCGCGACCGCCGGCGCGGGATTGCCGTGCCCGGACTACCTGGATCCGGACTACCTGGGCGCCATGCGCAGCGCGCCGTCCATCCGGACGACCTCGCCGTTCAGGTAGTCGTGCTCGATGATCGACAGCGCCAGCTTCGCGTACTCGTCCGGCAGGGCCAGCCGCTTGGGGAACGGCACCCCGGCGGCCAGGCCCGCGCGGAACTCCTCGGACACGGTCGCCAGCATCGGGGTGTCGACGATGCCGGGCGCGATGGTCATGACCCGGACGCCGACCGAGGACAGGTCGCGCGCGGCGGGCAGCGTCATGCCGACCACCGCGGCCTTCGAGGACGCGTAGGCGACCTGGCCGATCTGGCCCTCGTAGGCGGCGACGGAGGCGGTGTTGACCACGACGCCGCGCGCGCCGTCCGGCCCCGGCTCGGTCGCGCCCATCGCGGCGGCGGCCAGGCGCAGGACGTTGAACGTGCCGACCACGTTCACGTCCAGCACCTTGCGGTACAGGTCGAGCGGGTGCGGGCCGGCCTTGCCGACCGTCCTGGTCGACGGGCCGATGCCCGCGCAGTTCACCGCGATCCGCAGCGGGGCGCCGGAGCCCGCGGCGCTGTCGACGGCCGCCTGGACGTCCTCCTCCGAGGTGACGTCCGCCGCCAGGTAGGTGACGCCCTCCACGGCGGGGGCGCCGTCCACCGAGATGTCCAGCGCGAACACGCGCGCCCCCCGCGCGGCGAGCGCGCGCGCGGTGGCGGCGCCCAGCCCCGACGCTCCGCCGGTGACGATCGCCGCGGTGCCCGAGATCTCCATCAGCAACCTCCATGACCCAGTCGTGGGTCTGGAGGTTAACGGTCGTTCAGCCCGTGGTGCTCGGAGACGTGCAGCAGCGCGACCAGCGGGACCGCGGCCACCAGGGCCAGTCCCGCGAACACGAGTGCGAACATGAGTACCTGCATGGGGAAACGATGCACCCGACCGCACCTCCGGCGCGTCCCCCGGAGAGGTGTTCTCCGTCCACCCCCAGGACTACTTCGATCACGCTCCGCGTCCGACTTCAGTCGGACGGCCACCGGGTGAAACCTCGGGGTCGGAATCCGTTCCTTTAGCGAAGGCAACGAAGTGGCTCCCGTCCACGTAGGTTTGTCCGCGTGTTCACCACGCGCCCTGAACTAGCGGGAACCCACGGCATGGTCGCGTCCACCCACTGGCTGGCCTCCTCTGCGGGCATGGCGGTGCTGGAGGACGGCGGCAACGCCTTCGACGCCGCCGTCGCGGCGGGCTTCGTCCTCCAGGTCGTCGAGCCGCACCTCAACGGACCGGGCGGCGAGGTCCCGGCCCTCTTCTCGGTCAGGGGCGGAGCGCCGCGCGTGCTGTGCGGCCAGGGCACCGCCCCCGCCGCCGCGACCCCGGCCCACTACCGCGACCTCGGCCTCGACCTGGTCCCCGGCAGCGGCCTGCTCGCCGCGACCGTCCCCGGCGCGTGGGACGGCTGGCTCACCCTCCTGCGCGACCACGGCACCAAGTCGCTGCGCGAGGTGCTCGGCCACGCCATCGGCTACGCCCGCGACGGCTTCCCGCTGCTCGCGCGGGTGCCCGTGACCATCGCCGCCGTCGCCGACCTGTTCCGCGACCACTGGACCACCTCCGCCGACCTGTGGCTGCCCGGCGGGAAGCCGCCCGTCGCCGGCGAGCGGTTCCGCAACCCCAAGCTCGCCGACACCTGGGAGTGGCTGCTGGCCGCCGGTGAGGCCGCGGGCGCCGACCGGGAGGCCCAGATCGAGGCCGCCCGCCGCGCCTGGTCCCAGGGCTTCGTGGCCGCCCAGGTCGAGGAGTTCTGCCGCACCGCCCACCGCGACGACTCCGGCCGCGACCACGCGGGCGTGCTCACCGGCCAGGACATGGCGGGCTGGGAGGCGAGCTACGAGGAGCCGGTCACCGCCGACTTCGGCGACTGGACCGTGGCGAAGCTCGGCGCCTGGTCGCAGGGGCCCGCGCTGCTCCAGCAGCTGCGGCTGCTGGAGGGCTTCGCCGACCGGCTGGAGTACGTCGACGGCGCGCCCACCGCCGAGACCGTCCACCTGGCGGTGGAGTGCGCGAAGCTGGCGTTCGCCGACCGCGAGGCCTGGTACGGCGACAGCGCGGACGTGCCGCTGGAGGCGCTGCTGTCGCGGGAGTACGCGGCCGAGCGGCGCGCGCTGGTCGGCGAGCGGGCGTCGCTGGAGCTGCGGCCCGGCGCGCCCGGCGGGGTGGAAGCCGTGCTGGCGCAGCACATCCGGCGCGGGCCCTCCCTCGCCGAGGAGCTCGGCGGCGCGGTCGGCGAGCCCACGGTGTCCAGGACCGGGGCCGTGCGCGGCGACACCGTGCACGTGGACGTGGTCGACCGCTGGGGCAACATCGTCTCGGCCACCCCGTCCGGCGGCTGGCTCCAGTCCTCGCCCACGATCCCGTCGCTCGGGTTCTGCCTCGGCAGCCGGGCTCAGATGTTCTGGCTGGACGAGGGGCTGCCGAACTCGCTGGCGCCCGGCAAGCGGCCGAGGATCACGCTGTCCCCGTCGCTGGCGCTGCGCGGCGGTGAGGCGGTCCTGGCGTTCGGCACGCCCGGCGGCGACCAGCAGGACCAGTGGCAGCTCGGGTTCTGGCTCGCGCACGCGGTCGGCGGGATGAACCTGCAGGAGGCCATCGACTCGCCGATGTGGCACTCGAACGCGTTCCCCAGCTCCTTCTACCCGAGGGCGTGGACGCCGGGCGAGCTGGTCGTGGAGTCGCGGGCGCACGGGCTGGACGAGCTGCGCGAGCGCGGCCACTCGGTGGTGGACGCCGGGCCGTGGGCGCTGGGCCGGATGTCGGCGGTCTCGCGCGACCCGAGGAGCGGGCTGCTCAGGGCCGGGGCGAACGCGCGCGGCGCGCAGGGGTACGCGGTCGGGCGGTAGCCCGGCGGTGAGCGGGAGGAACGGCCCCGGTCCGAGGGGGAGGGGACCGGGGCCGTTCCGGCTTCAGGGGGCGCTGATCAGTCGTTGCCCTCGATCAGCAGGTGCACCAGCGCGTCGGCGGGCAGGTCGCCGTTGTTGACCAGCGCCTGGAGGTCGTGGGCGAACACGTCGGCGTCGACGTTGTCGTCGTCCAGCACGTTCAGGTTGATGTCGCTGATCTCGTTGATGTCGAGGTCCACGATCTCGCCGACCTTCACCGCGTCCGGCGCGTGGGCGTCGATGTCGGGGTTGGCGGTGGTGGTGATGTCGATGGTGTCGGCGGCCATCGCGGTACCACCGAGGCCGAGCATGGCGGCTGCGCTGCCGAGGCCCAGCAGGGCGCCCGTGACGGTCTTCCTCAGGTTCATGGGCGGCAAAGTTCCGCACCCGGAGACCCCCGATCAAGCTCCCTAATCCTCCGGGGTGGATTAGTTCACCCGGCCCGGTGGACACCGCTGTTCGGCCGAGCGCGTCGACCCGATGCGCCACGGGGGCGGCGGGCCCGGTGCGGGCGCGCTGGACGGGGAGCGCGGTGGGGAGACGAGCACGATCGCCACGCGGGGGTAGCCCGCGCGAGGGGGCGCGCCGCCGGGTGGCTCAAGGACGCGGCGGGACCGGGAGGGGCTCGGACCGCCTGGGTGCGGCCAGGAGCGGCCGGGGGAGCGGGGCGGGGTCGGGAACGGCTCGGGGCGCCGGTGCGGCAGCCGGAGCGCCGGGGGTGGGTGCCGGCCTTGCCCGTGCGAGCGGCGCGGGCGGCGGCGGTGGCCGGCGGTGGCCGAGGGCCGGTGTCGGATGTTGGCGCCGGGCGCCGGGGCGCGTGCTGGCCGCGCCGGGTGGAACAGGGGGCGGAGGAGGGGCTCACCGGCCCGGCCGGGCCGGGGGAGGGGCTCCGGTGGCCAGGACCGCCCGATCCGGCGCGGTCCGGGGGAGGGGCGGGCCCGGAGGTCGCCGGGCGGAGGGGCGCGCCGAGGGGTGCGGCGGTGGCTCCGGAGTGGGGCCGAGGGGCCTCTGCGGGGCCTTCCGGAGCGTTGCTCCCAGGCAACGGGTCTCGGTGGTGTTCCGAGCGGCTCGGGAGGCGTCGGGAGCCGCCGCGGGCCGCTGGGAGCCCTCGGGGACCTGCGGGTGGTGACCCGCGGTGATCAGCGGCGACGCTGCGGCGCCGGGTGGGTGCGGCACCCAGCGTGACGAGGCTGCCTGAGCGGGAATGCGCTGGTCGTGGGCCGTGCCGGGTGGACTGGCGGGCTCGTCCGCGTTCCAGGGGGTGACGGGGCCCGCTCCGGGGCGCCGGTCCCCTCCGCAGTTCTGCGGAGGGGCTCTGCTGGTCATGCGGGTCGCCGCGGCTTCCGCGTCGCTTCCGCGCAACGAGTCGTCGCGGGTAATCAGCATTTGCGGATCGTCGGCCGGTTGTTGTTCTTCCGGTCGCACCGGCTTGGCTTCCGGTCTATATGGGGTGAATATTCACCCGGTATTCGGTGACGATCTGTGATTGAAGTGTTCCGGTCGTTTAGGTCGCGCGATTACGCGATGGCGCCGGGGGGCAGCTTCAGGGTGAACGGCAGCGTCGTGACGACCGCGAGGTCGGACGCCGTCCGCTTCATGAGGGTGGGCGCGTTGCGCGTTCCCGGCTCGGGCAGGTCGAGCAGCCGGTCGACCGCCTCGACGAGCGGACCTTCATAGATCCAGACCGCCTGAGCTGCGCGTGAGCTCTCCCGGACGGCGGGCAGCCTGCCCGCGCGGGCCTCGGTCTCCGACCAGAAGAGGATCGAGTCGATGAAGCCGCGGCGCTGCTTGAACGCCATGATGCGGTCCAGCTGCCCGTCCTCGTCCCGGAGGTGGAGGAACTGGAACCCGCTTTCGCGCAGCTCGACGACCTTGCTCAGTGCGAGATCCATGACGCACCTACCTCTTGTTCTGAGGTTCCCCAGCATGAACAGGGCCGGTGACCCGGAAATGATCGTACGCCAAGCCGACAATCCCCCGTAAGGACTAGGTCGGAGAAGTCGCGGGATTGAGATGACAACGGGTGACGCTTTTCGGAGTGCCCGCAGCGCATCGGCGGTTCGAGTCCACAATTCCGCCGCCGTAGCGGTGACGAGGCTCACGTGACGCCACATCGGTCCCCCGTGCCGTCACCTGGTCCGGTGAACCCCTGCCCGGACGTGCGACTTGTCCCGTTGGTTGCCGACCACTGCCCCCACCAAACCCCCAGACCCCCGGAAGTGCCAAGCACCGGGTGCGGGAC
This sequence comes from Actinosynnema pretiosum, assembly GCF_002354875.1. Classification (GTDB taxonomy): domain Bacteria; phylum Actinomycetota; class Actinomycetes; order Mycobacteriales; family Pseudonocardiaceae; genus Actinosynnema; species Actinosynnema auranticum. The sequence goes on from NZ_CP023445.1 coordinate 56,433, forward strand.
CACCCCTGCCGTTACCCTGGACGGGTGACCTCTGACCAGCGCGCAGGGCTGCCGCCGCTGCCGGAGTCGATGCTCCCCAGGGACCACGCCCTCTACCGCCCCCGGCACTCGGGCAGGCAGCGCCCCGCGCTGGTCGCGGCCGGGGTCTACTTCCTCCTCCCGCTGCTCCTGCTGGCGGTCGGCGTGCGGCCGGGCGAGTTCGAGAACCGCGAGCTCGCCGAGTTCCCCTCCGTCACCGACGGCTGGGACTTCTTCACCGGGTTGAGCGACTGGGCCGACGACCACATCCCGCTGCGCGAGCAGGCCGTCGCCGCCGCCGACGGGATCAGCCGGGGCGTCTTCGGCGAGCCCGCGCCCCTGCGCGGCCCCTCCACCGGCACCGGCCCCATCCCCGAGGTCCCCTCCAAGGACCCGTCCGCCGACCGCCCCACCCCGACCGGCCACGTCCGCGTGCTGGAGGGCAAGGACGACTGGCTCTACCTCGGCCTGGACGTCGAAGGCGCCTGCGACCCCGACTTCCTGCTCGGGGACACCCTCGGCAAGCTCAAGTCCCTGCGCGCCGCCGTCGAGTCGTCCGGTCGCCGCTTCGTGCTGGTCGTGCCCCCGAACAAGTCCACGGCCGTGCCCGAGAAGCTCCCGTCCAAGTACTACGGCGCCGACTGCGCGGCCAAGGCCCGCGACGACCTGTGGAAGCGGCTGCCCGAGACCGGCGCGATCGACCTGCGCTCCGCGCTCGCCGACGAGGCGAAGCGCCTCCAGGCCCCCGTCTACCTCCAGCGCGACTCGCACTGGAACCACGCGGGCGCGATGGTCATGGTCCGCAGGGTCGCCGAGGAGGTCCAGCCCGGCGTCACCGCCTCCTGGAAGGTCGAGCCCGCCGAGGAGTCGAAGGTGGCCGCCGACCTCCCCACGCTGCTCGGCCACCCCGAGGAGATCACCCTGACCTCCTACGACGTCCTCGCCGACGGCAAGAAGAAGGCGGGCGAGCCGCTCAAGGGGCCGTGGGACCAGCCCAAGACCACCACCAAGGCCAGGGGGACGGGCATCGCCAACGCCACCGCCCTGCTCATCGGCGACTCGTTCAGCGAGCAGGCCGCGCCCTACCTGTCCGGGGTGCTCACCCGGTTCACCTACCAGAACGCGGCCACCATCCAGGCCGACCCGGCGGCCACCGCCCGGCTCATGGTCCAGAACGACGTGGTCGTGGTCGAGATGGTCGAGCGCAACGTCGTGATCGGCGCCAGCTCGCTGCTCGCCGAGGGGACCCTGAACGAGATCAAGGCGCAGCTCGCCGCCAACCCGAAGCGCTGAGCGCCCTGGGCCCCAGCCCTCGAAGCGCTGAGCACTCGGCCGGTTACCCGTGCCGGTGACGGGTACCGGGCGCGTGCCCCGCGCTGAGTAGAGTCCACCCGTGCTCGCCGACCCCCAGCCCGCAGGCGGAACCGCAGCCCTGTGGAGCAGCAGCGACCTGCCCGGACTGGGCGACCAACTCCTCGTGCGCGTGATCGAGCGCGAGCTCCGCGCCCGCCTCGGCGACTGGTGCGTGCGCCCGTTCGCCCCGCACGGGTGGACCCGGCCCCAGCGCGCCGACGCGGGCTTCATCGCCGAGCCGCTCGGCGAGCGCACCCCCCGCCGGGTGCGGGAGCTGGCCGAGAACCACCACCTGCACCTGGTCGCCCCCTCGTTCCCGCTCGGGGACGACCTCGCCGCGCGCTACGGCGCCGACGTGCCGGGCGCGGCGTTCTTCACCGCGGGCCTCGGGCTGCGCCCGGACGCGGCGTGCGTCGCGGTCCGCGTCGCCGAGTCCGTGCCCGCCGAGCTGGTCGCCTGGGCCGGTCGGCAGCCCCTGCTGTCGGTGCGCGACGAGGAGTCCGCGCGGCGGCTGCGCGAGGCGGGCGCCAAGGCCGAGGTGGCCGTGGTCGGGCACCCCGGCCTGCTGCTGGAGCGGCTGCTCCCCGCCGACTCGCTCAAGGCCCGCGCGAACCAGCTGCGCCAGCTCGGCCAGCTGCCCGCCGGCGGGCGCAGCTACCTGGTCGTGCAGGTGCCCGCCGAGGGCTTCGAGAAGCTCCGCCCCACCATCGCCAAGATCGTCGAGCTGCTGGCCGTGCAGGACGTGGTGCTGCTGCCGATCGGGGTGCCCGTCCCCGAGGGCGACTGGGTCGCGCTGCCACCGGACACGGTGCTGGAGGACCGGGCCGCCGTGCTCGCCGACTCGGCCGCCGTGATCGCGGTGGACGAGCACGTGGCCGCCGCCGCCCAGGCCTACGGGCGCAACTGGGTGCTGCTGGACCCGACCGGTCGCGAGGGCGCCGCCGCCGAGCTGTTCGGCGCGGTCGAGCGGGTCGCGCAGCGGTCCAGCCAGCTCGCCGCCGCGTTCCGCCGGGCGCTGAAGGCGGGTCCCGGCGGGCACGAGGAGGCCGTGCGGGCGCTGGACGAGCACCTGGACGCGGTCGCCGAGACCGCCGAGGCGGCGTTCGCGGCCAGCGGTCAGGGCCTGCCCGACCGGGTCGCCGCGCTGGTCGCCGAGAACCGCGCGCTGCGGGTGGCCCACCACCGGCTGCGCGAGCGCGTCACCGCGGACCGGCACGCCATGGTCGAGCTGACCCTCGGGGGCGGCCCGGTGGAGGGCGGCCCCGAGCTGGAGGAGGAGCGGCGGTTGCACGGCGAGCTGGCCGAGCGGCACCGGGAGCTGGTGGAGCGGCTGGGCGCCTCCGAGCGGGAGCTGGACGCCATGCGGCGCACCAAGCTCTTCCGCTACACGCGCGCCCTGCGGTTCGTGTACGGGAAGCTGCGCAGCCGGTGACCCCGCGCATCACGTTCGTCCTGGTCACCTACGGCGGCGGCGAGCTGGCCGCGCACTGCCTCGACGTGCTCGCCGAGCACACGCCCGAGCCGTACGAGGTCGTGGTCGTGGACAGCGCCTCCCCGGACGGCAGCGGCGAGTGGCTGGAGCGCAACCTCACCGGCGCGACCGTCGTGCGGATGACCGAGAACCTCGGCTTCGGCGCGGGCTGCAACCTGGGCGTGCAGCACGCGCGCACCGAGTTCGTCTGCTTCCTCAACGCCGACGTCGAGGTCACCGAGGGCTGGCTGGCCCCGCTGCTGGAGCTGCTCGACCGCACCCCGGCCGCCGCCGCGGCGGCCCCGCTGATGGTGTTCCCGGACGGCAGGCTCCAGGAGGCGGGCAGCCTCCTCGGCGGCGACGCGTTCAGCCGCGGCTGGGGCGACGGCTGGGAGGACGGGGCCGAGCTGTACCCGAGGGTGGTCGACTACGCGTCGGCCGCGTGCCTGGTGGTGCGGCGCAGGGCGTTCCACGACGTCGGCGGGTTCTCCTCGGAGTACCACATCGCCTACTACGAGGACACCGACCTGCAGTTCGGGCTGCGCGACCGGGGCTGGCAGGTGTGGGTGCAGCCGTCCTCGCACGTCGTGCACGTGCGGCACGGCACCAGCTCCACGGCCACCGCCGAGCGGCTGTCCGACCTCAACCGCGAGGTGTTCCGCCGCCGCTGGGCCGACGACCTGGCGCTGCGCCCGCCCGCGCTGGGCGTGCACGAGCACCCGCACCGGCTGTGGTGGCTGCGCGACAAGCCCGCCTCGGTGCGGGTCCTGGTGGTCGCGGCGGGCGCGCCCGCCGACGGGGACCGGGACGCGGCGCTGCTCTCCGCGTGGCGGGCCGACCCCGAGGCGGCGGTGGCGCTGCTGGTGCCCGAGGACGCCGCCGACGACGGCGCGTTCGCCCGCTGGCGCTCGCGCGGCGTCGAGGTGCGCTCCGGCGACGCGGGTGAGGTCAGCCGCGAGCGGGTCGGCAACTACGACGTCGTGGTGGCGCTCGGGGACGTGCCCGTGGAGGCGGTGACCCGCTGGCAGCGGGCCGCGGTCAAGGCGCTCGACCTCGCCTCGCTGCCGCACCGGGCGCACGAGCGCCGGTTCGCGCTGAGCCGCGCCAAGGAGGACGCGGTCCGCGCGGGCGCCGCGCGGGCCAGGACGGCCGAGCTGCTCCAGTGGGCCGACGTGGTGTCCTGCGCGTCCGAGGAGGACGCCGAGTGGGTGCGGGGCGTCGCGGGCGCGACCGCGCACGTGCTGACCCACCCCGTGGAGGCGCCCCCGGTGCTCTGCGAGCTGGCCGACCGGGTCGCCGGTGACGCGGCCGGTGACGCGGACCTGGCCGTGCGCCGGGTGCTCGTCGCCCCGTTCCCCGGATCGGCTGGCCTGCGCTCGGAGCTGGTCAGGGCCATGGCGGTCGGCACGCCGTTCGTCACCACCTGGGAGGGCGCGGACGGCCTCGGCCTGCCCGGCTGGGTGTTCGAGTGCACCGAGGAGCAGCTGCTGACCGACGACGAGCTGTGGGGGCGGGTGCACCGCGAGCTGGTCGCCGCCCACCGGGCCCGGTTCACGCCCGAGCGGTTCCGCGCGGTCTTCGCCGACCTCCAGGCCGACTGCGGGGTCGCCCCCGCGCCGCTGGTGCCGTAGCCGGGGGCGGCGTGGCGCGGGACGCTGCGGCCCCGGACGCCGTGGCGCAGGACGCCGTGGCGCAGGACGACGGAGGGGGCGGGGAGCCCGATCGGCTCCCCGCCCCCTCGCACGTCCACCGGACTACTGCTGGTGCCTGCGCAGCAGGGCCGCCGCCAGCAGCCGCCGCTCGGCGCCCGCCGTCTCCGGCCGCTCCTCGCCCTCCAGCGCCAGCCGCACCAGCGGCCACAGCCGCCGCTCCGCGCCCGCCAGCCGCTCCAGCCTCGCGGTCTCCCGCTCGCTCAGCAGGTCCTGGTTGCGCATCAGCAGCACGGTCGCGAACTGCGCGATCCGCCGCAGCTCGTGCTCCGTGATGTGGTCCAGCTCCGCCTGCCTGGCCTCCAGCAGGTCGACGCCGTGCCCGACGCCCGCGCCCGCCGCGGCCAGCCCGCGCAGTCCGGGCAGCCCGTCGGCCAGCCTCGGCACCTGCCAGCCGGTCACGTTCGCGCCGTGCTGCCGGTACGACTGGAGCGCCCGGTCCACGAACTCGATCCGGCCCACCGCCAGCGCCGTGGCCGCGATCCACTGGTCGTGGTACGCGGCGGGGGTGCCCGGCGGCAGCGGCAGCACGCGCTCGCGCAGCAGGTCGGCCCGCAGCACGGTCGCCGCGCCGGTGACCGTGTTCAGCAGCAGCAGCTGCTCCAGGTCGGTCCACTGGTTCGGCCGGTTCGTCCACGCGCTCTCGGCCACCACCGCGCCGCCGCCGTCGACCAGCCGCATGTCGCAGTACGCCAGCTGCACGGACGGGTCGGTGAACCGCTCCGCCATCACGGCCAGCTTGTCCGCGTCCCACACGTCGTCCTGGTCGGACAGCGCCACCAGGTCCGCGTCCACCGGCACCATGGCCAGCGCGCGCCCGAAGTTCCGGTAGAAGCCCACGTTCTCGGCGTGCTCGACCACCACGAACCGGGGGTCGCCCGCGGTCGCGCTGCGCAGCGCGGCCTTGTCGGTGGACCCGTCGTCGCTGATCAGGCACACCCAGTTCGAGTGCGTCTGGTCCTTGATCGACTGGATCTGCTCGTGGAAGTGCCCGCCCGGTGCGTTGTACGTCGCCAGGCACACCGCGATCCGGGGTCCCCCGCCCGGCCAGTCCACCGGGGCCGGCTCCGGCTCGTGCGGCACGCCCACCAGCTCGGGCAGCTCGCGGCGCAGCACCGTCGCGTCCGCCAGCTCCACCAGCAGCACCGGCCGCGCCGCACCGGCCCGCACCGGCAGCCGGACCCGGAAGCCCGTCCAGCCGTGCACGCCCAGCGCCGCCGCCACGTCCGGCCTCGGGTGGCCCGAGGTCGCCGGGAGCACCCGGCCGCCCAGCTCCACCGACACCGCGCGCACCGGCAGGTCGTCGTGCACCGCCCAGCCGTCCAGGTCCACGACCTGGCCCAGCCCGACCGGCACCTCGGAGGGCGCCGACAGCTGGTAGCGCAGCCCCGCGTCCCGCTCGCTCACCCGGCGCACCCGCCCGGCCAGCAGCGGCACCGCCGACGGCGCGACCTTGCCGACCCCGCGCAGCACCCGGTCCGGCTCCTCGCCGCCCCGGCCCAGCGCCAGGTCCCGCGCGCCCCGCACCAGCCGCGCGGCGGGCCACAGGTACCGGTTGCCCGCCCGCACGACGCTCGACGACGCCAGCTTGTCCAGCTCGGCCCGCAGCCGCGCGTTCTCGCCCGCCAGCTCCTCGGCCCGCGAGGACCGCTCGGCCAGCTCGCGCTCCACGCCGACCCGCTCGGACTCGGCGTCCGCGACCAGCATCAGCGCGTCGCCGAGCTGCTCGTCCGCCTTCGCCACCGCCCGCCGCAGGTGCGCGGCCTCGGCCGTCGCCTCCTGCCGGAGCCGCTCGACCTCGGCGAGCGCCGCCATGGCCTCCTCGCGCAGCCGCCTGGTCGCGTCCAGCGCGTCCTCGGCCCTGGCCACGTCGCCGCGCAGCTCGTCGGCCACCCCGCGCAGGTGCTCCCGGTCCGCCGCCGCGGCGGCGAGCTGGGTGAGCGGCGGCAGCTCCCAGGCCCGCGCCTGACCCGGCCGGTCCACGTCGCCGAGCAGCGCGGTCAGCACCTCGTCCGACGGCGTCCCGCTGACCAGCTCCTGCAACCGCGCCTCGGCAACCAGCAGCTCCGACCAGCGCTCCCGCGCCCGACCGGCCAGCCCGACCAGCCCGCACAGCCGCAGCGTCAGCTCGGCCGTGGTCAGCTCGGCCTCCCACGGGTGCGGCGCGCCGCTGCGGTGCACCTCGCGGGCGAACTCCAGCAGCGCCCGCACCAGCACCAGCTCGGCGTCGACGCCCTCGCCCGCGCACCACTCCAGGTCGATCCGCCTCGGCGAGCCGTCCGGGAGCAGCACCACGTTGCCGGGGTGCACGTCGAGCGCGTTCGCCGCCAGCACCGGGACGCCGGGCGTCCCAGGGAGGAACGGGTGCCTCGGCTGGTCGCCCAGCTCGGTCGCGCCCTCCTCGCAGCAGGACCGCCACAGCCCGAGCAGCCCGCGCAGCTCCTCCTCGTCGCCGCGCGCCAGCGCCTCCAGCAGCAGCGAGTCCAGCGGCCTTCCGGGCAGCAGCGGCTCGACGGCGGGCGCCTCCTGGCGCAACCAGCCCGACTCGGCGCCCGCGCCCTCGACCGCGCGCAGCTCCAGCGCGGGCGTGAGCACCCGCGAGCGCCGCCACTGCGGCAGCCGCGCCGAGTTCACCAGCCAGCCGAGACCCGGCCGGACGAACCGGCGCACCGCCTCGGGCGTGCGCGCGGCCACCACCAGGAACGACGGCGACACCGACGCCCCGAACCCCTCCACGACCGCCGCGCGGTGCAGCGAGCGGCCGGGCACCGCGCCGGTGGTGCCGCCGAACGCGCCGTACAGCGGGTCGCGCACCAGCTTGTCGACCAGGTCGACCGCGTCGCCCCGGCCGTGCACGTCGGCGTCCACGATCACGCGGGGCAGCTTGTAGTCCGGGTACGGCAGCATCCACCGCTGGGCCGTCAGGCCCGCGTTCGCCAGCAGCTCGGCCAGCTCCGCGCGCGGCCACGTCCGGGCGCCGCCGCGCGGGTAGTCCGCCAGACCGACCCACGACTTGCCGTGGTGGTCCTCGGGCCTGCCGGTCAGGTAGCCAAGACCGATCTTGTTCTCGATCGCCAGCACCAGCGCGCCGCCCGGCTCCAGCGCGCCGACCACGTCCTCCAGCAGCGCCTCGGGACCGTCGCCGTACACCGACGAGTACTCCAGGACGCCGCACAGCAGCGCCAGGTCGAACGGCCCGTTCAGGCCGATCTCCTCGGCGCCGCCGTCAACGATCCGCACGTTCGGCAGGTCCCGGCAGCGCTCCCGCGCCGCCTCGGCCCGCGCGGGCGTCCCCTCGACGCCCACCACGCCCGCGCCCAGCTCGCCCATCGCCCTGGTCAGCACGCCGGAGCCGCAGCCGAAGTCGAGCACCCTGGTGCCCTCGACCAGCTCGATCGGCGCGAGCAGCGCGGTGCGCTGGGGCGAGAAGTGGTAGATCAGCTCCCACGACGGCAGTGCGCGTGCCAGCTCGGCCGATCCGGCCGAGACGTCCGCAGCGCGACGGAGCCGGGACAGCACCTCGTCCTCGGCCCCGTCCGCGTACACGGGCTGCTCGACCATCAGGAGGTCGGGAACTGCTTCGCCACGCCGATGCCGAACTCCTGGAACTTCTTGATCAGCTCCTGGTCGTTCGGGCCGGGCGTGATCGGGGTCTGCGTGGTCGAGATCCGGACGACCTTGTCACCCGCCGCGTAGATCGCGCGGTAGATGCCGGGCTCGCCCTGGCGGATCAGCTGCTGCACCGTCGACTGCGCGGGCAGCTGGCCCTTGGCCCCGTCCACCATGCCGGTCTTGCCCTGCGCCGAGACCAGGCCCTCGACCAGCGCCTCGGCCTTGGCCTCGTCGCCGACCTCGAACACCATCGCGTCGTAGGTGAACGCGTCCTGCGTGCTGCCGACGAACGCGACCTCCTTGACGGCGGCCTCCTCGACGGCGGCGGCCTCGTCGGCGCTCAGCAGCTTCTCCTCGACCGCGCGCGCCAGCTCGACCGTGCCGTTGTTGGTGCTCGGCGTGCCGGGCGGGTCGGGCAGCAGGTCGATCGGCGCCTTGGTGGTGGTCGTGGTCGGCGCCGAGGTGGACGACTGGGGGGCGGGCGTGTCGCCGCCCTTGGCCGAGTCGTCACCGGAGCCGCTGAAGCCGAAGAACCACACCGCGCCACCGATCAGCGCCACCACCAGCACGACGCCGATGATCGCGAAGACCTTCTTGCCGCCGCCGGACGAGCCCTCGTCGAACACCTCGGGGCCCTGCCGCAGCCAGTTGTCGCTCGACGCCGACGCCCACGGCGCGGACGTGTCCCCGCCACCGCCCTGCCACGGCGGCATCCCGCCGCCCTGCTGCGGGCCGCCGAACGCGCCGGGCTGCGGGAAGCCGCCCGCCGGGGAGGGCTGGCCGTACTGCGGGGCCATCCCGCCGTTCGGCACGACCTGGGTGCGGTCCGAGTCGCCGGGCCGGTTGCCGCCGCCGGGCACCACCTGGGTGGCGTCCGGGTTGTGGCCGGGGCGGTTGCCGCCGCCGGGCACGACCTGGGTGGCGTCCGGGTTCACCGGCTGGATGTACTGGGTGGCCCCGGTGCTGGTGCCGGTGGGGCCGTTCGAGGGCCCGCCCGAGGGCTGCTGCGCCTGCCACTCCTGCGGCGGCGCTGGCTGGGCGGCGGGTTGGGCCGAGGACAGCACCTGGTCCCGGCGGGTCCGGTAGTCGTCGGCCGAGATCCGCCCTGCGGCAAGCTCCTCGTCCAGCTTGCGCAGTTCCTCCTGCCAGTTCACGCCGGCAGCCCCTTTCCCACGTTCGGAGCGAACTCCGCCATTGTGCACGGGCGGTTGCCCGCGCTCGATTCCCACTGCCAACTCGTGACCTGCCCGCACGACCCCGGTTCCGGGGACGTGGTCACCGGCCCCGGTGGCGCGCGCTGTCGTACCGGCCCAGCGCCCGCACCGCGACCTTGCGCAGCAGCGGGACCACCAGCTGGGGCTTCGCCTCGGGGGCCGCCTGCGCCCGCGCCGGGGCCCTCCGCTCCCGCCACGTCCGGTGCGCCTGCTCGACCCGGTCGCGCACCCACGCCGCGGCGGCGTCCTCGCCCCTGGTGCGGCGCAGGTGCTCCCTGGCGGCCAGGCCGCGCTCGGCCGCGCGCGCGGGGTCGTCGGCGACCTCGCGCATGGCCGTCGCGGCCACGTCCAGGTCCGGGTCGGCCCACAGCGCGTCCGCCGGGTAGGGCGGGGAGCCGGGACCGACCGGAACCGGTTCGGCGGGCACGAGCCAGCAGTTCTCCCGGTCGACGAACTCGGCGGTGCCCGAGTAGTCGGTGGTGATCACCGGCAAGCCCATCGCCATCGCCTCCGCGACGGTGAAGCCGAAGCCCTCCGCGCGGTGGAGAGAAACGTAGCAGTCGCTCCCGGCGTAGAGGTCGTGCAACTCCTCGGCCGTGAGGTAGCGCTCAAGCAGCGTCACCCTCGGGTCACCCGCGGCGGCGGAGCGCAACCGCTCCAGCCCGGCCACGTGCCGCTCGCCGTTGATCACCTTCACGACCAGCTCGACGTCCTCGCGGCCTGGGAACGCCCGGCGGAACGCCTCGATGGCGCCGAACGGGTTCTTGCGCTCCACCAGCGAGTTGAAGTCCATGGCGAACAGGAACCGCACCGGCCCGCCCGCGCGGGACTCCACGGCGGGGCGCTCGCGGATCGGGATCGGGAACACCCGCACCGGCTTGTCGGTGTGCGGGGCGATCGCGGCGCGGCAGTACTCGCTGATGGTCCACACCTCGTCGACGCAGTCGAACTCGTGCATCGCCTCGGGGAACTCCTCCAGCTCCCACGACCACACGCCGATCCGGTAGCGCTCGTGCACCACCTGCGGGTGCTGCTCGGACACCGCGCGCACCAGGTCGGCGTTCACGCACAGCACGCTCACCGGGTACACCGGCGCGCTCTCCTCGGGCCGGTCGACGTCGGTCCGGTTGACCACCATCGCCTCCTCGACCACGGGAGCCACGTCCAGGCCGGACCGGGACAGCGCCGAGTTCAGCACCCGGCCCAGCTCGCCGACGCCCAGCACGGCGGTCAGGTGGCCGAGCAGGTTCACGCCGAGCCGGTCCTGCGGCGGCGTCGGCGGGTCGGTAGGCGCGGGGACGGCCCACTCGGGCAGCACGCCCTCGGCGGGCGCGGACTCGCGGCACCAGTGCGCGAAGCCGGGGTGCGCCGGCCTGCCGAACACGGCCTGCAGGTCGGGGCGGCTCTCCCACACGGCCTGGGTGAAGCGGGTGGTGCCGCCCAGCTCGCCGGGGCCGTTGAGCCAGTCCCGGAACTCCGCGCCGGTGAACGCGTGCGGCGGCGCGGCGGGGCGCTTGGCGCGGCGCGGGTCGGTGGAGGCGAGCACGGCGGCCCGGTAGGTCCCGCGCAGCAGCGGCGTGAGGGGGGTGCCGTCGGGCAGCTCGTCCAGCCAGGTCGGCAGCACCTCCTCCTCGTCCAGGTGCCCGGCCCCGATCAGCAGGTCGGCGTACTCGCGCACGAGCGGGACCAGGTCGGGGCGCTCGGACAGCAGCGCGGCGGGGCGGTCGAGCAGCAGCGAGCTGAGCACCCACGGGGCGCGCGGTTCGAAGCCGAGGAGGTCCACCACCTTCGGTTCGACTCCGGGGCGCTCGAAGGCGTTCCACGCCGTCAGCACCAATCCGGGGTCGGCGGAGACCTCGTGCGGGACGAGGGACAGCGCCTGGTCGAACCAGTCCTGGTCGCTCAGCGCGTCCCGGTCGAACCGGACGGCCCGGAACGCGGCGACCGCCTCGACCCAGGCGTCCAGCAGCGACTCGTCGTCGGTGGACAGGTAGCCGGGGTTGAGCACGCCGGTGCCGATCAGGCGCGCCTCGGCCGACTCGGCGGCCTCGCCGGTCAGCGGGCGCAGCAGGTGCGGGGCGACGACGGTGCCGCGCTGCTCGCCGATCGGGGCGGTGACGAACGAGGTGGGGCTGAACCAGGTGACCCTGGAGGCGTTCCTGAGCTGCTCGCGCAGCAGCCACGGCTTCACCGCGTCGACCAGCTGCGGCAGCGGGTGCGCGGTGGCCAGGCCGAGGAACTCGTCGCCGGACGGGCCGATCAGGTCGGGGCCGACGAGGGTGACGCCGTCCGCGCCGCGCCTGCCGCCGTCCTCGCCGTCCAGCACGGCGATGGTGAACCGGTGGCCGGGGTGGTGGGCGAGGTAGGACCTCGCGAGCACCAGCGCGGACGGCAGTCCGCTCTCGGCGGTGGCGGTGCAGGCGACCGGCGTGTTCATGGCCCTCACTTGTTCGCGGCGGGGAGCGCCCCCGGAGGTGTGCTGCGGCATTCGTTGCCACGCGGCCACCGGATTCTCCCCCACTCCGCTCCGGGGGTCAGCGGAAACGGGTGCGCGGTCTCGCGGGTCCCGCAGGGCGGGAGCGCCGCCGGGGTCGGGGCGCCCTGCGGGAGGGCGGCCGGCCCGCGGTGGCGCGGTGGTGCGGCGGGGCGCGCCGCGGCGGGGAGCCGTCCGGTCACCGGCCGCCCTGCTCAGCGCGAGACCACGTAGGTGAACGACTCCCACTCCTCGCCCGCCGCCTCGTCCGGGACGGCCGCGATGACCTCGGCGCCGCAGTGGCCGAACAGCGCCTGCACGAACTCGGTGTGCAGCGCGTGCATCTCGATCTGCTCGCCGGGGTGAGCCTCACCCGCCGGGGTTACCTCCGAAGGTGGGGCGGGTGCGGCGGTCACCGTGATCGGGACGCGCGCGGGCGTCCCACCCGCGCTCTCCCACCAGGCCACCATCTCGTGCACCAGGTCCAGTTCCAGCACCAGCTCGCCCGCGCGGGGCGCGGTGACCGGGACGCCGACCTCGAACGACTCGCCCGGCGCGACCATCGCGGGCAGCCCGGCCCGGCCGTCGTCCAGCAGCACGACCTCGTCGCCCGACCGCCAGTGGTTGCCCAGCTTGATCGTCTTGGTGCCCGGCCACGGGTGCTCGCTCAGGTTCGTCACCCTGGCCCGGACCAGCGCGGACTGCCCGACCCCCAGCACCGAGGGCGCCTCCAGCACCTCGATGTCCGCCCGGTACGCCTCCTCGGGCATCGGCACGGGCGCGCGCCGGGCGCTCGGGATCTGCACGACCAGCGTCCCGCCCGGCCGGACCACCCGCAGCAGCTCCAGCAGCGCGCCGATCTGCACCCACGGGCGGGCGTGCTGGAGCACGATCAGGCTCAGCGCGCCGTCGAACGAGGCGTCCTCGAACGGCAGCAGCCGCCCGTCGTAGTGCACGAACTCGACCCGGTCCGGGTTCCGGTTCAGCTCGCGGGCGCGGGCGACCATGGTGGAGGCGATGTCGACGCCCACCACGCGGTCGGCGTGTGCGGCCAGCGCGTTGGAGAGCCTGCCGACGCCGCAGCCGAAGTCGAGCACCCGCGACCCGAGGGTGCGCTCGCCCAGGAGCGTCCGGACCTGGCCGACGGCCTCGGGGCCGGTCTTCATGAACTCCTCGACGTCCCAGCGGCCGTCCCGCCTGCCGGGGTCGGTCAGCACGGCCCACAGCGGGTCGACCCCGCCGAGCTTCTCCCAGGTGTCGCGCAGCACGTCGAGCGCCATGCCCGCCGCCTCTCCTCGATCCTCGACCTTCGACCCGCGCGCCTCGGCGAGCGCGGTGTGAACGACTTCGCCCCGCGGGCAGATGCTCGCACAGCCCCGCGGACGGCCGGTTGATCTTCTGACCTGCGCGCGACGCCGCGCGCGGTGCCCCTTCGGGGACGCGAACCCGCCGTCCCGCTCGTGTTCCACGTGAAACACCGCTCTGCGGAAAGCGCTGGTCAGCGGCACCCGGTGCGGCCGAACGGGCGATCGTCGTCGGTGAGCTGGACGTCCCCCGCCTTCGCCGATCGCGCCGGGACGAGGGGCTGCGTCGGAGCGGGTTCAGTGGTGCGGGCACGCCGTCGTGCGGCCCCCCGGTGCGGCGGAACCGCCATTCCGATCACCCGTGGGGGGCTGTTCTTCACCCCTCCGCGCGACACCGGCGGGTGCGAGGGCGGGCGGCGCCGTGGAATCGGGGGCGCCTCCCCCGGGAGGACTGCGGATCGCGGGTTCCTCCGGGAAGGGCCGTCCCACCGCGGTGGCCTGAGCCGGTTCCGCGGTCGCGTCACCCGGCCGGGTGGTTCCTCCGCGTGGACCCGGCCTGGTCGTCCCGGCCGGTCGCTACTTCTTGGTCAGGATGGTCGGCCCCACGATCCGGCGGGCGATCCGGCGCAGCTTGCTCTTCCGGGCGACCGGTTGGGCTTGCTGGCGCTGCGCCGGGGGGACGGTCCCCGGCCCGGCGGCCGGAACGGCCGGGATGATCGGGGCGACCGGCGCGATGCGGATCGTCGGCTGGTCGTAGTTCGGCTTGGACTGGTCAGACTCATGGCTGAACGTCACGTGCGCGATCTTGCCAAACGGGTGCCGATAACCCGAACGGTCACCCCACCCCCGTGTGGGCAAGCCCACACGGGGGTGAAGGTTCATCCGATCAGGCGAGAGCGGCGTCGAGGGTGATCTCGACCCCCGCGAGCGCCTGGCTCACCGGGCAGTTCTTCTTCGCGGTCTCGGCCGCCTCGGCGAACGCGTCCGCCTCCAGGCCGGGGACGACCGCGCGCACGGTCAGCGCGATGCCGGTGATGCCCGTGCCCGGCTTGAACGTGACCTCGGCGGAGGTGTCCACCTGCTGCGGCGGGGTGCCCGCCTGGGCGAGGCCGTGGGACAGCGCCATCGAGTAGCACGAGGAGTGGGCTGCGGCGATCAGCTCTTCCGGGCTGGTCTTGCCATTGGCCTGCTCGGCCCGCGACGGCCAGCTCACGTCGTAGGTGCCGATGCCGGAGGACTCCAGGGTGACGGTGCCGTCACCCTCCATCAGGCTGCCCTTCCAGTGGGTGGTGGCCTTGCGAACGGTCGCCATGCGCAACTCCGTGGTCGAGTGGGAACTTTCGGTGACCAGCTAAGCACCTACCGCGAAGGGCGCGCAGCGCGCGGAACAGCCGACACGCCGGGAGGGCGGAGATCACCGGGACCCCGGAACGCGGAAGAGGCCGGTACCCGACTGGGTACCGGCCTCTTCCGGAGAGCGGATGACGAGACTCGAACTCGCGACCCTCACCTTGGCAAGGTGATGCGCTACCAACTGCGCTACATCCGCCTGACCACTTGCTGTCTGACAGGGAGAACTCTAGACCATGGGTCAAACCGCCCGTTCACCGGGGGTGCCCGAACCGCTCAGCAGCCGGTCTACCTCGGACAACCGCTCCTTCGACCACCGCCACTCCCACAGCGGCCGGACCTTGTCCACGACCTCGGTCGGCAGCCAGGGCGCGACCGCGTCCCTGAGCTCCCACTCGTCGAACACGTGCTCGTAGAAGCTGACCACCGCCGCGTTCGCCAGGAACTGCTCCTGGCGGAAGCACCAGTGGGCGAACCCGTAGACCCTGGTCAGCAGGTCGCGGTCGTCCTCGCGGTGCCCGTCGAGCGCCAGTTGCCACAGCTCGGTCAGGAACACGTGGCAGGACCACGACTCGCGCTCGACCACCGCGGTCAGCTCCGGCAGGAGTGACGCGGCTCTCGTTCTCCAGTCGGCCACGGGGCGGACGCTACCGCCCCGAAGTGCCCCGTGGGGGCCCTCTCTCCGGGCGACACCCCGAGCCGTGACCGGGTCGTCACCGTGCGCGCTGCACCGGAACAGCCGCATCGGTTGACCCGAACGGCCCACGACGAGCGGTCGGTCTTCGGTGCCGGGGCCACGAGGCTTCGGGGTCGCCCCACCCCGCTGTGGCATCTTGGCGATCGGAGCGCGACTCGGGCTGGAGGTGCCGGGCGGGATGGCCGACGAAGCCGATGTCGACCGGGAACTGCTCGCGAGGGTCCGCGCCGGGGACGACGCCGCGTTCGGCGAGCTGTACTCCCGGCACGCGGACGCCGTCCGCAGGTTCGCCCTCCGCCACGTCCGCGAGCACGCCGAGGCCGACGACCTCGCCGCCGAGGCGTTCTTCCGGGTGCTCCAGGCCATCCGCCGGGGCAGCGGCCCCACCGAGCACGTGCGCACCTACCTGCTGACCACCGCGCGCCGGGTCGCCTGGGAGTGGAGCGGGCGCAGGCGCGACGTGCCGGTGGAGGACGAGGAGCTGAGCAGGCGGGTCGAGCCGTTCCCCGACGCCACCGCCAGCCGGGCCGAGCACACCCTGATCTCGCGGGCGTTCACCAGCCTGCCGGAGCGGTGGCGCAGCGTGCTGTGGCAGGTCGAGGTGGAGGGCGTGCGGCCGTCCGCCGTGGCGCCCGCGTTCGGGCTCAGCCCCAACGCGATGGCGGCGCTGGCCAGGCGCGCCCGCGAGGGGCTGCGGGCCGCGTACCTCCAGGCGCACCTGGCCGACGACCGGGGGCCGCGCGCGTGCCACTCGGTGGTGGCCAAGCTGGGCACGTACACGGCGGGCGGGGTGCAGGGCGCGGAGCAGGCGCGCATCCGCAAGCACCTGCGGACCTGCTCGTCCTGCAACGCGCTGCACGCCGAGCTGGCCGAGGTCTGCTCGACGCTGCGCGCCCACGCGGGCCTGCTCGCCGCGCCCGCGCTGCTGTCGCTGGCGTTCGCGCCGCAGGTCGCCGCCCCGGTGGCGGGCAAGGTGAAGCTGGCGCTGACCGCGGCCTCGGTGGCGGCGGTCGGGGTGTTCGGCGTGGTGGCGGGCGCGCTCGACGGCGGTCCGGGGCCCGCGCTGGTGCAGCCGGGGCCGTACGCGCTGCGCACCACGGTGGACGACCCGCCGACGCCCCGCCCGAGCGTGACGCTGACCGGGACGGCCACCAGCCTCCCGCCGACCGGGGACGGCGCCGCGCGCCCCGCGACCTCGAACCGGCCGTCGGGCGGCGGTGGGCGAGGGCCGCTCACCGGTGGTGACCGGGTCGGGCCGCCGACCGGCGCGCCCCAGACCACCCGGCAGCAGTCCGGCGAGCCGCCGTCCGGCGGTCGGCCCCCCGGCGACCCCGCGTCCCGCGAGCCGGGTTCCGGGCAGGCCGAGCCGCCGACCACCACGAGCTCGACCCCCGGCGCGCTGGAGGACCCCGGCACCACCGCGCTGAGCACGCCGGACGACCCGGACCAGCCGGGCGAGGAGGACCCCGAGCCGCCCGGCACGATCACCACCGGTCAGGAGCCCGACCTGGGGCCCGGCCCGTCGGTGCTCCAGAGCCCGGAGCAGGCGGTCACGCCGACCACGGTCACCCTGCACCCCCGGACGGTCTACCCGGTGGGCTGAACGGCCGCCGTTGATCACAGCGCGCCACCGGCGGCGGGCGCAGGGTTCACCCCAGTGGCTCACGTCCCTAGGGGTACCGTTGAAGCACGCTGAGTGATCGCTCGACGTCTGAGGAGACGGTTGATGACGCGGCTGGTGCGCGGTGCGGACGGCCGGATGTGGACGGTTCGCAGCCAGGTCGAGTGGCGCAACCCCGCCGCCGACGCCGACTTCGAGCACGACGTGAGCGGCGGTCAGGGCCCCGGTGTGCTGATGCTCGCCATCGTGGCCGCCATGGGCGTGCTGCTCGTGGCGTGGACCCCGGAGCAGGTCGTCGTCCCGGCGTGGCTCGGCCTCGCGCTGGTGATGATGTTCCTGTTCTTCCCGGTCCGCTGGGCGATCCGCAGGCCGCACCTGGTGGTCGCCGAGTCCAAGGCGACCGGCGACGACCTGCCGCCCGAGCGCTGGGTGGGCCACGTGCGCGGCGTGCTGAACGTGCGCGACGAGGTCGGCAACATCGCCAGGAAGATCGAGATGTACTCGCTCCCGGACATCGACGGTCCGCTGCAGCCGGTCGACTGACCAGGGGGCGCGGCCCCTCCCCGGCGGGTGATCGCGAGCGCCGGACGTCCCGCCCGCGGTGTCGGAGCCGGTTCGCCCGACCAACGACACGCCCGGAATGCGTTGCCCGCCAATGGAACCGGTGATCGACCCGACCGACCCGCAACCGGAAAACCGCAGGCCGGGCGGTGATTCCCGGCGCCCGAGCCCGATCGTCCCACGATGATCGGGGTGAGACCCCTTGCCTGGAGCACGCCGACCCCACAGCATGGACGGCGTGCGCGATCTCCTGACCGAGCGGGCGGTGCTCGGCGTCATCGCCACCCTGGCCGTCCTGGGGCTGTTCGTGATGCTCTGCCGGGCGCGCAGGGTGAGCACCTCGGTCGAGGACGCCGTGATGGACATGCTCCACCGCATGTCGAAGGCGTCGGCCGACCTGAGGGAGGGCCTGACGGCGGAGGCGGCGGACAAGGCCACCCCGCACCTGCGGGAGATGCTGCGCTGCGTCGCGGTCGGCATCACCGACAGCACCGGCAGCGTGCTGTCCTGGGACGGCGGCGCGGCGGACCACTACGAGCTGATGCGCGAGCACATAGAGCAGGCGATCCGCGAGGTGCACAAGGAGCACGTCGAGCACCGCAAGCTCGACTGCGACCTGTCCGGGCCGTGCCCCATGCACAGCGCCGTGATCGTGCCGCTGATCGTGGAGTCCGAGGTCGCGGGCACGCTGATCGTGGTCAGCGGGGTGCCGAACAAGCGGCAGATCCGGATGGCGGAGGAGACCGCGCGGTTCGTCTCCACGCAGCTGGAGCTGGAGGTGCTGCAGAAGTCCCGGCAGGCGCTCGCGCAGGCCGAGGTCCGGGCGCTGCGGGCGCAGATCTCGCCGCACTTCGTCTACAACGCGCTCAACACCATCTCGTCGCTGATCCGCACCGACCCGGTGTACGCGCGGGAGCTGCTGCAGGAGTTCGCGGAGTTCACCCGCTACTCGTTCCGCACCGACGGCTTCTTCACGACGCTGTCGGACGAGCTGACCAACATCCACCGGTACCTGACCATCGAGCAGGCCCGGTACGGGGCGCGGCTGGAGGTTTGGCTGCGCATCGCGCCCGAGGTGCTCCAGGTCGTGCTGCCGTTCCTGTGCCTGCAACCGCTGGTGGAGAACGCGGTCCGGCACGGGCTGGCCAAGAAGCCCGGCGGCGGGATGCTCACGATCACCGCCGAGGACAACGGGGCCGAGGCGCTGATCAGCGTCGAGGACGACGGCGTCGGCATGGACCCGGAGCGGTTGTTCGAGGACCTGAAGGACGCGCACCAGACCGGGGCGCACGTCGGGCTGGGCAACATCAACCACCGGATGCGGGCGGTGTTCGGCGACGACTACGCGCTGGTCGTGGAGACCGCGCCGGAGGCCGGGATGAAGATCATCCTCAAGGTCCCCAAGTACCGGCAGGGCGTCCGGCCCAACCTGACCCTGGTGGCCCCGCGCGTGGAGGAGACCGGGGAGCAGGCCGTGCTGCGCGCGTGAGGCGCTAGCGCGCGGCGACGGCCAGCGCGGTCACCAGCATCACCCCGCACACCGCCCAGGTGATCCACATCCAGTAGACGTGCATCGCGCTGGGGCCGTCCGCGTTCTTCCGGCCACGCTCGTCCCACCACTCGACGTAGCGCTCCAGCCAGCGGATCGGGTTGAACGTCACCAGCCGATGCTAGCGCCGGAACGTCAGTAGGCTCGGGACCATGAGCGTGACCGACAAGATCGCTTCGCGACTCCCGAAGATCGTCGGCGACCGGGTCGACCGCAGCCCGGTCGTCGCCGCGGTCCGGCTGCACGGGGTCATCACCCCGAACCCCGGACCGGTCGCCGCGCGCGGCAGCCTGAACGCCCAGTCCGTCGAGTCCGCGCTGACCCGCGCCTTCGAGCACGAGCGCCTGGTCGCCGTGGCGCTGCTGGTGAACTCGCCCGGCGGCGCCCCGACCCAGTCCGCGCTGATCGCCGACCGGATCCGCGAGCTGGCCGCGAAGCGCCGGGTGCCCGTGCTGGCGTTCTGCGAGGACGTCGCGGCCTCCGGCGGCTACTGGCTGGCCTGCGCCGCCGACGAGATCCACGCGCACCCCACCTCGCTGGTCGGCTCCATCGGCGTCGTCAGCTCCGGGTTCGGGCTCACCGGGCTGATGGAGCGCTTCGGCGTCGAGCGCCGGGTGCACAGCGCGGGCGAGAGCAAGGTGCGGCTCGACCCGTTCCAGCCGGAGAAGGCCGAGGACGTGGCCTGGCTGGAAGCCCTCCAGTCCGAGCTGCACGGGCAGTTCAAGGCGTGGGTCACCGAGCGCAGGGGGCGCAGGCTGGCCGCCGACGCGCCCGACCTGTTCACCGGCGAGGTCTGGACCGGGGCCAGGGCGCTGGAGCTCGGGCTGGTCGACGGGCTGGGCACGCTGCGCGGCGTCATCGGCAAGCGCTACCCCGACGCCGAGATCGCCATCGCCGAGCCCCGCAGGAACCTGCTCAGCAGGCTCGGCGTCGGCAACGCGGCGTCCACACGATCGGGTGACTTCGTGACGCAGGCGCTGGCGAGCCTGGAGGAGCGCGCGCGCTGGTCCCGATTCGGCTTGTGAACCCCTCGTCGGCGTGACGCGGGCCCGGCGCGCGGTCCCCGGCGTGGACACGACCCCACCCTGATCGGCAAGATGCGCGGCACAGTGAGTACGCCAATGAGCTCCGGCCTCCTCGTCCTGGCGGTGGACGACGAGGCGCCAGGTCTGGACGAGATCAAGTTCCTGCTGGAGAGCAGCCCGCACATCCGCCGCGTGCTGACCGCGTTCGACGCGGCGGAGGCGCTGCGCATCCTCAGGGGCGACTACGACACCGAGGTGATGGAGCGCCAGGAGGCGGGCCAGCCCCCGGTGGACGCGGTGTTCGCCGACATCAACATG
Organism: Actinosynnema pretiosum; assembly: GCF_002354875.1. Taxonomy (GTDB): domain Bacteria; phylum Actinomycetota; class Actinomycetes; order Mycobacteriales; family Pseudonocardiaceae; genus Actinosynnema; species Actinosynnema auranticum. Next base: position 76,708 of record NZ_CP023445.1, read on the forward strand.
CCCGGTCTGAGCGGCACCGACCTGGCCCGCGTGCTCGGCGCCTTCCGCGCGCCGCCCGCGCTGGTGTTCGTCACCGGCGTCGAGCACTCCGAGGCCGTGGTGGCGTTCGACGTCGGCGCGGTCGACTTCGTGACCAAGCCGATCAACAGCGACCGGGTCAACAAGGCCATCGCGCGCGTGGTCGACCGGGTCAACTCGGTGTCGGCGGCTGCCGCCGCGCCGGAGCCGAACGCCGCCGACTCCCAGGACGACGAGGTCATCCCGGTCGAGCTCGGTGGAACGATCAAGCTCGTGCCGAGGGCCAGCGTCCGCTACGTCGAGGCCCAGGGCGACTACGCTCGGCTGCACACCAACGACGGCCAGAGCCACCTCGTGCGCATCCCGCTGGCCCAGCTGGAGGAGCGCTGGGAGAACGCGGGGTTCGTGCGCATCCACCGCTCCTTCCTGGTCGCGCTGCCGCTGGTGACCGAGCTGCGGATGACGTCCAACGGCTACGCGGTGGTCATCGGCAGCGGTGAGGGGGCGAAGGAGCTGCCGGTGAGCCGCAGGCACACCAGGGACCTGAAGGAGCGGATCGTGCGCCCGCCGAAGGGCAACTGGGGATGAGCGAGCAGCCCGGACCGCCTGCGGAGCAGCCCGCGCCCGGCGAGCCCGCGCCCGCGCAGGGCCGCAAGCCCCGGCGCAGGCGCGTCGTGCTGGCCGACCCCAAGGGCCGGGGCCGGGTGCTGCGCACGATCATCGAACTGGAGGAGCAGACCAGCGTCGGCGAGAAGCTGGTCCGCGACCTGATCAGGCAGCAGCTGCGCACCGCGTTCGTGCTCGGCGGCGGGACGCTGCTGGCCGTCGCGCTGCTGCCGCTGCTGTTCTACCTGGTCGACCTGTCCGAGGTGCAGCTGTTCGGGGTGCGCCTGCCGTGGCTGCTGCTCGGGCTGGTGCCGTTCCCGCTGTTCTACCTGGTCGGGCTGCTCAGCCGCAGGCAGGCCGAGCGGCACGAGCGCGACTTCGTCAGCATGGTCGACCGCTGAGCCATGGTGCAGAACCTGTGGAGCCTGAGCCTGGTCGCCGTGGTCGCGGTGGTCACGTTCCTGCTGGGCTACGTGGGTTCCCGCCGGGCCAACACCACCCCGGACTTCCTGGTCGCCCGGCGCGCGGTGCCCGCCACCCGCAACGCGGCGGCGATCTCCGGCGAGTACCTGTCGGCGGCCTCGTTCCTCGGCGTCGCCGGGCTGATCCTCAAGGACGGCGTCGACGCGCTCTGGTACCCGATCGGCTTCACCGCGGGCTACCTGGCGATGATGCTGTTCGTCGCCGCGCCGCTGCGCCGCTCGGGCGCGTACACCCTGCCCGACTTCGCCGAGGCGCGGCTCGGGTCGCGCAAGCTCCGGCACTTCTGCACGTTCTTCGTGGTGTGCATCGGGGTGCTGTACCTGGTGCCGCAGCTGCAGAGCGCCGGGCTGACGCTGAACACGATCACCGGGCTGCCCGCGTGGCTGGGCGGCGTGCTGGTGACGCTGATCGTGGTGGCCAACGTGCTCGGCGGCGGGATGCGGGCGATCACGCTGGTCCAGGCGTTCCAGTACTGGGGCAAGCTGTTCGCCATCTCGGCGCCGACGTTCGTGCTGTTCGCGGTGTTCCTGGCCGGGCCGGGCAACAGCGCGCAGTCCGTGGACGCCGAGGGCGTGCTGCTGTTCCACGAGCCGGTCACCGTGACCACCGTCGACCCGGTGCGGCTGGAGGTGACCTCGCTGACCAAGCTGCACGTGGTCGGCGAGGTGGACGGGGCGCGCGCGGACGGGCCCGCGTACTGGGGGCCGGACGCGGGGGGCGCGCCGAAGGTGTACTCGGTGGCCAAGGGCACCGAGCTGAGGTTCACGGCGGGCTCGCCGGTGCCGGTGGTGGAGGGCGCGCCGAGCGCGAACGACGTGTGGCTGCGCCCGCAGACCGACGGGCTGGGCGGGCTGTTCGAGACCTACTCGCTGATCTTCGCGACGTTCCTGGGCACGATGGGGCTGCCGCACGTGCTGGTGCGGTTCTACACGAACCCGGACGGGAAGGCGGCGCGGCGCACGGCGCTGCACGTGCTGTACCTGCTGGGGCTGTTCTACGTCTTCCCGACCGTGCTCGGGGTGATCTCCCGGCTGTACCTGCCGCAGCTGCTGGTGACCGGCAAGACCGACGCGGCGGTGCTGCTGCTGCCGCACACGGTGCTGCCGGGGGTGCTCGGGCAGATCCTGGGCGCGGTGGTGGCGGCGGGCGCGTTCGCGGCGTTCCTGTCCACCTCGTCCGGGCTGGTGGTGAGCGTGGCCGGGGTGGTGTCCACGGACATCCTGCGCGGCAAGGTGCGGGACTTCCGGTGGGCGACGGTGCTGACCGGCGCGGTCGCGATCGGGCTCGCGCTGCTGCTGCCGCGCAGCGACGCCTCGCTGACCGTGGCGATGTCGTTCGCGCTGGCCGCGTCGACGTTCTGCCCGCTGCTGCTGCTGGGCATCTGGTGGCGCGGGCTGACCTGGGTCGGCGCGGTGGCCGGGCTGGTCGTCGGCGGCGGGCTGGTGATCCTGTCGCAGGTGGTGACGGCGGTGAGCAAGGCGACGGGGGACTGGGCGCCCGCGCTGCTGGCGCAGCCCGCGCTGGTGACGGTGCCGATCGCGTTCCTGACCATGGTCTGGATCAGCAAGCTGACCGAGCCGAGCAAGCCCGCGGACGTGAACCAGGTGCTGCTGCGGCTGCACGCGCCCGACCGGCTGGGGTTCATGCGCGACCGGGGGGCGCGGTTCGCGTCCGGCGGCGCGCGCAGGGCGGGCGAGGGGCAGCACCGGGGCGCGGCCGGGGCGGAGGGCTGAGCGGGCGGACGAGGGGTGCGGGACGTGCGCTGGTCGGCCAATCGGCAGCGCCAACCGGGTGGTGGGGTTCACACCGTCCGGTGAACGGTGATGTTGCTCACCGCGTTATCCCTTCGTCTCACTTTCCCTACCGCTCGTCGCATCACTCGACAGTTGGGCGCAATAGCACGTTCAGGGACTACCCGGAGTGACCTACGTCTCTTTACGGTCCTCGGCGTACCAGAACGCACCAGGAGGACTTACGTGCCGTTCATGCCGCCGACATCGTCGCCGAGTACGCGAGGAGGGGACCTGTGAGCACCACCGAGGACTCCGCCGGGCCCACCCCCGGTTCCCCCGACAGCACCGACTGGGTGGCGGTGCAGTCCAGCCCCGAGTTCACCGAGCTGCGCCGCAGGCTGCGGACGTTCGTCTTCCCCATGGCGGGCCTGTTCCTGACCTGGTACGTGCTCTACGTGCTGCTGGCGGACTACGCGCACGGGTTCATGTCGACCAAGCTGGTCGGGAACGTCAACGTGGGCCTGGTGCTCGGGCTCCTCCAGTTCGCGTCCACGTTCGCGATCACCGCGCTGTACGTGCGGCACGCGAACCGGAACCTCGACCCGACCGCCGAGAAGATCCGGCACGAGCTCGAAGGGGGCGACGCGTGAACACCAACGCCGTCCTGAACATCGGCATCTTCGGGCTCTTCGTCGCGGCGACCCTGGTCGTGGTCATCCGGGCCAGCCGCAACACCAAGACCGCGGCGGACTACCTGGCGGCGGGCCGCGCGTTCACCGGCCCGCAGAACGGCATCGCCATCGCGGGCGACTACCTGTCCGCCGCGTCGTTCCTGGGCATCGCGGGCGCGATCGCGGTCTACGGGTACGACGGGTTCCTGTACTCCATCGGCTTCCTGGTGGCCTGGCTGGTGGCGCTGCTGCTGGTCGCGGAGCTGCTGCGCAACACCGGCAAGTACACGATGGGCGACGTGCTGAGCTTCCGGATGCGCCAGCGCCCGGTCCGCGCGGCGGCGGCCACGTCGACCATGGTCGTGTCGTTCTTCTACCTGCTGGCGCAGATGGCGGGCGCGGGCGGCCTGGTGGCGCTGCTGCTCGGCATCACCGGCAAGGGCGGCCAGGCGATCGTGATCGCGGTGGTCGGCGCGCTGATGATCGCGTACGTGCTGATCGGCGGCATGAAGGGCACCACCTGGGTGCAGATCATCAAGGCCGTGCTGCTGATCGTCGGCGCGGGCGTGATGACCGTCTGGGTGCTGGCGAAGTACGGGTTCAACCTGTCCACGCTGCTCGGCGCGGCGGTCGACAACGCGCCGAAGGCGGGGGAGAAGCTGCTCGGGCCGGGCCTGCAGTACGGGGCCACCGGCACGACGAAGCTGGACTTCCTCTCGCTCGGCCTCGCGCTGGTGCTCGGCACCGCGGGCCTGCCGCACATCCTGATGCGCTTCTACACGGTGCCCACCGCGAAGGAGGCGCGCAGGTCGGTCGTGTGGGCGATCTGGCTGATCGGCCTGTTCTACCTGTTCACCCTGGTCCTGGGCTACGGCGCGGCGGCCCTGGTCGGCCCCGACAAGATCAACGCGGCGCCGGGCAAGGCGAACTCGGCGGCCCCGCTGCTGGCCGAGGCGATCGGCGGCCCGCTGCTGCTGGGCCTGATCGCGGCGGTCGCGTTCGCGACGATCCTCGCGGTCGTCGCCGGGCTGACCATCACCGCGTCGGCGTCGTTCGCGCACGACATCTACGCCAACGTGATCAAGAAGGGGCAGGTGGAGGACAAGGACGCGGAGGTGAAGGTGGCGCGGCGGACGGCCATCGTCATCGGCGTCGTGTCCATCCTCGGCGGCATCGCGGCGAACGGCCAGAACGTGGCGTTCCTGGTGGCGCTGGCGTTCGCGGTCGCGGCGTCGGCGAACCTGCCGACGATCCTGTACTCGCTGTTCTGGAAGCGCTTCAACACGGCGGGCGCCCTGTGGAGCATCTACGGCGGCCTGTCGGTGACCCTGGTGCTGATCGTCCTGTCGCCCGCGGTCTCCGGCAAGCCGACCTCGATGTTCCCGACGATGGACTTCGACCTGTTCCCCCTGTCGAACCCCGGCATCATCTCGATCCCGCTGGCGTTCCTGCTGGGCTACCTGGGCACGGTCCTGTCGAAGGAGAAGAACCCGGCGAAGTACGCCGAGATGGAGGTCCGCGCCCTGACCGGCGCCGGTGCGGAGAAGGCCACCTCGCACTGACGGACCCGACCCGCCGAACACCCGGAGGGCCGTCCCCGCTGCAGGCGGGGGCGGCCCTCCGGCGCGCGGGCCGCGATCCCCGCCGCAGCGGGCGTCGATCCCCCACCGGGGGCGTCGAACGCGCGCGCCACGCGAGTTGTGGCTTCATGCCCTCCCGATGCCACCCGTGGCAGCATGTCCCGTGTGACGGTTCCCAGCGTTGAGGTGTCCGACGTTCCCGCCGAGCTGCCCGAGGGCGCCGTGCTGCTCGACGTGCGCGAGGTCGACGAGTGGGCCGCCGGGCACGCTCCCGGTGCGGTGCACATCCCCATGAGCGAGCTCGCCGGGCGGCTCGGGGAGGTGCCCGAGGCGGACGTCGTCTACGTCGTCTGCCGGATGGGCGGGCGGTCGGCGCGGGTCACGGAGTACCTCAACGCCAACGGGTGGGACGCCGTGAACGTCGACGGCGGGATGCAGACCTGGGCGATGCAGGGCAGGCCGATGGTGGGCGAGCTGCCCGACGTGGAGCCGGAGGTCATCTGACGTGCGACCGCTTCAGCCGATGCGGGTGGACTGGGTGGCGACCCCGCCGCCCGGCGCCTACCCCGCCCGCCGGTTCGGCGGCGCCCGGCGGCCCTACGCCGGACCCCCGTCCTACCCGGTGCCGCCGCGCTGGGGCTTCCCGCTGCTCGCCTGGCGCTGGCCCACCTCGGTCGCGCTCGACGAGGCCCGCCCGCTCGACCGCGTCGACCGGGTGCAGCGCCTCGCCCGCACCGCCTCCCAGGCGCTCGGCCTCGCCGGGATGACCGCGCTGTGGGCAGCGGGCAGCGAGCTCTGGCGCTACACCCTGCTCCTGCTCAGCCGCACCGGCGCGCTGTCCGCCACGACGGTCGGCGTCTCCGACGCCATGGTCGTCGCCGCCTCGGCCGTCGCCGGGATCACCTCGGCCATCGCGCTCGTCCTGTCCTTCCTGTGGGTCCGCGCCGCCCGCGCCGCCGCCGCTGCCGCCTCCGGCTACGCCCCCTCGCGCTCCGAGCGCGAGCTGGTGCTCGGCCTGGTCGTCCCCGGCGTGAACCTGGTCGTCCCCGGCTCGGTGCTCGCCGAGCTGGAGCACGCCGCCCTCCGGCTGCCCGCCGACGCCCGCCCCAAGCCCTCCAAGCTGCTGCTCCGCTGGTGGGCGCTCTGGGTGACGTCCGCGCTGTTCTTCGCCCTCACCGTCGCCTGGTCGTTCCGGGACAGCGTGCAGGCCCTCGCCGACGGCGTCCTCCTGCACGCCGTCTCCGACCTGCTCGCCGCGGGCGTCGCGCTCACCACCGCCGTCGTGGTCCGCAGCATCACCACCCTGCTCCTGCCGCTCGACCCCGCCTCGCTGCGCCGGATGCGCGTCGTCGGCGTGAAGGGCGCCCCGGCGCCCGAGCTGCGCGCGATCAGGGCATCCGGTTCCCCCAGGTAGCCCCTCCGCCGCCGCGCGTTCCCCGGAGTTCACCCGGAGTCCCCCGAACAGGCCCTGAGCGGGGACCGCCCGCTCTGCCACGGTGAGGTCATGCGGGCACTGGGCGCGGCACTCGTGGTGATGCTCCTGCTCCCCGGCGCGGCCTCGGCCGGAGCCGGGACCGGAGGAGCCGGGCACGGGCACGGCAAGCGCGACTTCGACCTCCAGGCCCACCGGGGCGGCATCGGGCTCACCGTCGAGAGCACGCTCGCCGCGTTCGCCAAGGCCCTGGAGGTCGGCGTCACCACCCTGGAGCTGGACGTCCAGATCACCAGGGACGGCCGCGAGGTCGTCACGCACGACCGCAGGACCAACCCCGCCAAGTGCGTCGACACCGCCCCCGCCCGCCCCGGCGACCCCGAGTTCCCCTACGCGGGCAAGTACGTCAAGGACCTGGACTTCGCCCAGGTCCGCACGCTCGACTGCGGCTCCCGCCGCTCGGCCCAGCACCCGGACCAGGAGCTCTCGCCCGGCGCCCGGATGCCCACCCTCGCCGAGGTGTTCGCCCTCGCCCGCCGCTACCGGGCGCACGACGTCCGGTTCAACGTGGAGACCAAGGTCGAGGCCGCCGCGCCGCACGAGACCGCGCCCCGCGAGCAGTTCGTCGACGTCACCTGGCGCGAGATCCGCCGCTCCGGCTTCGAGCGCAACGTGACCATCCAGTCCTTCGACTGGGGGACCCTGATGCTGTGGCGGAAGGTCGCCCCGCGACTGCCGGTGATCGCCCTGACCCAGCCCGAGTTCCTCGCCCCCGGCTCGCCCTGGACCGGCGGCCTCGACCTGGCCGACTTCGGCGGCAGCCCGGCCCGCGCCGCCCGCAGCTTCGGCGCCTCCGCGCTGTCCCCGGTGCACGGCAACCCGCAGAACGGGAAGGTCGGCGACCCCGACTACGTCCCGTTCACCACCGGGGCACTGGTCGAGGACGCGCACCGGAACGGGCTGGAGGTCGTCCCGTGGACCGTCAACGACCCCGCCACCATGCGCAAGCTCATCCGCGACGGCGTGGACGGCCTGATCACCGACTACCCGGACCGGCTGCGCGCCGTCCTGGCGGACCTGGGCTACCGCCTGCCCCAGCGCCACCACCGCTGAGCGCCACCACCGGCGGCGCGGCAGGGGCTCAGCCCGCGCCCAGCGGCAGCTCGTGCAGCCCCCGGATCACGAACTCCTCCCGCCGCCTCGGCTCCGCCGCCAGCTCCATCCCCGGCAGCTTGCGCCGCAGCGCGTCCACCGCCGCCTGCACCTCGATCCGGGCGAGCGGCGCGCCGAGGCAGTAGTGGATGCCCATGCCGAACCCGAGGTGCTGGTTGGGCGTGCGCCCCACGTCGAACTCGTCCGGCCGCTCGAACACCTCCGGGTCGCGCGCCGCCGCGCCGAGCAGGGCCGCGATCTTCGCGCCCTCCTCCACCACGTGCCCGGCGATCTCCACCCGCCTGGTCGCGGTCCGCTCGAACAACTGCAGCGGCGAGTCGTACCGGATCAGCTCCTCGACGGCGGTCTCCAGCAGACCGGGGTCGGCCACCAGCCGCTCCCACTGGTCGCGGTGCCCCACCAGCGCCAGCACCCCGTTGCCGATCACGTTCACGGTCGCCTCGTGCCCCGCCATCAGCAGCAGCACCGCCGTGGCCACCAGCTCGTCCTCGCTCAGCCGGGCCCCGTCCGAGTCGGTCACCGCGACCAGGTCGGACACGAGGTCGTCGCCCGGCTGCCGCCGCCGCAGCGCCACGACCTCCCGCAGGTACGCCACGAACTCCCGCGCCGCCCGCTCCGCCGCCGCCCGCTTGTCCTCGGGCAGCCCGTGCTCGTACATCTTCACGATCGCGTTCGACCACGGCTGGAGCAGCGACCGCTCCGAGTGCGGCACCCCCAGCAGCTCGGCGATCACCTCCACCGGCAGCGGCCCGGCCACGTGCTCCAGCAGGTCGGCCGACCCGTCCGCGCGCACCCGCTCGACCAGCCCGTCGACCAGCCGGTCCGCCAGCTCCGCGATCCGGGGCCGCAGCCGCTCCACGTGCCCGCGCCCGAACGCCGCCGACACCAGCCGCCGCAGCCGGGCGTGCGTCGCGCCCTCGTTCTCCAGCAGCGAGTTCCGGTGCAGCAGGTTGAACGAGGCGAACTCCTCCAGCGGCTTGGCGTCCGTCCACAGCCTGCCGAGGCTCCGGTGCCGCAGCACCGCCGACGACGCGGCGTGGGACACGGCGACCGCGAGCCCCATCCCGTCGTGCCAGTGCACCTCGCCCTGGGCGCGCAGCGCGGCGAAGACCGGGTACGGGTCGGCGATGAAGGAGGGGTCGTTCTGGTCGAAAGGCGCCACGACCCCGGACGGTAGGTCTTGAGGACCGCTCGCGTCCATCGGAAACGCGACACCCGTCCGAAGGGACGGCCGACCGTGACCCGATGGGGGTCCCGCCCGCTGTGACCCGCGCGGCGAGCGCTTGCCGCCACCCGCGACCACCGGGGAGCATCCAGGCCCGTGTCCCCCGAAGTGGTCGCCCACCGAGGCGCCTCCGCGGCCCTGCCCGAGCACACCCTCGCCGCCTACGAGCTGGCGATCGCCGAGGGCGCCGACGCGCTGGAGTGCGACGTCCGCCTGACCAGGGACGAGCAGCTGGTCTGCGTCCACGACCGCACCGTCTCCCGCACCAGCGACGGGCGGGGCGCGGTCGGCGCGCTCACCCTCGCCGAGCTGCGCGCGCTCGACTTCGGCTCCTGGCACGGCGGCGACCCGGCCCCCGTGCTGACCTTCGCGGAGCTGGCGGGTCTGGCCGCCGACCACGGGACCGCGCTGTTCGTGGAGACCAAGCACCCGGTGCGCACCGGCGGCCTGGTGGAGGCCAGGCTCGCCGAGGAGCTGGCCCGGCACTCGCTGGACGTGCGCATGATGTCGTTCTCCGCGCTCGCGGTGCGCCGCTTCAAAGCGCTCGCCCCCACCGTCCCCACGGTCTGGCTGCTCGACCGGCTGTGGCCCCAGCGGCTACCCGAATGGGCGGATCTGCCGGGGCCCGGCGTGTCCCTGCTGCGCCGCTCGCCGGGCCGCGGCCGGGGCGCTTACTGCTGGACGGTGGACACCGCGCCCGACATCGACCTGTGCCGCGAGCGGGGCGTGCGCTACCTGGCGACCAACCACCCGGCGCGAACCCGCAAGATCCTTGCGGCAGACTTGGCCCCCTGAACCAGGAGGAGGCTTAGTCGTGGCCAAGCGGACGGCTGTGAAGAGCAAGTCGGCGGACGGGGTGAACCCGCGCCAGCCGTGCCCGTGCGGCTCCGGCAAGCGCTACAAGGCGTGCCACGGGGGCGCGGACGGCGGGGCCGACGTCATCGTCGCCCGGCCCTTCGCGGGGCTGGCGTCGGAGGCGGAGCTGATCGCGCTGCGGGAGTTCGTGCCCTCGGCGACGGTGAAGCTGCCGCTCAAGGACGCGCCGCGCGAGGTCGTGCTGGCCTCGGTGCTGCCGATGGCCGCCGCGGGCCTGGTGCGCGCCGACGGCACCGCGTTCGTCGGCCTCCAGGTGCAGACCCGCTCCGGTGACCTGAGCCGCGACCTGGCCCGCGCCGTGCAGTGGGCCTACACCGCCGAGACCGGCGACGTGCTGCCCGTGGTCGGCCCGGAGGACGGGACCAACCCCGGCCGCCTGCAGGACCTGCTGGACGCCGAGGCCTCGGTCAGCCCCGAGCTGCACACCGACTTCGCGTGGTGGATGCCGCCGGGCAACGAGCCCGCAGGCGACGTCGCGCTGTCCCTGGAGCGGGCGAACGCGGCGATCCTGCCGACCGAGCGGGTCGACGCGCCCGGCGTGACGGCCGCCTACTGGGTGGACGCGGGCGACAAGGCGCACCTGCGCTGGGTGCGCCCGGAGCCGGAGGAGCAGCTGCTGGCGGCGCTGGCGCGGCTGTCCGTGCGCGGCGAGCTGGACCTGGGCGAGGGCACCCGCTACGCGGGCTCGTTCCGCGCGCACGGCCTGCTCGTGCCGGTGTGGGACCTGGACCGGGAGTCGCACTCCAGCGAGTGGGCGGGTCCGGCCGAGGCGCTGGGCAAGCGGCTGCTGGACGCGCTGGCGAGCCTGGACCCCGAGCCGCTGAGCGAGGCGGAGCGGCGGTCGCGGGACGGCCTGCGGGGACGGCAGATCACCCTCCGCTAGGAGGCGCGATCACCCGGTCGGGACGAGTTGACCACAGGTTCATCCACAGCTTTCCACAGGAGGTGTGGACAAGTGCTCCTGCGGATCAGCACGCGGGCGGACTGGGCGGAGGCGAGGGAGAGCGGGGCGATCCCGCTCGACCTGGAGGGGTTCGTGCACTGCGCGGACCCCGGAACCGTCCACCTGCCCGCGAACTCGCTCTACCGGAACCGGTCCGGGCTGGTCCTCCTGGTCGTCGACCCGGAGGGCCTGCCCGTGCTGTACGAACCGGGGGACGGCGACGAGTCCGGCCCCTGGTTCCCGCACGTGTACGGCCCGATCCCGGCCGACTCGGTGGTCGCGGTGCTGGACTTCGAACCGGATCCGGACGGCGTCTTCCGCCCTCCACCCGTTCTGTAGTGGATCGTGCGCGCAGTGTGATCGCCGGTTACGGAAATGGGGCTTACGTCTTTAGCCCGAACGGCTCATCCTGATCTTCGGGTCTACTCGCTGTAGACCTCTGGACACAGGAGGTATCCGTTGTCTTCCCTGCCACTGGACGACCGGGTCACCGGCTACCGGCCGGAGAGGGTCCCCCCGCGCGGTGGCCCCGCCCAGGAGGTGCGCTGGCCCGACGGCGCCACGCACCTCGTCGTGGCCCGCGTCGGCGTCCAGACCGACGACTCGGCGGCCGGCGTGAAGGCCATCGCCCGCGTGCTGGAGCTGGCGGCGGGGGAGAGCGGCCCCGCCCTGGTCGAGCGGGTCAGCGACGACGACAGCGAGATGGCCGTCTGCTACTGGTCGGACCCCGAGGCGCACCGCGCCTGGTGGGGGAGCGAGCCGGTGCGCGCCTGGTGGGACTCCCTGCCCGTCGACGGGCCGCTCGGGCACTGGCACGAGACCTCGGTGACCCCGCTCGACCAGTTCGAGACGATCTACTCGGCCGAGTTCTCCGGCGGCCCCGCGCGCCTGGCCCCGACCGGCCCCACGAACCTGCACGACTACGACAACTCGGCCCTGGACCGGATGCCCGCCACGGCGCACCGCGACCTCGGGCGGGAGCGCGCCGAGGAGCCCGTCACCGACCTGCCGCCCGGCGAGTCGCCGCGCGGTCGGCGGGTGAGGCTGGCCGAGCCATCGCCCTCCGGCCTGTGCTGGATCCGCACCGCCCAGGAGTGGTCGGCCGCGCCCGACGACCAGTTGGCCTCCTACCGGGACGGGGTCGAGCCCGCGTACCGCACGGCCGTCGCGCACCTCCAGGACAACCCGCACGAGAGCGGCTGCCTGTCCACCAGGCTGGTCAACAACCTCGACGCGAACGGCGCGCGGGCGGCGGGGTCCGAGACGATCGCCTGGTGGCGCGGCATCGGGGACCTCCTGCGCTGGGCGCACCACCACCAGACGCACCAGGACATCCTGAAGGCGTTCTGGGAGGAGATCGTGCTGAAGCACGGCCCCGGCATGAGGGTGCGGCTGTGGCACGAGGTGCACGTGCTGCCCGAGGGGGCGCTGACCGCCGAGTACGTCAACTGCCACCCCGGCACGGGGCTGCTCCAGACCTGGCCCGGCTGACCGGAGACCCTTTGAACGGCCGAACGCCCGCCGCGCCCCGTGAACCGGGGTGCGGCGGGCGCTTCCAGGCCCCGCGCGCTTAGAGCGCGCCACCCGCCGCGGCGGGGGCGGTCGGGTCGCCGCCCTCGGCGCCGCTCAGCTCGCGGGCGACGAAGTTCTCCACGTGGAACAGGTTGCCGTCGGCGCGGTCCACCACGGTCAGCAGCGTGCTCATCGACGACACCTCCTCCACCTGCTCCTTGAGGAACCACTGGAGGAACTGCTCGCCCAGGTAGTCGCCCTCGTCGCGGGCGGCCTTGGCCAGCGCGACGATCTGCTCGGTGACGGTCTTCTCCTGCGCCAGCGCCAGCTCGACGGGCTCGCGCGCCGAGCCGAAGTCGTTGCGCACCTCGCCGACGCCGGGGACGGTCACCGGCACGTCCGTGTCGAGCAGGTACTTGACCAGCATCATGGCGTGGTTGCGCTCCTCCAGCGCCTGCGCGTAGAAGTGCGCGGCGAGCCGGGGGAGGTCGCGGGAGTCGTACCAGACCGCGATCGCGGTGTACTGCTGCGAGGCGGTGAACTCGTTCCCGATCTGCTCCTGGAGCAGTGCTCGGAACTTCGAGGAGGTTTCGGTGGGCAGCTTCTTCAGGTTCAGGGCCATGTCACCGATAATAGAGGAACAAATACTCTTGCGCATTCAAGGAAAGGCTAACCCAAATATGGGAAGGGTTCCCTAAAATAGTTTAGGCAAACCTTCCCCGGCGAGCCCGGACCACGCTGTCCCGGCAGGTCGGAGCGGTGCGGGGCGAGCTAGACCAGCGGCGCGCGGTCGATCGGGCACGACATGCAGCGCGGCCCGCCCCGACCGGAGCCCAGTTCCGAACCGCTGATCCGCAGCACCTCGACCCCCGCCTCCTCCAGGCGCGCGTTGGTCTCCACGTTCCGCTCGTACGCCACCACCAGACCGGGGCCCACGGCGAGCGTGTTGTTCCCGTCGTCCCACTGCTCGCGCTCGGCGGTCACCGCGTCCAGCCCGGTGTCGATCACCCGCAGCCGGTCGATGCCCATCGCCTCCGCCGCCGCCTCCAGGAACGGGCTCGGCCCGGACACCCGCACCCCGCCCGAGCCGTCCTGGCGCACCGGGTAGGCGAACAGGTTGTCCCGCACCGCCGGGTACATCACCACGGCGTCCCGGTCGACCATCGTGCACACCGTGTCCAGGTGCATCGTGGCCCGCTGCTGCGCGATCGGCACGGCGAGCACGGTGTGCGCGAGCCCGTCGGCCAGCGCCGAGCGGGCGAACGACTCGGCGCCCGCGGGCGTGGTCCGCTCGCCGACGCCGATGGCCAGCACGCCCGGCGCGAGCAGCAGCACGTCGCCGCCCTCCAGCGGGGCCGAGTGCGCCCCGTAGGCGCGGCCGGTCTTCGCGAAGCGCGGGTGGTAGGCGTAGATCAGGTCGGTCAGCGCGGTCTCCCGGCCGCGCGCGGGCATCGCCAGCGAGGTGATCGCCACCCGGTCGCCCACCCACACCGACGAGTCGCGGGTGAACAGCAGGTTCGGCAGCGGGTCGACGGCGAAGTCGCCGGGCTGGTGCATCCGGCGCACCAGCGAGGCCCCCTCGGCGGCGGGCAGCTCCTCGAAGGTCATGCCGCTGGTCAGGATGGTCGCCAGCGCCTCGGGGGCCAGGCCGGACAGGTGCGAGCGCAGCGCGTCCGCCAGGTGGATGCCCAGGCGGCGCTCGTCCACCGCGCTGTGCACGCCCGCGATGCGCGCCCGGTCGTCGTGCAGCGCCCGCACCAGCTCGTCCCCGAGCAGCAGCACCTCGACGCCGCGCGAGCGCAGCACCTCGGCGAACGCGTCGTGCTCCTCCTGCGCCCGGTCGACCCAGGGGACGCCGTCGAACAGGAGCTGGTCGTTGTTGCGCGGGGTCAGCCGCTTCAGCTCGGCCCCCGGCCGGTGCAGGAGCACCGTGCGCAGCGGGCCGACCTCGCTGTCCACCCTGGGCGCCGGTCCGGGCGCGGGGGTGGCGGACTGGGTGTGCTCGATGTGCGCGGTCACCCTGCCGAGGGTAGTCCCGGACCGGCGGAAACAGCAGCTCAGCGGGAGTCTTTCCGAATAATTCGATCGCGTTCGACGCTCAGAGCAGCGAATCGTGAAGAACTACCGGCGAACGACCCCCGAAACGTTGCGCAGCGAATCAGGCCCCGGCGGCGGCCACGGCCGCGCCCGCCGTCAGCGCCACCTGGATCTCGTCGACGGCCTTGCGCACCGCCTCCGGGGCCCAGGCGCCCTGGCTGATCTCCTTCAGCCTGGCCTTGAGCCGGTCCTTCGGCACGTCGGGGAGCACCTTCCGCTCCTGCCGGGCCGCCCCGACCAGCGCGCACAGCGCGGCCGTGCGCTCGTCCACCGGGCCGTCGCCCTCCAGCGCCGCGCGCAGCCGGGCGCGCGCGTCCGCCTCCAGCGCGGGCTGCCTGCCGTCCGGCGTCGGGTACCGGGTGGTCGGGAAGACCAGCAGCACCTTGGCCTCCTCGCGGCGGACCACGCCGCGCTCCACGAGGCCGTCGAGCACCCGCGTCGTGCTCTCCTTGTAGAGCTTGTGCATCCACTGCTGCGGCTTGCGCGGCTTGTCCGCCTCGGCGAGCCGGGCCAGCAGGGCGTCCACGGCCGGTTCGCCGGTGGGCGTCGGATCGGTGACCACGACCTTCTTGTCCACCAGGTCGACCCGGCCCGCCAGCACCAGCTCGGTGAGCAGCGCCCCGGTCACCCCGTAGCCGAGGACCGGGTGGGTGACCGAGGGCCTGCCCTCGTCCGAGTAGCAGAGGAGGACCAGTTCGTCGGCGAGCGTCGTCATGCCCCGATTGTCCTCCTCGCCCGTCCCCGGCGGGGCCGTTCGGCCGAACGCGCCCGATCTTCCGGCGGCGCCGTCAGGGCAGCCAGGACAGGTGGTCGCGCAGCAGCGAGTAGCCGACGAAGGCGACCACGTCGAGCAGGGTGTGCGCGCCGACCAGCGGCCACAGCCGCCCGGTCCGCTGCCAGAACTTCCCGTAGACCAGGCCCATCACCACGTTGCCGATGAACCCGCCGAACCCCTGGTACAGGTGGTACGAGCCGCGCAGCACGGCCGCGACCACCAGCGAGGTGTTGTCCTTCCAGCCCAGCTGCCGGAGCCTGGTCAGGATGAACCCGACGACCAGGACCTCCTCGGCCCACGCGTTGCCCGCCGCCGCCAGGGTCAGCGTGATCGCGCTCCACCAGGAGTCCAGCGTGGACGGCTGCACGGCCAGGTTCAGCCCCAGGTTCCAGGCGACGAGGTAGAACGCCAGTCCAGGGATGCCGATCAGCGCGGCCAGCCCCAGGCTGCCCCACGCGTCGAACGCCGGCCTGGCCCGGTCAAGGCCGACGGCCTTGACCGTCACCCCGCTGCGCCACAGCAGGTACAGGCCGAGCCCGCCCCACGCGGACAGCTGGAGCACGCTCAGCAGCTGGGCGATCAGGTCGAGCAGGTCGAACCGCGCCTGCGGGACGTTGATCGCCACCGTCTGCTGGTTGAGCGGGACCGGCCGCAGCAGGCTGTCCACCAGCCGCACCAGGCTGCGCAGCCCGGACAGGCCGAGGGTCACGCTGAAGACGAGCAGCAGCTCGACCTGGTAACCCCTGCGCTGGTCGGGCGTGAACCGCTCGGGCCCGAGCTCGCCCGGCCCCCTCGTCTGGTCGATCACCAGCTCACGTTAGCGGCGCTGCGCCAGGAACGGGCAGCCCATCAGCCTGCGCAGCTCCGAGGACAACTCGGACGGGGTCGCCACCGGGCGGGAGAACGCGATCCGCACGTCGTGGTCGGCGTCCGCCAGCTCCACCCGCAGCCGCAGGCCGAACCGGTCAAGGCCCAGCGGCCGGACGTGCCCGCCGCGCAGCCCCTCGGGCAGGTGCTGCACCAGCAGGCCCACCACGTCCCGGTGCGAGAGCTCCAGGTGGCGCAGCCAGTGGTCCTCGTGCGCGCAGAACGGGTCGGGCTCGGCCTGGGCGAACACCTCGGGGCGCAGCGAGGTCGTGGTCTCCGCGTCGGCGACCACCAGGGAGGCCGGGACCAGGCGCAGCGCGGTCAGCCCGTGGCCGACGTCGAGCAGGCGCGGGTCGGGGCGTTCCTCGGCGACCTCCACGCAGGCCTCGCGGGCGGCAGGCCCGTCGAGCGCGCGCAGCCAGCCGGTGATCCACAGCAGGCCGCGCACCGGCTCGCGCAGCGGCACGGCGGCGTGGTCGGCGACCTCCAGCATCGAGGTCACCTCGCCGAGCGCGGCGCGCGCCACCAGCGGGTGCTCGTCGGGCAGCAGCAGGGTCGCCTCGCCGCAGGGGTGCACGTGGTGCAGCTCCGGCACCACCCGATCCTCGGCGCCGTCCGGCGGCAGCAGCGCGGCGCGCCCACCCCTGGTGGCGATGGTCCGCGCGCGCTCGGCAGGGTGCGGCGCGGGTGGTCTGCGGATCTCGGTCACCGCGTCACCTCCCCAACTTAGGGCAGCCTAACTTGCCGTGCGGTGGAAAAGGAAGTCCCCCGGTGGACGTACCCTGATCGTGCTTGGCGGAGGTGCTCGTGGTCGTGCCCAACCAGCCGTCCACCGAAGGGGCGGCTATCGATGACCGCTGGACCCACCACTGCCTCGAGACGGCCAGCCGGCGGGTGTTCGGCTGGGTCGTGCTCGGGGCGCTGGCGTTCACCGCTCAACTGGTGCTGGTCCTCTGGTCCGACGTGCCCTCGCACGTCCCGTTCGCGCTGCTCGCGTTCTCGCTCGGCTCCATAGCCTGGGGCCTGGTGCGCAGGCCGTCGCCCGCCGGGGCGATGCGCGAGGAGCCGTGGCGGTTCGCGCGGGTCCATTGGAGCAACGGCAGGCTCGTCGTGCACGGCGAGGAGAGGTCCTCGGTGCTGGAGGTGCGCGGCGCGGGCCCCCTGGTGCGCGGCCGGATCGGCAAGCACCGCAGGGCCTGGCTCGTGCTCCCGGACCGGCAGGGCAACACCGTGGTGACGTTCCGGGGCGTGCCGAAGCTGTTCCCGGCGCGGGTGCTGCGCGCGCCCGTGCGGCGCGGGACCGGCAAGGCGGCCGGGTCGTCCGCGGGCGCGGCGAGGGGCGTGAAGGCCGGGCGCACCCGGCGCGGCTCCGCGGGGACTCGGAAGCGCGGCACGGGACGTGACCGCTCGCAGGGCTGACGCCCGTTCGAGTGTCGCTGGAACCGGGGGAACCCGGTGACGCCCGGTGCTCGCCGCCCGGCCCGCCCCGATCTTGGTCGGGCCCGGTCCCGGCCGCCTGTCCCGACCTCGGCCTGCCCCGCTCCCGACCGGGATCGGCAGGCCCGCCCTAGTCCAGGTCCGGTCCCCGGCGCGACCACGACCACGCGTACCTCGGGTCCTCGCCCGCCAGCGCGGCCTCGCCCAGCTCCAGCGGCCGGAACGTGTCCACCATGACGGCGGTCTCGTCGAAGGCCTCCACGCCCAGCGAGGCCTCCACCGCCCCCGGCTGCGGCCCGTGCGCGCAGCCCGCCGGGTGCAGCGACAGCGACCCGAGCCCGATGCCGGAGCCCTTGCGCGCCTCGTAGTCCCCGCCCACGTAGAACATCAGCTCGTCCGAGTCGACGTTCGCGTGGTTGTAGGGCACCGGCACGGCCAGCGGGTGGTAGTCGACCTTGCGCGGCACGAACGAGCACACCACGAAGTTGGGCCCCTCGAACGTCTGGTGCACCGGCGGCGGCTGGTGCACCCGCCCGGTGATCGGCTCGAAGTCCCCGATGTTGAACACCCACGGGTACAGGCAGCCGTCCCAGCCCACCACGTCGAACGGGTGCGCCGCGTAGGTCATCCTGGTCAGCCCGGCCCGGTGCCGCACCAGCACGTCCACGTCCTCGCCGTCCACCAGCAGCGGCTCGGCGGGCCCGCGCAGGTCCCGCTCGCAGTACGGCGAGTGCTCCAGGAACTGCCCGCGCGCCGACAGGTACCGCTTCGGGGGCCCGATGTGCCCGGTGGCCTCCAGCACGAGCAGGCGCATGGGCGTCCGCGGCACCACCCGGTGGGTGCAGGAGGTCGGGAGCACCACGTAGTCCCCGGACTCGACCGCCAGCGCGCCGTAGACCGTCTCGACCACGCCCTCGCCGGACTGCACGTACAGCAGCTCGTCGCCGAAGGCGTTGCGGTAGAGCGGGCTGGGCTCGGTGGCGGCGGCGAAGCAGATCACCACGTCGGCGTTGCCGAACAGCACCCTGCGGCCGGTCACCGCGTCGGCCGCGCCGCCCGCGCCCGACCCGACCAGGGGATCGGTCTTGAAGTGCCGGGGCT
Organism: Actinosynnema pretiosum; assembly: GCF_002354875.1. Taxonomy (GTDB): domain Bacteria; phylum Actinomycetota; class Actinomycetes; order Mycobacteriales; family Pseudonocardiaceae; genus Actinosynnema; species Actinosynnema auranticum. The sequence continues at coordinate 95,237 of NZ_CP023445.1, forward strand.
TGAGCGGCAGGTTCGGGACGAGGGGTCCCCGGGCGTCCGGGACGGTCACCGCGTCGACGATCGCGGTCGGCAGGTGGCGGTGGTAGAGCAGGGCCGAATCGGCCGAGAAGCCCTCCACCCCCATCAGCTCCTCCGCGTACAGGGAGCCGTCCGGAGAGCGGAACTGGGTGTGGCGCTTTCGGGGGATCTCCCCGACCTGGCGGTAGTGCGGCATCGGTCACCCCGGACGTTCGATAATCGGACATCTTTGTTCATTGACCGGTACGCCACTAGCGTGTCAGCCGTGTCAAGCGCCTTCGAACTCCGTGCGCCCGGTCCTCGCGGCACACCACCACTGCTCGCGCGGCTGGTGGACGACGCCGCGCTGTTCCCTCCCGGCGACGCGACCATGGCCGACGCCGTGCGCGGTTACCTGGACTCGCGCTCCGGCGACTGGGCCGGACCGCTGAACCTCTTCCTGTGCCCGGCCTCCCGGCTGGCCGAGCTGATCACCGAGCTGATCAAGGTGAAGCCGGTCAAACCGGTCGCCCTGTCGCTCGTGATCGACACCGGTCTCGGCGGGGTCCCGAAGGCGGTGTCGATCGTCGAGTCGCGCAGCGAGCTGCTGGCGCTGCGCATGGTCGAGATGCCCGCCCCCTCCGACGTGGACGAGGTGTGGCTGGAGCGCGTCTCGGAGTTCGTCCCCGAGGACGTCATCCGCGTGGTCGAGCCGCGCAGGGGCGGCGCCGAGTGGCTCGACGGGGTGCGCCGGGTCATCGAGCACGGGAGCTGGCCCAAGCTGCGCTGCGGCGGGATGCGCAAGGAGAACTTCCCGAGCGTCGACGAGGTCGCCGACTTCCTGGCCGTCGTCAGCGGCGGCGGGGTGGCCTTCAAGGCGACCGCGGGCCTGCACCACGCGGTGCGGCACGAGGACCCGGAGACCGGGTTCACCCACCACGGGTTCCTCAACCTGCTGGTCGCCACCGCCCGCTCGCTGTCCGGCGGGGACGTGCGCGCCGCGCTGTCCAGCACCGACGCCGAGGCGCTCACCGCCGAGGCCAAGGCGCTGTCCGACCAGGCCGCCCACGCGGTGCGCGGCGTGTTCGCCTCCTACGGCTCGTGCTCGCTGGCCGACCCGATCCGCGACCTGGAGGAGCTGGGCCTGCTGTGAGCTGGATCGAGGACCCGGCATTCGGGCCGGACCACCCGTTCGGGCCGCAAACGCTGCCCTACGGCGTCACCCCGGACGGCGTGGCCGTCCGGGTGGGCGACCGCGCGCTCCCGCTGCGCCCGCTCGCCGGGTCCTTCGGGCGGCTGGCCGACCTGGTGTCGGCGCCCGACCTGGACCCCCTGCTGCGCGCGGACCGCGCCACGTGGAGCGAGCTGCGGGCCAGGCTGGTCGAGCTGGTCACCGCGCCCGCCGCCCCGCGCGGCGCGGCGCTCACCGACCTGGGCGGCGAGGTCCTGCCGTTCACCGTCGCCGACTACGTCGACTTCTACTCGTCCCGGCACCACGCGGAGAACGTCGGCCGGATCTTCCGGCCGGACGGGGACCCGCTGCTGCCCAACTGGACCCACCTGCCGGTCGGCTACCACGGCAGAGCGGGCACGGTCGTCGTGTCCGGCACGCCCGTGGTCCGCCCGCGCGGCCAGCGCCGCGCCGAGGGCGGCCCGGTCTTCGAGCCCAGCGCCCGGCTGGACGTCGAGGCCGAGGTGGGCTTCGTGTGCGGCGGCCCGCCCGCCTCCCGGCTCACCCCCGACCGCGCCGCCGACCACGTGCTCGGCGTCGTCCTGGTCAACGACTGGTCCGCGCGCGACGTGCAGGCCTGGGAGTACCAGCCGCTCGGCCCGTTCCTGGCCAAGTCGTTCGCCACCAGCGCGTCGGCCTGGATCACCCCGCTGGAGGCGTTCGCCGTCGCCAGGGTCGCCCCGCCCGCGCTGCCCAACCCGGTGCTGCCGCACCTGGTGGAGGAGCGGCCGTGGGGGCTGGACCTGACCCTGGAGGTCGAGTGGAACGGCGAGGTGGTCTCCCGGCCGCCGTTCCGCGAGATGTCCTGGACGTTCGCCCAGCAGCTCGCGCACCTGTCGTCCAACGGTGCCCCGGTGCGCCCCGGCGACCTGATCGCCTCCGGCACCGTCTCCGGGCCCGAGGTCGACGAGCGCGGCTCGTTCCTGGAGCTGACCTGGAACGGGCGCGACCCGGTGGTGGTCGCGGGCGCCGAGCGGTCGTTCCTGGAGGACGGGGACACCGTGCGCATCACCGCCACCGCCCCCGGTCCCGACGGGTCCGTCGTCGGCCTCGCCGAGGTCGTGGGCACCGTGCTGGCCGCCGCGCCGGTCCCGGAGCGGTAGTCGTGAGCCGGTCACCGGAGGCCGGGCGCGCCGACCAGAAGGAGAGCTCGCTGACCCTGGAGCGGGGCCTCGCGCTGCTCCAGGCCGTCGCCGACGCCGAGTCCGACGCGCCCACCATCAGCGAGCTGGCCACCGCCATCGGCGCGTCCCGCGCGGCCGTCTACCGGCTGCTCGTGCCGCTCCAGGCGCGCGGCCTGGTCCGCCGCGAGGGCTCCAAGGTCCGGCTGGGCCTCGGCGTGCTGCGGCTGGCCGCCAACGTGCTGCCGCAACTGCGCATCGCCGCGCAGCCCGCGCTGCGCGAGCTGGCCGAGACCGTGGGCGCCACCGCGCACCTGACGGTCGCGGACGGGGCGGAGGCGCAGGCGGTGGCCGTGGTCGAACCGTCGTGGACGGCGTTCCACGTCGCCTACCGCGTGGGCAGCAGGCACCCGGCCCACCGCGGCGCGGCGGGGCGGGCGATCGGCCTCTCGACCGAGGGGTTGCAGTGGATCGTCTCCTCGGGCGAGCTCCAGCACGGCGCGTTCGGCGTAGCGGCGCCCGTCAGGGGGGTGCACGGGCTGCGCGCCAGCGTCGGCGTCGTGTCCCTCGACGAACTGGTCGGCGACCGGGTCGGTCCGCAGGTCGTGGCCGCCGCGCAGCAGGTCGCGGACGCGCTGCGCTGAGCGATCCCAGGACCTTGGTCCTGGGCACCGCAGGACCACGGCACCTGAGGTCCGACCCCTACGCCGACCTACGGTCGCCGTGTGAACGTCCTCGACCTGTCGCGGTGGCAATTCGGCATCACCACCGTCTACCACTTCCTGATGGTGCCGCTGACGATCGGTCTCTCGCTGCTGGTCGCGGCGATGCAGACGGCGTGGGTGCGCACGGGCGATCGCAAGTACCTCGCCATGACGAAGTTCTGGGGCAAGCTGCTCCTGATCAACTTCGCCATGGGCGTCGTGACGGGCATCGTCCAGGAGTTCCAGTTCGGCATGAACTGGAGCGCCTACTCGCGCTTCGTCGGGGACGTCTTCGGCGCGCCGCTGGCGATGGAGGGCCTCGCGGCGTTCTTCGTCGAGTCCACGTTCCTCGGGCTGTGGATCTTCGGCTGGGACCGGCTGTCCAAGAAGGCGCACCTCGCGTGCGCCTGGGCGTTCTCGCTCGCGACGATGCTGTCGGCCTACTTCATCCTGGCCGCCAACTCGTGGATGCAGCACCCGGTCGGCACGATCATCTCCGACGAGGGCCGCCCGCAGCTGGTCTCGATCGGCGAGGTGCTGACCAACAACACCACCCTCGCGGCCTTCCCGCACGTCATCTTCGGCGCGTTCGCCGTGGCCGCCGCGTTCCTGGTCGGCATCGCCTGCTGGCACCTGTGGAAGCGCAGCGACGAGGAGCCCGTGTGGCGCGCCTCGGTGAAGCTCGGCGCGTGGGTCGGCATCGTCTCCTTCGTCGGCCTGGCGATCACCGGCGACTTCCAGGGCAAGCTGATGTTCCAGCAGCAGCCCATGAAGATGGCCGCCGCCGAGGCGCTGTGCCACACCGAGGAGCCCGCCGCCTTCTCGATCTTCGCGGTCGGCGACGTGAGCCGCGCGGACTGCGAGTCGGTCAAGAGCATCACCGTCCCGGCCCTGCTGTCCTTCCTGGCGCACAACGACTTCTCCAGCGAGGTCAAGGGCGTGCAGGACCTGGTGACCGAGTACCAGGCGAAGTACGGCGAGAACTACCCGGTCGACGAGCGGCTCGGCGAGCTGTCCGGCCAGCCCATCGACTACGTGCCGATGCTGCCCGTTACCTACTGGGGCTTCCGCCTGATGATCGGCTTCGGCGCGGTCTCGGCGCTGGTCGGCGCGATGGCGCTGTGGCTGGTCCGGGGCGGCAGGCGGGCGCCGACCGGCAAGTGGTTCCCCCGGCTGATGCTGCTGAGCATCGCCACCCCGTTCCTGGGCAACAGCTTCGGCTGGATCTTCACCGAGATGGGGCGCCAGCCGTTCGTGGTCGCGCCGAACCCGACGGGCGTCGACGGGGTCTGGATGTTCACCGCCAGCGCGGTCTCGGCCAACACGGTCGGCGAGGTGCTGACCTCGGTCACCGTGCTGACCCTGCTGTACGGCGTGCTCGCGGTCGTGGAGGTCTTCCTCCTCAAGAAGTACGTCGCGGGCGGTGTCGCCGGGGTCATGCCGCCGGTGAAGCCGAAGACCGGCGACGGCAAGGACAAGGACTCCGACGACAAGAGCGATGACGATGACGACGTCCTCGCGTTCGCGTACTGAGAGGGGGTGCTGACGTGGAGACGTTCTGGTTCTGCGTGATCGCCCTGTTCTGGCTGGGCTTCCTCTTCCTGGAGGGTTTCGACTTCGGCGTCGGGATGCTGCTGCCGGTTCTGGGCAAGGACAACACCGAGCGCCGGGTCATGATCAACACGATCGGGCCGGTCTGGGACGGCAACGAGGTCTGGCTGATCGTCGCGGGCGCGGCCACGTTCGCCGCCTTCCCGCTCTGGTACGCGTCGCTGTTCAGCACCGCGTTCCTCGCGCTGCTGCTGTTCCTGGTGGCGCTCATCGGGCGCGGCGTGGCCTTCGAGTACCGGGGCAAGGTCGACAGCGAGCGGTGGCGGCGGAACTGGGACCGGGTGATCATCTCCACGTCCTGGGTCGCCTCGTTCGGCATCGGCTTCGTGCTCACCACCAACGTCCACGGCCTCCCGATCGACGAGATCGGCAACCGGGTCGGCGGCCCGTTCAGCTACCTCACCTGGCAGGGGATCGTCGGCGGCCTGGCCGTCTCCGGGTTCTCGCTGGTCCACGGCGCGCTGTTCACCGCGCTCAAGACCGAGGGCGAGATCCGGGAGCGGGCCCGCGCGCTGGTGCTCAAGATGGCCCCGGTCGCGCTGCTGCCGCTGGTGGTGACCCTGCTGGTGGTGCAGTTCGAGTTCGGCGGCGCCGCCACCTGGGGCGCCACCGTGGTGGTGCTGCTCGCGGCGGTCGGCTCGCTGGCCCGGCTGTGGGCGGGGCGCGAGGGGCAGGCGTTCGCGCTGATGGGCGTCGCGGTCGTGGCGACGGTGATCGCGCTGTTCGGGGCCATGTACCCGAACGTGCTGCCGTCCACGGTCGACCCGGCGTTCTCGCTGACGATCGAGAACGCGTCCTCCAGCTCGTACACCCTGACCGTCATGACCTGGGTCTCCGCGTTCGGCGCGCCCGCCGTGCTGGTCTACCAGGGCTGGACCTACTGGGTGTTCCGCAAGCGCATCGGCGTCAAGAGCATCCCCCCGGTGCACGTCCCGTCGTAGTCGCGGGCAGGGGTGGTCGCGCGGCGCCCGCGGCCACCCCCGCACGACCCCCGGCGCCGCCGGACTCCGGCCCCGCCTCGCGGCGCACGCGGCGGGGCCGGTTCTCCTCCCGGCCCGACCAGGGCCCCGCTCAGCCGGACCCGCGCTCCACCAGCAGCAGCGCCGTCTGCAACGACTTGCACCCGCGCCGCAGCGTCCGCAGCGTGTGCCGCAGCGGCGCGTACTTCTCCTCCAGCGGGCGGAAGCGGTCGAGCAGGTCCGAGACCGCCCGCTCGTCCGCCCACAGCGCCGCCACCTCGTCGGCCAGCCCCGCCGCGCCCGCGCGCCGCTCCGGGGCCAGCGCCCCGGCCACCGCGGCCTCGTAGTCCCGGCACCCGTCGCTGAACCGCTCCCCGAGCACCCGCAGCGCGGCGGCCACGCCCAGCGCCGTCCGCTGCGCCTCCACCGGCGGGCGCACCGAGGCCCGCTCGACGGCCACCAGCTCGTCCGACAGCGCCGCGCGCACCTCCGCCAGCAGCGCCCCCACCGCCCGGTGCCGCTCGCGGAACGCGCCCAGCAGCGGGTCCTCGTCGGCGGACGGCGCCGGGGGAGCGGTGGCCAGCACCCGCTCGGCCTCCTCCACCACGTCCACCAGGTCGCCCGCCAGCGCCAGCACCGCCCGCCGCCACACCGCCGACCCGCTGCCCTCCAGCATCGCCTCCCGCAGGTCCCGGTACTGGCGCTCGCTGATCACCCGCACCAGCGGGTCCTCGTGGTCGGGGGTGAGCATCCGGTGCCCGAGCAGCACGACCGGCAGCAGCAGCGACGGCACGCCCCGCCGGTCGGCCTCGCTGTGGAAGCGGTGCAGCTCCTTGCGGCAGTACGGGCGGTCGAAGTACAGGTTGGTGATCAGCGGCAGGAACACCGGCGCGCTGTCGATCGCCTGGTCGATGCCGCTGCGCCACTCCTGGCCCCACACCAGGTCGGTGCGGTCCACGAACACCTCGACGCGCCTGCCCCGGTCGGAGAAGGCGAACTGCTCCAGCGCGCGGGTGAACGGCTCGATGAAGCCGAGCACGTGGTCGTCGTCCTGCGCGTAGCTCAGGAAGACGCGGATGGGGGACTCCTCCGAGGGCGGCACACCGCAGGTTAGCCCGCAGGCCCCCCGGTCCTCCCGCACTTCTGCGCCTCGCCGGTGAGCACCGCGAGGGGCACGGGACCTTGGTCCTGCGCGGGCCGGGACCGTCGCCCCGCACACGCGGGCCCACCTCGGCATACCGTGGAACCGTGAGCTTCCCCGGTGACCTTCCCGCCAGGAAAAAGCCGGGGCGGGGCCCGCTCGGCGCGCTGCCGAAGCTGTCCGCTTCAGCGCGCCGGGCCCTGGTCCTGTGCGCCTTCCTCGCCGCCTGCACCGCCGTCGCGCTCGTGGCGCAGGCGGTCGCCCTCGGCACCGCGCTCGCCGACCTCGTCGCGGGCGGCTCGCCGCCGCTGTGGCCGATCGCGGCGACCGTCATCGCCCGCGCCCTGCTCGCCTGGGCCACCGAGTCCGCCGCCGCCCGCGCCGCCGCGGGCGCCAAGGAGGAGCTGCGCGCCGCCCTGCTCGACCGCTCGCTCGCCAACGGCCCGGAGTGGATCACCGCCCGCGGCCCGGCCGAGCTGACCGCGCTGGCCACCAAGGGGCTCGACGCGCTCGACGCCTACTTCACCCGCTACCTGCCCGCCCTGGTGACCACGGCCGTCGTGCCGCCCGCCGTGGGCCTGTGGATCCTGCTCAGCGACCCCACCTCCGCGGTGCTGATCGCCATCACCATCCCGCTGATCCCGGTGTTCGCCATCCTGATCGGCAAGTTCACCGAGCAGAAGGTCGCCGCGGTCGCGACCACCACCGAGAAGCTCTCCGCCCGGCTGCACGAGCTGGTCCGGGCCCTCCCGGTGCTCACCGCGTTCGGCCGCGCCCAGGCCCAGGCCGAGGCGGTCCGCCGCACCGGCGACGCCCACCGCAGGGCCACCATGGGCACGCTGCGCGTGGCGTTCCTGTCCGCGCTCGTGCTGGAGATCGCCGCGTCGCTGTCGGTCGCGCTCATCGCGGTCGGCATCGGCGTGCGCCTGGTCTACGGGGACATGAGCCTGGCGACCGGCCTGATCGTGCTGATCCTGGCCCCCGACTGCTACCTGCCGCTGCGCAACGCGGGAGCCGCCCACCACGCCAGCGAGGACGGCCTGGAGGCGGTCCGCCGGGTCGCCGAGGTCGTGGACTCCCCGCAGGCGCGGATCACCGTCCCCGAGGCGGGCGAGACCGGTGTGGAGGTGCGCGACCTGCGCGTCGAGCGGCGCGGCGGGTTCGCCCCCGACGGGCTCGACTTCACCGTCCGACCGGGTCAGGTGCACCACCTGGACGCCCCCAGCGGGCGCGGCAAGTCCACCACCATCGCCGCCCTCCTCGGCTTCCTCGCGCCCACCTCCGGCGAGGTCCGGGTGCGCGGCAGCGTCGCCTGGGTGCCGCAGCGGCCCGCGTTCGCCGCCCGCACCGTCGCCGAGGAGCTGGAGCTGACCACCGGGCGCGTCGACCACGGGGTGCTGCGGCGGGTCGCCGCCGAGCACCTGGTCGACCGGCCGGTCGCCGAGCTGTCCACCGGCGAGCGGCAGCGCGTCGCCGTGGCGCGGGCGCTGAGCACCGGCGCGGACGTGCTGCTGCTCGACGAGCCGACCGCCCACCTCGACCCGGCCACCGCCGCCAAGGTCATGGCCGCGATCACCGCCGCAGCCGAGGGCGGGGCCGCCGTCGTGCTCGCCACCCACCGGCTCGCCGAGGCCGCCGACACCGCCGACGGCGCCACCGCCGTGCGCGCCGCCGACCGCGAGCCCACCACCCCGCGCACCCCCCGCCCCACCCGCCTGCTGCTCGGCGGCGCCGCCATCGGCACGGCCGCGCTGCTCAGCGGCGTCGCCCTCACCGCCCTGTCGGCCTACCTGATCGCCAAGGCGTCCACCCAGCCGCCGATCCTCACCCTGTCCGTGATCACCGTGGGCGTGCGGGCGTGCGCGCTGGCCAAGGGCGTGCTGCGCTACCTGGAGCGGCTCGTCACGCACGACGCCGCGTTCCGGTTCGCCGACGCGCTGCGCATCGACATGTGGCGCAACCTGCGCCCCGGCCGGGCCGAGCTGACCCGGCTGGTGGACGACACCGACACGGTCCGCGACCTGGTGCCCAGGGTGCTCCAGCCGCCGCTCGCCGCCGCGGGGGTCGGCCTGGCCGCCGTGCTCCTGTTCACCGCCATCCAGCCGGTCGCCGGTCTCGCCCTCGCGGCGCTCCTGCTGGTCGGCGGGCTCGCCGCGCCACTGCTGGCCGCCGCGCTCGACCGCCGCGCCACCACCGCGCTGGCCAGGGGCCGCCGCCGGGTCTCCGAGGACGTGCTGACCCTGCTCACCGCCGCCCCCGACCTCATCGCGTTCCGCGCCGAGGGCCGCTACCGGGCCGGGCTCGCCGCCGTCGACGCCGAGCTGGCGCGGCAGACCCGCCGCCAGGCGTTCGGCGCGGGCGCGGCCACCGGCCTGATCACCCTCGCCACCGGCCTGGCCGCCGTCGTGTGCACCGCGCTCGCGGGCGACATCAACCCGCTGCTCGTCCCCGTGCTGGGCCTGGTCCCGCTCGCGCTGGTCGAGGCGCTGAGCGCGCTGCCCGCCGCCGCCCAGCACCGCACCGCGCTGCGCGAGGCCTACGGCCGCGTCACCGAGCGGCACCCTGAGGTGAGGCCCGCGACCGGACCCGCCAAGCTGGAGGACGTGGACGTCCGCTGGCCCGGTGCGGCCGAACCCGTGCTCCGGGACTTCACCCTGACCCCCGGCGCGGGCGAGCGGATCGCCGTCGTCGGCCCGTCCGGCGCGGGCAAGTCCACGCTGTTCGCGCTGCTCCTGGGCTTCCTGGAGCCCGAGCGCGGCCGGGTCACCCGCCCCGAGCGCGTCGCCTGGTGCCCGCAGGAGCCGATGCTGGTGTCCACCACGCTCAGGGAGAACCTCAAGCTCGGCGACGCGCACGCGGACGACGACCGGCTCCGCGAGGCCCTGGTCACCGCGGGGCTCCCGGAGTGGGCGGACCGGCTCGACACGATGATCGGCCCCACCCTGCTCTCCGGCGGCGAGGCCCAGCGGGTCGCGCTGGCCAGGGCGCTGCTGCACGACGCCGACCTGGTGCTGCTCGACGAGCCGACCGCGCACCTGGACCGCCCCGCGGCCGAGGCCCTGCTCGACCGGCTCGACGTGGCGCTGAAGGGGAGGACCGTGGTCCACATCACGCACCGGCCCGAGGAGACCAGGCACGCCGACCTGGTCCTGTCGATGCGGCCCGCCCGGTGACCGCCGTCGACCCGGCCCGCGTCCTGGCCGCCTCCACCGAGATCACCTCGCTGGCGCTGGAGGGCGACGACCCGGACGCGGTGCTGCCGCTGGTGGTCCGGCACGCCGCCGAGCTGGCGGGCGCCGACCTCGGCCTGTCGATGATCTCCGCCGACGACGGCACGCTGACCGTGGAGGCGTCCTCGGCCGGTCAGGAACCGGTCGGCGTCGTGGTGTCCAGCCGCTCCTCGGCCGCCCGCGCCGCCCGCACCGGCATCCCCGTGGTCGCCGCCGACCTGGTCAGCGACCCGAGGACCGCCCCGTTCGTGCCGAAGCCGCTGCGCGGCTACGGCCCGTTCGCGGTCGCCCCGTTCGGCACGAAGGAGCGGCGCATCGGCGCGCTCGCGGTGTACCGCAGGCGCGGCTCGACCCCGTTCAGCCCGGACACCGTCGACGTGCTCACCGCGTTCGCCGCGCACGCCGGGCTCGCCGTCGTGCTCGCCGAGGGCACCACGGCCCGCCAGCGCGTCGCCGTCTACCAGGAGCGCGAGCGCATCGCCCGCGACCTGCACGACGTGGTGATCCAGCGGCTGTTCGCGACCGGCGTGCAGCTGGACCTGCTGGACCGCAAGCTCAAGCTGGAGGGCCGCGAGGCCAAGCGGCTGGCCGACGCCGTGGACCAGCTCGACGAGACGATCGCCGAGGTGCGGGCCACCGTGCGCGCCCTGCGCGGCACCGTGCCGGAGCAGCTCGCGCACACCGACCTGGTCGACTCGGTGCGCTCCGAGGCCCGCACGGCGGGGGAGCTGCTGGGGTTCCGGCCGGACGTGCGCATCGTCGGCCACTTCCTGGACCTGGCGCCCGCGCTGGCCGACCAGGCGCGGGCCGCGCTGCGGGAGGCGCTGGCCAACGTGGTGCGGCACGCGGGCGCGGGCTGGGTGGGCGTCACCGTCGACAAGGACGCCGAGCGGCTCGCGCTGGAGGTCAGCGACGACGGGTGCGGGATTCCCGACGGGGTGGAGAAGCGCGGCCTGCGGCACCTGGAGGAGCGGGCGCTCGCGATGGGCGGCGGCTGCGAGATCAGCTCGTCGCCGTCGACCGGCACCACGATCCGCTGGCACGTGCCCCTCGCCTGACGGCGGGGCGCGCGGTGGTCGCGGCCCGGCGGTGGTGGCCCGGCGGTGGTGGCCCGATCGCGGACCGGCGAGCCCGCCTCGGCGGCTGCCCCCGCGGCGGCGACCCCGTCCCGGCGGCGCCCGCCCCCGTGACCGCGCCCCGTGACCGCGCCCCATGACCACGCCTCAGCGCCCCGCCCCCCGAATCGGATAACCGACCCCACCCCGCCCGTACCAGGCGCTCCTGCGGCCGACTGGACCCCGCTGCGGGGGCCGTCAGCCGCGTCGCCTCACCCGGCGGGGGCGGGCCGGTCGGGCTGACGGCCGGGGCCGACCGGAGTCGGTCACCGCCCCCGGCGGGCCACCCACGCGGCTGCCTGCGTCCGGCGCTCCATGCCGAGCTTCGACAGCACCGCCGTCACGTGGTTCTTCACCGTCTTCTCCGCCACGAACAGCCGCTCGGCGATCTGCCGGTTCGACAGGCCCTCGCCGATGAGCGACAGCACCCGCCGCTCCTGCTCGGTCAGCGTCGCCAGCTCGTCCGGCTCCTGCGGCTTGCGCATCCGCTCCAGCACGCGCGAGGTCGTCACCGGGTCCAGCAGCGACCGCCCGGCCGCCACCTCCCGCACCGCGTGCACGAGGTCCTGGCCCCGCACCTGCTTGAGCAGGTAGCCGGACGCCCCCGCCGTGATCGCCCCGACCAGCGCCTCGTCGTCCTCGAACGCCGTCAGCACCAGGCACCTCGGCCCGGCGGGCAGGTCCTGGAGCTTCCCGCACAGCTCGACACCGGTGCCGTCGGGCAGCCTCATGTCGACTACGGCTACGTCTGGCTTGCTCGCCTGCGCCCGCACGACCGCCTCCCGAACACCGCCGGCCTCGGCGACGACCTTCAGGTCGGCCTCGTCCTCCAGCAGTTCGCGGAGCCCCCTGCGGACCACCTCGTGGTCGTCGACCAGCAGTACCCGGATGGTCACGAATCAACCATAGGTCGGATGCCGGTACCCACTGCAGCCGGTGCTCGGGACAGTTCAGGGATGCTGGTTCGCGCGATCGAGGAAGCCGACCGGATCGTGGTCGGCCGTCTGGTGCTGGAGTTATGGGGGACGCACACCTCCGTGGCCCACGGACAGGTGTTCTTCCCGGCCAGTCTGCCCGGATTCCTGGTGGAGCAGCAAGACCAGGTTCTCGGCCTGCTCACCTACACGACCAACGACAACCTGCTGGAGATCGTGACCATCGACGCCCTGCGGCGCGGCCGGGGGGTCGGCACCGCACTGCTGGAGGCGGTGGTGCACCGGGCGCGGCAGCTCGGGTGCAACCGGATCAGGCTCACGACCACCAACGACAACCTGGACGCGCTGCGGTTCTACCAGCGGCGCGGCTTCCGGCTCACGTCGCTGCGCTCGGACGCGGTGCGCGAGTCGCGCCGGGTGAAGCCGGAGATCCCGTCGGTCGGCGACTACGGGATCCCCATCGTCGACGAGCTGGACCTGGAGCGCTGGGTGGCGCCGCGCTGACCCGGTCCGCCGGGTTGTCCACAGGCTGTGGGCAAGTTCTCCACAGACCTGTGGACAACTCCTAGCGCCTGGGGATCGGGCTGAACACCTCGTCCCAGGCAGCCGCGACCTGACGTGCGCAGGTCCACGGCGACACTCCGTCGACTCCGGTTCCCAGTCCCGGCATGGCGATCGTGCGCACGACGTCGCGCAGGGGCCTGCCGTCGTCGAGCCGCCCGGTCTGCCACAGCCGGAGCACCGCGCGCGCCGCGAGGTACGGGTGCACGCTGTCGTCCGGCAAGCGCTCGCCCAGCACGCGCCTGGTCGGCGCGCTGACGAGCCACTCGGGCTGGGGCTCGCCGGTCGGCACGGTCAGCGCCTCCCCGACCGGGAGCTCGCCCCCGTGCAGCGCCAGCACCGCCCGCCGCACCTGGTCCTCCACGTGGGGGAAGGCCCGCGCGTACAACTCGTCCACGCCGGTCCGCAACCAGCCGGACGAGTTCCCGAAGCTGACCACGGCCTCGGCGACGATGTCCAGCACCGAACCGCGGTGCACCACCACCCCTGTTCGGCCGTCGGCCACACCGGCCCAGGCCCTCGTGAGCGGTTCATCTACGGCGCACAGCACCAGACGGGGAACTACAACCGGAGCGTTGATCTCACCCTCCGTATCGGCGGCCACGTGGACAAGCATTCCAGGAGAGATGCGCTGTGCGGAACAGGGGCGGGCACCCGCCGCGCGGGTGATCCTCGCCTCAACGGCGATCACCATGTGTGCTGCTCGTATGGTTGCGCCCGTGCCACGCATCGCCTACTTCGGCCCCAGGGGAACCTTCACCGAGCAGGCCGCGCGCGGCTTCGGCGCGGACCTGGACCCCCGCGAGACCATTCCAGCAGCCCTGGGAGCCGCCCGCACGGGTGATGCCGAACTCGCCTGCGTGCCGGTGGAGAACTCCGTCGAGGGCGCCGTCCCCGCCACCATGGACGCGCTCGCCGAGGGCACCCCCCTGGTCGTCGTCGCCGAGACCGTGCTCGCGGTCAGGTTCAGCCTGCTGGTCCGTCCGGGTGGTGGACCGGTCCGCACCGTCGCCAGCCACCCGCACGCGCTCGCCCAGGTGCGCTACTGGCTCGCCGCGAACCTGCCCGACGCCGTCGCGGTGGCCGCGACCTCCACGGCGGCGGCGGCCGTCGCGGTGCAGCGCGGCGAGCACGACGCGGCGGTGACCGCGCCCGTGGCGGCCGAGCACTACCCGCTGGAGGTCGCGGCCACCGACCTCGCGGACGTGCGCGACGCCAAGACCAGGTTCCTGCTGCTGCGCAAGCCCGGCCCGCTGCCCGAGCCCACCGGCTCCGACCGCACCTCGGTCGTGGTGACCGCGCCGGACCGGGTGGGCGTGCTGTCGGACGTGCTGCTCGAACTCGCGCTGCGCGGCGTCAACCTGACCCGGATCGAGTCCCGGCCCACCAAGGGCCCGCTCGGGGAGTACCGGTTCTACATCGACTTCGACGGCCACGTCGCCGAGCCGAGGGTGGGGGACGCGCTGGCCGCGCTGCGCAGGCACTGCCCGGAGACCCGGTTCCTCGGCTCCTACCCGAAGGCCGTGCGCGAGGACGTGGTGGCGCAGAACGCGGATTTCGTGGCCGCGGCCGAGTGGGTCGCGACGATCAGGGAGGGCAGGGGCGCGTGAGGTTGTTGCTGGTCAGGCACGGTGAGACGGCGTCGAACGTGGCGATGGCGCTGGACAGCCTGCCACCGGGCCCGCCGCTCACCGAGGCCGGTCGGGCCCAGGCGGAGGCGCTGGCGCGGGACCTGGCGGACGTGCCGGTCACCGCCGTGCACGCGAGCGTCGCGGTGCGCGCCCAGCAGACGGCGGCCCCGGTCGCGGCGGCGCACGGCCTGGAGGTCCAGGTCGTGGACGGCGTGCAGGAGATCTTCTGCGGCGAGCTGGAGGGCCGCAGCGACCGCGAGGCGTACGGGACCTTCATGAGCACCGTGCGCTCGTGGGCCGACGGCGACCTGGACGTGCCGCTGCCCGGCGGCGAGTCCGGAAGGCAGGTCCTCGACCGGTACCTGGCGGCGGTGGAGGAGGTCACCGCCGGGCGCGCGGAGGACGACGTGGTGGTGCTGGTCAGCCACGGCGCCTCGCTGCGCATGGCGGCGCTGGCACTGGCGACCAACGTGACCCCGGCCCTGGTCGCGGCGGGGCTGCTGCCCAACACCGGGCGGGTGGAGCTGGAGCGGGCCGGCGACGGGTGGGTCTGCACCTCGTGGACCGGCGTGGACGTGGCCGGCTGAACCGGCGGTCGGGCCCGCCCCTCGTCGGGCCCGACCGGGAGGTCACCGCAGCCTGCGGGTGGCCACCCACCAGCCGGCCGCCAGCAGAGCCGCCGCGAGGGCCAGGAAAATCCCCAGCTCCACGAACTGGAACGGCCAGAAGCGCGAGTCGGGGTGGTAGCCGACGAGGACCCTGCCGAACACCTCGCCGTCCACCAGGTCGTCGTAGCGCCGGTAGTCCACCGGCCAGATCTGTCCCGGCGCCTGCTCCTCCGGAACCACCAGCGGCGGGGCGTAGTACCGGCGCAGCCCCAGCAGCGACACCAGCGCCAGCGGCGCGTGCAGCAGCAGCGCGCCCACCGCCGCGAGCAGCGCGTTCCCCCGCAGCAGGCCCAGCAGGGCCGCCGTCGCGAACACCACCAGGGCGTAGCCGACCGGAACGACGCCCTGGGCCTGGAAGAGCGGGCTGATCAGCGGCGACGTGCCCGCCGACGGGGCCGCGCCCCCGACGACCCAGCGCGCGACCAGCCCCGTCACCAGCGCGCACAGCGCCAGCGGCACCCCGGTGACCAGCAGCTTCGTCGCCCACCACCGGTCGGGGGACACGGACTGGGTGAGGGTGAGCGCGTGCGTGCCCCGCTCGACGTCCGGCGCGAACACCGCCGCCCCGGCGAACGCCCCCAGCAGCAGCGGCCCGCCGAGCAGCGGCAGCGTCAGGAGGTCGTAGGAGGTGTGCCCGACCACCCCCGCCTCGCCCCACCGCGTCAGCCCCAGCGCCAGCGCCGCGAACGCGGTGAACCCCAGGGCGCCCAGCACGTGCGCCCGCTGCTGCCGCCACGCCAACCAGATCACGCCGCCACCGCCCGCGACGTGCGCAGGTAGCCCAGCGCGAGGTCCTCCAGCGACGGCCGCGCGCAGGTCCAGCCCGGCACGTCCCCCGTCCTGGCCAGCACCGTCCGCTGCCTGCCCACCGCGCTCGACTCCACCACCCCGTCCGGCGCCGGGAGGTCGGCTGGCCCGACCAGCACCCGGTGCGCGTCCAGCAGCTCGTCCACCGGCCCCTCCAGCGGCACCCGGCCGTCGGCGAGCAGGACCAGGTGGTCGCACGCGCTCTCCAGCTCGGACAGGACGTGCGAGGACATCAGCACCGACATCCCGGTGTCGGCGACCTCGCCCAGCAGCGCCCCCATGACCTCCCGGCGCGCCAGCGGGTCGAGTTCGGCGAGCGGCTCGTCCAGCAGCAGCAGTTCGGGCCGCCTGCCCAGGGCCAGCGCCAGCGCCACGCGGGTGCGCTGGCCGCCGGAGAGCCGGTCGACCCTCGCGTCCAGCGGCACGCCCGCGCTCTCGACCAGCCGCAGCGCGTGCTCCGCGTCCCAGCCGGGGTTCAGCTCGGCACCCGCGCGCAGCACCTCGGCGGTGGTGAACCCCCGGTACAGCGGCTTGGTCTGGCCGAGGTACCCGACCCTCGGGTGCGCCCCCGACCGGCCGGGCCGCTCGCCCAGCACCAGCAGCTCCCCGCTGTCCGGCCGCAGCAGGCCGACGGCCAGGCGCATGAGCGTGCTCTTGCCCGCCCCGTTCGGCCCGACCAGCGCCGCGAACCCACCGCGCGGCAACCGGAACGCGCAGTCGCGCAGTCCGCCGCCCCGCCGGTGGCGCAGCGTCAGCGCCGACGCCTCCAGCACGTGCTCCACTTCGCTCCCCCTAGTCACTCGTCACCCCGGTACACCTCGTCGAGCCGCGCCTGGACGAGCGCCTCGACGTGCTCCCGGTCCAACCCGGCCACGCGTGCGCGGGCGACCCAGTCGGCCAGCTCGGCGCGCAGCGCCCCGTCGTCCGGCCCGGCCAGCGAGGCGGAGACGAACGTCCCGAGCCCGCGCCGCGCCTCGACCAGCCCGTCGCGCTCCAGCTCGCGGTAGGCCTTCAGGACGGTGTTGGGGTTGATCGCGGTGGCCTCGACGACCTCCCGCGCGGTGGGCAGCCGGTCACCGGGCCGCAGCAGTCCCAGGCGCAGCGCGTGCCGGGCCTGGTTGACGATCTGCTGGTAGGTGGCCACCCCGGAACGGCGGTCGATCCGGAACTCGATCACCTCAACACCCTTTCACTACTTAATTAGTGAAAGCATGGTGCACCGAGGGGAGGGTGGTGGTCAAGGGGGTGGCCGGAGCGGGGCGCCGGCCGGTGGGGGAGTCGTGCAGCGCGGTGCCGGTGGCGCGCGGGTCACCGATCGTGGTCCGGCGGCTGTCCGGGCCGGTGCCGCGCTGACGCGGTCGATGAACGCGGTCAGCTCCTCCACCGCGCCGTTCCCGTCGCACCACCGCCCGTGGGTTTGCCGTCAGAACACCGCCGTCAGATCGCCGCCGCTCCTCGCGCCTCCAGCGCGGCCAGTGCCTCGGTCAGGGTGGCCACGGTCCGGCGGGCGGCCTCCTCGGTCAGCACCAGGTCCACGGTCCGGTCCACGGTCAGCTCGACCTCGCCCGCGGCCGTGGCGCACTCGATCGTCGCGCCGTCCTCGACCTTGATGTACGTGGACATGTGGGTTCCGCCTGTGAGGATCACGGGTTTCGGCCTTCCGCTCGGGGAGTTCGGGGCCGGTGGGACCGCGGGCGCGAGGTCCCGGAGGACTCGCTGCGCTTCGTCGGAGACGCGATCCCACCGACGCGAAGCACGTTATCGGCGCACGTGCACTTAGTCATGCTCCCGATCGAGTGATATCGGAATGATCGAATGCCCCATAGAGTTGCGCCCCATGGCGAACACGCAGACCAGGCGCCGCCGAAAGCTGGGCCTCTACCTGCAGGAACTGCGGAAGAAGGCGGGTCGCACGCCGGACGACGTCGCCGAGCTGCTCGGCATCTCGCGGCCCACCGTCAACCGGACCGAGAGCGGGCACACGAGGTGTCGCCGGGCCGAGTTGCAGGCCGTGCTCGGGTACTACGGGGCCTCCGAGGACGAGCGCGCCAAGGCCGTCCTGCTCTGGGAGGACGCCAAGGACGACGCGACCAAGATCCGCTTTCCGGCCCGCAGTTCGAGCGCCTTCCGCAACTTCCTCCAAGCGGAGGCCGAGGCCACGGCGGTCGACTCGCTGGAACCCCACCTCGTCTTCGGCCAGTTGCAGACCGCCGACTACGCCCGCGCCCTCCAGCACCCGGCCGCCTCCCCCTACCTGGAAGAAGCCGTCGAGGCCGAGGAGTACGTGAAAGCCCGCCTGGAGCGCCAGCGGCTCCTGAGCGGCGACAACCCGATCCGGGTCCGCGCCTTCATGGACGAATCGGTGCTCAGCCGCGAGATCGGCGGCGTCCCCGTCCTCCTCGGGCAGCTCCGGCACCTGCTCGAACTCGGCGAGCGCGACAACATCGCCATCCACGTCGTGCCGCTCAGCGCGGGCGCCTACGGGGCCATGTCCGGCGGCGTGACCGTCCTGGACTTCGGCGACCCGGAAGACCCGCCCGTCGTCTTCCTGGATCACGCGGGCGGTGGCGTGTGGGTGGAGGATGAAGAGGCAGTGGGGCGCTATGTCCACATGATGAATGAGCTGGAGTCGATCGCGTTGTCGGAGAGCGCGACGGCCGAGCTGATCCGAACCAAGATTGAGGTACTTGAGAGGCGATGAACACCTGGCGGAAGAGCAGCAGGTCGGGTGCCGGGGCGAGCAACTGCGTTGAGGTCGCGCACGACCGGGGCTCCGCCCTGTTCCGCGACAGCAAGGCCCCCGAGTCCGGCCGGTTGACGTTCACCACCGACGAGTTCCAGCGGTTCCGCACCGCCGCCGCCGAGGGGCGGTTCGACCGCTGAGCGTTCGGGGCCGGGTCCCGTGCCCGGCCCCGAACGTCGCGGGGCCGACCTCAGTCCCGCTCGATCGTGACCTTCTCGATCACCACGTCGTCCACCGGCCGGTCCTGCGGCCCGGTCTCGGTGAGCGAGATCCGGTCCACGACGCCGCGCGACGCGCTGTCCGCGACCTCGCCGAAGATCGTGTGCTTGAAGTTCAGCCACGACGTCGCGTTGACCGTCACGAAGAACTGCGACCCGTTCGTGCCCGGCCCGGCGTTGGCCATGGCCAGCAGGTAGGGCTTGTTGAACGACAGGTCCGGGTGGAACTCGTCCTCGAACGTGTAGCCGGGGCCACCCGTCCCGGTGCCCAGCGGGTCGCCGCCCTGGATCATGAAGCCGGAGATGACGCGGTGGAACACCGTGCCGTCGTACAGCGGCGCTGTTGTCCTCTCACCGGTCCTCGGGTCCGCGTACTCGCGCCTGCCCTCGGCCAGCTCCACGAAGTTCGCCACCGTCTGCGGGGCGTGCTGGGGGAACAGCTTGATCCGGATGTCCCCCGCCGAGGTGCGCAGAGTGGCGAACACGTCGCGGCCGGTGATCACGTTGTTGCTTTCCGTCATCGCGTCATCGTGTCACCACCGCCGGGGCACCCGACCGCACCACCCCCCTGATCTTCCACCCGAACGGGAATGGCGAAGGCGCTCCGCCCGGTCGGGACGTTCTGTGAGAGCGCTCCCGCGAACGCCCGAAGTGTTCCGCCGCCCAGGGGCTGGCGCTGTCCGGCGGACAACGGCCAGGTTCGGAAGCGACCTGAGCCGGTTCACCGACGAACCCCCTGGGGGCACCATGCCGCGTCCGCTCCTCGCCGC
This sequence comes from Actinosynnema pretiosum, assembly GCF_002354875.1. Taxonomy (GTDB): domain Bacteria; phylum Actinomycetota; class Actinomycetes; order Mycobacteriales; family Pseudonocardiaceae; genus Actinosynnema; species Actinosynnema auranticum. The sequence goes on from NZ_CP023445.1 coordinate 114,679, forward strand.
ACTCCTGGCGCTCGGCACCGCCCTCGCGGGCACAGCCGCGCTGGACCCGCCGACAGCCGAAGCCGCGACCGGCGCCGTCGTCGACGGCAACACCCGCTTCCAGGTGCTCAGCCCCACCCTCATCCGCCTCGAGCACGCGGGCGACGGCGCGTTCACCGACGCGACCACGTTCAACGCCCTGAACCGGGACTTCCCGACCCCGCCGTACACGACGACCGTCTCCGGCGAGTACCGCGAGATCCGCACCTCGGCCCTGACCCTGCGCTACAAGCGCGGCAGCGGCCCGTTCACCTCCGCCAACACCACCGTCCAGACCTCGGTGGGCACGGGCGCGCCCGCCTTCCCGTCCCACTGCGCGTTCAACACGGCCTGCGAGGCGGAGAACGGGCTGTTCGGCGGCACCGCCTCGGCCGCCTACGACCACGTCGGCCACTCCGGCTCCGGGTTCCTCGCGGGCTTCACCGGCGCGGGCGCGAGCCTGACCCACCGGGTCTCCGGCGTCCCGGGCGCCGGGACCTACGAGCTGTCCGTCCGCTACGCCAACGCGGTCGGCGGCGACGGCCAGCAGGTCACCCGCACCCTCGCGACCTCGGTCGACGGCGTCCCCGGCCCGGCGCTGACGCTCCCGGTCACCGGCTCCTGGGACACCTGGTCCACCGCGTCGGTCCGGATCACCGTCGGCGCGGGCTCCCGCACCCTGCGCCTCGCGCAGGAGGGCGGCGCCACCGGCAACGTCAACCTGGACACCGTCGCCCTCACCCCGGTCGGCGCCGCGCACCCCGCCGCCGACACCACCCTGCTCACCACCGCCTACGGCGCGGGCCCGAAGAGCGCCCTGGGCGGCTGGGCCAGGTCGCTGGACAACCCGAGGGCCGTGCCCGTCCCGCTGAACCCCGGCGTCCTCAACCGGGGCGGCTGGTACCTGCTCGACGACACCCGCACCCCGCTGTCCACCGGGCCCCGCCCGAGCCACGGCGACCAGCCCTACCAGGACGGCTACCTGTTCGGGTACGGCAAGGACCACAAGCGCGCCCTCGGCGACCTCAACGCGCTGACCGGCGACTCCGCGCTGCTGCCGCGCTCCGCCTACGGCGTCTGGTACTCCCGGTACCACGCCTACTCGGACGCGGACTACCGCAACACCCTGCTGCCCGCGTTCCGCGCGAACTTCGCCCCGATCGACTGGCTCGTGGTCGACACCGACTGGAAGTCCCCGGCCAAGTGGGACGGCTGGAACTGGGACCGGAACCTCTTCCCCGACCCCGACGGCTTCCTCGAGTGGACCGAGCAGCAGGGGCTCGACGTCTCCCTCAACACGCACCCGGCGATCGAGAGCGACGACCCGGCCTTCGCCGAGGCGAACCGCGTCGCGGGCGGGCTCGAGCACGAGGGCGGCACCCGCTACACCTGGGACTGGTCCAACCCCGCCCACCTGCGCTCCTACTTCGGCCTGCACGAGCCGTTCGAGCGGCAGGGCGTGCGCGCCTGGTGGCTCGACTACTGCACCGGCTGCGGCGCGGCCAGGGCGTCCGACCAGGGCTACGCCGCCGACAACCTGATCAACCAGGAGTACGCGCGGGACGCCGAGGCGCGCGGCCTGCGCGGCTTCGCGTTCTCCCGGATCGGCGGCGCCGAGCAGGGCGGCATCCAGTCCAACTACGCGCTCGGCCCCTGGTCGGAGCGCCGCAACACGATGCACTTCACCGGCGACACCCCCGGAACCTGGGAGCTGCTCGCGTTCGCCGCGCGCTTCACCCCGGACGCCGCGGCGGCGGGCCTGTCCAACACCAGCCACGACATCGGCAGCTTCCACGGCAAGCACCTGGCCGACGACCTGTACGCGCGCTGGGTGCAGCTCGGCGCGTTCCAGCCGATCGACCGGCTGCACTCCGACCACGGCGACCGGCTCCCGTGGGACTACACCGGCGCCGCCGCCGAGGCGGGCCTGAAGTTCCTGCGGCTGCGCGAGGCGCTCGTCCCGCACACCTACTCGCTGGCCAGGCAGGCGGCGAGGACCGGGGTGCCGATCACCCGGCCGATGTACCTGAACTACCCGGACCACGAGGACGCCTACAACCACCCCGCCCAGTACCTGTTCGGCGACGACGTCCTCGTCGCCCCCATCACCACGCCCGACAACGCCGCCGGCACCGGCTCCGTCGACGCCTGGATCCCGCCGGGCACCTGGACCGACTACTTCACCGGCGCCCGGCACACCGGCCCCGCGAAGGTCACCCTGACCGCGCCGACCACCGAGATGCCCGTCCTCGTCCGGTCCGGCGGCATCCTCACCACCCGCACCGACTACGTCCACAACCAGGGCGAGTCCCCGCTGACCCGGCTCACCCTGACCATCGGCTCCGGCGGCGACGGCTCCACCTCGCTGTACGAGGACGAGGGCGAGGGCCTGGGCCACCGCTCCGGCGCGTCCGCCACCACCGCCCTGACCTGGCGCGACGCCACCCGCACGCTGACCGTGGGCGCGCGCTCGGGCAACTACCCCGGCGCGGTGGGCAGCCGGTCGTACACGCTCCGGCTGGCGGGCGCGACCGCCCCCACGTCCGTCGCGGTCGACGGCGTCCGCCTGCCCGAGACGGCCTGGTCGTTCAACGCCAACACCCGCACCACCACCGTCACCACCCCGGCGCTGACCACCACCTCGGCGCACACCGTGGCGCTGTCCGGCTCGGCCGCGGGCAACCCGACCGCGGGCCGGGTGACCGGACCGGACGGCCGCTGCCTGTCCGCCCAGCCCGCCGGGCTCGCCGCCTGCGACGGGTCCGCCGCGCAGCAGGTCAGCGCGCCGACCGGCGGGACCGTCCGCGCGCTCGGCCGGTGCCTCGGCACGACCGGGACGTTCGTGACCTGCGACGGCTCCACCGGGCAGACCTGGGTGCTGCGCACCACCGGCGAGCTGGCCAACCGCGCCACCGGCGCCTGCCTGGACGCCACCGGAAACCGGCTCTCCGCGTGCTCCGGCGTGGCCTGGCGCTTCCCGCCCGGCGCGCTCACCGGGCCGGGCGCCCGGTGCGCGGACGTCGCGAACGCCGACCCGGCCTCCGGCGCCGCCGTGCAGCTGTGGGAGTGCAACGGCAGCGACGCGCAGCGCTGGCACGCCCCCGCCGACCGGACCGTGCGGGCGCTCGGCAAGTGCCTGGACGTGCGGCACGGGGCCACCGCCGACGGCACGCAGGTGCAGCTGTGGGACTGCAACGGGACCGGGTCGCAGCTCTGGGAGACCCAGGCGGACGGCGCCCTGCGCAACCCGGCGTCGGGCCGCTGCCTGGACGGCTCCGACCAGGCCCAACTGCGGATCAGGACCTGCGCGGGGACGGCCGCGCAGCAGTTCCGGCTGGACGCCTGAGGGGTCCTGGACGGGGGGTGACGGGTTCGGCCCCCACACCCGCCCGAGCACCCCGCCGGGGGAGTGACAGCCCCGCGAGGCCCCGACGCCTGTGCCGGTCGGCGCGCACCTGGCGCGCCGACCGGCACAGCGGATGGGCGCCCCGGTGGGTGTCGCTGCGCGTGGCGGCCGAGGGTCCCGGCGGGACCTTCGCGCAGACCACCACCCTGGCCCACCGCATCGGGTGAGAGGTCAGGGGGACGTCGCCCGGCGGCGTCCCCCACCCGGCCCGGCCCACCGGCCAGGCCCGCTCCGCTAGCCCCAGCCCAGCTCGTGCAGCGTCGCGTCGTCGATGCCGAAGTGGTGCGCGATCTCGTGCACCACGGTGACGGCGACCTCCTCCACCACGTGGTCCTCGTCCTCGCACACGTCGAGCAGCGCCTCGCGGTAGATCGTGATCCGGTCCGGCAGCACCCCGCCGTACTCGCTGGTCCGCTCGGTCAGCGCCACCCCGTGGTACAGCCCCAGCAGCGTCGGCTCGTCCGGGTTCCGGTCCTCGACCAGCACCACCACGTTGTCCATCGCCGAGGCGAACTGCGGCGGGATCTCGTCCAGCGCCTCGGCCACCAGCTCCTCGAACCGCTGGCGGGTCATCTCCACCGGCACCGGGTCACCCGCCCTCCTCCTCGTTCTCCTTGCTCGACGGCGGGGTGGACGAGGACGGCGCGGGCGACGACGGCGCGGACGACTCGCTCGCCGGGGCCTCGGAGTGCATCGGCGCGCCGGTCGCCTCGGCCTGCTGCACCGCGGAGGTCTGCGGCGGGTTCGACGGCGTCAGCGGCGGGGCGTCCGGGTTGTGCACGCTGCCCGTCCACGCGGTCAGCAGCGTGCCGTTCGGCAGCGCGCCCACCTTGCAGTTCGCCAGCTTCGACCCGGCGTCCCAGCTCTCCTGCGCGCGGTAGTCCCAGGTGACCAGCAGGCCGCGCTCCTTGATCACCTTGCCGCCGCTGTACTCGTTGGCGATCGCGTCGCACTTCTCGGTCATGACGGCTTCCTGCTCGTCCTCGGTCGGGAACCGCGTGTTCCCCGCACCGAGGTCGACCACGCCGATGATCTCGAACGTGTGCGGCTCCTCGCAGCTCACCGGGTCGCCGATCGAGTTGTCCTGGATGCCCAGGCACACGCCGGGGTCGTGCACGTCCGACTGGTCCTGGGTGCGCGCCGACCCGTACGCGGGCAGCAGCCTCCCGGACGGCGCGGCCACCTGCAGGCCGCAGCGCAGCGTCCGCTTGCCCGCCGCCCAGCGCTTCTCACCGGGGTTCAGCGGGCCGACCGTGTACTTGCCGAACGGGTCCAGCTTGTTCGACAGGTACTTGAGCGACTCGGAGGCGCAGTGGTCCGCGTTGATCGTCTGCCAGGTCGCGGCGTCCGGGAACGGCGCCTGGGGCCCGTACTCCGACGAGATGTCCACCACACCGCTGACCTCGAACAGGTGCGAGGCCGAGCACTCGACCTTGCCGATGTCCGCGAGGTCGTCACGGGCCCAGTTCAGGCAATCACCCGCCTGAGCTGCTTCGAAGGGGTCGATTCGCTCGGGTGGGGTAACCCCGCCGAGTGGCCCCGAGCTGAACGGGAGTGTTGTGAACGAGCTCAGTCCGAGCAGGAGGAGCGCGCCGACGAACGCGCCGACGAGAACCACGTGGTCACTCCGGCGAAACCAACCCGCGCGCGCAGACATCTACTCCATGATGCCTGCAAGGAGCCTGGGGGCTACCGGCCGGGTGGACTGTGTCTCTATTAGGACACTCGTCACCTGTTCGGCGGCCATCCTGGGTAGCGTCCCCGCCGGGAGTGGCTGATGACTGAGAACGACGGAACCAAGAACGCACCGAACTCCGGGACCGGCGGCAACCCGCCGCCTCCCGCCGCGCCGCAGGGGCCGCCGCCCCCGCAGCAGCCCCCGGTGCTGCCCAAGGCGCCGGGGACGCCGCCGAGCGCCGGACCGGGAACGCCCCCTCCGGGCTTCCCGCCGCCCGCGCCTCCGGGACCCGGCGCGGTGCCGCCGGGGACGCCGCCGCGCGGGCAGATCCGCAACCAGGTCGCGGGCGTGACCCAGCCCCGGCCGCCGTCGCTGGCCGAGCAGCGCGCGCGTGAGCACGCCCTGCGCGAGCAGGAGGAGCAGCGGCTCGCCTACGAGGCCGAGCAGGCGCGCAAGCAGAAGCTCCGCAAGCGCTTGCTCATCGGCGGTGGCGTCGGCGTGGGCGTCGTCGCCCTCGTCGCCATCTGGTACGCCGCGTCGACCCCGGACGAGGTCGAGGCGCAGTGCACCGCGGACGGCGTCGTCGTCGACGACAAGTACTGTAGCGAATCGTACGCGACGAGTAACGGCGGGCACGTCAGCGGCGGTTTCATCTACATCGGTGGCAGCTCCTACCGGTACCACTACGGTGGCGCCAGCACCCCGGTCGGCCAGAAGGTCAGCGGGGGCAGCTACACCATGCCGGACAACTCGAAGGTCACCACCAAGTCGGGCTCCACCGTGCAGCGCGGCGGGTTCGGCGTGGTCGACGGCGGCAAGAGCAGCGGCGGCACCAAGAGCGGAGGAAGCTGAGTGCGACGGGAGTTGTCCGTCCCCCGGCCGAACTGGCAGCGCACGGTGTCCGACCAGGGCCTGGTCTTCGGGGCGCCCGCGTCGCGCGTCGACGGCACGCCCCGGCCGTACTGGGACGAGTCGGTGCACTACGCCTTCGACATGAGCGACGTGCTGTCGATGGAGGCGGACGTCGAGCTGCTGCACAGCATGTGCCTGGAGGCCGTCGACAACGTGGTGCTCACCGAGCGCTACCGCGACTTCGGCATCCAGGAGTGGGTGTGGCCCGCTATCGCCGAGTCGTGGAAGCGGCGCGACCCGCACCTGTACGGCCGGTTCGACCTGCGCTACGACGGGCGCGGTCCGGCGAAGATGCTGGAGTACAACGCCGACACGCCCACGTCGCTGCTGGAGGCGTCGGTCATCCAGTGGAACTGGAAGACCGACGTGCACCCGGACGACGACCAGTGGAACTCCATCCACGAGAAGCTCGTCGAGCGGTGGGCCGAGATCGGCGGCAACCTGCCGTCGGCCGAGCTGCACTTCACCTGGTCGGGCGGCGACGCCTCCGGTGAGGACCACGTGACCGTGGCGTACCTCCAGGAGACCGCGGCCGAGGCGGGCATGAACACGGTCGGCCTGGCCATCGAGGAGATCGGCTGGGACCCGCTGCTCAAGCGGTTCGTCGACCTCGAAGAGGCCACGATGAACACGGTCGTGAAGCTCTACCCGTGGGAGTGGATGACCGACGACCAGTTCGGCAGGCACGCGGTGGAGAGCCTGCCCGCGACCCTGTGGGTGGAGCCGCTCTGGAAGATGCTGCTGTCCAACAAGGCGCTGCTCGCGGTGATGTGGGAGATGTACCCCGGTCACCCGAACCTGCTGCCCGCCTACCTCGACGACCCCGGCCTGCTCACCGAGTACGTGCGCAAGCCCCGACTGGGCAGGGAGGGCGCGAACATCCAGATCGTCGCGCCCGGCTACGAGACCCAGACCGGCGGCGTGTACGGCAAGGAGGGGTTCGTCTACCAGCTGTTCGACCCGCTGCCCGACTTCGACGGGTACCGACCCGTGCTGGGCGCGTGGGTGGTCGGCGACCAGGCCGCGGGCCTCGGCATCCGCGAGTCGGTCGGACTGGTGACGGACGACGGGGCGGCGTTCGTGCCGCATCGGATTGTCGAGTGAAACGGGAGAGCCAAAAGTGACCACCAACCTCGCGCTGGACCCAGGGTTCGGTTCCGCGCTCGTGCAGGGCCTGGGCGCGATCGCCCTGTACGCGATCGTGGGCCTGATCCTGATGGTCGTGGGCTTCTACGCCATCGACTGGACCACGCCGGGCAAGCTCAGCACCCTGGTCCGCACGGGCGCGCCCAACGCGGTGATCGTCACGGCGGCCGGCCTGGTGAGCATGGCGTTCATCGTGGTCATCGCCATCTACAACGCGGGTGGCAAGCTCGCGGAGGGCCTGCTCACCGGCCTGATCTACGGCCTGGCCGGGATCGTCGTGCAGGTGATCGCGGTCCGCCTGCTGGAGTGGGTGACCCGCCTGGAGATCGGCAGCATGATCGAGTCCGACCGCTTCGCCCCGGCCTCGGTCGTGGTGGCGGCGGCGCACGTGGCCCTGGGCCTGGTGGTGGCGGTGGCGATCTTCTGACCCCTTCGGGGGTGCGCGTTCGGGGTGGTGCGTCTGGGAGGCGCACCACCCTTTCGTGTGGGAGGCCCAGTTCTCCGGCCCGCCCTCACAACTCCTCGGGCACGCGACCGGTGGCGCTCGCGCCGCCGAGCAGGTTCGGGTACCACTCCCAGGCGGCTTCCTTGCCCGGCGCCCGCAGCACGTGCTGGTACGCGGCGTAAGCGACCAGGTCGGCCACCTGGTCCCACTGGTCGGCGCGTGAGCCCTTCGAGCAGAGCGGATCTTCGACGATCCGGCGGCTCGCCAGGTCCAGCGCTCGGTGCGCGGCCCGGTGGAGCGGCGCGGCGCCGTTGCCGTTCATCAGCACGATTCCGAATTCCCCCGCCGAGCGGAGCCGCTGGTCGATCTCGCGCACCAGCTCCGCGTACACGGCGGCTCTCGCCGCCGAGCACCGGCTTTCGGCGCGTCGGTGAACGGCGCCCGTGCGCACGTCGGGCATCGTGCCGATGGTGGCCAGCGCGTCGGCCACCACCGCCGTCCGCGCGGACTTGTCCCGATCCCACGCCGTCTTCGTCGGGTTCCCCCTGCCGTTGGCGAAATCCGTGGCGCGCAGCTCGTAGTCGACGGGCACGCCCGTCGAGCCGTGCAGTGCCTTCCGCCAAGCCGCCCAGGTCCGCAGGGCCGGTTCCCAGTCCCGCGCCAGCAGCTCGACCCAGCCGTAGACGACGATCTTCGAGTCCGCGGAACCCGATTCACCGATGCAGAAGAAGCGCGTTTCGGCCATGGCGGTGAAAGCTAATTACCCGAGGCGGGCCAGCGGAAATCCGGCTGTTTTATTCGGGGAATTCTTCGGTTCCGCCGTGGTGCGGCGCCCACCCGCCCCCGCTCGTCCCTGCGGCCCGGCCTGCGGTGCCCGACGCCCAGAGCGGCTACCCTTACCCCTCGTGATCGACCTCAAGGCACTGCGCGAGAACCCGGAAGCCGTTCGTGCGTCCCAGCGGGCGCGGGGCGAGGACGAGTCCCTGGTCGACGCCCTGCTGTCCGCCGACGAGCGCCGCCGCTCCGCCGTCTCCCGCGCCGACACCCTGCGCGGTGAGCAGAAGGCGTTCGGCAAGCAGGTCGGCAAGGCCCGCGGTGAGGAGCGGGAGGCGCTGCTCGCCAAGGGCAAGGAGCTGGCCGCCGAGGTGAAGGCCGCCGAGGCCGACCAGGCCGCCGCCGAGGCCGAGCTGACCGAGCTGCACCGCTCGGTCCCCAACCTCGTGCACCCCGACGCCCCCGAGGGCGGCGAGGACGACTACGTCGTGGTCAAGCACGTCGGGAAGCCCCGCGAGTTCGACTTCGAGCCCCTCGACCACCTCGACCTCGGCACCCGGCTCGGCGCGATCGACATGGAGCGCGGCGCCAAGGTGTCCGGCTCGCGGTTCTACTTCCTCACCGGCATCGGCGCCCAGCTCGAACTCGCCCTGCTGAACATGGCCGTCGCCCAGGCGACCGCCGCGGGCTTCCAGCTGATGATCACCCCGACCCTGGTCCGGCCCGAGGTCATGGCGGGCACCGGGTTCCTCGGCGCGCACTCCAGCGAGATCTACCGCCTGGAGGCCGACGACCTGTACCTCGTGGGCACCTCCGAGGTCCCGCTGGCCGGCTACCACGCCGACGAGATCCTCGACGGGCCGCGCCGCTACGCGGGCTGGTCGTCCTGCTACCGCCGCGAGGCGGGCTCGTACGGCAAGGACACCAGGGGCATCATCCGGGTGCACCAGTTCAACAAGGTCGAGATGTTCTCCTACGTCCCGCCGGAGGAGGCCGAGGCCGAGCACGCCCGCCTGCTCGCCTGGGAGGAGGAGATGCTCGCCAAGGTCGAGGTCCCCTACCGGGTCATCGACACCGCCGCGGGCGACCTCGGCACCAGCGCGTCCCGCAAGTTCGACTGCGAGGCGTGGGTGCCCAGCCAGCAGGCCTACCGCGAGCTGACCTCCACCTCGAACTGCACCACCTTCCAGGCCCGCAGGCTGAACGTGCGCTACCGCGACGAGAACGGCAAGTCGCAGATCACCGCCACGCTCAACGGCACCCTGGCCACCACCCGCTGGATCGTCGCCATCCTGGAGAACCACCAGCAGGCCGACGGCTCCGTCGTCGTCCCGCAGGCGCTGCGCCCGTTCCTGGGCAAGGACGTCCTCCTCCCGGCCTGACCCGGCCCACCGGACCGACCCCGACGCCCCCGCGCGAACCGCGCGGGGGCGTCGCGCGGTTGCCGCTCCCGCGCGGTTCGCGGCAGTTCGCAAGATCACGTCCCGAAGCAGCCGAACGGGCTATTTTCGCAGGTGGAGGCCATCCCTACCATCCGGTCACCGGGCGCAGGCAGCGCCCGAGGACGGACTGGGGGGATCACCGTGACGGAGTGCCCGAACTGCCGAAGACCGGTCGGCACGGGGAACGCCGTGTGCGTCATGTGCGGCGCGGACGTCCGCGAACCGGGGGCGCCCGCCACCGGGACGACGGCGGAACCGACCGCCGAGCCACGCGCGGAAGCGGAACCGGCCGAGCCCGCACCTGCCGCCGAGCAGCGCCACGAGCCCGCGCTCGCGATGGTCGCGCCGCAGCAACAGGCGCCGCAGCGGGCGTCGCTGAGCTTCCCCGCCATGAACCCGGTCGGCCTGCCGCCCGCGCACCCCGCGCCGCGGCAACCGTTCCCGCAGCCACCCGTCCCGCAGCCCCACCTGCCGCAGCCCCACCTCCAGCACCCGGCGCCGCGCGCCCCGCTCGCCTGGGTCACCCTGCCCGCCCCGACCCCGAACCAGGTCGAGGCGTTCGCCTACCCGCTGGTCGGCCTGCTGGTGCTCCAGGTCCTGGCCACCCGATCGCGCTCCTGCTCGGCACCCTGGCCTACAGCCTGCTGACCACCCCGCTGCTGATGCTCACGGCGGGCCTGCTCCCCGCCTGGTGCTACCGGGCCAGGCTCGCCACGCACGACGCGCCGCACCGCTTCGGCCCCGGCCTGGCGGCGGGCGGCTGGTTCATCCCGGTCGCGAACCTGGTCATCCCGGTGCGGGTGGTGCTCGACCTGGTGCGCGCCCGCGACCGCTCCACCGCGTGGACGGCGGTCGTGCTCACCTGGTGGGGCGGCAGGCTCCTCGCGCTGGCGCTGGCGGCCATCGCGCTCTGGAGCGGGTCCTCGTCCCCCGCGGGGCCCGGCGGGTTCCTCATCGCCTTCGACGTGCTGTCCCTCTCGCTGCAGATCGCGATCGTCCTGCGCGTCACGGCGGGCATCCGGAAGGGGCCGCGCTGACCGAGTGCCCGAACTGCCGGACCCGGCTCCACCCGTGGTGGAAGAGGTGCAACTCCTGCGGGGTGCTCATCGGGCCCACCGCCGCCTGGGTGGCGCTCCCCGCCAAGCGCTCGCCGCCCCGCTGCCGCTGCCGCTGATCCTGGCCACGGCCGTGCTCCTCCCGATGTGGACCCACCTCGCCCGGCTCGCCACCCCCGACGAGGGCAACCACTTCGGCGCGGAGCTGGCGGCGGGCGGCTGGTTCATCCCGGTCGCGAACCTGGTCATCCCGGTCGTGGTGGTGGTCAACCTGGTGCGGGCGCGCGCCAAGGCGCCCGTCCACGCGGTGGTGGCCGTCGCGTGGTGGGTGTCCTGGCCAGGCTTCGGCGCCACGGCCTTCTGCGCCACGGCCTTCGGTGCCACCGGGGTGCCGATGTCGTTCACCCCGGTCAGCGCACCAGCCCCGCCACGTGCGCCCCGATCTCCAACGACCCGGTGGCCGCCGGTGACGGCGCGTTCAGCACGTGCACCTGCCCCGGCGCCTCCTGCACCAGGAAGTCGTCCACCAGCGACCCGTCCCGCCGCATCGCCTGCGCCCGCACCCCGGCCTCCGCCCGCACCAGGTCGGCCTCGCCCACGGCGGGCACCAGCCGGGCCAGGCTCTGCGCGAACCGCCGCTTCGACAGGCTCCGCAGCACCTCCGCGAGCCCCGTCGGGTAGGCGTACCTCCTGGCCAGCCGCCACGTGCCGGGGAACCGCAGCACCTCCGCCACGTCCCCCACCGACACGTCGCCCCACCGGTAGCCCTCCCGGCTCAGCGCCAGCACCGCGTTGGGCCCCGCGTGCACGCTCCCGTCGAGCATCCGGGTCAGGTGCACGCCCAGGAACGGCAGCGTCGGGTCCGGCACCGGGTAGATCAGCCCGCGCACCAGGGAGCGCCGCTCCGGCCGCAGCTCGTAGTACTCGCCCCGGAACGGCACGATCCGCGCCTCCGGCTCCAGCCCGGCCATCCGCGCCACCCGGTCGCTGTGCAGCCCGGCGCAGTTGACCAGCGCGTCCCCGCGCACCACCCCGCTCGGCGTCGCCACCTCGACCCGGCCCGCGCGGGTGCGGATCGCCAGCGCGGGCGAGTTGGTCCGCAGGTCGGCGCCCGCCGCGGTCAGCTCCCGCACCATCGCCGCGCACACGGCGGGGAAGTCGATGATCCCGGTGCTCTCCACCCGCAGCGCGGCCACGCACGACACTTCGGGTTCGTGCTCGCGCGCTTCGGCCACCGACACCACCCGCGCGGGCACGCCGTTGCGCGAGGCCCGCTCGGCGAGCGCCCGCAGCCGCGGCACCTCCTCCTCGGAGGTCGCCACCACGAGCTTGCCGCACACCTCCACGGGCACGCCGTGCTCCCGCGCGTAGGCCACGATCGAGGCGTTGCCCGCCACCGACATCCTGGCCTTCAGCGACCCCGGCTTGTAGTACAGCCCGGCGTGCACGACGTTGCTGTTGTGCCCCGTCTGGTGGGCCGCCCAGCGGCCCTCCTTCTCCAGCACCACGACCTCGTCCCCGCGCCGGGACAGCTCCCGCGCGGTGGCCAGGCCCACGATCCCGCCGCCGATGACCACGATTCGCCGCACGCCGGCCACGCTAGCCGCTGACCAGCTCCGGGAGCACCTCGGACGCGACCCGCTCCAGCACCGCCTCGCTGCCCGCGTACACGCCCTCCTCGCGCGGCCAGTGCGCCAGCAGGTCGGTGAACCCCAGCTCCTGGGCCCGGCCCGCGACGTCCCGGAAGTGCTCGGCGCTGGAGAGCGAGTAGGCGGGGGAGGAGTCGGCGTTCAGATACCAGTCGATCGTGTGCTTCCGCCTGCCGATGGCGTCCAGCGCGCGGGTGAACCGGGCCGCGTACCGCTCGACGCCCGCCCACCACTCCTCGGCCGTCTCGACCGAGCCCGTCGGGGGCCCCGTCGTCACCCAGCCGGTGCCGTACCGGGCGGCCACCGCCATCGCCCTCGGCCCGTTCGCCGCCACCACGAACGGCAGGCGCGGGCGCTGCACGCACCCCGGCGCGCTGCGCGCCTCCCGCACCTCGTAGTGCGCGCCCTCGAACGTCGTCCGCTCCCGCGTCAGCAGCCGGTCCAGCACGTCCACGAACTCGGCGAACCGGGCCGTGCGCTCGGCGGGCGGCAGCTCGGTGTCCCCCATGACGGTGGTGTCGTAGCCCACAGCCCCGGCGCCGAGCCCGACCGTGATCCGGCCGTCGGACAGGTCGTCCAGCGCCATCAGCTCCCGCGCGAACGGCACCGGGTGCCGGAAGTTCGGGGAGGCCACCAGCGTGCCCAACCTGATCGTGCTCGTCACCATCGCCGCTGCTGAGAGCGTCGGAACCGCCCCGAACCACGGCCCGTCCACCAGTGTTCGCCAGCCCAGGTGGTCGTACGTCCAGGCGTGGTGGAACCCGTACTCCTCCGCGACCCGCCACTTCGGCTCGGCGACCCACCAGCGCTGCTCGGGGAGGATGACGATTCCAGTGCGCACGACCGCGACCGTAGCCGACCCCGGCACCCGAACGTGCACCATGTAGTCGTGCAGAAACCCTCCCTGGTCGGCTCGGACGTAGACGGCACCCTCCTCGGCACCGACGGGCGGCTCAGCGCCCGGACCGTCGCCGCCATCGGCCGGGTCCTGGAATCGGGCACGCCCTTCGTGCTGGCCACCGGGCGCCCGCCCCGCTGGATCCCCGAGGTCGCCGACGCGGCCGGGCTCACCGGTCACGCGGTGTGCTCCAACGGCGCCGTCCTCTACGACATCGGCGCCGACCGCGTCGTCGGCCACCACGGCCTCGACCCGGTGCTGCTCCAGGACGTCGCCAAGGTGCTGGACGCGGCGCTGCCCGGCTGCGCGCTGGCCGTCGAGCGGGTCGGCGACTCGGCCAGGGGCGCCGACCACTTCCGCGACTTCCTCGCCGAGACCAGCTACCAGCACCCGTGGGTCGAGGGCGGTCAGCCCATCCTCGGCCACAGCAGGGGCGAGGTGCTCGGCCACCCGGCGGTGAAGCTGCTGGTCAGGCACACCGGCATGACCAGCGCCGAGATGGCCGCCGCCGCGGGCCCGCTGCTCGGCGACCAGGTCGCGCTCACCTACTCCACCAACTCCGGCCTGCTGGAGCTGGCCGCGCCGGGCGTCTCCAAGGCCACCGGCCTCGCCGAGGTCGCCGAGCTGCTCGGCGCGCCGCGCGGGGAGATCACCGTGTTCGGCGACATGCCGAACGACGTGCCGATGCTGACCTGGGCCGGTCACGGGGTGGCGATGGCCAACGCCCACCCCGACGCGCTCGCCGCCGCCGACGAGGTCACCGCGGCCAACACCGAGGACGGGGTCGCGCAGGTTCTCGAACGCTGGTTCTGACGCCAATCAGGGGGGCGGAACCGGTAACACGTGGTGCTCACTACAATTCGCCCGAAACGCCACCCTGGCAGGTGTGCTGCGTACACCCGGTGTTACCGGGTGCTCTAGGAGAGTCTGTGTCTACCTCGTCTGAGATCGACAGCACCGCGCTCGGGGACGAGCCGGAGAGCACAACCGCGCGAGCGAGTCGCTGGGGGCGGCTCCGCGAACTGGCGACTTCCTGGGAAGCGCCGTCACGCGCCGTGCTTTCCTTCAGCGCGCTGCTGACCCTCGTTTTCTGGAACTTGCCCGCGTTCACCCCCAATCAGCCGAAGGGGGATTACGACTACGGGCTGCTCATCTACCTGGCAAGGCAGACGGGCCTGAGCTTCGGCACCGAGATCTCCACCACCTACGGGCCGCTGTACTTCCTGGCGATCCCGAACGTGCTGCACCGGGGCGAGGTGCTGGTCGGCTACCTGCTGTGGTTCGGATTCGCCACCGCCGCGACCGCGGCCGTCCACCAGGCGCTCGCCCGCACGGTCGGGCGGAACCTGGCCTGGCTGGCCGTGGGCGTGATGGCGCTCAGCTCCAGCTTCGTGCCGCTGACCGTGGTCATCACCAGCACGTTCGCGTTCGTGGTGGTCCTCTCGCTGTTCTTCGTGCGCGAGGAGCTGCCCCGCTGGGCGGACCGGGCCTACCCGATCGCGATGGGCCTGCTGGTCGCCGCGATGCTGCTGACCAAGTTCTCCGTCGGCCTCATGTGCGGCCCGGTGATCCTGGGCGCCGTGCTCGCCCGCGAGGGCGCCGTGCTGCGCAGGTTCCTGGAGTACGCGATCAGCGGCATCGCAGGCCTGATCGGGTTCTGGCTGCTCGCGGGCCAGCCGCCGCTGGAGGTCGTGGACTACGTCGTGCGGGCGCTGTCCGTCGGCAGCGGCCACGCCCAGTCCATGGGCCTGGAGATCCCCGGCAACGTCTGGGAGTACGTGCTCGCGGCGCCGATGGTCGTGGTCCTGGTCGTGGCGCTGGTCACCACCGACGCGGGCAAGCGGCGCTGGCTGTTCTACCTCGGCACCGCGCTCGGCACGTTCCTGCTGCTCAAGCAGGGCTTCGTGCGGCACGACTCGCACTCGGCCCAGTTCTTCTCGGTCGCCGCGGGCTTCTCCCTGGTCGTCGCGCTGCTGCGGCGCAGCTCCGTGCTCGCCTCCACGGCGGTCGTCGCGCTGCTCGCGCAGGCGTTCAGCTTCGGCGGCGGCCTCAGCTCGTCGATCGACCCGTCCCGCTCGCTGAAGATGTTCGGCGAGGGCATGTCCGTGGTCGCCTCCGGCGGTCAGCGCGACCGGATCGTCGCGGACGCCCGCGCCGACCTGCTGAACCGGATGCAGCTGCCCGAGCGGTACGTCGAGCGCATCGGCGACGCGAAGATGCGCACCGCGCCGTTCGACTTCGCCATGGGCTGGACCTACGGCATGACCGTGGACATCCTGCCGACGCTGCTGGACTACGGCGCGTACACCGAGCTGCTCGACGAGATGAACGAGGAGTGGGTGGTCGACGACGCCCGCGCCCCCGAGTTCATCGTCCGCGAGGACACCCGGATCACCCTGGACAACCGCTTCCCGCTCTGGGACTCGCCGCGCGTGAACCTGGCGCAGGCCTGCCGCTACGAGCTGGTCGACAGCGACGTCCGCTGGCAGCTGCTCCAGCGGATCGAGAACCGCTGCGGCGAGGAGAAGCCGCTGGGCGAGGTCACCGCGGGCGCGCACGAGAGCATCCCGGTCCCCACCTCGGACGAGGGCCTGGTCATCGCCCGCTTCCACCCGGAGCAGTCAATCCTGGACAAGCTCAAGTCGACCGCGTTCCGCTCCGGTGAATACTGGATCACGCTCGACGGGGAACCGCACCGGCTCCCGCTTTCCCACGCCGAGGCGCCCATTCTCATCTCCGCGCCCGGTGACGACTCGCTCGTGCTGGGCGGTCGGGAACTGGACACCAAGAACATCACTGCCAACATTCCGGGACGCGTTGTGTTCTCGGTAGTCACGACCAAGTAGGGGATCGCAATGGTGGGTGCTCCGGCCTCGCGGCGGAAGATCACTTACATCTTCCCGATCTACAACGAGCAGGACAACATCGACCTGCTCCACCAGACGATCGACGAGGTCACGACCCCGCTCCGGGATCGCTACGACCTCGAGTTCGTCTACGTCAACGACGGGAGCCGGGACGCCTCGCTGGACAAGCTCCTCGCCCTGCGCGAGCGCGACGAGCGCGCCACGGTGATCAGCCTGTCCCGCAACTTCGGCCACCAGCTCGCGGTCACCGCGGGCCTGGACGCCGCGGCCGACGCCGACGCGGTGATCATCATGGACGCGGACATGCAGGACCCGCCGCGGGTCAGCCTGGAGCTCATCGAGCGCTGGGAGCAGGGCGTGGACGTGGTGTACGCGCAGCGGCGGTCCCGCCAGGACGGCCTGTTCAAGCGCCTCACCGCGAACGTCTTCTACCGCACGCTGGAGAAGCTCGCGTCCATCGACATCCCGCGCAACACCGGCGACTTCCGGCTGCTCGACCGCAAGGTCGTCGCCGAGCTGGCCAAGTACCGGGAGCAGCACCGCTTCCTGCGCGGCCTGGTCAGCTACATCGGCTTCCGCCAGGAGGCCGTGCAGTTCGACCGGGACGCCAGGCACGCGGGCGAGACCGGCTACCCGCTGCGCAAGATGCTGAAGTTCGCCGCGGACGGGATGCTCGGCTTCTCCACCACGCCGCTGAAGCTGATCAGCCGCATCGGCTACCTGCTGTCCGTGGTGGCGTTCACCGGCGTGCTGTACGTGCTGGGCGTCAAGCTGCTCGACCCGAGCAGCGCGGTCCCCGGCTGGGCGTTCATGACGATCGCCCTGTTCCTGATCGGCGGCATCCAGCTGATCATGCTGGGCGTGCTGGGCAGCTACATCGGCCGGACCTACGTCGAGGTCCAGCGCAGGCCGCTCTACGCGGTCGCGATCGTCGCGCGCTCCGCGGGCCGGGCCCCCGAGGGCAGTGGCGTCGAGGGCAGTGGCGCCGAGGTCGCGGCCAAGGGCGCCCCCGAGGACGGGAGCCCCGCCACCGAGTACGAGCTCCAGGGCACCTGACCGTGGCCGTGGACGACCAGGCGGGGAGCGACCCCGCCGAGCAGGCGCTCGCGCCGGAACCGGTGATCTCGCCGGTCCCGGCGCCGGTCCCGGCGCCCGCTCCCTCGGGCGGGCTGGGCCAGCTCATCCGGTTCGGCCTGGTCGGTGGCGTGAACACGCTCATCGACCTGGTGCTGTACATGGTGCTGACCGGCGTCGGCCTGCCCTTCCTGGTCGCGAACTTCGCGTCCACCTCGGCGGGCATGGGCTTCAGCTTCGTGGCCAACAAGTACTTCACCTTCGGCGGCGGGGGCGGCGGCGCGGCCAAGCAGGGCGCGCTGTTCTTCGCCTTCACCGCCTTCGGCCTGTGGGTCATCCACCCGGTGGTGATCTTCGGGGTCGAGGCGCTCATGGCGGTCCTCGACCAGCCGCTGACCGGACTGGCGGCCTGGCTGCCGAAGCTCGCCGCGATCTGCGCGGGCCTGGTGTGGAACTACACGGCGTACAGCCGCGTGGTGTTCCGCCGACGATGAACCGAGACAGGGGACGGGAAACGGGGATGCAGAAGGCCGACACTCAGGTCACCGAGCAGGTCGCGGGGCAGCCGGAGCCGCCCGCCGTGAACGGCTCGCCCAGCGCCGCCTCGCCCAGCGCCGCCTCGCGCGTCCCGCACATCAACCAGCTCACCGGCATCAGGGCGCTCGCCGCCCTGTGGGTGCTGCTGTTCCACTTCAGGCCGGAGCTGATCGAGGCGTTCGGCTTCCTCTACCCGCTCATCCCGCTGATGAACGTCGGGTACCTGGGCGTCGACCTGTTCTTCGTCCTCTCCGGCTTCATCCTCACCTACACCCACCTCGACCGCATGATCGTCGGGTGGGGACCGCGCAAGATGATCGCGTTCCTGTGGCTGCGGCTCTCGCGCATCTGGCCGGTCATGTTCACCATGCTGATCGTCTGGGGCTGCTACCTGGCCTGGCTGGCGACCACCACGAACGACGGCGGCTACCACTACGCGCTCCAGCCCGGCCGCTTCCTGGCGCACGTGTTCCTCGTGCAGGCCTGGGGAACGGCCCACCACGACTGGAACCCCATCGACTGGTCGCTCAGCGCCGAGTGGATGGCCTACATCGCGTTCTGCTTCCTCGTGGTGCTGCTGGCCAAGTTCCGCACCCTGCTGTCCAGCAAGGCCCTGATCGGCCTCGCGCTGCTGGCGGTCCTGCCGATCGTGCTCGTCGGCATCGGCTTCCAGGACGGCAGCGACCTGATGTGGGACGGCGACAAGGTCGTCGAGGGCATCGTCCCGCTGCGCGTGCTCACCGAGTTCGTCGGCGGCGCGATCGTCGCGGTGCTCGTGCTGCGGCACGGCCTGACCACCAAGCTGGCCTGGTTCCTGCGGCCGACCGTCGTCCTGCCGCTGATCCTGGTCGTCATCTACGCGATCTGCCTGTACGACCCGGCGGTGCGCGTGCGCTTCGCCGCCGACTGGCGCATCAACGGCCACCTCATGTGGGGGGCCACCGAGACCGTGGTGGTCGTCCCGCTGTTCCTGCTCCTGGTCGGCTCGCTCGCGGTCAGCGGGCGCGACGTCACCTCCCGCTTCCTCAGCACCAAGGTCATGGTCTGGGGCGGCAAGGTCTCGTTCGCGCTCTACCTCGTGCACTGGCTGCTGCTCGACCTGATGCGCAGGCTGCTCACCTCGTGGGGCTACGTGGACGACCCGAGCAGCTGGGGCTACCGGCTGCTGCTGATCGCCGCGCTCGTCCTCTCCGTCGTGGGCGGGTGGCTGCTGCACCGCTATGTCGAAGAACCGTGCCAGCGCTCCATGCGGAAGATGCTGCCGCGTTCGATCAAGGTCTGATCCGAGCGAGCCCACAGGGGTTCGGTAAGCTCGACAACTGCCTCACACGCCGCCCCGACGGCGCTACTCGACAACAACCGAGAGATGTGACGGAAGGGCCCGTGAACCAGCTTCCAGGAATTGTCGAACTTCTCGACGAAAGCGGCGTCGGCCTGACCGGTGGTGGAGGACTGCTCGACGAGCGGGAACGCCGCATCCTCATCGGCGCGATCAATTTCCACGCGCTCACCAGGCCCGGTCAGACGTTCCGGATCACCGTTCTTCGCGGTCCCAGGGGCTCGATGCCCTCGTTGACCGACGAGAAGACCCGTCAGATCGAGTGGGAGGACGACCGCGAGGTCGTCGGCTCGCTCGTCGTGCGCAGCACCGTGCAGACCACGACCGGCAAGGGCGCCACCGAGGGTCTGCTCGACCTCGCCGTCGACCTGGGCGGCGAGCCCGAGATCGCCTCGGCGTACCACCAGCTGCCCGGCGTCCTCGGCAAGGTCCGCCGCTCGGTGCGCTTCTTCGCACCGGTGCAGTTCGACGTGCTGCGCCAGTACCGCACCGACGTGACCGAGAAGCGCTACCGCCAGCGCGACGTGCCGAAGAAGGCGCCGGTCCGCATCACCAGGGGCACCACGGCCACCACCGCGGGCACCACCCCGGCGATCCTGTTCGGCATCCACTGGCTGGAGCTGGGCGGCGCCGAGCGGTTCGCGCTGGAGACGGTCCAGCTGGCCAAGGACGCGGGGTTCACCCCCATCGTGGTCACCGACCGGCCGTCCACCCACCCGTGGATCACCCGGCCGGAGCTGGACGGCGCCATCGTCGTCCCGCTGACCCACCCGGTCGCCGCCGCCGAGGAGTCCGCGTTCCTCAACGGCGTGCTCTCCGCGTACGACGTGCGCGGCGTGCACCTGCACCACAGCACCTGGCTGGCCCAGCGCCTGCCGTGGCTGAAGTCGATCCGCCCCGACCTCCCGGTGGTGGACTCGCTGCACATCCTGGAGTGGCGCACCGGCGGCTTCGTCGACATCTCGGTGCGGATGACCAACGTCATCGACCAGCACCACGTCATCTCCCCGATGCTGCGCGACTACCTCATCGGCAAGCAGGGCGTGAACCCGGACAAGGTGAAGCTGGCGACGCTGGCCAACCTGACCACCAAGGGGATCGAGGAGAACGCCCGGACCGAGAAGCCCGCGGGCGCCCCGTTCACGGTGGCGTTCGTCGGCCGGTTCACCCAGCAGAAGCGCCCGTACCTGTTCCTGCAGCTCGCGGCGAGCCTGAAGGAAGCGGTCGACAGCCCCGTCAAGTTCATCGTCCACGGCGACGGCGAGCTGGCGTCGGAGGTCACCGGGCTCATCGCCCGGCTCAACCTCTCCGACGTGCTGGAGCTGCGCGGCCCGGACAAGCCGGTCGCCAAGACCCTGGCCGACGCGGACGTGCTGGTGATCTCCTCCGACAACGAGGGCCTGACCCTCACGTCGTTCGAGGCGACCGCCGCAGGCGTCCCGGTGGTGTCGACCGAGGTCGGCTCGCAGGCGTCCCTCATCGCCGAGGACCTGCTGCTGCCGCGCCACCCGTACCCCTTCATCTCCACCGCGACCAAGCGCATCCGCACCATGATCAACTCGCCGGAGCAGCGCAAGATCTGGCTGGACGAGCAGGCAGGCAAGGCCGCCGCGTTCGCCAAGCTGCCCGACGCCCGGACCTGGGTCCGCGACACCTACGAAGGATGGCTCAAGTGAGCACCGTTGCCGCCGTTGTCGTCACGTACAACCGCAAGGCCAAGCTCCCCAAGGTGCTCGACCACGTGCTGGCCCAGACCCGCAAGGCCGACTGGCTCGTGATCGTCGACAACGCGTCCACCGACGGCACCGACGAGGTCCTCAAGCAGTACGAGGGCGTCGAGAACGTCGAGATCATCAGGCTCACCGAGAACACCGGTGGCGCGGGCGGCTTCGCCACCGGCATGAACCGGGGCTACGAGCTGGGCGCGGACTTCGTCTGGATCATGGACGACGACTGCTACGCCAACAGCGACGCGCTGGAGGAGCTCCTGGGCGGCCTGGCCAAGGCCGAGGCCGAGCTGGACATGCAGCTCCCGTTCGCCTGCTCGCTGGTCAAGTGGGTCGACGGCTCCATCTGCGAGATGAACAACCCCGTCACCACCTGGGACTGGGGCCGCCTCATCTCCAAGGGCCAGGAGAACGTGCTGGTCAAGCACTGCTCCTTCGTCTCGGTGATGTTCCCGCGCTGGGCCCTCACCAAGCACGGCCTCCCGCTGCGCGAGTACTTCATCTGGTTCGACGACCAGGAGTACACGCTGCGCGTCAACAAGTCCGGCCCCGGCGTGCAGGTGCTCAGCAGCGTCGTCGTCCACGACCTCGGCGTGAACCGCGGCGTGAACTTCAGCGACGTGAACGCCTCCAACATGTGGAAGTTCGAGTACGGCGCCCGCAACGAGGCCTCGTACCGCCTGCACCACGAGAACCCGGTCGCGTTCGCCAAGTTCGTCGGCCGCGTGCACCAGGGCCTCAAGCAGGGCCGCGTGCCCATGGGGCTGCGCGTCAAGCTGTTCAAGAAGATCGTCGAGGGCGTCAAGTTCAACCCGAAGCCGGAAATGCCGCGCTCGGTCCTCTGATCTGCGCTTCTCCCACCGGGCCCGCTCCACGTGGAGCGGGCCCGGTTTTTTCTGCGCCGGGTGGGAAAAAACGGGCGCTCACCGGAATCGGGGTGCTCCCTGTCACAGCGGGTCACTGCCGTACCCTCGCGCTCGTGAGCTTCGCTGGATTTGATCTGATCGTCGTCGGTTCCGGTTTCTACGGCCTCACGGTCGCCGAGCGCGCCGCGTCTCAGCTCGGCAAGCGCGTCCTGGTCCTGGAGCGCCGCGACCACATCGGTGGAAACGCCTACTCCGAGGCCGAGCCCGAGACGGGCATCGAGGTGCACCGCTACGGGGCGCACCTGTTCCACACCTCCAACAAGCGGGTGTGGGACTACGTCAACAAGTTCACCGAGTTCACCGGCTACCAGCACCGCGTGTTCGCCATGCACGACGGCACCGCGTACCAGTTCCCCATGGGCCTGGGCCTGATCACCCAGTTCGTCGGCAAGTACCTGTCGCCGGACGAGGCGCGGGCGTGGGTCGCCGAGCAGGCGTCGGAGATCGACGCCAAGGACGCCACCAACCTGGAGGAGAAGGCGATCTCGCTGATCGGCCGCCCCCTCTACGAGGCGTTCGTCCGCGACTACACCGCCAAGCAGTGGCAGACGGACCCGAAGGAGCTGCCCGCCGCGGTCATCAGCCGCCTGCCGGTGCGCTACAACTTCGACAACCGCTACTTCAACGACACCTACGAGGGCCTGCCGGTCGACGGCTACACCGCCTGGCTGCAGAAGATGGCCGACCACGAGAACATCGAGGTCCGCCTCGGCACGGACTTCTTCGACGTCCGCGCCGAGATCCCCGAGGGCACCCCGATCGTCTACACCGGCCCGGTCGACCGGTACTTCGACTACTCCGAGGGCTGGCTGGGCTGGCGCACGCTGGACTTCGAGATGGAGGTCCTGAACACCGGGGACTTCCAGGGCACGCCCGTCATGAACTACAACGACGCGGACGTCCCCTACACCCGCATCCACGAGTTCCGGCACTTCCACCCGGAGCGCGAGTACCCGGCCGACAAGACGGTCATCGTCCGCGAGTTCTCCCGCTCCGCGGAGAAGGAGGACGAGCCGTACTACCCGATCAACACGGCCGAGGACCGCGCCAAGCTGGAGAAGTACCGCGAGCTGGCGAAGAAGGAGGCCACCGAGCGCAACGTGCTCTTCGGCGGTCGCCTGGGCACCTACAAGTACCTCGACATGCACATGGCGATCGGCGCGGCGCTGACCGCGTTCGACAACAAGATCGCCCCGCACCTGACCGAGGGCAAGGCGCTCGACGGCTCCCTGGACTGACCGGTCCCGGCTGACGGGAAGGGCCCCGGCGCGTCGCGCACCGGGGCCCTTCCGCGTTCCGGGTCAGCTCACCCGGCGTTGATCGCGGTGGTCAGCGAGTTGTTGGTGTGGTCGGGGTCGAAGGAGTCGTTCCACATCGTGGAGATGGTGAACTCGGCGGCGGTGAGCGGCCGGTCGATCACCACGCGCGCCCCCAGCGTGAACGGGTGGCGACCCGCGCGGCGCCCGTCGGGCTGGCCGGTGACCTCGTTGGGCTTGTCGGTCGCGTAGAACGGCAGGTAGTCGCCCAGCCGCTCCAGCTTGGTGACGCCGTCCGGCAGGCGCAGCACGGCCGAGGTGCCGGAGCAGCCCGCGCCCTCGTGGCCGATGCCGCCGAGCACCTCCACGACGTCGCCGACCGCGTAGACGTCCTTGGCCGGGCTCAGGGTCAGCCCGGTGGGCTGGAAGTCGAAGCTGGGCTTGACCACGCCGCCGTTCGCGTCGGGGACGACCTCGCCCGCCGCCAGGTCGATCGGCGCGGACTTGCCGGTGCAGTGGCCGAACACGGAGTGGCCCCTGATCTCCGGGCCCCAGACGTAGCCGCTCAGCAGCCCGTCGGCCAGGTGCACCCGGTAGCCGCTGCCCGCGGGCGCCGTGATGGTGTAGCTGCCGTCCGCCCCGGTCTGGGTGTAGGTGCTGCTCAGGCCGTCGATGCCGACGTAGGCGCCCTTGAGCCCCGGCTCGCCCGCGTCGCGCTCGCCGTTGGCGTTCAGGTCCTGCCAGATGACGCCGGTGATGGCGCCGGTGCCCTCGGCGGCCGAGGCGGCGGGAGCCCCGCCGAGCGCCGCGGCGGTGGCGGCGATGGCCAGTGCGGTGATGCCTGCCTTGCGCATTGCTGTTCCCCCAGTGCTGTCGGTGCTCAGGTCAGTTGGCGGTGATGGTGGTGGTGGCGGAGTTGTTGGTGTGGTCGGGGTCCTGGGAGTCGTTCCACATCGTGGAGATCCGGAACTCGGCGGCGTCGAGCGGCCGGTCGACCACGACGCGGGCGCCCAGCGTGTAGGCGTGGCCCGCCGCGCGGCGCTCGTTCACCTGGCCGGTGACCTGGTTGGGCTTGTCGGTCGCGTAGAACGGCAGGTAGTCGCCGAGGCGGTCCAGCTTGGTGACGCCCGCGGGCAGGTCCAGGGTGGCGTGCGCCCCGGAGCAGCCCGCGCCGTCGTGCGTGATGCCGCCGAGCACCTCGACCACGTCGCCCACGGCGTAGACGTCCTTGGCCGGGCTCAGCGTGAACTCGGTGGGCTGGAAGTCGAAGACCGCGGACACCAGGCCGCCGTCCACCCGTGCGGCCTCCCCGGCCGCGACGCTGATCGGCGCGGTCTCGCCGGTGCAGAGCCCGAACGCCGAACCGCCCTGGGCCTGCGGGCCCCAGACCCTGCCGAAGCCGCTGTTGTCCGCGAGGTGCACCACGTGGCTGCCCGCCGGAGCGGTGATCGAGTAGCTGCCGTCCGCGGCCGTGGCGACGTAGCTGCTGTCCAGGCCCTTGATGCCGACGTAGGCGTTCTTGACGCCCGGCTCCCCGGCGTCGCGCAGACCGTTGGCGTTCAGGTCGTGCCAGACGACGCCGGTGATGGTGCCGGTGGCCTCGGCGGCCGAGGCGGCGGGAGCCCCGCCGAGTGCCGCGGCGGTGGCGGCGATGGCCAGTGCGGTGATGCCTGCCTTGCGCATTGGTGTTCCCCCAGTGCTGGCGCCCGTCGTCGGGCGGAAGGTGTTGTACCGAGCGGTTCGCGAAGTGATCAAGGCGTGAAGTGAGCGGAACTCGCTTTTCGTCGTGGCCGGTGGGAGGCCCTCGCGGACCTCCCACCAGGCGCGACGCGGAACCCCGGTACCCCCAGCACCGGACTTCCCCCAGCTTCGGGACACCGCGCCCCCCGTGCGGTGCGCCCCCTCCTCCACCCCGCCGGGCCCGGCCGGGCCGCGACGCCTCACGACGCCGCGGCCCGCCGTGCGACGGCCGACCGGACCGAGGACCTCCCCCGAGTCCCCCGAGCGGCGCCGCTCGGCGGGACCCCGGTCTCCGACCGCGTCCCCGGCGCCTCTCCGGTCCATCTCCGCCTCCTGAGCGAGGAGGCGGCTCCTCCGCCTCACAACGAGAACTCTGCCGCGAGGTGCTCCGGAAAAGCTGAAAGCGGCCCTTGAGGAATCCTCAAGGGCCGCTCCAGGCCTGACTTCGCGCTCCGGCGCTCACTTCCGGAAGAAGCGCTCCCGCTGGCCGAGCCTCACCAGCTTCAGCCACTCCACGAACGCCTTGGGGTCCTTGCGGACGCCCAGGAAGTACAGCCCGAACCGGGCCAGCTCCAGCAGGCCCAGCTTGCGCATCCCCGGCTGGGACAGCAGGTAGCCGCGGTTGCGGTAGGTGTAGTACCGCTTGATCTGGTTCTCCGGGTCCTGCGCGTGGAACCGGCCGCCCAGCATCGGCTTGAACTCGTCCGAGCCGTCCGGGTGCAGGTAGGCCACCTTCAGCGAGGTGCCGAACGGCAGCCCGCTGCGCACCAGCCTGCGGTGGATCTCCACCTCGTCGCCCCGGAAGAACAGCCGGTAGTCCGGCACGCCGACCACGTCGAGCGTGGACGCCCGGAACAGGGCGCCGTTGAACAGCGACGCGATCCCCGGCAGGAAGTCGGAGCCCAGCGCGCCGGTGTCCCGCTTCCAGGTCAGGCCCCGGCGCATCGGGAACGCCAGCTTCTCCGGGCGCTCGATGTTCGTGACGACCGGGGAGATCGCCGCCAGGTTCCGGCGACCGGCCTCCTGGAGCAGCACCTCCAGCACGGTCTCGTCGGCGGGCCTGCCGTCGTCGTCGGCCAGCCACACCCAGTCCGCGCCCAGCGAGAGCGCGTGCAGCATCCCCAACGCGAACCCGCCCGCGCCGCCGAGGTTCCGGTGCGACACCAGGTAGGTGGTGGGGATGGGGCACTCCGCGACCAGGTCGTCCACCGGCTGGTCGGGACCGTTGTCCACGACCACCAGGTGATCGAGCTGCCTCGTCTGCGAGGCGAGCACCTTGAGCGAGTCGGCCAGCAGTTCGCGCCGGTGCCGGGTCACCACGACCCCGACGACGGACCCCTTGGGCAGTGCGCTCACGTCCTACTCGCCACCGTTCGCAGTCGTGACCTTGGACTGACCGAGCCTCTTGAGCGTTTCCTCGCTCATGTTCGCGAACGGGTCGCGGCCCTTGTAGGCCGTCAGGACCTCGCGCAGGTCGCCCTGCTGCTTGACCCGACCCTCGTCCATCCAGATCGCCTTGGTGCACAGCTCGGCGAGCCACTCGTCGGCGTGCGAGGCGAACACCAGCAGGCCCGCGCGGTCCACCAGGTCGTTCAGGCGGTCGCGGGCCTTCTCCAGGAACGCGGCGTCGACCGCGCCGATGCCCTCGTCCAGGAGCAGGATCTCCGGGTTGATCGAGGTGACCACGCCCAGCGCCAGGCGCACCCGCATACCGGTCGAGTACGTGCGCAGCGGCATCGACAGGTAGTCGCCGAGCTCGGTGAACGACGCGATGTCGTCGACCCGCTTCTCCATCTCCTTGCGGGACATCCCGAGGAAGAGGCCGCGGATCATGATGTTCTCGTACCCGGAGATCTCCGGGTCCATGCCGACGCCGAGGTCGAACACCGGGGCGACCTTGCCGACGATGCGCGAGCTGCCGCGCGTCGGCTCGTAGATGCCCGCGAGGAGCCGCAGCAGCGTGGACTTGCCCGCGCCGTTGTGGCCGACGAGACCGACCCGGTCGCCGTGCTTCAGCGAGATGTTGATGTCGTGCAGTGCTTCGATGATCGGGACCCGGCCCTCAGAGCCGATCTTGCCGCCGACCTTGCCCAGTGCGAGCTTCTTCAGCGACCTCGACTTCGCGTCGAAGATCGGGAAGTCGACCGAGGCGTTCCAGACGTCGATGCTGACCATGTGCTTACGGCCTCACTCAGACCCAGTAGGAGACGCGCGCGCGGTAGTTGCGCAGCGCAAGGAGCGCCAGTGCCCAGCCGACCACGGTGAAGGCGCCGACGACGACCCAGTGGTGCCAGTCCTGCGTGTGGCCCAGCATCGGCGCGCGGACGATCTCCAGGAAGTGGTACAGCGGGTTCAGCTCCGCGATCAGCACCCGCCAGTCGCCGTTGTGCTCACCGAACTTCGACAGGATTCCGGTGTGCCAGACGATCGGCGTCATGAAGAACACCAGCTGGATGAAGCTGTGGATCACCGGCGGGATGTCGCGGAAGCGCGTGCTGATGATGCCGAACAGCAGTGCCACCCAGACCGCGTTCACCGCGAGCAGGAAGAAGGCGGGGATGGCGAGCAGCGCCGCCCAGCTGATGCCGGGGTGCAGGTTCGGGTCGCCCTGCATGTGGTACGGCTCGGAGAGCGTGCCGAAGAAGATTCCGGCCACGATCACGTAGACGACCAGGTTGTGCACGAAGAACAGCATCTGCCGCCACACGAGGCGGAGCACGTGCACCGTGATGGGCGCCGGGAGGTGCTTGATCAGCCCCTCGTTGGCGATGAAGACGTCCGTGCCCTCGGTGATGCAGCCGACGATGAAGTTCCAGATCAGGAACCCGGCCGTGATGTAGGGCAGGAACGTCGAGATGTCCTGGCCGAAGAGCTGGGAGTAGAGCAAGCCCATCGCCACGGCCGTGGTCCCCATGGAGATGGTGATCCACAGCGGGCCGATCACCGACCGGCGGTAGCGCTGCTTGATGTCCTGCCAGCCGAGGTGCCCCCACAGCGCCCTGTTTCGCCAGGCGTCGCGCACGTCCGCGAACGCGCGTGCGAACGTGCGGGAGTCAGGTGCGAGGGGTGCCTGGGGGTCGGCGACCGTACTAGTGGGTTGCACGGTGATTGAGAGTACCGGCGACGCTTTCTTGTGTTCCCCGCCGGTCGGTCACGTTGCGATTACTGCCTACCGCAGCCGTGGATGTTCGTCACCCGAACGAACAAGCGCCCAGTGGTTTTAGATGCACGCGTCGTAGTGAAAAAGCCGGATCATCCCCTCTCGTTCCACCAACCATGTCTCACAGTGACCGGCGGCCGGGTGCGGCGCCCGCGCAGGCCCGCCCCCGGAGCCCGCGCCGCGGGCCCTCGGGGACGGGCGCGTGGGACAGCTCACAGGTACTGGCCGGTCCCCTTGAAGTGCCCGCCCTCGGTCGACGCGGCGGAGGAGCCGCTGCCGGGGGGCAGCGCGCGACCGCGCATCTGCTCCAGCTGGGCGCGCGCCGCCATCTGCTGGGCGAACAGCGCCGTCTGGATGCCGTGGAACAGGCCCTCCAACCAGCCGACCAGCTGGGCCTGGGCGATCCGCAGCTCCGCGTCCGACGGCGTGCCCTCCTCGGTGAACGGCAGCGACAACCGCTCCAGCTCGTCGCGCAGCTCGGGGGCCAGGCCGTCCTCCAGCTCGTGGATGGACCGCTTGTGGATCTCCTTGAGCCTGGCCCGGCTCGCCTCGTCGAGCGGAGCCGCCCTGACCTCCTCCAACAGCTGCTTGATCATGGTGCCGATCCGCATGACCTTCGCGGGCTGCTCGACCAGCTCGGTCACGTCCTGCGGCGCCCCGTCCTCACCGCCGCCGAGGCGGGCCGCCCCCACCGGGGCGCCGTCCGGGCCCACGACGATGACGTGCTGGTCGGCCTCGGCCTGCTCGCGTGGCTCGTTCATGCCACCATCCTCGCCCGCGCCCCCGCCCGGTGCCGAACCGGCCCCGCGACATCCCGCGCCGATCCGGCCGCCCCTCCTGTCGCCGCCCGCCCCCCGCTACGTACGGTGTGCGGCATGGCGTTCGACGTCGCACGGGTCCGCGGCCTCTTCCCCGCGCTCGGCGACGGCTGGGTCCACCTGGACGCGCCCGCCGGGATGCAGGTGCCCGAGCAGGTGGCCACGGCCGTCTCCACGGCGCTGCGCGCACCGGTCTCCGGGCCGGGCGGCATCTTCCCCGCCTCGCAGCGCGCCGAGGCCATCGTCGACGCGGCCCGCCGCGCCGTCGCCGACCTCGTCGGGGCCGACCCCGCGGGCGTGGTCCTCGGCCCCAGCTCCGCGGTGCTGCTCCAGCGGCTGTCCGACGCCCTGTCCGAGGGCTGGTTCCTCGGCGACGAGGTCGTGGTCTCCCGGCTCGACCACCCCGGCAACATCGCGCCGTGGCAGCGCGCCGCCCAGCGCACCGGCAGCGTCGTGCGGTTCGCCGAGGTCGACATAGAGACCTGCGAGCTGCCCGCGTGGCAGTACGACGAGCTGATCACCGACAAGTGCAAGCTGGTCGCGGTCACCGCCGCCTCCGGCGCGGTCGGCACCCGCCCCGACCTGCCCAGGATCGGGGCCGTCGCGCGCGAGCACGGCGCGCTCGTGGTGGTCGACGCCTCCGCCGCCGCGCCGTTCGTGCCGCTGGACATCACCTCCATGCGCGCCGACGTGGTCGCCGTGTCCGCCAACACCTGGGGCGGCCCGCCGGTCGGCGCCCTGGTCTTCCGCGACCCGTCCCTGCTCGACCTGCTGCCCTCCGTCGCCGTCGAGGCGGGCGCGCGCGGGCCGGAGCGCCTCGAGCTCGGGCCGCACGCCTACCCGCTCCTCGCGGGCCTGGTCGCGTCGGTGGAGTACCTGGCCGGGCTGGACGACGCGGCCATCGGCCCCCGGCGGGAGAAGCTGCTCACCTCGCTGGGCTCGGTCAAGGCCTACCAGGCCGGGCTGCTCGCGAACCTGATCCACGAGCTGCGCTCGCTGCGGCACGTCACGGTCATCGGCGACGCGATGCGCCGGGTGCCCGCGCTGGCCTTCACGGTCGCCGGGGTCAAGTCCGCCGAGGCGGTGGAGCACCTGTCCGAGCGCGGGGTCTGCGCGTTCGCCGACCCCGGCCAGCACGGGGTGTTCTCCGTGCTCGGCGTCGGCGAGGTCGGCGGGGCCGTCCGGGTCGGGCTCGCCCACTACACCAACGCGGCCGAGGTGGACGACCTCGTGCGGGCCGTCGCCGAGCTGGGCTAGCGGGCCGGGCCTGCGGGCGGCTGGGCCCGCGGGCCTGCTCCGGGCAGACTTGGCCGGGCAGATTCATCGGGGCGGCGCTCCCGCGCCCGCCGAGGGCCTCGGACTTGGAGTGGGAACGGGCTTGGACGAAGCGCTGGCGAGAGAACTGGCCGACCTGTCCGCGCTGCACCGCCTGGCGCCCCTGATGTCGGAGTACCTGCCGTCGACAGCGCACGAGCTGAGCCCGTCGGCGCTGGTCGCCCTGCTCGACGAGGTGCTCGTGGGCTCCCGCACGGTGCTGGTCGAGTGCGGCTGCGGGTCCTCGTCGGTGGTGCTGGCGAGGCTGCTGGCCAAGCGCGGCTTCGGGCGCCTGCTGTCGCTGGAGCACGACGAGCGCACCGCCGCCTTCGTCGCCAGCCAGCTGCGCCGGGAGGGCCTGGGGCACGTGGCGCGCGTCGTGCACGCCCCGCTCACCGCGCACCCGGCCGCGGGCCCCGGCGGGCGGTGGTACGCGCCGTCGGCGGTGCGCGACGAGGTGTCGTCGTTCGTGGACAGCCACGGCCTGGTCGACCTGCTCATGGTCGACGGCCCCCTGCTGGGCGACTCGCGCTACCCGGCGCTGCCGGTGTTCCGCGACGTCCTCGCGCCGGGCGCGGCCGTGCTGGTCGACGACGCGCACCGGCCGGGGGAGCGGGCGGTGCTGGAGCGCTGGTCGCGCGAGTACGCGCTGCGCTTCCGCCCGACCGGCAGCACCTCGCTCGCGGCGGCCACGGCCCTGACCTGAGCGCCCTGGCCCTGGCGCTCAGGCCGCGCCCCCGCCGGACCCCGAGGGCCCACCGGACCCGGAGGGCTCGCCGGAACCGGGCGCGCCCGGCTTCGGCGGGCCGCCCCTGCGCCTGCCGACCAGCTCCGCCAGCGCCCGGCGCAGCTGCTCGGCGCCCTGGAGCTTGGCGGCGGCCAGGTACTCCTCCCACTGGCGCGCCAGGTCGTTCAGCGCGTTCTTCCAGTCCGGGCCCAGGTCGTTCAGGTCGACCAGGCGGCTGTTGTCCCTCAGCTCGCCGCCGCCGATTTTCTCCGACTTGTGCCCGTGGAAGCTGCTCTCGGGGTTCGCGGTCTTCTCCGTCGAGCGGGCGTCGTGCACGTAGCCGACCGGGCTGGGGATCTTCTTGCGGGACCACGGCATCTTCGGGGCCGTGGTCTCCATGCCCACCGCCACCACGCCGTCGTGCCACGGGGTCGGCGGCTGGAAGCCGATGAACAGGTGGCCGTGGCCGCCGTCCGGGGTGATGACGTCGTTGTTGAAGTCCCGGTTCCCCCAGCCGCCCGCCGCCAGGTTCAACCCGTGCAGCCTGCTCCACAGCCCGAGGCCGAGCACCGCGTCCACGGTGTTCTTGAGCGAGGCCTCGATCCCGCCCTGCTCCTCGAACGCCCCCCTCGCGCTGATGTGGTGGTGGTGCGTGGCGAACAGGCGGCGCTCCTCCGCCGCCTTCATCTTCAGGAACTCGTTCATGAAGAACGGGCTCTCCAGGCTCAGCTTGGGGACGCGGACGTTCACCCGGCCGCCGTGCGCGAGCGCCCGGCTCACGTCGCCCTCGGTGTAGTCGATGTGCTCGCCCTTCGCCGGGTCGAACACCTTCAACCCCGCCTGGAGCAGGACGAAGACCCGGATCAGCACCTCCCTGGCGCGGGCGACCGCCCTGCCCTGCGCCGCCCGCTCGTGCTCGGGCACCTCGTCGGGAGGGGTGTCCCGCAGCAGCGTCTCGACGAACGCGTTGCTGATCTGGTCGCCCCGCTGCGCGATCTCGGCCTCCGAACCGCCCTGCCGGAGGAACAGCGTCCGGCCGAGCGTGTAGGCCGGGGTGTTGATGTCCGAGGCGGGCGCGCTCGTCCCCCGGTACCGCTCGAAGGCGATCGTCGCCAGCAGCACGCGCCGTCCGGGATCGAGGCCCAGCCAGTCCCGGTAGGAGTGCGCGGCCAGGTAGGCGACGGCCTGCCCGTGGGTCCCGATGCCGACCTGGCCCAACCAGCCGTCCGGGCAGCCCTGGATCAGGTCGAGCTCCCTCGGGGTGAACAGCGGACCGCCGGAGAGCCGGGTGTGCAGCGCCGCGCGGACCGCCGCGACGCGCGCCGGGGAGTCGGGCTCCCCGGCGCCGGGGGCGATCTCGTTCGCCAGCTCGAACTCCGGGGTCGCCCGCTTCTTCCCCTTGGCCTCCGCGCTCGGCCCCGGCCGGTCGTCGCCGGGGTCCTCGACCATCCGCTGCACGATCGCGCTCGCCGTGCCGTTGCCCGCCAGCTGCTGGATGCCCATCAGCTGGCCGGTGCTCAGCGCCGGGGGCGGTCCGCCGCGCGCCGCCTCCCCGCCCGCGCGGGGCGAGCGCGCCCGCGGCGCGGGCCCGCGCTCCGCCGACCGCCGTTCCTGGTCCGGACGTGCCCGGTCCGAGTGCATGGGGCCTCCCGCCTCCGGTGATCATCTCCGAAGGTAGGCGGCGCCACCGCCCCGGCAGAAGGACTCCGGGGGCACCGGAGGGGCCGGTCCCGGTGCCCCGCCGGGCACCTCAGCCCGTGGCCAGCACCAGCTTCCCGAACACCGCCCCGCCGCCCTCCAGCGCCCGGTGCGCGTCGGCCGCGCGCTCCAGCGGCAGCACCTCGTGCACCACCGGCCGCACCCGCCCGTCCGCGACCAGCGGCCACAGCCCCTCGCGCACCGCCGCCACGACCGCGCCCTTGCCGGTCCGCCCCTCCACCGGCCGGTGCCGCAGCCCCGTCGCGATCAGCGAGGCCCGCTTGCCCAGCATCTTCCCCAGGTCCAGCTCGCCCCTGGCCCCGCCCTGCATCCCGATCACCACGAGCCTGCCGTCCGGCGCGAGCACGTCCACGTTCCGCCCGAGGTACGACGCGCCCATGTTGTCCAGCACCACGTCCGCCGCGCCGACCACCTCGACGAAGTCCTGCTCCCGGTAGTCCACCAGCACGTCCGCGCCCAGCTCCGCGCACCGCGCCAGCCGCTCCGCCGACCCGGCGGTCACCGCGACCCGCGCCCCCAGCGCCTTCCCGACCTGGATCGCGTGCGTGCCGATCCCGCCCGCGCCGCCGTGCACCAGCAGCGTCTCCCCGGCCCGCAGCCCGGCCAGCACCACCACGTTCGACCACACCGTGCACGCCACCTCGGGCAGCGCCGCCGCCGTCACCAGGTCCACGCCCTCGGGCACCGGCAGCAGCTGCGCGGCGGGCACGACGACCCGCTCCGCGTACCCGCCGCCCGCCAGCAGCGCGCACACCTCGTCGCCCACCGACCAGCCCTCGACGCCCGGCCCCAGCGCGGCCACCACGCCGGAGCACTCCAGCCCCAGCACCTCGGACGCGCCGCGCGGCGGCGGGTAGTGCCCCTTGCGCTGGAGCAGGTCGGCCCGGTTCACGGCGGTGGCCGCCACGTCCAGCAGCACCTCGCCGGGGCCGGGTGCGGGGTCCCGCACCTCCGACCACTGGAGCACCTCGGGCCCACCGAACTCACTCAGGGTGATCGCACGCATGGAAATCAACGGTAATCCGATCTTCGACGAGGCACCATCCAGGCATGAACCCCTGGCCCTTCCACGACCTCGTCATCACCACGCCCCGGCTCGAACTGCGCCCGGACGACGACGCGGGCCTGCTCGAGCTCGCCGCCGAGGCGCAGCGGGGCGTCCACCCGCCGGAGTACATGCCGTTCGCCTTCCCGTGGACCGACGCGCCCGCCGACCGGCTGGCCACCAGCACCCTCCAGCACCACTGGCGGCTGCGCGCCGCGCTCACCCCGGACGACTGGTCGCTGAACTTCCTGGTGCGCCTGGACGGCCGGGTGATCGGCACGCAGACCGCGGAGGCCAAGGACTTCGCCGCCACCCGCGAGGTCATGACCGGCTCGTGGCTCGGCCTGCGGCACCAGGGAGCGGGCCTGGGCACGGAGATGCGCGCCGCCGTCCTCGCGTACGCCTTCGACCACCTGGGCGCGGTCCAGGCGCGCTCGGCCGCGTGGGAGGACAACGCGGCGTCGCTCGCCGTCAGCCGCAAGCTCGGCTACCGGCCCGACGGCACCAAGCGCGCCGTGCGCCGGGGCGAGGCGGTCACCGAGATCCGGCTCCTGGTGACCCGCGAGCAGTTCACCCGCCCGACGTGGAATCCCACGGTCGAGGGACACGCAGCGTGCGCAGAACTGCTCATCGCGTGAAGAAACCCCCGGCCGAAGGATTGCGGGCCCGCCACCGGGTTTAGGAGGGTGCCGCAATCCGAGTGAAGGGGACGACCCCATGTCAGCAAAGAACGGAGTCCGACGCGCGGTGGCCATCGCCGCGTCGGCTTCCCTCGCGCTGGTAGCCGTTCCGACCGCGACCGCCGCCCCGGCCGGTCCGGACGGCCCCGCACTGGCGAAGAAGCTCACGAGGGAGGTCGGGGTCGACGGCGTCAACCGGCACCTGATCGCCCTCCAGCGCATCGCCGACCGCAACGACGGCAACCGCGCCGTCGGCACCCCCGGCTACGACGCCAGCGTCGACTACGTCGTCGGCAAGCTGCGCGGCGCCGGGTACGAGGTGACCACGCCGCAGTTCACCTACCCCGTCCAGATCTACGACGCGGCCACGGCCGCGGTCGGCGGCGACGAGTACGAGGCGCTGGCGCTGGAGGAGTCGCCGCAGACGCCCGTCGGCGGCCTCACCGGCCCGCTGCGGGCCGTGCCCGAGGACGCCACCCCCGGCTGCGAGGCGGACGACTTCGCCGGGCAGGACTTCACCGGCGCGATCGCCCTGATCCGCCGAGGGGCCTGCACGTTCGACGTGAAGCACCGCAACGCCGCGGCGGCGGGCGCGGTCGCCGTGCTCGTCGCGAACAACGCCGACGGCCCGTTGTCCGGCGTCACCCTCGGCTCGCCGGGCGTCGTGCCCACCGGCGGGGTGAGCAAGGCGGACGGCGCCGCGCTGTTCGGCCGCGCCGGGCAGCAGGTGACCGTGGACCTGCGGTTCCACGAGGAGAACCGGGTCGCCCGCAACGTCATCGCCCAGACCAGGACCGGCCGCTCCGACAACGTCGTGATGGCGGGCGCGCACCTGGACAGCGTCGAGGAGGGGCCGGGCATCAACGACAACGGCACCGGCTCGGCCGGCCTGCTGGAGACCGCGCTCAAGCTCGGCGGCTCGCCCAAGGTGACCAACGCGGTGCGGTTCGCCTGGTGGGGCGCCGAGGAGCTGGGGCTGGTCGGGTCCACCGAGTACGTGCGGGCGCTGGACTTCGAGCAGCAGCTGGACATCGCGCTGTACCTGAACTTCGACATGATCGGCTCGCCGAACGCCGCGTACTTCGTCTACGACGGCGACGACTCGGACGGCGTCGGCGCGGGCCCCGGCCCGCACGGCTCCGCGCAGGTCGAGCAGGCGTTCACCGACTACCTGGCCGCCGCCAAGGGGGTCGAGGTGGAGGGCACCGACTTCGACGGGCGCTCGGACTACGGCGAGTTCATCGCCCAGGGCATCCCGGCGGGCGGCCTGTTCACCGGGGCCGAGGGGAAGAAGACCGACGACCAGGCCGCGAAGTGGGGCGGCGAGGCGGGGGCCGCGTTCGACCCGAACTACCACGGCCCCGGCGACACCCTGGCCAACCTCGACCGCACGGCGCTGGACCGCAACGCCGACGCGCTCGCCTGGGTGACCGCGAGCTACGCGATCAGCACCGAGGACGTGAACGGCGTCCCGCCGCGCGCCACCAGGTCGACCTTCCGCGCCGCGGCACAGGCCCGCGCCGCGGCGGTCCACCCGAGCCACGCGGACGTGGCCTAGCGGGAAGCGGAGGGGGCGCCCCGCCGGTGCGGCGGGGCGCCCCCCTCGTCGTTCTCCGCCCTCGGACCGGGTCGGCCCCGGTCGTCGTCGGCCCTGTCGTCGTCAGCCCAGGTCGTCGGTGTCGAACGTCCCGCACTGCGCCGGGTTCCCGCTCCGGTACCCGGCGGTGTACCACTTCTGCCGCTGCTCCGAGGAACCGTGCGAGAACTGCGTGGTGTCCACCCGGCCGCCGCCCAGCTCCTTCTGGATGAAGTCGTCGCCGATCCGCGCGGCGGCGTCCAGGGCGGCGGCGATGTCCTGGTCCGTCACCCCGGTGATCAGCGGCTTGCCGGACGCGGTGGGCGTCGTGGTCGCGTGGTTGGCCCAGGCGCCCGCGTAGCAGTCCGCCTGGAGCTCCAGCCGCACCGAACCCGACTTCGGGCCCGTCTCCCTGCCGACCCGGCTGGACGTGCCCAGCAGGTTCTGCACGTGGTGCCCGTACTCGTGCGCCAGCACGTACGCCTCGACGAACGGACCGCCCGTGGCGCCGAACTTCGTCTTCAGCTCCTGGAAGAACGTCAGGTCGATGTACACCTGCGAGTCGGCCGGGCAGTAGAACGGGCCCGACGCCGAGCTCGCGCTGCCGCAGCCGTTCGTGCGCACGCCGCCGGAGAAGAAGTTGGTCTGCGCGGCCTTGTAGGACCGGCCGGACCGGGAGAACTGGTCGTTCCAGAACGCCTGGATCGAGTTGATGAACGCCACCGCGCGGCAGTCGTCCTCGCGGTTCGCGTCGGCGCCCGTGCGGCACTTCTGCGCCAGGGACTGCGACCCGACCTGCTGGTCCTGCCCCACGTCGCCGAACCCGGACCCCTGCGGCAGCGGGACGCCGCCGCCGATCTGGTTCAGCACCAGGTAGATGATCACGCCGACGATCCCGAGCCCGCCCCCGCCGAGGGCGACCCTTCCGCCGACGCCCCGCTGGTCGCTGACCTGCGAGGTGTCCAGTTCCGCGTCCTCGTTGAACTGCACGAGGTTCCTCCACAAGTCGCGTCCGCCACGGGCTGCGATCAACTTTAGCCCCGGACGCGCCAGGAGGTGGGCCCGATCCTCCGGGCCCACCTCCTGGTTGCTTCCACTACGGGAGTGACGTTCGCGTCCGGCGCGAGGTTGGCGTGGACCTCGGGCGGCGTCGTTCGAGACGGCGCCGGAGAGCACCGGGTCAACAGCGTCAAGCGCGTGGACTGCGCCCGATCCCTCCGCGGGACTGCGGGACGTCACTGAGAGGACATGTCAGCACCGCACCACCTAACCCTTCCGGAGTGCGAGCCGGATTCGTTCCGGCCGCCGTTCCTGGTTTCGAGGATGCGCCTGTTCCGGCCGTGATCGCAACCCGCCTGAACTGGTGAAACGACGACACACCGTCCGTGGTGGACGGTGGTCGCGGACGGTGAGCGGGCCGTGCGCGGCCCGCCCACCGCCCCACCCGACTACGGGGTGGTGGTGATGCGGTCCAGCGCCGGGGCGGACACGCTGGGGTGCGTGGCCAGGTAGCCGGAGAAGGCGTCCAGGTCGATGCCGCCACCGGTCACCGAGGTGCCCGCGGTGAACGCGCTGAAGCCGTCGCCGCCGCCCTGCAGGAAGCTGTTGATCGTGATCCGGTAGCTGGCGGCCGGGTCGACCGCCGCGCCGTTGATCGCCAGGTTCGAGACCTTGGCGCCCTGCGGCGCGGACGCCGACCAGGAGTAGGTCAGGCCCGCCGACGGCTGGAGCACGATCTGCCGCTGCGCGCCGTTCACGGTCTGCCACTGCTGCTCCAGCGCCGCCTTGAGCTGCGCGCCGGTCAGCGAGACGGTCTGCAGGATGTTGCCGAACGGCTGCACGGTGAACGCCTCGCCGTAGGTCACCACCCCGTCGCCCTCACCGGCGGGCGAGCCCGCGTAGGTCAGGTCGGCGCGCACGCCGCCGGGGTTCATCAGCGCGGCGACCGCGCCGTTGCCGGTGGTGGCGGCCAGCTGCGAGTCCGCGATCAGGTTGCCCAGCGCCGACTCGCCCGCCGGGTTCTGCGCCCGCAGGATGTCGGACGCGATGGTGCCGACCTGCTTGTTCGCGATCGGGCCCGCCTTGGACTTGGCCTGGTCGATCACGGCCTGGATCTTCGGGTCCGCGGTGACGTCCTGGGTGACGACGTGGTTGCGCGCCCTGGTCTCCGAGCGGACGACGTCGCGGGTCCGCTTGTCGATCTTCAGGTCGACCACGGACAGCTCGCGGCCGAACGCCAGGCCCTCGATGAACGGGCGCGGGTTGCCCGCCGGGTCGGTGACCGTGCAGTTGTACTGCTGGTGGCTGTGGCCGGAGAAGACCGCGTCGATCTTCGGGCTGACCTTCTCCGCGATCAGCCGACCGGGCCCGCCCGCGACCGTGTTGCAGTCGTCGGGGCCGCCGCCCGCGGTGTTGTCGCCCTGGTGCACCAGCAGCACGATGGACTTGACGCCCAGCCAGTTCAGCAGGTCCGCGTACTTGTTCGCGGCGGCGATCTCGTCCCCGAACTTCAGGTCCTTGATGCCGTTCGGGTCGACCAGGATCGGCACGTCCTTCAGCGGCATCCCGATGAAGCCGATCGGCACGCCGTCGCGGAACTCGACCCAGAACGGCGGCAGCGCGGGCAGGCCCGACTTGGCCAGGGTCACGTTCGCGCCGAGGATCTTGAACTTCGCGCCGGTGTACGACGGGCTGAACTGGCAGCCGTCGACCGGGTGGCAGCCGCCGTGCTGCATCCGCAGCAGCTCGCGGTAGCCCTCGTCGAACTCGTGGTTGCCCGCCGCGGTCGCGTCCATGCCGACCTTGTTCAGGATCTCCACGGTCGGCTCGTCGTGGAACAGCGCCGACACCACGGGCGAGGCGCCGATCAGGTCGCCCTGCCCGACGATCACCGAGTTGCGCACCTCGGACTGGAGCTTCTTGATGTGCGTGGCGTTGAACGCGGCGCCACCGGCGTTGACGGTGGTCCCGTCGGACAGGGTCACCCGCCCGGAGGAGCCCGTGGGCGGCTCGATGTTGCCGTGCAGGTCGTTGATGCCGATCAACCGCACGTCCACCGTCTTGCCCGAGGCGCGGCTGTCCGCCTGCGCGGGCGTCGCCGGGGACTGCGCGAGCAGGACCGCGGCGCCGGCAACGGCGGTCGCCGCCAGCGCGGCGCTCCGTCTGAACCAGGTCATGTTGGGGACTCCTCAGGGGGGCGCGCTCCGGGTAGGGGAGGAGCGCGTTCGGCGTGGCAGTCTGCCGCGCGCGGGTGAAGGGCACCAGACATCCCGGAGGATCGTCCGTTAACGGAGATGTCGCGGCCGTGGCCGCGCGCGGCCTTAGCCTGTGCGGTGTGGGAGCTGAACCGCGGTGGTTGGACGAGGGCGAGATGCGCGCGTGGCGCAACTACGTGGTCGGGGCGGCGATGCTCTCGGACCGGCTGCACCGCGAGCTCCAGACCGACCACGACCTGTCGCTCGCGGACTACGAGGTCATGGTGCGGCTCTCCGAACAGCCGGGCGGCCGGATGCGGATGTCCCAGCTGGCGGAGGATGTCGCGTCGTCCAAGAGCCGGGTCTCGCACCAGGTCGCGCGGATGGAGAAGGAGGGCCTGGTCAGGCGCCGCGAGTGCCCCGAGGACGGCAGGGGCGTGTTCGCCGAGCTGACCGCCGACGGCGCGCGGGTCCTGCAGAACTCCGCCCCGACGCACGTGCGGGGCGTGCGCGAGCACATGGTGGACCTGCTCAGCCCGGAGGAGCAGGAGGTGCTGGCGAAGGTCTTCAGCCGGGTCATCACGCACCTGCGGGGGGTGGACGGGTAACCTCGTCGCGCAGGGAAGCGTGGCAGAGCGGCCTAATGCACCCGCCTTGAAAGCGGGAGACCTTCACGGGTCCGGGGGTTCAAATCCCTCCGCTTCCGCAAGTGGTCACAAAGTTCGCGCGGGGCCGTTCCCCTTTCGGGTGGAACGGCCCTTCGGCTTTTCCAGCGACCTCCGATCACACCGGAAACCGCGCACCGCTCCGCCCCCCCCCGCCGCAAGTGATCGTGAGATGG
Source organism: Actinosynnema pretiosum (assembly GCF_002354875.1). Lineage (GTDB taxonomy): Bacteria > Actinomycetota > Actinomycetes > Mycobacteriales > Pseudonocardiaceae > Actinosynnema > Actinosynnema auranticum. Next base: position 154,642 of record NZ_CP023445.1, read on the forward strand.
ATCGCCGCCCCGCCACAACGCCGGGCACCCGGTGTTAGCGTCCGCGCACTATCCGCGACCAACGGGGAGCACGTGATGACGGTGTTCGAGGCGGTCGTCGTCGCCCTCGCGGGGATGTTCGCGGGCGCCATCAACACCGTCGTGGGCTCCGGCACGCTCGTCACCTTCCCCGTCCTGCTCGCCATCGGCTACCCGCCCGTGGTCGCCAACGTCTCCAACAGCCTCGGCCTCGTCCCCGGCTCGCTCAGCGGCGCCTACGGGTACCGCGAGGAGCTCAAGGGCCAGGGGGAGCGGATCAAGCGGCTGCTGCCCGCCTCGGTCCTCGGCGGGATCGTCGGGGCCGTCCTGCTGGTCGTGCTGCCCGAGTCGGCGTTCTCCGCGATCGTGCCCGTGCTCATCGCCGTCGCCCTCGTGCTCGTCGTCGCCCAGCCGTGGATCAACCGCAAGCTCGCCGAGCGCAGGCGGCCCGCGCACGGCGGCGCCGCCCTCTGGACCGGGATCTTCCTCGCGGGCATCTACGGCGGCTACTTCGGCGCCGCCCAGGGCGTGCTCGTCATGGGGCTCATGGGCGTGCTCGTGGACGACCAGCTCCAGCGCATGAACGCCCTCAAGAACGTGCTCACCGCCTTCGTGAACCTCGTCGCAGGCGTCCTGTTCATCTTCATCGCCGACGTCGAGTGGCTGGTCGTCCTGCTCCTCGCCCTCGGCGCCGTCGTCGGCGGCCAGATCGGCGCGAAGGTCGGCCGCAGGCTCCCGCCGCCCGTGCTGCGCGGCGTCATCGTCCTCGTCGGGCTCGCCGCCATCGCCCAGCTCCTGCTCGCCTGACCGGCGCCGGGGCGGCCCCGCCGCAAGAGGGGGACCGCCCGCGCCGCGGCCTCAGCGCTCGAACGACCGCGCCGCCGCCAGGAACGCCTCGTTCTCCTCCGGCGACCCGATCGTCACCCGCGCCCCGTCGCCCGCGAACGCCCGCACCACGACCTTCCGGTCCAGGCAGTGCTCGTTGAACGCCGCCGTCCGCTCGCCCAGCGGCAGCCACACGAAGTTAGCCTGCGTCTCCGGCACCTCGTACCCGGCCGCCAGCAGCTCCGCCCGCACCCGCCCCCGCTCCACGACCAGCCCCCGGCACCGCTCCAGCAGCTCGGGCTCGGCGTCCAGCGACGCGATCGCCGCCACCTGCGCCAGCGCGTTCACCCCGAACGGCACGTACACCTTCCGCAGCGCGTCGGCGACCTCCGGCGACCCGACCGCGTACCCGACCCGCAGCCCCGCCAGCCCGTACGCCTTGGAGAACGTCCGCAGCACCGCCACGTTGTCCCGCCCCCGCGACCAGTGCGCCTTGGCCAGCTCGACCCCGTCCGGCACGTGCGGGTCGTCCACGAACTCCTTGTACGCCTCGTCCAGCACCACCAGCACGTCGTCCGGCACCCGCTCGACGAACCGCTCCACCTCCTCGGTGCGCACGGCCGTCCCGGTCGGGTTGTTCGGGTTGCACACGAACACCAGCCGCGTGCTCGGCGTGATCGCCTCCGCCATCGCGTCCAGGTCCAGCCCGTGCCCCGAGGTCAGCGGCACCCGCCGCTGGGTGGCGCCCACGACCTGCGTGATGATCGGGTACGCCTCGAACGACCGCCACGGGAACAGCACCTCGTCGCCCTCGCCGCAGGTCGCCTGCACGAGCTGCTGGCACAGCGTGACCGAGCCGCACCCCACCGCGATCTGCTCCTCGGGCACCCCGAGCTTCCCGCTCAGCCGCTCCACGAGCGCCCCCGACCCGCTGTCCGGGTAGCGGTTGACCGACGTGGCCGCGTCCGCGATCGCCCGCACCACGCTGGGCAGCGGTCCTGCGGACACCTCGTTGCTCGCCAGCTTGATCGCCCCCGGCACGCTCCGGCCCGGCACGTACGGGGGCAGCAGCGAGAGGTCCGGGCGGGTGCGCACGCTCATCCAAGGTCTCCTTGTTCCGGGTCCGACCTGCACGTTATCCCCTGCAAACCGAGATGTTGCACACGCGGAGTACGGATCCTCACGTTGACCGCTGTTCACCCCGGCGTGGAAGGGTTGGGACATGAAGCAGACCCGCATCGAGACCCTCCAGCTCACCGACGGCCGCGAGCTGCGGATGACCGTCGCCGAGCCGGAGTCCGCCGTGCGCGGCGGACTGGTCGTGCTGCACGAGGCGCGCGGTGTCACCGACGCCGTGCGCGGTCTGGTGAGCGGCCTCGCGGCCGAGGGGTGGCTGGCCGTCGCGCCCCACCTGTACGCGGACGACGAGCTCGACGACGACCAGGCGGGCACGGCCGTCAGCGGGCTCGACGGCGAGTCCGTCCTGGCGGACACCGACGTGGCCTTCGTCTGGCTCGGCCAGCGCGGTGTGAGCGCCGACCTGATGGGCGTCATGGGCTTCGACCTCGGCGGGTCGGTCGCGATGGCGGTCGCGGCGAGCCGCAGCGTCGGCGCGGCGGTGACCGTCGGCGGCGGTGGCGTCCTCGAACCGCTCGCCGCCGGGCTGCCCCCGCTGGTCGACCTCGCGCAGGAGCTGGCCTGCCCGTGGCTCGGGCTCTACGGCGCGTCGGACGACGGGGTGCCCGCCGCCGAGGTCGCCAAGCTCCGCGACGCCGCCGCCGGAGCCCCCGTGGCCACCGACGTCGTCCGCTACGACGACTCCGAGCACCGCTTCGACACCTCGCCGTCCAACGCCTCGGACGCGTGGCAGCGCGCCCTGAACTGGTTCGATTCGCATCTCCGGTAGTCATTTCGCTACCCCTTGGAACCAACTTGGGTAGCGGGTACATCTAAGGGGGCGCGTCCAGGGCGTGTGGCCGCGCGCGCCGGTAACGCGCGGCGAGGTTGCGGCGAGAACGCAGTGCTAGGGGGTAGTGGATGACTGACGGGAACACGGTGCGGCTGACGCAAGCCGCGCCCGCGGGCTTCCTCGGGGCGCAGGCGCCCGCGACCGGCCCGACGCCACCCGCCGACACGGCGTCGACCCAGGTCGTGCGGCCCGGTGACGTCGCGGCGGCGCACGCGCTCGGCGGCCCTCCGGGAGCACCCGCGCGCGCCGAGGAGGAGGACGGGACCGAGGCTCCGGGCACCGCGGCGACCAGGGTGCTGTCCGCGCTGGACGTGGCCGCGCTCGTCGCGCCCGCCACGACGACCCTCATCCAGGGCATCACCCGTACGGGTCACCCTGAAGGGGTGATCCCCGACGGGGCGACGAAGCACCTCGGTCCGGCCGAGCTGGCCGAGGCGGGGCGCGCCGCCACCCAGTCCACCACCCAGACGATCTCGCTCAAGGACCTCGCGCACGCCCTGCCCGCGTCCTCCGCGACCCACAGGATCACCGCGGCCGAGGCCAGGGCCGCGTCGACCGGGCAGGGCCCCGCCGCGACCCAGGTCGTGCCGGGCGCCCAGCCCGGTGGCGCGCGCACCACCCCGCCGGGGAGCACGCCGCCCGGCGGCGCGACCGCGGCGGGCAGCGCCACCCCGATCCCGCCCGCGCCCCAGTCCGCGCAGCCCCAGTCCGCGCAGCCCCAGGCCGCGCAGGCGGCGGGCGCGCAGGGCGGTCAGCTCGTCCACGGCCCGGTCAGCCCGGCCGCGACCCCCGCCGCTCCCGCGGCGGCTCCGGCCCCCGCCGCGGCCCAGAACGCCGCGCACCAGACCCCGGACGCGCCCCCGGTGCTGCCCACGACCGCCGCGCCGAGCGGCATGTCGGCGGGCACGACCGCCGCGGCGGGCGCGACCGGCCCCGCCGCCGCTCCGGGCGCCACCGGGACGACCGCCGACCCGACCACCGCGACGGCCGCCGAGCCGATCTCCGGCACGATCGAGGACCCGACCTTCGCGACGGCCGCCGAACCGGTGGTCGACCCCGCCGACCTCGTGGCCGCCGTCCCGCTCGGGGCCACCACCGAGCCCGCCGCGACGACCGGAGCCGCGCCGATCCCGGCCGCCCCGCTCCCCGCCGCGCCCCCGCAGACCACCGACCCGACGACCACCGCGGCCTCGGCCCCGACCCCCGCGCCCACCACGCCCACCACCGACCCGGCGACCGCCGACCCGGTGACCGCGGGCGCGACGACCGCGGGCGCAGCCGCCGCCGCAGCCGACCCCGCCGAGGGCGACGCCAGCTTCACCGGGGCCGCCAAGGCCGACCTGGAGAAGGCGGGCGCCGCGCTCGACGCCGTCGACAAGGGCCAGGTCAAGCTCGCGATGGACAACCAGTCCGTCGACGAGCTGCTCAAGCTGATCACCGAGGCCCGCGACATGGTCAGCTCCGTCCACGTCACCGCGCTCACCAGCCTCGACGTGGAGCTGCGCTTCGGCGACAACTGGGTCGGCCGCTCGATCAGCAAGCGCCTGCACGACCTCGCGGTGGGCGACGAGTCCTCGGCGGTCAACGTGATCGGCGACTTCCTGCGCATCCTCCTGGAGGTCGAGGAGACGATCCGCAGAGCGGCGCGGAACATCAGGAACGCGGACGACGACGCCAGGGACAACTTCAACAAGTCCGGGTGGGGGCACCACTGATGGCAGGCGAGCAGCGCGACCACCGGAACAACGGCGACCACGGCGGTGGGAACCAGGGCGGTGGCGACCACGAGGGCGGCGGCCACGGCGGCTACGGCCGGGGCAACGAGCCGTCCGAGCTGGGGCAGAAGGTCGACTGGATGACCTACACGCACCAGGAGCTCTACGACATGGTGCACACGGGCGTCGACCTGGACAGCGCCACCAGCGCCAAGGCGGGCTGGAGCGGCATCGGCAAGTCCCTCGGCGAGGTCCGCGACCTGCTCGTCAAGGCGATCAACCAGTCCAGCCAGGCGTGGGAGGGCGAGACCGCCGACCGCGCCCGCGAGGGCCTCGAGTCGGTGATGAAGTGGGCGCAGAACACCAGCGACCACGCCGACAACGTCGCCACCTGCATCAACGAGGAGATCCAGCACGTCGTCACCGCGCGCGAGCAGATGCCCGCGCCCGTGCCGCCGACGCTGCCCGCCGCCGTCGCGCCCGGCGCCGACCAGGCGCTCGTCCCGTCGGCGATCGCGCGCGGCGCGGACGTCCCGGCCACCTCGACCGCCGAGTCCGCGCTGACCGGCTCGTCGACGCTCGGCTCGGCGCTGCGCCGCACGACCACCACGCCCGAGTCGTTCGCGGGCCTGGACACCGTCGCCGCCCCGGCCGCCGAGACGACCGCCGTCGCGGACGCCACGCACCGCCAGGCCGCCGAGGTCATGGCGATGTTCCAGCAGAACTCCTACGCGGTCGACCTGACCGTCCCCAGCTTCAGCGCCCCGGTGAACCCGGTCGCCGCCCCGACCCCCGGCGCCCAGGCCCCGCTCGCGCCGGGCGGCGCGACGGCGGACGGCCCGGCGGGCGCAGGCGGTTCCGCCGTGGTCAACCCGGCCGCCACGACCGGCCAGAGCAGCGCGGACCGGCAGCGCCAGCAGGGCGGCTCGGCCGGGCGGATGCCCGCGGGCGCGGGACGCGGCGCGGGCGGCTACGGCGGTGGCGGCGGGGTCTTCGCGCGCGGGCGCGTCCCGTCGTCCGGCTCCGGCTCCTCCGGCGGGTCCGGCGGCAGCCCCCTGGGCGCGACCCCGATCGGCGCGGGCGGCTCGTCCGCGAACATCGGCTCCGGCCACGGCGCCTCCGGCTCGCCCGGTGGCGTGACCAGCCAGTTCCAGGCGTCCAAGGCGGTCACCCCGCAGCACGGCATGATCGGCGCCACGCCGATGGCCGCGCCGCCCCCGATGGCGGCGGGCATGGGCGGCGGCGGCAACGACTCGCGCAACCGGCCGGACTACCTGGAGGACGACGAGAACGTCTTCGGCGTCGACCGCAAGGCAGCCCCCCCGGTGATCGGCCTGTGACCGAGCGCGTCTTCCGGCTGAGCGAGCAGGAGTTCTTCCTGCTCTGGCAGTCGGTCCACGGTCCGGACGTCCCGGTGCCGCTCGGCGTCAGGCACTACGGCCACACCCAGGCTGAGCGCGCCGGTCTGGTCGAGTCCGCGTCCCGCGCGCTCGCGGGGCGCGGGCTCGGCACCGTGCAGCGGCCCGACGAGCAGCTGCACGACATCCTGCGCGGCCTCGGCGAGTACGAGATCGGCCTGGAGGTCGTGTTCTCCAGGGGCGGCGACCAGGGGCGCGGGCTGGCCACCGCCGCGTGGCACGGCGCGTTCGCCGCCCGCGCGGCGGGCCAGGTCCAGCTCACCTCGTTCCACGCCACCGCGCTCGCCACCAAGACCATCGCGACCCTGCCCGCCGCCCCCACCGGCTCCGGCCGCTCGGTCAGCGTCCGCTGGACCGACTACCTCGCCGCGGGCGAGGCCGGGCGGGTGGACGGGGCCGAGGGCTTCCTGGAGGCGCTGCGGTCGGTCGGCGTGCGCGAGCCGGAGGCGAACACCCTGCTGCGCGCCGTGATCTCCCGCAGGGGCGGCGGCCAGGTCGCCGTGATCGCCCGCAACCGGGCGGGCTACCTGCGGCCCACCGGCGGCGCGGTGTCCTGGCTGGACACCGGCGAGGGCCGCTACCTGGTCCGCCGCGACGGCCCGTGGCTGGTGCTCGCGCCCGCGAACGCCCAGCGCCTCACCAGCGCCCTGGAGGGCGTGGTGGCGGCCGGTCGCTGATCGGGACCGCTGACCGAAACCGCTGACCGAAACTGTTGACCGGGCGGCTGGCCGGAGGGCCGCCGCCCGGTGCGCCACGCGCCCCGCCCGCGCGGTCGCACCGCCCGCCGCACCCGGCGCACCGAACCGCGCGCCCGGCGCACCGGGCCGGACGCCCGCCGCACCACCGCGCCCGCGGCCCCGCCCGGAGCCGCCTGCGCCGGGCCCGCCGCACCGCCTCGCGCCCACCCGCCACCTGCCCACCCGCACCCACCACCCGCCGTTCCGCCGCGACGGCCGCTCGGGGCATGGTCCGGGCCGCCCCCATCGGCTAGGAACGGTGCATGACCGACACGCAGACCGGCACCGCCGCCGGTTCGCCGGAGCCCCTGTGGACCCCCGACCCCGATCGGGTCGCGGCGAGCCGCATGGCCGCCTTCCGCGACTGGCTGCGCGCGCAGCGCGGCCTGGACCTCCCGGACTACCCGAGCCTGTGGGAGTGGTCCACGAGCGACCTGGAGGGCTTCTGGGGCGCGCTGGCCGAGTTCACCTCCACCCGGTTCCACTCGCCCCCCGAGCGCGTGCTCGCCGTCGACGCCATGCCCGGCGCGGTCTGGTTCCCCGGAGCCACCCTCAACTACGCCGAGCACGCCCTGCGCCACGAGGGCGTCGCGGTCGTGCTGCGCCGCGAGGACGGCCACCGCGCCGAGCTGACCTACGCCGAGCTGCGCGCGCGGGTCGCCGCCGCCCGAGCCGCGCTGCGGGCGCTCGGGGTGGTCGCGGGCGACCGCGTCGTCGGCCTGGTCCCCAACACCCCGGAGGCGCTGATCGCCTTCCTCGCCGCCGCGTCGCTGGGCGCCACCTGGTCCTCGTGCTCGCCGGACTTCGGCGCGCCCGCCGTGGTCGACCGGTTCGCCCAGGTGACGCCGAAGGTGCTGGTGGCCGTGCCCGGTTACCGGTACGGCGGGCGCGACTACGACGTGCGGCCGGTCGTGGCGCGGGTGCGGGCCGCCGTGCCGTCCCTGCTCGCCACCGTCCTGGTCGGAGGGGGCGACGAGCCGGGAACCCTCGACTGGGACGCCCTGCTGGCCGAGCACGCGGGCGCCGAACCGGCCTACGACCCGGTCCCGTTCGACCACCCGCTGTGGGTGCTCTACTCGTCCGGCACCACCGGACTGCCCAAGGGCATCGTCCACGGCCACGGCGGCATCCTCCTCGAACACCTGAAGATGCTCGCCCTGCACTCCGACCTGGGGCCGGGGGACCGGTTCACCTGGTTCACCACCACCGGCTGGATGATGTGGAACTACCTGGTCTCCGGCCTGCTCGTCGGCGCCACCGCCGTGCTCTACGACGGCAGCCCCGGCCACCCCGACCTGTCCGCGCTGTGGCGGGTGGTCGAGCAGGAGCGGGTCACCTACTTCGGCACCTCGGCCCCGTACCTCCAGGCGTGCCTGAAGGCGGGCCTGCGCCCCCGCGACGACCACGACCTGTCGGCGCTGCGCGTGGTCGGCTCCACCGGGGCCCCGCTCACCCCCGAGGGCTTCCGCTGGGTCGCCGACGCGGTGGGCGACGTGCAGACCGCCTCGGTCTCCGGCGGCACCGACATGTGCACCGCCTTCGTCGCCGCCGCCCCGGACCTGCCGGTGTGGGTGGGCGAGCTGTCCTGCCGGGCCCTCGGCGCCGCCGTCGCCGCGTACGACGAGCGGGGGCGGCCCGTGCTGGACGAGGTGGGCGAGCTGGTGGTCACCAGGCCCATGCCGTCGATGCCGGTGTTCTTCTGGGGCGACGAGGACGGCGCGCGCCTGCGCGAGGCGTACTTCGAGACCTATCCGGGGGTGTGGCGGCACGGCGACTGGATCCGGATCACCCCGAGGGGCACCGCGGTCATCTACGGGCGCAGCGACTCCACGCTCAACCGGGGCGGGGTGCGGATGGGCACGAGCGAGTTCTACCGGGTGGTGGAGGCGGTCGACGGGGTGGCCGACTCGCTCGTCGTGGACACCTCGGACGCGGCCAACCCGGACGGCGAGCTGCTCTGCTTCGTCGTGCTCGACGCGGGCGCGCCGCTGGCCGAGGTGGAACCGGAGCTGCGCGCGCGACTGCGCACCCAGCTCTCCCCGAGGCACGTCCCCGACCGGTTCGTCGAGGTCGCGGAGGTGCCGAGGACGTTGAACGGCAAGAAGTGCGAGGTGCCGGTGAAGCGCGTCTTGGCGGGCGCGGACCCCGAGCGGGCGGTCAGCCGGGACGCCCTGCGCAACCCGGACGCCCTGCTCCCGTTCCTGAACTGGATCTCTCGCTGAGATGAACGTCACGGGGGCGTCCGACGACCTGCGGAAGTCGGACGCCCCCGTGCCGCTCGCGGCGGCCCTGACCAGCGAAGATCGTGTGGGGAGGGGGGCGTTTTGCTAGTTAGATGGGGATGTGTGTAATCTATGCGTCGTAGCCGAGGGGCTGCTCGGGAGGCTTCGCCTAGTCTGGTCTATGGCGCCGCACTGCTAATGCGGTTTGGGTTCACCCCCATCCCGGGTTCAAATCCCGGAGCCTCCGCAACACCCGGTGTGATAGGGTGATAACTGAAGAAAAACACGCGCCCGTAGCTCAACGGATAGAGCATCTGACTACGGATCAGAAGGTTAGGGGTTCGAATCCCTTCGGGCGCACATCATGAATCAGGGCCCGGTTCCAGAAATGGAACCGGGCCCTGATTCGTTCTCGCCTGATTTCCCGAAACCCGTGAACCGCTGTGCCGCGGATCACGTGACCGGGTCGCGCGCGGTTCCGCTGTCGGTGCACCGGCGCACAATGCCCCTCGTTCCGCAGTTCGCGCTTCCAGGGGTGGTCGTGGGTCCGGAGTGGGAGAAGGCGCTCGAGGACGGGTTCTCGGCGTTGCTGGGAAAGCCGGTCGGTGACGTGGCCGGGGAGCACGCGGTGTTCCACTGCTGCCCCGACATGTCCGCCGAGCTGTTCGACGAGGGGTTCCCGGCGCGGCCGTTCGCCGAGGGGGTCGTGGTCGGGGCGCCGTTCGCGGAGCTGCCCGTGCTCGGCGAGCTGCTGGCCGGGTGGGACCTCGTCGCGCCGCACTGGGCGGTCGACCTCGGCGGCACGCTGTTCCGGGCCGGGGAGGACGGCGGGGGCGGTGAGGTCGGGGTGCCCGAGCTGGACGGGCGGTGGGTCTCCGGGCGGGAGCTCGGGGGGTTGCTCGTCGAGCGCGGGATCGACGCCGGGGAGCTCGCCGACGCCTACCCGCAGGTGCTGCTCCGGGCGCGCGTCGACGGCACCCTGCTCGACGCCCTGCGCACGGCCACCGGACTGCACCGGGGGCCGGACGGCCTGGTCGGGCTCTCGCCCGCGCACGGCGTCGCCGCCGAGTGGGACCGGGCGCTCGACGCGGTCGGCCACGCGGGTGTGCGCGACCACCTCAAGCACCTGTGCCGCACCGAGGACTCCGCCCGCGCGCACGGGGCGCACTACCTCGGCGCGCGCGAACCGTGGGACGCCCCGCCGCACGAGGCGGTCGCCACCTGGCGGATGGGCGAGGCCCAGTCCTGGACGGCGGTCGTGCGGCTCCGGGGGTGAGGCTGCGGGGATGGGGCTGCGGGTGCCGGAGACCGGCAGGCGGAGGCCCGTTGCGCCGCAGCGGGCCCCCGCGGCTCAGCGGAACACCGGCCGGTTCGCCGCCGCGACCAGGGCGCTGCCCGCCACCCGCGTGGTCAGGCCCGTGCGCGGGTTCATCACCAGCACCACGTTGTGGATCGACGGCAGCAGGGCGTGCGCGTCGACCTCCACCAGCTGCTCCTCCTCGAACACCCCGACGTGGTCCTGCGGCCTGCCGTCCGCCGTGCGCCGCACGCCCTCCAGGAACCGCTCCCTGGACGTGTAGACCTCCATCAGCCGCGCGCCCGCCGTGCTCACCATCACCGGCAGCTCGTCCGGGCCGCGCATCACCACGAACAGCTTCGCGCGCAGCGCCGCGTCACCGGCCGCCGCGCCGGGCAGCCACCCCGCCGTGACCAGGCCCAGCACCGCCTCCAGCTCCGTCCTCGGCTCCGGGAAGCCCAGGTGCCGGGGGCTCGGGCGGTACTCGCTGTTCAGCACCGCCTCACCGGTCAGCTCGCCGGTCGCCGGGTTCGCCAGGTACGCGCCGTACACCGCCCAGTCCGGCACGGCCCCCGCGAAGCGCGGGTGGTTCACCGCCGGGTCGACGCACCGCACGTACGGCTGCCGGTTGGCGCGCTGCGCGGCCAGCAGCTCCGGCGTGACCGGCGGCATCCCAGGGTGCTTCGGGTGCGTCGGGCCGTTGCTGGTGGTGACCGTGTGCGGGCCGGGCCGCCACTGGCCCTCCTGGGGCGCCGGGGGCTGCGCCTGCCACGGCGGCGGGGTCCGCACGCCGGGCGGCGGCACGGGCAGCGGGAGCGACTGCTGCGCGGGCTGGGCCTGCTGCACCGGCAGCGGCTGGGAGTGCGGGTGCTGCACCGGGAGCGGCTGGGAGTGCTGCGCGGGCAGGAGCGGGGCGGCGGGCGGCGGGGCCGCAGCCACCGGAGCCGCAGCCACCGGAGCCGCAGCCACCGGAGCCGGGGCGGCAGGCGCCCCCAGCTCCGCGCACAACCTCCCCAGCAGGTACATCGCCGCGTGCTCCGCGCTGTCGAACTCCTCGCCCGTCGCCGACCCGTGCGGCTTCACCAGGTACCCGTCGTACGGCGCCACCTCGACCACCCACCCGGTCGACTCGGTGTCCTCCAGCGCCAGCCCGTGCCCCTCCAGGAACCCCCGCACCGGCGCCAGCGCCTTCTGCAGGCTCGCCCACGCCGTCCGCCCCTCCCGGAACCCCGGCGCCAGGTCGTCGCCCGCGAACACCTCGCCCCGGCGCAGCCCGAACTCGGACACCCCGCCCACCGCGTAGTCGCGCTCGCGCATCCGCCGCACCAGCGCCGGGTGCGGCGGCACCCCGTGCCGCTCCAGGAAGTACGGCACCGCGCTCGTCCAGGTCAGCACGCCGTCCGTGTGGTGCGTCAGCGGCACCTCGGTCTCCCGCGATCCGCCGGTCTGCTCGGCGACCAGGTCCTCGACGAACCCGCCCGCCTCCAGCACCACCGGCGCGCCCCGCAGGTACCCGAGCACCGCCTCCAGCTCGGCCTCGCCCACCGGGGGCCGGTACCAGCGCGGCGCGTGCCCGTCGAACACGCCGACCGGGCCGATCAGCTCGCACCGGTTGTTGCCCGGCCGCTCGGGCGCGGGCGGCTCGGACCGCCCCTCCCTGACCACCTCGGCGCCGGGGGCGAACCGCCAGTCCCACGCCGTGCGGTGGTCGGTCATCCGCAGCCGGTGCAGCCACTGGGCCACCAGCGCGGGCGGCGTCCACGACCGCGTGCTCCCGTCCGCGAGCACGACCTCGCCCCGGAACTCGGCCTGTGCGCGGAAGAACCGGCAGCCCAGCACCAGCTCCCGCCACCCCTCGGGGGCGCCCGCGAGCACGGCGGCCTCGGCCTCGGCGAGCGCCTGCGGCAGCACCGGGGTGTCCGCCACCTCGGGCACGTCCAGGTAGGGCACGTCGGGGCGGCGCACCAGCACCAGCCGCTCGTCCGCGTCCCCGGCGAGCAGGCCCGCGTGCAGGTCGGCGTCCGGCACCGGCTCCGGTCCCGCGCCGGTCAGCCGCACCACGCCCAGCCGGAACAGCGGCTCGACCTCGCCCCGGAACCTGCGCGACCACTCGACCGGCTTGCCGGAGGCGGCGTCGTGCGCCCGGCTCGCGACGCCGATCCGCGCCCGGCTCCACACCTCGCACGGGTAGAGCCGACCGTTCTGGAAGACGAAGCAGTCCTCCAGGTCGACGCCCAGCAGTTCCCCAGTCCGCGCACTCACCCCGAACCCCACCTCCCCGGCGGGGTCAGGCTGTCACAACCGAGCGCCGGGCCAACACGAGTTGACCGGCCGGTTACCCCGCTCACACGCTTTCGTGCCCGACAACTTCACCCGAACGGCCCTAACGGGCCAGTTCCGCCACGACCGAGTCCGTGAACGGGGTCCACGCGGCCACGGCCCACTCGCCGAACGGCCGGTCGGTCAGCGCCACGCACGCCGCCGACAGGGCCGGGTCGATCCACAGGAACGTGCCGCTCTGCCCGAAGTGCCCGTGCGTGCCGGGGGAGCTGGTCGTGCCGGTCCAGTGCGGCGACTTGGCCGACCGGATCTCGAAGCCCAGCCCCCAGTCGTTCTCGCGCTGGAGCCCGTAACCGGGCAGCACGCCCTTCAGGCCGGGGAACGCCACGGTCCTCGCCTCGGCGACCAGCCCGGCCGACACCAGCTTCGGCGACTGCACCTCCGCCGCGAACGCCACCAGGTCCGCCACCGTCGACACCCCGCCCGCGGCGGGGGAGCCCTCCAGCGCCGTCGACCCCATGCCGAGCGGGCCGAGCACCGCCTCCGCCAGGTAGTCCCCGAACGCGATGCCGCTCGACCGCTCCACGGCGTCCGCGAGCACCTCGAAGCCCCGGTTGGAGTAGATCCGGCGCTCGCCGGGGGCGGCCTGGACCTTGTCGGAGTCGAAGGCCAGCCCGGAGGTGTGCGCGATCAGGTGCCGCACCGTGGACCCCTCGGGGCCCGCCGGGTCGTCCCACTCGACGGCGCCCTCCTCGACCGCGACCAGCACCGCGTACGAGGTGAGCAGCTTGGTCACCGAGGCCAGCGGGTAGCGCCGCCCCAGGTCCCCGTGCGACCCCAGGACCCGGCCGTCCGAGGAGACCGCGGCCACCGCCGCGCTGTCCACCGGCCACTGCGACACCGCGCGCAAGCTCTCCACGGCCACCACTCTGCCAGGGGGTCCCGGTCCCGCCGCACTGCGGTCGCCCGGCGTCCGGCCCACCATGGGCGGGCAGCCGTGCGGCACTGGAGGTCGGCGTTGTCCCGCAAGTCGTTCCCGCTGGTGGTGGTCGTCGTGGCGCTGGCCGCGTCCACCCCCGCGCTGACCGCCTCCGCAGCCCCGTCCGACTGCCCGGCGGGCACCGAGGGCGTGCCGGTCACCTGGGACGAACCCGGCCTGGAGTGGCCCGCGAACGTGGTGGACGCGCAGGTCGAGGACGTCGGCGGCACCGACCTGGACGTGGCCGTGGTGCTGTCCGACCCGGCCTCCCGCAACGCCGACGACAGCAACCCGCTGGCCGACTTCGCCGCCGCCCGCCCCGCCGACCTGCCGGGCTGGGCGGCCATCCCGAGGACCGGCACCCTGTCGAGCTACGGCCCCGGCTACCTGACGGCGGGCATGAACAGCCTGGCGGTGGGCGACACCGTCTCGTACACCGTCCGCTTCACCCGCCCGGTCGTCGTCCCGGACTTCACCGTCGGGGGCATCGACTACGTCGGGCTGGGGACCGTCCCGGCCCAGGACCCGTGGCACTCGCACCAGGACGAGGTCGTGGTGACCGCCGTCCGCGCGGGCACCGCCGTCGCCACCAGCGGCACGGGCACCGGGCTGGGCGGCCCGTACGCGCTCGGCGTCGACGGGGCCCTCCCGCCCGGCGATCCGGGCGCGACCCTGGTGCGCGGCACCGCCGAGCCGGTCACCGCGCTGCGCCTGGACCTCTCCAACGGCCCGGACGACGAGGCCGCCGAGCTGGCCGACCCGAGGGTCACCGTCCTCCCGCAGCCCGCGGACTCGGTGGCGGACGCCATGACCGTGCGCGTCGCGGGCTTCACCGCGTGCCTGGGCACCGGCGCGATCACGTCCTCGGTGTACGCGGACGCCGACCGGGACGGCGTGCGCGACCCCGGCGAGGCGGGCGTCGCGGGGGCGGCGCTGGAGCTGCGCGACCCGCAGGGCTCGGTGCTGGCCACCACGACCGCGGACGCCTCGGGCGGCTACGCCTTCGACCGGCTGCCGCCGATGACCTGGACGGTCCGGCTGGTGTCGGCGACCCCGCCCGCCACCTACACCGGGCCGACCAGCCGCGCCGTCGCGCTCGCGCCGGGGGAGCAGGCCACCGCGGCGGGCGACTTCGCGTTCCAGCCACCCGCGCCTCAGCCCGCGGCGACCACCACGACCGCCCCGCCCACGACCGCCCCGCCCACGACGACCGCCGGGCCGATCGGCACGTCCCCCACGACCACCGCGCCCACCACGACCGCGCCCGCCGCAGGGCCGGTCACCACGGGGCCGATCACCGCCGGGCCCGCGCCCGCCCAGGCGTGGGCGCTCGCGTCCACCGGGGCCGACGTCCGCGCGCTGGCCCCGCTCGGCGCGCTCCTGGTCGCCCTCGGCGGCCTCGCGGTCAGCGCGTCGCGGCGGCGGGTTCGCTGAGCAGCTCCTGGTGGCGCACCGGTTCCACCGGCTCGGACCGCGCTCAACGGCCTCGCGGTCAGCGCGACCCGGCGGCGGTCTCGCTGAGCCACTGGTCGCGCACCAGCTCGACCAGCCCGGACCGCTCCGGGACCCACCCGGCCGCGCGCAGCCGCGCCGAGTCCGACCGCAGCTCCCGCACCTCGCCGGGGTGCGCCGGGTGGTGCTCGACGGCCAGCGGCCGTCCGGTGACCTCCTCCACGGCGGCCACCACGTCGGCCACGCTCGCCGCCGTCGCGCCCACGTTGAACACCCCGCCGTCCAGCCCGAGTGCGACCAGGAACGCCCGCGCCGCGTCCCGCACGTGCACGAAGTCCCGCACCGCGCCGCCGTCGCCGTGGACCGCCAGCGGCCCGAGCCGCCCGGACGCCGCCGCGCACGCCCTGGTGACGATCCGCGTGTCGTCCCGGTCGCCGCCGCCCGCGACGTTGAACAGCCGCAGCACCACCCCGCCCGGCGCGGCCCAGCGCACCAGGTCCTCGGCGGCGGCCTTCGAGGCCGCGTAAGGGCTCGCGGGCGCGCGCGGCACGTCCTCGGACAGCACCGGGACGCCCGGCGCGCCGTACACCCCGGCCGTGGAGGCGAGCACGAACCGGGCGGGCCCGGCGCGCAGCAGGTTCGCGGTGCCCGCCACGTTCACGTCGAAGTGGTCCAGCGCCCGCCCGAACGACTCGCGCACCCGCGCCAGCGCGGCCAGGTGCACCACCGCGTCGACCGACCGCGCCGCGTCCCGCGCCCCGGGGGAGCGCACGTCGCACCCCAGCGGGACCACCTCGCACCCCGCGCCGGACAGCTCCGCCGCCACCGCGCGGCCGACGTAACCCCGTGCGCCCGTGACCAATACCCGCATGGGCGACATACGATCACGCCACCACCTGTTCGGTTGACGGCAAATGGTGGGAAATTGGCCCTAAAGGTGTGGTTCTGTTCCGCCGATACCACCCGAGTGAGTTACCCGCATCCCGTCATGCCCAGAACGATCGAGGTCGCTCTCGCCGAGCACGCCGAACGCGAGGCAGAGCGGCAGCACTTCCTGCGGACCGCCGCCGCCGTGGCCGACTCCACCCCCTCCCCGCACCCCTCCCGCGCGGACGACGACACGCTGCTGGCGCTGGCGATCGGCGTCACCCGACCGAGGGGGAGGCGCGCCTTCCTGGACCGCGTTGACCTGGTGCTTCGCGAGGCCGCTCGATGATCTCGCGAGGCTAGATCCACACCTATCGGCAAGTTTCATCCGCTCGTTGCCCCACCGTGCTTCGCCGATCCGCGCGGGTGCCTCTACAGTGCGTGGCACCCGGCGCTCGCCGGTGCTCTCATCTGCTTCTCATAAAGCGAGTCCTCGGCGATGGATCATGTCCTCCTCGCGCTCCAGGAGCGCCTCGGCACCTTGTTCGGCGACCGGCGGGTTGTCCTCGCCGGGGGCACGCGGCTGAGCAATCGCGTGAACGAGCTGCACCAGCTCGGCGCGCGCCACACGCTCGTGCTGTCGACGGACGACCACGCCCCCCTGCACGACTCCGAACGCGCCCGCTGGGTGCCGCTCGGCATCGGCGGCTTCGTCGCGACCGAGCAGAACCGGCTCACCAAGCTGCTCACCTCGCCGGGCAAGCGCGTCCGCGCGGTGCTCGACGAGTTCGACCCCGAGGGCGAAGCCCTGGTGATCAGCACCCCCTACTCCCAGGTGCCCTCGTTCGCGGGCCGCCCGGTCCTCAGCGCGCGCCGCCCCGAGTGGGTGGAGCTGGAGAACAAGACCACCGTCGACGCGCTGTGGGACGAGCTGTCCGCGCCGCGCGCCCCCGCCGAGGTGCTCGGGCTCGACTTTGACGCCCTGTGGGAGGCCACGCTCCGGCTCGACCGGGGCGCGGGCGCGGTGTGGTCCGGCGACGGCCCGGCGATCAACGGCGGCGCGAACTTCGTGCGCCGCGTCCGCGACCGCGAGGAGGCCCGCGACGCCTTCGAGGTGCTCGCGCCCAAGTGCGACTTCGTCCGCGTGATGCCGTTCCTGGAGGGCATCCCGGTCAGCGTGCACGGCATCGTCTTCCCGGACGGCACCGCCGTGCTGCGCCCGATCGAGATGGTCGTCCCGCGCCGCGCCGGGTCCGCCCGGTTCCTCTACGCGGGCTGCGCGTCCTACTACGACCCGCCCGCCCGCATCCGCGAGCAGATGCGCAACCTGGCCCGCCGGGTCGGCGAGCGGCTGCGCGAGACCGTGGACTACCGGGGCACGTTCACCCTGGACGGCATCGCCACCGCCGACGGCTTCCTGCCCACCGAGATCAACACCCGGTACGGCGGGGCCATGGTGTGCTTCGAGGACGCCCTGCCGCAGCTGCCGCTCTCGCTCGTCCAGGTGGCGCTGGTGGCCGGGCACGACCTCGGGGTGTCCTCGATGGAGTTCGAGGAGCTGCTCGTCTCGGCCGCCGACGCCTACCGGCACGGGTCGGTCGGCGCGAACGTGCGCGCGGTGCAGCCGACCGAGACCGTGGAGCGGCCCATCGTGTTCTCCGAGTGGGCCTGCCGCTTCGCGCACCCCGACGAGACCCCGCACGGCGCGCTGCGCCTCAAGCCGTCCCCGCTGGGCGGCAAGCTGGAGCTCGACTTCACCGCCGACCAGCTCCAGCTCGGCCGCCCGGTGGCCGCGCTGACCGTCGCCGCGTTCGCGCTCGCCGACCAGGAGTGGGGCACCGGCTTCGGCCCGCTGGAGCCCGCCGTCCCGATCGCCGACGACGAGCAGCCCGCCCCGGTCGTGGAGCAGGTGTTCGTCACGGCGTGACCGGCTCGCCCCCGAGCAGGTCCATCCCGAGCACGCCTTCCTGGCCGTACGCGGCCAGGAAGGCGTACCGGAAGCCGAGCAGCTGCAACGTGACCACCGACGGCTGGTAGGGCGGGAAGGCGCCCTCCTCGTAGGCGCGCAGCAGCTCCGGGTCGCCCTGCGCTATCGCGTAGACCCAGGACTCGTCGCACTCCCAGCCGTGCACCAGGTGCAGCGCCACCACCGCCGACTCCTGCAGCGGCTCGGGGAACGAGCCCGCGAACGCGATGCCGTGCGCCACGTCCACCACGTGCTGCGGCGCCGCCTCGGGCACGGCGATCGCCAGCGCCATCGAGCAGGCCACCTCGGCCAGGCCCAGCGAGTCGAACACCTTCGGCGCGCCCTCGGCGACCGCCTGCCGCGCCTGCGTGATCAGGTCCGGCTGCCGCCGGGGCAGCTCCCGCCCCAGCCGGTTCCACCGCCTGCGGGTGCGCCGCGTCCCGCCCTCGGTGAAGCCCGCGCCCGCGAGCGCGATCGCGGCCAGCAGGAATATCACCCGATCGCGGGTGTCCGCGGGGACCTTGTAACCGGCCCCCAGCTCCACCAGGAACGGCACCGCGCGCACCGTCGCCTCGGACACCGTGTCCTGGTCCAGCAGTCGCGCGGCGAGCCCGTCGCACGCGCCGGGCTCGCCCTCGGCGGCGGCCTTCAGCAGGTCGTCGACGCCTCGGCCGCCGGAGAGCGCGCGCCACGGCACGTCCTCCACCCCGCGCAGGGGGTCCGGCCGCCACCAGGCCGCGGGCAGTTCCATGCCGGGGAAGCTACGGGATGACTGGTCCGAACGGGGCGACCACGGCGCGGTGTCGCCCCGTGACCGCCGTACGATCACCGCCGTGCGCGGACCCACCTACAAGGTTGTCGACCTGTTCTCCGGCGCGGGTGGGATGAGCCTCGGGTTCCGAACCCACCGCGACTTCACCGTCGTCGGCGCGGCGGACGCGCAGATCGGCAAGCCCTCGTCCCCGCTGGGCTCGCTGCGGTGCAACAACGTCTACCGCGACAACATCGGCATCGACCCGCTGCAGGTCGACCTCGGCCGGATCGACCCGGCGGTGCTGCGCGAGGTGTGGGGGCTGCGGCGCGGCGAGCTGGACGTGCTGGTGGCCTGCCCGCCGTGCTCCGGCTTCACCCGGATCACCGCGGCCAACCACCTGCGCGACGACCCGCGCAACTCGCTGGTCGGCCGGGTGGCCCGGTTCGTGGCCGAGCTGCGCCCCAAGGTGCTGCTGATGGAGAACGCGCGCGAGCTGGTGCGCGGCAAGCAGCGGCACCACCTGGACGGGCTGGCCGAGCAGCTGATCGCGCTCGGCTACGAGGTGAACGCCTCCTCGCACATGCTGTCCCGGTTCGGCCTGCCGCAGCTGCGCGAGCGGGCCGTGGTGGTGGCGGTGGACGCGGGCATCCCCCTGCGGACGCTGGAGGACGTGTGGCGCGGCCGGGAGGTGCGGCCCGCCGCCGTGACGGTGCGGCGCGCCATCGGCAAGCTGCCGCCCATCCCGGCGGGCTACGCGCACCCGGACGACGCCATGCACGTCTCCCCGTCGTTCCGGGCGGACCGCTCGCTGGACCGGATGCGGGCGATCCCGGTCGACGGCGGCTCGTGGGCGGACCTCGTCGGCGCGCCGGACACCGAGCTGCTGCTGAACCCCGCCCAGGTGAAGATCATCGAGGCGGGCCGGTGGGGTTCGCACCCGGACGTCTACGGGCGGATGTGGTGGGACGAGCCCGCGCGGACCATCAAACGGGAATGCGCCCACGTCGGAAATGGTCGCTACGCGCACCCGGAACAGCACCGCTTGTGCACCGTGCGTGAGATGGCCCTTCTCCAGGGATTCCCCCGGAAGTTCCGGTTCGACGTCTCCGTGCTGGGGAACGCGTACCGGCACCTGGGCGACGCGGTGCCGCCGCTGATCTCCTACCAGCTCGCCTCGCTGGTGCGCTGGATGCTTTCCGGAGAGCGCCCCACCGCCCGTGAACTGTGCCTTCCCGGCACGTCCCTGCGTCCGAGCGACATCCGGCCCGCGCTGGTTCCGAGCCTGGTCGCTTGATCACCGTTCCATAACGTTGTGGACTCGAATCACTGGAAAACCTCAGGTCCAACAAATGATCAACACGTGCTGACCTGGTGAAACGCACCGCGTTTCAAGGTTGCTTGTGACTTTGGACCTGTCTTTTAACAGTCAGTGGATCTTGGTTTCGGCCACTGTGGATGATCACCCGACCGTCCACAGTGGACCACTCTTCTGGGTTTCCGCAGGTCAGAGTTTTGTACGCAGGGTGTTCCCAAAACTCGATTGGGTGAAACTCGATCGGATAGGGTTCGGCCGATTCCTGTCGTTTCGGTGTCGACCCCTGGTCAGGCGGTCCGTCGAGGCGGCAGAGAACCGACGCCTTGCACCACCCATCGGGCTACCTGCGAAGCCTCTAGGAGAAACATGGCATCCCGGTTGTTGAAGCGTGCTGGGGCAATCGCCCTCGGTGCTTCGATCGCGCTGACCACCGCCGCCCTGCCCGCTTCCGCGACGGCCATCGAGATCCTCCCGATCCCGAGGCACGATCCCGACTTCGCGAAGTTCCACGAAGAGGGCATCGAGGTCAAGATGTCCGGTCACAAGGACAAGGACAACTGGCTCGGCGCCAACCTCATCGCGCTGAAGGTCAAGGAAGACGGCAAGACCACCGGCGTCAAGGCGTACTGCGTCGAGCTGCCGACCCCGCTGGAGAACGGCACTCCGCTGACCGAGGTCCCGTGGGGCGAGCACCCCAATTCGGGCACCAAGTTCAAGGAGAACGCCGACAAGATCAACTGGATTCTCCAGAACAGCTACCCGGTCAAGGACGCCTCCGTCCTGAGCGAGGCGACCGGCAAGTCGGTCAGCAAGCGCGAGGCCATCGCCGCCACCCAGGCCGCGATCTGGCACTTCAGCGACGGCGCCGACCTGGACACCACCAAGGACCGGGACCGCCAGACCAACGAGGACGTCAAGGCGGTCTACGCCTACCTGATCGGCGAGAAGAACGTCGGCATCAAGGAGCAGCCCGCTCCCTCGCTGGCGATCACCCCGAAGACGCAGTCGGGCAAGCCGGGCGACCTGATCGGCCCGTTCGAGGTCAGCACCACCGCGGGCGCCGTCGTCCTCAAGGCCGACCTGCCCCAGGGCGTGACCCTGGTCGACGCCGCGGGCGCGACCCTGAAGACCGCCGCCAAGGGCGACGCGTCGGCCTCCGCCGACACCAAGTTCGAGAAGGTCTTCGTCAAGGTCCCCGAGGGCGCCAAGGACGGCCAGGTCTCCTTCTCCCTGCAGGCCGACGCGAAGCTGAACAGCGGTCGCCTCTTCGTCAGCAGCGACAAGAACAAGAAGACCCAGTCGCTCGTCGTCGCGCTGCCGAGCCAGGTGACGGTCAAGGCCGAGGCCACCGCCAGCTGGAAGGCCGAGCAGGTCACCACGCCGCCGACCACCACCTCGGTGAGCACCTCCCCGAGCGCCCCGGCCCCGAGCAGCAGCAACCCGAGCACGCCGGAGTCCTCCACCCCGGAGACCTCGGCCAGCCCGGTCCCCGTCGCGGAGAAGGACGAGCTCGCCTCCACCGGCGCCTCGATCTTCGTGCCGCTGCTGATCGGCCTCGGACTGCTGGGCGCGGGCGCCGCCGCGATGATCGTGATGCGCCGCCGCAAGACCGCGTGAACGAAGCTGTGAGGGCGTGAACGAGCCCTCGCGGTAGCCCGAACGGCTCCCCCGGTCCAGCCGGAGGGAGCCGTTTGGCGTTTCCGGGCCCTGGACCGGTCCGGTAACCTCGCTCAGCGAGTGCGAAGGAGCACCAGAGTGAACTTCGACGAGATCAAGAACAAGGCGACGGAGCTGCTGGAGCAGCACCACGAGACGGTCGAGAAGGGCATCGACCAGGCGGCGGACTTCATCTCGGACCGGCTCGGGCACCAGGAGCAGGTCCACTCGGTGGCCAAGAAGGCCAAGGACGCCCTGCCGGGTGCGCGGTGAGCACCGCCAGGACGGCCGAGCGCGCCACCGCCCAGCAGGGCGAGTCCCGCGCCGCCGCTCGCATGGTCACCTGGCAGGGGTGCGCGGTGCCCAGGCTGGAGCAGGTCCGCGTGCTGGTGTCCGAGCACAAGCTCAGGGCGTCCGGCCGGATCGTCGCCTCGGGGCCCGCCGAGCAGTTCAACGGCTCCTTCGAGCTGTCGGTCGGCGAGGACGGCTCCGTGACGCGGCTGCTGCTGCGCACCGCCACCGTCGCCGAGGAGCGGCACGTCTCGCTCAGCCGCTCCTCCGACGGCGTCTGGATGGTCGACCGGGGCCACGGCGGCGAGCGGGCCGACTTCGACGGCGCGGTCGACGTGGACGTGGAGTTCGCGGTGCTGTTCGCGGCCATCCCGATCCGGCGGCTGGGCCTGCACCGGGAGCCCGGCGAGGCCGAGCTGCCCGTGGTGCGGGTCAGCCTGCCCGACCTGGACGTCACCGTCGTGCGGCGCGGCTACCGCACCGCGTCGGTCGGCGACGGCGGCTCGGTCGTGGCGCTCCGCGCGGAGGACGGCGAGCAGGACGTCACCGTGGACGCCGAGGGGCTGGTCGTGGATTACCCGAACGTGGCGCAGCGGATCTGACGCAGCGGATCTGACGCGGCAGACCTGACGCCAGGAGAACCAGCGCGCGCGGCCGGGGTCCCCAGGGGCCCCGGCCGCCGCCGTTCACCACCCGGTCAGACCCGCACCGCGATCGCCATGCCCTGCCCGACCCCCACGCACGCCGCCGCGACGCCCACGCCGCCGCCGCGCGCCCGCAGGTGCCTGCACAGGTCCACCACGACCCTCGGCATCGACGCCCCCAGCGGGTGCCCGTAGGCGATCGCCCCGCCGTGCACGTTCACCTTCTCCCGGTCCACCTCGGGCAGGTGGTGCAGCACCGACAGCGCCATCGCCGCGAACGCCTCGTTGATCTCCCACAGGTCCACGTCCGCACCGCCGATGCCCAGCCGCCCCAGCAGCTTCCGGATCGCCCCCACCGGCGCCAGGGTGAACCGCTGCGGCTCGCCCGCCGTGACCGCCGACCCCAGCACCTCGCCCAGCGGGGTGACCCCCAGCTCGGCGGCCAGCGACTCGGTGCCCAGCAGCACCGCCGCCGCGCCGTCGTTGAGCGGCGAGGAGTTGCCCGCCGTCACCGTGCCGCCGTCGCTGAACGCGGGCTTGAGCTTCGCCAGCTTCTCCGCGCTCGTCTCCGGCCGCACCGACTCGTCCCTGCGCACCGCCGACCCGTCCGGCAGCTGCACCGGGAACGCGAACCCGTCGTGCACGCCCGCGTCCCACGCCGCCGACGCCCGCCGGTGCGAGCGCAGCGCGTACTGGTCCATCCGCTCGCGGGTGATGCCCAGCTCGGCGGCCACCTGCTCCGCGGCCCGCCCCAGCGGGACCGTCCACGCGGACGGCATCCTCGGGTTCACCAGCCGCCAGCCCAGCGCCGTGGACACCGGCTCCAGCCGGTCCGCGAACGGCCGGTCCGGCCTCGGCACCACGAACGGCGCGCGGGTCATGCCCTCCACCCCGCCCGCCACGACCACGTCCGCATCGCCCATCGCGAGCGCGCGCGAGGCCTGCACGATCGCCTCGCCGCCGGACGCGCACAGCCGGTTCACCGCCGCGCCCGGCACCGTCGGCGGCAGGCCCGCCAGCAGCGCGGCCATCCGCCCGATGTTCCGGTTCTCCTCACCGGCCCCGTTCGTGTTCCCGTACAGCACGTCGTCGACGCGCGCCGGGTCCAGGTCCGGGTGCCTGCGCAGCAGCTCGGAGATCGGCAGGGCGGCCAGGTCGTCGACCCGGACACCGGAGAGCCCGCCCCGGTAACGGCCGAACGGCGTGCGGGCGGCGTCGAGGATCAGTGGGCGCTGCATGTGACCATCTTGTCACCGAGCGGCGAAGAACGAGGCGAAAGCCGAGGTGGGCCGCGTGGACCCCGAAGTGCCGAACAGCCGCGCCTCCACCATGTGCGGGCCCTCCGAGAGCGGCCCGCCGGGCAGCGCCCCGGTGTTCACCGCCACCCGGTAGGTCCCGGCCACCGCGGGCCCGCCGACCGCCGTCGGCACCGAGGCGATCCGCGTCCCGTCCAGCCACAGCCCGAACCCGGCGAGCCCGGCCAGCCCGTGCTGGGCGGGCGCGCCCACCAGCTCCACCTCGACCACCACCCGGCCGCGCGGCACCGGGGTGCCCGGCGGCAGCGGGCGGCCCGACGCGTCCAGCACCCGCGCGGACGGCCGGGGCAGCGCGCTCTGCGGCGGCCCCGGTTCGGGGTTGGCCGCGACGGGGACCGCCCCGCCCGGCCCCAGCTCCAGCTCGGCGTGCGTCGCGGTGGCGTCGAACCCCAGGTCCAGCCGCACCCCGACCACCCCGTCGGGCGACACCGAGGCCACCCCGGCGGGCACGTCCCCCACCAGCGGGAGGCCGGTGTCCGCCCGGAACGGGGCCCCGTCGACGGCGCGCCGCAGCGGCACCGGCACCCCGGACACCAGGGCCACCAGCGGCTCGTCGCGCTCGCGGGACAGGGTGTGCGACACGGTGAGCCGCAGCTGCCCGGCGGGCGCGCCCACCCCCGACCCGGCCGCACCGCCCTGCGGCGTCACCTCCACCCGCACCGGCCCCACCAGCGGGGGAGCGGCGGACGGCGCGCCGCCCAGGCCTGCCAGCCACACCGGGACCCGCTGCCCGATCGGCCCGGACACCGAGATCAGCGCGGTCGCCTCCCGCCACGCGGGCACCACCGGGCTGGTGGCCACCGGCTCGCCGTCCAGCAGCACCAGCGCCCCGTCCCGGCGCAGCACCAGCTCCCACACGTGCCCGGTGCCCGGCGCGACGCCGTCCAGCGGGCGCAGCTCCCGCGTCCGGTCGCCCTCGGCGGTCAGCACCCGCGCGGTCACCGAGCCCCCGGTGGCCCGCACCAGCAGCCGCAGCGCCCCCGGCGGCAGCTCGGCCCCGGACAGCGCGGCCACCGGGCCGGGCGCCAGCTCCAGCGCCAGCTCGCCGTTCGCGATCGGCGCGCCCGCGCCCACCGCGAACCGCCCCAGCTCCGCCCCGTCCTCGCGCAGCACCAGCGGCGCCCGCGAGCGCAGCACGGCGGGCACGCCCGCGCAGGTGGTGGCCACGACCAGCGCCGCGGCCTCCTCGTCCGAGCCGGCGCCCGCCCGCGCGCAGCCGGGCTTGGCGGTGAGCCGCCAGCGCGCCGGATCGGGCGCGGACGCCCCCTCGAACCGGTCCAGCAGGTGGTAGGCGCCCGGCTCGGACACCCCGACCGGCCCCGGCGCGCCGGAGACCGACGCGGGCGCGGACCGCTGGCCGAACCCGTCCACCGCGCGCACCTCGACCCGCTGCTCCCGCCCGTCGGGCAGCCGCAGCTCCACCGGCGACCCGGTCACCAGCCGGGTGCGCGACACGTCGCCGAGGCCCCAGCGCACCTCGTAGCCGGGCGCCCCGCCGGTCCAGGCCACGACCAGGCTGCCCGGCCCCGGCGCGGCCTCCAACCCCTCGGGCGCGTCCGGGACCGAGCCGGGGGAGGGCGCGAGCACCCCGTCCGAGGCGAACGCCGTCAGCGAGGTCGGCGGCGGTGGTTGCACGGTGATCCCGGCGTCCGCCGGACCGGGGGCGCCGCCCCCGCGCAGCACGACGACCACACCCGCGAACAGCACCGCGCCCGCGGCGAAGAACCCGATCCTGCGACGGTCCACGGCCCCACGCTAGGGGTGGGGGTGAGCCAGGTCACTCGCCCGTTGCGCGGTCGAGACCTAGCGGGGCGGCAGCGACTGGGTGACTTCGGCCTCCCGCACCGGAGTGGCGGAGTCCAGCCGCTCCGGCTCCACCTCGACCCGCACCCGGTGCGCGCCGGGCTCCACCCCGGACACCTCGAACTCGTGCACCCCGCCGAGCGAGCCGCCCAGCGGCACCACCGCGAGCCGCTCGCCGTCCAGGTCCACCCGCAGCTCCCGCAGCGGCAGCAGCTCGCGCGCCTGCGGGTCCAGCAGCGACACCACCAGGCGCACCCGGTCGCCGTCGCGGGCGAACCGCGTCCGCACCGGCGGCGCCGCGGGGAAGGGCGGCGACCAGGAGTCCAGGTCCGGCGCCCCGACCTCCCCGCCGGTCACCACCAGGTGCCCGGCGACCCCGGCGTCCACGGCCCCGCTCCGCAGCTCGACCGAGCCGGTGCCCGGCGGCAGGTCGGCCACGGCCAGCGCGGCCCCGCCCCCCGTGCCCACCTCGAACCCCCGGTTGACCAGCACGTCGGCCCGCACCTCCCGGCCGCCCCCGACCACCAGCAGCTCGCGCAACCCCTCCTCGGCGAAGCCCGCGAACCTGGTGGAGGTGACGCCGGACAGGTCCGCGTCGGTCGACAGCCGGGTCACGCCCGTCGCCGCGTCCACCCCGTCCAACCGCAGCGGGATCACCCGCTCCGGCGACAGCTCGGCGGGCGCGCCCGCGCTGCCGAAGGCGGTCAGCTCCACCCGGCTGTCCTGGCGCAGCACCAACCGGGGCCAGAACCGACCCGACAGGGTGATCCCGCCCAGCTCGGCCACGACCTCGCCGTCCCGCAGCGCCACCACCGACGACTCGCGCACCAGCACCTCCCAGCGGTGCCGCACCCCGGTCGAGAACGGCGCCGCCCGCTGCGAGACGGTCTGCAGGCCACCGGCCGCGCGCAGCACCGCGCTCCCGTCCCGCACGATCACGGCCACCGAGCCGGACGGCCACCGCTCGACGTCCAGCGGCCCCAGGTCCCGCCAGCGGTCGGGCACCAGCACGAGCGACAGCGCGCCGTCGCCCACCGGGCCCGCCGCCTCCAGCGCGACCCGGCCGCGCAGCCCGTCCTCCGGCCGCTCGCGCAGCACCAGCGGCGTGTTCGACTGGAGGTCCGCGGTGCGGCAGGCGGCCAGCAACCGCCCCGAGCCGCCCCGCACGCACTCGCCGGTGTGCTGCGGCACCGGGTCGCGCAGCACCCGCCACAGGTCGGGGCGCACCGACTCGGGCCCGTCGAACGCCCGCAGCGGCACGCCGGGCAGGTCCACCGGGCTCGCGGCGCCCACGCCGGGGGTGACCGCCACCTCGGCGGCGGCCGACCGGGCGCCCCGCGCGCCGACCGCCCGCACCTCCACCCGCGCCGGCGCGTCCGGGGCGAGACCGGTCAGCTCCACCTCGGGGCCGGGCACGTGCCGCACCCGGTCGCCCCACCGCACCTCGTAGCCCGCGGGCGCCCGCTCGGCGGGCACGTCCCACGACACCCGCGCGCTGGAGGCGTCCAGGGCCGCGGCCCGCAGGCCCGAGGGCGGCGGCGGAGTGGCGGACGAGGTCAGGTACCGGGCGCGCCCGGCCAGCTCCGGCTCGCCGACCGGCGCGGACAGCTCGCGCATCACCACCACGGCGCCGACCAGCAGCACCGCCGCCCCGGCTAACGCCGCGCCCCGCCGCACGTCAGAAGGTCCTCGCCAGCGCGGTCGTCCCGTCCAGCGCCACCACGCGCCCACCGCGCGCGCCCACCGCCCGCAGCGCCTCGCGGGCGTCCCGCGCGGCCAGGTCCACGGTCACCTCGGCGCCCTCGTCCGCGCGCAGCGCGTCCAGCCGCCCGCGCGCCGCGTGCCCGGCGTCGATCGTCTTCGCCAGCCCGCCCGTGGACGCCAGCGACCCGCGCGCCGCGCCCAACCGGCCCAGCGCGTCGTCCACCGCGCCCAGCAGCGCGTTCCGGTTGCCCTCGCACATCGCGCGCACCAGGTCGGGGTCGCTGCCCGCCACCCGCGTCGCGTCGCCGAACGACCCGGCGGCCAGCGCCAGCGCCAGCGGCCCGCCCTCCGCGCCCACGCTGGCCAGCACCGCCGCCAGCACGTGCGGCAGGTGCGACACCCGCGCCACCGCGACGTCGTGCTCGTCCGCGTCGGTCGGCACCACGTGCGCGCCCACCGCCAGCGCCAGCCGCACCACGTCGCCCAGCACGTCCAGGTCGCACCCGTCCTCGGCGGCCACCACCCACGCCGCGCCCCGGAACAGCGCCACGTCGCTCGCCGCCCAGCCCGACGCGGAGGTGCCCGCCATCGGGTGCCCGCCCACGTACCGGGCGGACGGCGCGCAGCGGCGCACCAGGTCGGCCACCGGGCCCTTCACGCTCACCACGTCGGTCAGCCGCACCCCGGCGGGCAGCATCCGCAGCACCCGCTCCACGGCGGGCAGCGGCACCGCCAGCACCACCAGGGCGTCCGAGCGCTGGGCGCGGGCCAGCGCCTCGGCCAGGTCGACCACGTCGAACCCGTCGGCGCGCGCCGTCCCGGCGTCCTCCTCGGACGCCGTGGCGCCCCAGGCGGTCCACCCGGCGGCCACCGCCGCCCGCAGCACCGAACCGCCGATCAACCCCAACCCGACCACGCACAGCTCACGCACGGGGACCATCCTGCCCGCACACGGTCGGTGACGACGAGCGCCGGCCCCGCCCCCGGCCGCGGCGCGGGGCGGCGAACCCCGCGCCGGGGCCCGCGTCACCGCAGGGCGTCCAGCGCGAACGCGCTGTAGACCACCACCCCGTGCTCCAGCGCCGCCTCGTCGAACAGGGCCCGGCCCGAGTGGTTCGGCTCGGCGCGCGCCAGGTCCACCCCGCGCGGGCAGGCCCCCAGGAACGCCATGGCGCCCGGCACCTCGCGCAGCACGTAGGAGAAGTCCTCGGCGCCCATCAGCGGGTCCTCGGCCTCGGCGGCCCAGCGCGGGCCCAGCACGGCCGACACCAGCTCCAGCAGCTGCGGCGCGACCTCGGCGTCGTTGACCGTGACCGGGTAGCCGGGCGTCACCTCCACCTCGGCGGCGCAGCCGTGGGCGGCGGCGACGTGCTCGCACACCGCCACCAGCTCCCGGTGGACCAGCGCGCGGGTCTCCTCGGACAGGGTGCGGATCGTGCCCTCCAGCAGGGCGGTCTCCGGGATGACGTTGTTCGTGGTGCCCGCCTCGATCCGGCCCACCGTCACCACCGCGGGCCGGTGCACGCTGACCCGCCTGGCCACCACGGTCTGGAGCGCGCCCACCATCGCCGCCGCCGCGGGCACCGGGTCGAGCGCGTCGTGCGGCATCCCGCCGTGCCCGCCGCGCCCGCGCACGAGCACCCGGAAGGTGTCCGCCGACGCCATCATCGGCCCCGGCCGGGTCAGCACCACGCCGGAGGTGACCGTCGCCGACACGTGCAGCGCCAGCGCCTTCACCGGCCGCGCCCCCGCCGCGTCGAGCAGGCCCTCCTCCAGCATGAACCGGGCCCCGTGGTGGCCCTCCTCGCCGGGCTGGAACATGAACAGGACCTGGCCCGCCAGCGCGTCCCGCCTGCCCGACAGCAGCCGGGCGGCCGAGGCGAGCATCGCCACGTGCGCGTCGTGCCCGCACGCGTGCATGGCGCCCGGCACCTCCGACGCGTAGTCCAGCCCGGTCTCCTCCCGCACGGGCAGCGCGTCCATGTCCCCGCGCAGCAGCACCGTCGGCCCCGGCCGCTCCCCGCGCAGCACCGCCACCACCGAGGACGAGGTCGTGCCGGTGGTGATCTCCAGCGGCAGGCCCTCCAGCGCGTGCAGCACCGCCGCCTGCGTCCTCGGCAGGTCCAGCCCCTGCTCGGGGTGCCGGTGCACCTGCCTGCGCAGCGCCACGGTCCGCGGCTGGAGCGCGCGGGCCTCCTCGATCAGGCCGGTGAAGCGCGGGTCCTCGGCGGGCTGGGACGGGTCGGGCGCGGGTGTGCTCATCCCCCGATAGTGGCAGTCCGGGGCGTTCCGCGCGGGGGCTGTGCTACCGGGTGGGGGCCGGTGGCCCTACGGTGTGCACATGCCTGAGCAGGAGCCGCCGGTGCACGGCTTCGCGGTCGCGGTCGTCCGGGAGGACAACCGCTGGCGGTGCAGCACCCTGGACGGCGACGCGCTGTCGGAGTTGGACGCGGCGATCACCCAGTTGCGGGGGCTGCGCTCCACGGGCGCGGTGTTCGGGCTGCTGGCGGTGGACGACGAGTTCTTCATCGTGCTGCGCCCGGTGCCGGGCGGGGTGTCGCTGCTGCTGTCCGACGCGGCGGCGGCCCTGGACTACGACATCGCCGCCGACGTGCTGGACCTGCTGCGCGTCGACCCTCCCGACGAGGAGGACGAGGAGCTGTGGCCCGAGGGCGACCTCGCGGTCCTGGCGGACCTGGGGATGCCGGAGCACGAGCTGCAGGTGATCGTCGACGAGGTCGACCTGTACCCGGACGAGCAGCTGCAGATGATCGCCCAGCGGATCGGCTTCGGCGAGGAGTTCACCCGCCTGCTGGACACCCTCCAGGCGTGATCACCGCGCCGTACGACGCGATGGTCGGCGCCGCCCTCGAGGCGGCGGCGGGCGCGGGCGAGGACATCCCGATCGGCGCGGCGGTCTTCGGCCCGGACGGCGCGGAGCTGGCGCGGGCCTGCAACGCGCGCGAACGCCTCGGCGACCCGACCGCGCACGCCGAGGTCCTGGCCCTGCGCGCGGCGGCGGCGGTCTTCGGCGACGGCTGGCGGCTGGGCGGCTGCACCCTGGCGGTGACGGTCGAGCCGTGCGCGATGTGCGCGGGCGCCCTGGTGCTGGCGCGGGTGGACCGCGTGGTGTTCGGCGCGTGGGAGCCGAAGACGGGCGCGGTGGGCTCGCTGTGGGACGTGGTCCGCGACCGCAGGATCAACCACCGGGCCGAGGTGGTCGGCGGGGTGCGCGAGGCCGAGTGCGCGGCGCTGGTGCGGGACTTCTTCGCAGGTCGGGACGCGTCCGAGCGGTGGCCGGAGAGCGGCTGATCGTGTTAGGGGCACCCCCCTCGCGGGGCGGTTCGGGGGTCTTGTATTGTTCTTAGCGGTGGCGTGTCCGAGCGGCCGAAGGAGCACGCCTCGAAAGCGTGTGAGGTGAAAGCCTCCGTGGGTTCAAATCCCACCGCCACCGCCAGCCAGAGCGCCGGTCCCGAAGCGGGACCGGCGTTCTGCTTTTCCGGGGTCACCGCGTGCGTGCCGTGCCCCGAAGAGATCAGCGGGCGTTCGGCGAACGGGGTATCCACCAGGTCCGGGCGCATCAACTCCGCTTCGCCCGAGAACCGCGGAACCCCTGCTCACCGCAGCTTCCCCGCCCGCACCGCCATCAACGGTCACCCGACCCGCCCGCCCCGAGGTGGAAAGCTGTCCCCACCCCCGTTCGCCGATCGCGCACCGGCAGCGACTCACCCGGAGCGGGGAGCCCGAACGTGGGATGTGGGTGTGGGCGGCGCTGAGGATCCCGGTGCTGCCGCGGGAGATCGGGCTCGGCCCTGCGGACGGGCGACCGCCCTGCACTGGCGCGCCAGCCGGTGCCTGGGAGGGGACCACCGGCTAGCGCCCGAGGCAGATCCTAGCACGTCCTCGAACACACGTTCGAGTGATTCCTCTGCCGTCAACCGTTAGTCACGGTGTCTTCCCACGTTCACCCGTTACGGGGAGGATCTGCGGACCCGCCAATTCACGGAGGACCCGTTGAGAACAACCCCGCTCCGCGCCGGTTTAGCCGCCGCAGCCGCCACGGTCGTGTCGATCGCGTCCGCGACACCCGCCACCGCGGCTCCCAGCCAGGACGCGCTCATCGCCGAGGTCTACGGCGGCGGCGGGAACTCCGGCGCGGTGCTGACCCAGGACTTCGTCGAGCTGGCCAACCGCGCCTCCGCGCCGGTCGCCGTCGACGGCTGGAGCGTGCAGTACCTCCCGGCCTCCGCCAGCGCCGCCAGCCAGTGGCAGGTCACCCCGCTCGCCGGCTCGATCGCGCCGAACGCCCGCTACCTCGTCGCCCAGGCCAAGGGCGCCGGCGGCACCACGGCGCTGCCCACCCCCGACGCCACCGGCACGGTCGCGATGGCGGCGGGCGCGGGCACGGTCGCGCTGGTCTCCGGCGCCCAGCCGCTGACCTGCAAGACCGCCGCCGACTGCGCCGCCGACCCCAGGGTCAAGGACCTCGTCGGCTACGGCGCCACCGCGGTCGTCCGCGAGGGCAGCCCCACGGCCACCCTCACCAGCACCACCTCCGCCGCCCGCCCGCAGCTGGTCGACAACGACGACAACGCGGCGGACTTCACCACCGGCGCCCCCACCCCGGTCAACTCCCGTGGCGAGGGCGCGGGCCAGAACCCGGACCCGGACCCCGATCCCGACCCGGACCCGCAGCCCGGTGACAAGCGCGTCCGCGACATCCAGGGCGCCACCCGGATCTCGCCGCTGCTGGGCCAGAAGGTCACCGGCGTCCCCGGCGTGGTCACCGCGACCCGCGCCACCGGCGACCGGGGCTACTGGATCCAGGACACCCAGCCCGACGGCGACCCCCGCACCAGCGAGGGCGTCTTCGTCTACACCGGCGACGCGGCCCCGACCGTGCAGCCCGGCGACTCCGTCCTGGTCAGCGGCACCATCGCCGAGTACCGCCCCGGCGGCGCCGAGGCGAGCAACTCCAACCAGACGCTCACCGAGATCACCGCCCCGACCACGTCGGTGCTCTCCGGCGGCAACCCGCTGCCCGCGCCGGAGGAGCTCGCGCCCCCGGCCGGCTACCTGCCGACCGCCTCGGGCGGCAGCATCGAGCAGCTCCCGCTGGAGCCCGACAGGTACGCCCTGGACTACTTCGAGTCCCGCGAGGGGATGCTCGTCGAGGTCGTCGACGCCCGCGTCACCGGCCCGACCAACAACTTCGGTGAGACCTGGATCACCACCCGGCCCCAGGACAACCCGACCGCCCGCGGCGGCACGATCTACCTCGGCTACGACCAGCCCAACCCCGGCCGCCTCAAGGCCAAGGCGGGCAGCGCGACCCCGCCGGTGAGCGACGTCGGCGACGTCTGGAGCGGCTCCACCGTCGGCAACCTGGAGTACACCAACTACGGCGGCTACACCCTGGCCACCAAGTCGGTGGGCGCGCACGCGCCGGGCGGCACGAAGCCCGAGGTGTCCGACGCGACCGGCAGGCACGAGCTGTCGGTGGCGACGTACAACGTCGAGAACCTGGCCGCCACCAACGACCAGGCCAAGTTCGACCGGCTCGCCGCCGCGGTCGTGGCGAACCTGCGCAGCCCGGACGTGGTGGTACTGGAGGAGATCCAGGACGACAACGGCACGACCAACGACGGCACGGTCACCGCGGGCGCGACCTACCAGCGGTTCACCGACGCGATCGTCGCCAAGGGCGGCCCGCGCTACCAGTGGCGGCAGATCGACCCGGTGAACAACGCCGACGGCGGCGCCCCCGGCGGCAACATCCGCGTCGGGTTCCTGTTCAACCCCGGCCGGGTGTCCTTCGTGGACCGCGCGGGCGGCGACGCCACCACGCCGGTCTCGGTGGTGAGGAGCAGGGGCCGCGCCGCGCTGTCGGTGTCGCCCGGCCGGATCGAGCCCGCGAACGAGGCGTGGGACGCGAGCCGCAAGCCGCTGGTCGGGGAGTTCACCTTCCTGGGCCGCACGGTGTTCGTGGTCGCCAACCACTTCAACTCCAAGGGCGGCGACCAGGCCATGCACGGCCGCTACCAGGAGCCGGTCCGCTCGTCCGAGGAGCAGCGCCTCAAGCAGGCGGCCCTGCTCAAGGGCTTCGTGGACGGGGTGAAGGCGGTCGACCGGGGCGCGAACGTGGTGCTCGCGGGCGACCTGAACGACTACCAGTTCTCCCCGGTGGTCAGGAAGCTCACCGAGGGCGGCCAGGTGGTCGACCTGATGTCCACGCTGCCCGCGAACGAGCGGTACAGCTACGTGTACGAGGGCAACTCGCAGACCCTCGACCACATCCTGCTCAGCTCCAACGTCAAGCGGTACCGGTACGACGTGGTGCGGATCAACGCCGAGTTCGCCGACCAGGCCAGCGACCACGACCCGCAGGTCGTGAAGATCAGGCCGAGCACCGGCAACCAGCTGCTCGACCACCTCGTGTTCGGGCTGGAGGACCTCGCGGACCTGTTCCACCGCCCCTGACGGGGTGAGCGGCCGAGGGCCCGGTGGCACGTCGCCGCCGGGCCCTCGGCCGTGCTCGGGGTCCTACTCGACCACGGCGGTGGCCTCGATCTCGATCAGCAGGTCCGGCTCGGCCAGCGCGGCGACGCCGATCAGCGTCACGGGCGCGAGCGAACCGCCGCCCAGCCGCGCGAACGCCCGGTTGATGCCCTCCATCAGCACGGGCATCAGGTCGAGCCGCCAGTCGACGACGTAGATCGTCAGCTTGGCGAGGTCGTCCAGCGCCGCGCCCGCGGCGGCGAGCGCGGCGCCGACGTTGAGGTAGGCCTGCTCGGCCTGCGCGGCCAGGTCGCCCTCGCCGATCCGGTTGCCCTCGCCGTCGCGCGCCACCTGCCCGGCGACGAACACCAGCTTCGACCCGGTGCCGATCGACACCTGCCGGTAGACCTCGACCTGCGGCAGCCCGTCCGGGTTCACCAGCGTGATCGCCATGCTTCTCGACTCCTCGTAGCGCGGGGCCCGACCCCGTCCGGGGCAGGCGCACCCCACACTACATAACAAAGCTATGCTATGTATCTTGGTGCCCATGGCGAGGCAGAAGGACCCGGCGGTCCGCACCCTCCTCGTGGAGCGCGCCGCGCACATGCTGCGCGTCCGCGAGCCGATCACGCTCCGCTCGCTCGTCGCGGGCACCGGGGTGTCCACGATGGCCGTCTACACCCACTTCGGGAACATGGACGGGATGTGGATGGCGGTGCGCCAGGAGGGCTTCACCCGGCTCGCCCGCAGGTTCGCCGAGGTCCCGGTGACCACCGACCCGGTCGCCGACCTGACCGCCCTCGTCGCCGCGTACCTCGGCAACGCGCTGGAGCACCCCGACCTGTACCGGGTCATGTTCGACGCGAACTTCGACCTGGAGGACCTGAAGGCCGCCGACGCCACGCTGGAGCACATGGTCCAGGCGGCCCTGCGCGCCCAGGCCGCGGGCCGCTTCCGCGCGGAGGCCACGCCGCTGGACCTGGCGACCCAGAGCTGGGCGGTCGGCCACGGCGTGGTGTCGCTGGTGGCGAACGGCCCGCTGCCCCGCGAGACCCTCGCGCACTGCCCGCTGCTGCTGGAGGCCCTGTTCGCGCGCGTCGGCGACGAGCCGGGCCGCTGCGCGGACTCGGTGGCGCGCGGCTGGGACCCGGCACTGGCCGGATAACCGCAGCTCACGGCGGCCCCCGACAACGCCAGAGGCCCGGCGCCACGTGGGTGCCGGGCCTCTGATCTGCGGAGGATACGGGATTTGAACCCGTGAGGGGGTTAACCCAACACGATTTCCAGTCGTGCGCACTAGGCCACTATGCGAATCCTCCGTCGATGAGCCTACCGGAGGAGGGAGTCGCCGACCAAAACGGCTGGTCATCCCGCCCGTTCGCGGAAGTCTGGCGCGTTCGGGCGGTCGTCCCGAAAGGACGGCGCGCGCGCCCGCCCGGAGCTACGCTCGAACGCCGCGCACGACACGGGGGGAAACGTGAACCAACCGCACCAGGGGTGGAACCGGCAACCGGGCTACGGGCCACCGCCCGGCCACGCACCGCAGGGCCCGCCCGGCTACCCGCCGCAGGCGCCGCCCGGCTACCCGCCGCAGGCGCCGCCCGGCTACCCGCCGCAGGCGCCGCCCGGCTACCCGCCGCCCGGCTACCCGCCGCAGGGCCCGCCCGGACACCCGCCCACCGGCCACCACCCCGGCTACCCGCCGCACCCCGCCCAGCGCCAAGGCCCCAGCGGGCTCGTGGTGCTGCACCGGATCGCGTGCCTGGCGGCCGGCGCGTGCGCGTTCCTCTCGGCGGCGCTCCTGCTGGTCCTCGACCTCACCGCCTCGCTCGACTTCCGCGAGCTGCGCTCGGTGGCGGCCTGGGGCTACCTCTACCCCGGTTTCCCGCTCCCCTCGCACGCCGCCTACCTGACCGTCCTCCTCGTCCAGGCGCTCCTGGCCGTCGCCGTGGTGGTGCTCGGCTTCCTCCGGCGCCCGTTCGCGCACTGGCTGGTCCTGGCGGTCGCGGGGGTCTTCCTGGTCAGCCACCTCGCCAGGCTGTCCCTGCTCCTCGGCGCGCCCCGCCTGCCGAACGACCTGTGGGGACCCCTCGTCGTCCTGCTCCTGTGGGCCGTCCTGGCGGTCCTGGCCGCCCTGCCCGCCACCGGCCGGTTCCCGCCGAGGCGCTGAGACCCGGAAACCACCGAGGGCGCCAGGGGGAGTCCCCGGCGCCCTCGGTGGTCCGAAAACCCGAACCGGTCGAACCCCTGATCAGAGCGTGAAGCGCCCGACCAGGTCGGTCAGCTGGCGGGCGGTGCCGCTCAGCTCCTCGGCCGCGTCCGCCGACATCCGCACGGCGTCCCTGGTGCTCTCGACGGTCGAGCTCACCTGGTTCAGCCGCACCGCGATCTGCGAGCTGTGGTCCGACGCCAGGCTGATGCTGCGGTTGACCTCGTCGGTGGTGGCGGACTGCTCCTCCACCGCCGCCGCGATCGCCGACTGCGACTCGTTCACGCTGTCGATCGCCGTGGTGATCGCCGCGATCGACTCGATCGCCCTGGTCGTGCCCGAGTTGATCGCCTCGACCCGGCGCGACACGTCCTCGGTGGCCCGCGCGGTCTCCTGCGCCAGGTCCTTGACCTCGCCCGCGACGACCGCGAAGCCCTTGCCCGCGTCACCGGCCCGCGCCGCCTCGATGGTGGCGTTCAGCGCCAGCAGGTTGGTCTGCTCGGCGATGCTGCTGATCGTCCGCACCACGTCGGTGATCTCGGCGCTCGCCGCGCTCAGCTCGGCGATGACGTCCGACGCCTGGCGGGTGCGCTCGACGCTGTCGTGCGCGGTCGCCGCGGCGGCCTGGGTGTTGCGGGAGATCTCGGCGATCGCGGAGCCCATCTCGGTCGAGCTGTGCGCCACGGTCTGCACGTTCCTGGTCACCTCGGCGGCGGCCTCGGCGGCGTTGCTGGTCTGCTCCGCCGCGCTCGACGCCGAGTCGGACAGCTTCGCGCCGGTCGACGACACGTTCCGCGAGGTCTCCTCGACCCGCCTGGACGCCTCGGAGATGCCGGACATCAGCTCGCGCAGCTCGCCGACGGCGGTGTTGAGCGCGGTGCCCATCTCGCCG
Organism: Actinosynnema pretiosum; assembly: GCF_002354875.1. GTDB lineage: Bacteria > Actinomycetota > Actinomycetes > Mycobacteriales > Pseudonocardiaceae > Actinosynnema > Actinosynnema auranticum. Next base: position 191,469 of record NZ_CP023445.1, read on the forward strand.
ATCTCGTCGTTCCCGCCGACCTTCGCCTGGACGGTCAGGTCGCGCTCGGACAGCGCGGTCAGCGCGCCGGTCAGGCCGCGCAGGCGGGACGTCATGCGGCGCGCCCAGATCAGCGACACCAGCGCGGCGGCGGCGGCGATCAGCACGGCCGCGACCACGAACGCCCACAGCATCGCGCTGCGGCCCTGCTCGACCTCCTCGATCGCGCCCGCCGAGTCGGGGCCGTACGAGGAGACCGCGATGGCCCACTGGTACGGGCCGTAGTAGACGACGTTGGTCGGCGAGGCCGCGGCGGGCTCGCCGTCGAGGCCGGGCAGCTGGTAGACCGCGTTGAAGACCTGGCCCTCGCCCAGCGAGGTGGCCTTGGAGACGATCTCGTCCACGTACTTGACGCCGTTCGCGTCGGTGGCGTCCGCGTTCGTCGTGCCGACGTCCTTGCCGCCGGTGGAGGCGATGATCCGGCCCTTGTCGGCGGCCGAGGTGCTGTAGACGGTCACCCGGCCGTTGGCGCCCACGGTGGTGTCCGAGATGGCCTGGGACAGCTGGGCGATCGCCTTGTCCTGCGGGATGCCCACGTACAGCGCGCCGATGACGTCGCCGTTCGCGTTCTTGATCGGGTCGTAGGCCGCGATGTACCAGGTGTCGACGACCTTGGCCACGCCCCGGTACGAGGTGCCCGAGTTGATCGCCTTGGCGACCGCGTTCGGCGTCCCGTCCTGCGCGGTGACGGGGATGTAGGTGCCGATGGCGCGCTCGCCCGCCTTGTTCGGCACGTTGGTGGCCACGCGCAGCAGGTCGCCCTTGTCGTCCATCTTCTGGAAGACGGTGACGGTCGCGCCGACCATCGAGCGGATGTCGTCGACCAGCGGCGTCGGGGTCGACTGGTCGCGGTTCTGGCCCAGCCAGGTCCCGGAGACCTCGGCCCTGGGCAGGGTGATGTCGGTGGCCTCCTGCGTGAGCTGGTTGACGGCCTTCCACGAGGTGGTGGAGGAGCCGTCGAGGCGCAGACCGCCGCGCTGCGCCAGCTCGGCGTTCGCGACGTTCATGCTGCTGTTGACGCTCTCCTGGATGGCCTCGCCCGCGGTGCGGGTCAGGGTGCTCACCCCGGAGGTGACGTGGTCGGTGTCGGTCTGGATCAGCTCGGCTACGTTGCCCGCAGCTGCGGTGCTGAACTTGTCGCTCTGCCAGGCACCGACCACCACGAGAACACCGGCGGTGGCGATGACCGTGCCGATGCTCAACGCCAGCAACCGGTGACCGAGCCCCAGGTTGAGCGTGGTCACACGTGTGCGCTTCATGTTTCGTGAATCGGCAGAAAAAGGGTGCTGCTGAGCCAAAAAGCACCGGGGGCGCCACCCGAAGAGGTGACACCCCCGGTGCCGGGAGCGGTCGTGCGGGAGCGCGCGGGGCGCCCCGGCGGCCGGTGCGGGACCGGTGCGGGTCAGTAGCGGAAGCGGTCCACCACGGCCTCCAGGTCGCCCGCCACGGCGACCAGCTCGCCGATGGTCTCGGTGGTCGTGCGCGCCCCGTCCGAGGTCGCGGCGGCCGAGCCCGCGACGCCGGTGATGTTGCCGGTGATCTCGGTGGTGCGGCCCGACGCGTCGGCGACGCTGCGGCTCATCTCGGCGGTCGTGGCCGCCTGCTCCTCGACGGCCGCCGCGATGGTGGCCTGCACCCCGTCCAGCTCGTTGATCACGTCGGCGATCGTGGCGATCGCGGTCACCGCGTTCGAGCTGTCGGCCTGGATGGCCTCGACCCGGTTGCTGATCTCCTCGGTGGCGCGGGCGGTCTCCTGCGCCAGGTCCTTGACCTCGTTCGCGACGACCGCGAAGCCCTTGCCCGCGTCACCGGCGCGCGCGGCCTCGATCGTGGCGTTCAGGGCGAGCAGGTTGGTCTGCTCGGCGATCGAGGTGATCACCTTGATGACGTTGCCGATCTCCGCCGACGACCCGCCGAGCTGCGCCATGGTCGCGCCGGTCTGCTCGGTCAGGCTGCGGGCGTGGCTGCCCAGCTGGGCGGCGTGGCTGGCGTTGCGGGCGATCTCCTGGATGGACGCGGACATCTCCTCCGCGCCGGTGGCGATGGCCTGCACGCCGTCCGACACGTGCTCGGCGGCCTCGGTCGCCGCGTCGGCGCGGCTCGCGGTGTCCGCCGACGAGCCGGAGATCCGGCCCGCGGTGTCGGTGAGCTTGCCGGTGGCCGCGACCACCGAGCGGGCGCTGTCGGACAGCACCGCGATGGCCTCCGCGGTCTTCGCGGTCGCGCCGTCGAGCGCGGCGCCGACCCGGCTGACCTCGTCCGCGCCGGTCAGGCCGGTGCGCTTGGTCAGGTCGCCCTCGGCGAGCGCGTCGCACACCTCGCTGAGCCTGCGCAGCGGACCGGTCACGGCGCGGGTCGCCGCGACGGCCAGGCCCACGGCCACCGCGATGGCGGCCAGCAGCGTGCCGACCAGCACCCAGACGCCGGTGGTGTAGTTGTCGCTCGCCCGCTCCAGCTGCGCGGCGGTCGACGTCGTCATGTCCTGCACCAGCGCGTCGAGCGCGTTCTGGATGCGCACGGCCTGCGGCTTGACCTGCGAGTCGCGCGCCGCCACGTACCCGGCGCGGTCGCCGGTGCGGGCCAGCTGCAGGAACTCATCGCTGGCGACCACCTTGATGTACTCGGACCACGCGGACTGGAGCTCGGCCGTGGACGAGCGCTGCACGTCGGTGACGGCGCTCTTGGCCAGGTCGGCGAGCGCGGCGTCCATCGCCTTGATGTCCTTGGTGAACGCCTCGTGCTCGGGGCCGTTGGTCGTGGCGACCCACTCGTCGGCCAGCGCGTCGACGCGGGTCTGGAGGTACGCGCGCCTGACCTCGTCGAACTTGGCCAGCGGCACCACGGCCTCGCTGTTGAGCTGCTCCTGACCGTCGCGCAGCGAGGTCATCTGCCCCACCGCGACGCCGGTGATCACGACCATGCCCAGCACGGCCACCGCGACACCGGAGAGGATCTTGACCCCGACCGGGGCTCCGGCGAGCGCCCTTCCCTTGACTGCCATCCACGTGCCTCGTCTCGCCTCGGTGGGGGTGTTCCCCTGTCGGACGGCGAGTCGGCAGGCGCGGTGGTGGCCTGAGAAAAAGGCCACTCGTTGCGGCGAGGGGGGCCAGCTTGCGCCTTACGGGTGAAAGTTGTTTGCTTAGCCTCACCTAAATCTTGGAGGTGAGGTCCGTGCGGCTCCGCCCGCTCGTCGTCCTGCTCGCCCTGTTCGCCACCGCCTGCGGCGGTTCGACCGGCAGCGGAGCGGACACCCCGTCGTCGGCCTCCGGCGACTCCGCAGGCGTCGTCACGGTCGACACCAGGTTCGGCCCCGTCCAGGTCGAGGGCACCCCGAAGCGCGTCGTCGCGCTCGGCTGGTCCGACGCCGAGGCCGCCCTGGCGCTGGGCGTGCAACCGGTCGGCGTCAGCGACTGGATGGCCTTCGGCGGCAAGGGCGTCGGCCCGTGGGCTGAGAGCCTGTACACCGAGACGCCCCAGATCCTGGGCACGATGGAGCTGGACTACGAGGCCGTCGCGGCGCTCCAGCCGGACCTCATCCTCAACACCCGGTCCGACAACGACCAGGCCAAGCACGACAAGCTGTCCCAGATCGCGCCCACCATCGGCGCGCCCAAGGACGTCGTCACCTACGGCACCACCTGGCAGCAGCAGATCGAGATGGTCGGCAAGGCGCTGGGCAAGGACGCCGAGGCCAAGAAGATCACCGCGGACCTGGACGCCAAGTTCGCCGCGAACAAGAAGTTCGAGGGCAAGACCGCCGTCGTCGGCTCCTACTTCGACGGCAAGTTCGGCGCGTACGTCAGCGGCGACGCCAGGGTCGACTTCCTCAAGGCCATCGGCTTCACGCCCAAGGCCGAGGTCGAGTCCCTCGCCACCGGCACCTTCTTCGTCGACGTCTCCGCCGAGCAGCTCAACCTGTTCGACGCCGACTTCACCGTGATCTTCCCGATCGGCGCCGACACCGCCCCGATCAAGCAGCACCCCGTGCTGTCGAACATCCCCTCCGCCAAGGACGGCCGGATGCTGGTCATGGAGGACAAGACGCTGGTCAGCGCCTTCTCCAGTGGCTCCACCCTGGGCGTGGCCCACGCCCTGGACAAGGCCGTCCCGCAGTTCCAGGAGATCCTGAAGGTGGGTTGATCGACAGCCCCGCGAGAGCGGGGTGCTACGCTGTAGGCGGACCTCGTGTGACGCTATCCCTCGAACCTCCCCAGGGCCGGAAGGCAGCAAGGATAAGTGGGCTCTGGCGGGTGCGCGAGGTCCCCTGATCTCAGCGGGAACCCTCGGCCCCGGCACGAATTCGTGTCGGGGTCTTTGGGTATGGTCAGGCCCGTGGCGCTCGCCCTCTACCGCAAGTACCGACCGGCTACCTTCGCCGAGGTCATCGGCCAGGAGCACGTGACCGATCCCCTGCGCATCGCGCTGGGCGCCGGGCGGGTGAACCACGCCTACCTCTTCTCCGGCCCGCGCGGCTGCGGCAAGACCTCCAGCGCGCGCATCCTGGCCAGGTCGCTCAACTGCGCCAAGGGGCCCACCCCCGACCCGTGCGGCGAGTGCAACTCCTGCGTCGGCCTCGCCCCCAACGGGCCGGGCAGCGTCGACGTGGTCGAGCTGGACGCCGCCTCGCACGGTGGTGTGGACGACACCCGCGAGCTGCGCGAGAAGGCGTTCTACGCGCCCGCCGAGGCCAAGTACCGGGTGTTCATCATCGACGAGGCCCACATGGTCACCACGCAGGGCTTCAACGCCCTGCTGAAGATCGTGGAGGAGCCCCCGGAGCACCTGATCTTCATCTTCGCCACCACCGAGCCGGACAAGGTGCTGCCGACGATCCGCTCGCGCACCCACCACTACCCGTTCCGGCTCATCCCCCCGGTCTCGATGCGCGCGCTGCTGGAGCGCAACTGCGCCGCCGAGGGCGTGGCGGTCGAGCCCTCGGTCTTCCCGCTGGTCATCCGCGCGGGCGGCGGCTCCGCCCGCGACACCCAGTCCGTCATGGACCAGCTGCTGTCCGGCGCTGGCCCCGAGGGCGTGCGCTACGACCGGGCCATCGCGCTGCTCGGCGTCACCGACGTCGCGCTGATCGACGACGTGGTGGAGGGGCTCGCCGCAGGCGACGGCGCGGCCGTGTTCGGCACCGTGGACCGGCTCGTCGACGCGGGCCACGACCCGCGCCGCTTCGCCACCGACCTGCTCGACCGGCTGCGCGACCTGGTGCTGCTGTGCGCCGTGCCCGACGCGGGCGAGCGCGGGCTGGTGTCCGCGCCCGAGGACGTGCTGGCCAAGATGATCCCGCAGGCCCAGAACATCGGGCCCGCCACGCTCACCCGGTACGCCGAGGTGCTGCACCAGGGGCTCACCGACATGCGCGGGGCCACCGCGCCCCGGCTGCTGCTCGAACTGCTCTGCGCGCGGATGCTGCTGCCCTCGGTGTCGGACGCCGAGTCGGCGGTGCTCCAGCGCGTCGAGCGGCTGGAGAAGCACGGCGTCGCGGCGGGCGGCGGTGGTGGCGGCGGTGGCGGCGCTCCCGCCGTCGAGTCCAAGTTCCAGCGCCCCTCGCAGCGCCAGGCCGAGCCCGAACCGGCCCCAGCGCAGGCCGCGCCCCTGGCCGCGGCGCCCCCGGTCGCCGTGCCCGCCGCGCCGCCGCAGGCCGCCGCGCCGGTCGAGCCGACCCCGCAGCCCGCCGCCCCGCAGGCCCGGCCTGCCGCGCAGGCCGCACCGCAGCAGGCCCGGTTCCAGCGCCCCTCCCAGGCGCCGCCGCAACCGCCCGCCGCCGCCGAACCCGCCGTTGCCGCCGCCCCGGCGTCCGGCGCCGTCGACGCGGTCGAGATCCGCAGGCGCTGGCCCGAGCTGCTCGGCGTGGTCAAGGGGGCCAGCCGCAGCACCGAGGCCATGCTGACCAACGCCACCGTCGCCGAGGTCGACGGCACGTCGGTCACCCTCGCCCACACCTCCGGCCCGCTGGCCCGCAGGCTCGCCGAGCCGCGCAACGCCGAGGTGATCGCCAAGGCCTTCGGCCAGGTCCTCGGCGGCAGTTGGCAGGTCCGCTGCGTCCAGGGCGACGCGGCCACCGCGCAGCGCCCCCAGCAGCAGGCCCGCCAGGCCAGGCCCGCGCCCGCGCGGCCCAGCCAGGCCGAGAGCGCGCCCGCGCCCGGCCACGGCAGGCAGATGCTGGAGAAGGCCATGCAGGCGCAGGCCAACCGGTCGACCGGCCGCTCGGGCGACGACATCCCGCTGCCGCCCGAGCCGGACGAGCCCGACGACCCCCTCCCACCGGAGCCGGTGGACGAGGAGGAGATGTTCGCCGAGGCGGCCAGGCCGGGTGAGCCGGGGGAGGAGCGCCTCGACCCCGAGGCGGTCGTGCTGAAGCTGCTCGCCGACGAGCTCGGCGCGCGCCCCTTGAAGAGCTGATCCCCGACTACGCTGGACGCCAGGCGCAACCGACGAGAGGAACCGCGGTGCAACCCGGTCAGCCCAACATGCAGCAGATCCTCCAGCAGGCGCAGATGATGCAGCAGCAGCTCGCCACCGCGCAGCAGGAGCTCACCGAGGCCGAGGTCACCGGCACCGCGGGCGGGGGCCTGGTCCGGGCCGTCGTCACCGGTGGCGGCGAGCTCAAGAGCCTCGCGATCGACCCCAGGGCGGTCGACCCCGAGGACGTGGAGACCCTGTCCGACCTGGTCGTCGCCGCCGTGCGCGACGCCAACCGCGCGGCGCAGGAGCTGGCCGCGCAGAAGATGGGCCCCCTGGCCAGCGGCATGGGCGGGCTGGACGGCCTCGGCGGCCTCGGCAAGCTGTTCGGCTGATGTACGAGGGGCCGGTCCAGGACCTGATCGACGAGCTCGGCCGACTGCCGGGCGTGGGTCCCAAGAGCGCTCAGCGCATCGCCTTCCACCTGCTGGCCGCGGAGCCCGCGGACATCGGCAGGCTGCAGGACGCCCTCCAGAAGGTGAAGGAGGGCGTGGTCTTCTGCGAGGTGTGCGGCAACGTCTCGGCCGAGACGACCTGCCGCATCTGCCGCGACCCGAGGCGCGACCTCACGCTCATCTGCGTGGTGGAGGAGCCGAAGGACGTCCTCGCGGTCGAGCGGACCCGCGAGTTCAAGGGCCGCTACCACGTGCTGGGCGGCGCGCTCGACCCGCTGTCCGGGATCGGGCCGGACCAGCTGCGGATCAGGCAGCTGCTCACCAGGATCGGGACCGACGTCAGCGAGATCATCATCGCGACGGACCCGAACACCGAGGGCGAGGCGACCGCCACCTACCTGGTGCGGATGCTGCGCGACTTCCCCGGTCTGTCCGTGACGCGGCTGGCCTCCGGCCTGCCGATGGGCGGTGACCTGGAGTTCGCGGACGAGCTGACGCTGGGGCGCGCCCTGTCCGGGCGCCGGAGCCTCTGAGCGCGGTCGCCCGGTGCTCCTGATCGCCGTCGACGGGCCGTCGGGCTCGGGCAAGACCACCTACGCCCGCTCGCTCGGCGGCGTGGTGGTGCCGACGGACCACTTCGCCACCTGGGACGACCCGGTGGCGTGGTGGCCGAGGTTGGTGGAGGGCGTGCTCGAACCGCTCTGGCGCGACGAGCCCGCCCGCTACCAGCGCGTCGAGTGGGTCGGCGGCGAGCCGAAGCCGGGGGAGTGGATCACCTTCGAGCCGCCGGAGGTCCTGGTGCTGGAGGGCGTGTCCTCCGCGCGCAGGGCGATCGCGGACCGGTTGGACCTCGCGGTGTGGGTGGAGGTGCCGTCGGAGTCCGAGCGCCTGGAGCGCGCGGTCGCTCGGGACGGCGAGGACTGCCGGATCCACCTCCGCCGGTGGCAGGACTTCGAGCGCGGGTGGTTCGCGGTGGACGGGACGAAGGCCCGCGCGGACCGGGTGATCCTCCGCTAGCTGCGGTTTTAGGTCTTCCGACCCCCCGATTTTACTTCTGCGGGGCGCTTGTGTAATGTTCTCCATGTCAGCACGGAACGGGCCGGGAAAACCGGAACGGAGTGCGGCGAGGGTCACGAACCAAGCTCCCAGATCGTGTGGTAGAGTGGGTGACCTGCGAAACGGAAGACCCAGCCCGGCCTCTTCTCGAGGTGCTGCGGCCATGGGCGTCAGTTTCACCACAAACGTTAGAGAAGCACTAGCCTCGGATCGGGCCGCGCTGCGGAACGTGATGATGTGCGCGTGTTCTTTGAGAACTCAACAGCGTGCCGAATAGCCAGTAAATTATGATCCTCGTCAAGAGGATTCCTTTGAGATTGTTACTGGACAGCTGACAAATTCATGTCAGTGGTTGTCCGAGCGATCAACTCATTCATTATTGGAGAGTTTGATCCTGGCTCAGGACGAACGCTGGCGGCGTGCTTAACACATGCAAGTCGAGCGGTAAGGCCCTTCGGGGTACACGAGCGGCGAACGGGTGAGTAACACGTGGGTAACCTGCCCTGTACTCTGGGATAAGCCTGGGAAACTAGGTCTAATACCGGATACGAGCCTTCCCCGCATGGGGTTGGTTGGAAAGTTCCGGCGGTACAGGATGGACCCGCGGCCTATCAGCTTGTTGGTGGGGTAATGGCCTACCAAGGCGACGACGGGTAGCCGGCCTGAGAGGGTGACCGGCCACACTGGGACTGAGACACGGCCCAGACTCCTACGGGAGGCAGCAGTGGGGAATATTGCACAATGGGCGAAAGCCTGATGCAGCGACGCCGCGTGAGGGACGACGGCCTTCGGGTTGTAAACCTCTTTCAGCAGGGACGAAGCGCAAGTGACGGTACCTGCAGAAGAAGCACCGGCTAACTACGTGCCAGCAGCCGCGGTAATACGTAGGGTGCGAGCGTTGTCCGGAATTATTGGGCGTAAAGAGCTCGTAGGCGGTTTGTCGCGTCGGCCGTGAAAACTTGGGGCTTAACCCCGAGCCTGCGGTCGATACGGGCAGACTTGAGTTCGGCAGGGGAGACTGGAATTCCTGGTGTAGCGGTGAAATGCGCAGATATCAGGAGGAACACCGGTGGCGAAGGCGGGTCTCTGGGCCGATACTGACGCTGAGGAGCGAAAGCGTGGGGAGCGAACAGGATTAGATACCCTGGTAGTCCACGCCGTAAACGGTGGGTGCTAGGTGTGGGGGACTTCCACGTCCTCCGTGCCGCAGCTAACGCATTAAGCACCCCGCCTGGGGAGTACGGCCGCAAGGCTAAAACTCAAAGGAATTGACGGGGGCCCGCACAAGCGGCGGAGCATGTGGATTAATTCGATGCAACGCGAAGAACCTTACCTGGGCTTGACATGCACTGGAAACCAGTAGAGATATTGGCCCCCTTGTGGCCGGTGTACAGGTGGTGCATGGCTGTCGTCAGCTCGTGTCGTGAGATGTTGGGTTAAGTCCCGCAACGAGCGCAACCCTCGTTCCATGTTGCCAGCGCGTTATGGCGGGGACTCATGGGAGACTGCCGGGGTCAACTCGGAGGAAGGTGGGGATGACGTCAAGTCATCATGCCCCTTATGTCCAGGGCTTCACACATGCTACAATGGCCGGTACAAAGGGCTGCTAAGCCGTGAGGTGGAGCGAATCCCATAAAGCCGGTCTCAGTTCGGATCGGGGTCTGCAACTCGACCCCGTGAAGTCGGAGTCGCTAGTAATCGCAGATCAGCAACGCTGCGGTGAATACGTTCCCGGGCCTTGTACACACCGCCCGTCACGTCACGAAAGTCGGTAACACCCGAAGCCCGTGGCCCAACCCGCAAGGGGGGGAGCGGTCGAAGGTGGGACTGGCGATTGGGACGAAGTCGTAACAAGGTAGCCGTACCGGAAGGTGCGGCTGGATCACCTCCTTTCTAAGGAGCATCTGCGGACCGGGCTTGCCTGGTTCGGAGGCCACGCGGTCGGCGAACGATCGACCGGTGGAGCTCAATATTGTGGATGCTGGCTAATGCAGAACCTCGGGTTGTCGGGAGAGTTAGTACTGCTCGTAAGAGCGTGGAAGGGTCTCCGGAGGGTTCAAGGCTTCTGTTCGGTACGCTGTTGGGTCCTGAGAGAACACGTGAGTGTCTTTCAGTGATCGGGGCTTCCCCGTCATGCGAACCACTGCCCGAGATACTGGGTGGCAGGCGTTGACAGTAGTGGGAGGTCGTCGGTTTGTTCTTTGAGAACTGCACAGTGGATGCGAGCATCTTTGTGGCAAGTTATTAAGGGCATACGGTGGATGCCTTGGCACCAGGAGCCGATGAAGGACGTAGGAGACTGCGATAAGCCTTGGGGAGCTGTCAACCGAGCTGAGATCCAAGGATTTCCGAATGGGGAAACCCGGCCCCAGTCATGTGGGGTCACCCACGTCTGAACACATAGGGCGTGTGGAGGGAACGCGGGGAAGTGAAACATCTCAGTACCCGCAGGAAGAGAAAACAACCGTGATTCCGTGAGTAGTGGCGAGCGAAAGCGGAAGAGGCTAAACCGTATTCGTGTGATACCCGGCAGGGGTTGCGTGTACGGGGTCGTGGGACCTGTCTGATCGTTCTGCCGGACGGTCGAGGAGTCATAAAACACTGTGGTTAGCGGAACGTGTCTGGAAAGCGCGGCCGTAGAGGGTGAGAGCCCCTTACGCGAAAACCTAGTGTCTCCTGACGGTGTTCCCAAGTAGCAGCGAGCTCGTGGAATTTGCTGTGAATCTGGCGGGACCACCCGCTAAGCCTGAATACTCCCTGGTGACCGATAGCGGACTAGTACCGTGAGGGAAAGGTGAAAAGTACCCCGGGAGGGGAGTGAAATAGTACCTGAAACCGTGTGCCTACAATCCGTCGGAGCCTTACGGGGTGACGGCGTGCCTTTTGAAGAATGAGCCTGCGAGTTAGTGCTACGTGGCGAGGTTAACCCGTGTGGGGTAGCCGTAGCGAAAGCGAGTCCGAATAGGGCGCCAGAGTCGCGTGGTCTAGACCCGAAGCGGAGTGATCTAGCCATGGCCAGGGTGAAGCGTGGGTAAGACCGCGTGGAGGCCCGAACCCACCAGGGTTGAAAACCTGGGGGATGAGCTGTGGTTAGGGGTGAAAGGCCAATCAAACTCCGTGATAGCTGGTTCTCCCCGAAATGCATTTAGGTGCAGCGTCGTGTGTTTCGTGCCGGAGGTAGAGCACTGGATGGTCTAGGGGGCCCACAAGCTTACCGAAATCAACCAAACTCCGAATGCCGGTACGTGAGAGCGCGGCAGTGAGACTGCGGGGGATAAGCTTCGTAGTCGAGAGGGAAACAGCCCAGAACGCCGGCTAAGGCCCCTAAGTGTGTGCTAAGTGGGAAAGGATGTGGGATCGCACAGACAACCAGGAGGTTGGCTTAGAAGCAGCCACCCTTTAAAGAGTGCGTAATAGCTCACTGGTCAAGTGGTCCTGCGCCGACAATGTAGCGGGGCTTAAGCACACCGCCGAAGCCGTGTCATTGACACAGCTTGTGTTGATGGGTAGGGGAGCGTCGTGCAGCCAGCGAAGTGCCGGAGTGATCCAGGTGTGGAGGCTGTGCGAGTGAGAATGCAGGCATGAGTAGCGAAAGCAGAGTGAGAAACTCTGCCGCCGGATGACCAAGGGTTCCTGGGCCAGGCTAATCCGCCCAGGGTAAGTCGGGACCTAAGGCGAGGCCGACAGGCGTAGTCGATGGACAACGGGTTGATATTCCCGTACCCGTGTGAACGCGCCCATGGCGAGGCTTGTGATGCTAACCGCCCAAAGCCCATCGTGATTCTTCGGATGATCGGTGACGTGGAGCGCGGGAACCGAACTTGTAGTAGTCAAGCGATGGGGTGACGCAGGAGGGTAGCTCCGCCAGTGAGTGGTAGTACTGGTGTAAGCGTGTAGGCCGTCTGGTAGGCAAATCCGCCAGGCATTGAGGCTGAGACGTGATGCATAGCCGATTGAGGCGAAGTAGAGTGATCCCATGCTGCCGAGAAAAGCCTCTAGCGAGCTTTCACGCGGCCCGTACCCCAAACCGACACAGGTGGTCAGGTAGAGAATACCGAGGCGATCGGGCGAACTGTGGTTAAGGAACTCGGCAAAATGCCCCCGTAACTTCGGGAGAAGGGGGGCCGAGGGATTTGAAGCCCCTTGCGGGCTAGGATTTTTCGGCCGCAGAGACCAGCGAGAAGCGACTGTTTACTAAAAACACAGGTCCGTGCGAAGTCGCAAGACGATGTATACGGACTGACGCCTGCCCGGTGCTGGAACGTTAAGGGGACCGGTTAGCTCTTCGGGGCGAAGCTGAGAACTTAAGCGCCAGTAAACGGCGGTGGTAACTATAACCATCCTAAGGTAGCGAAATTCCTTGTCGGGTAAGTTCCGACCTGCACGAATGGCGTAACGACTTCTCGACTGTCTCAACCACAGGCCCGGCGAAATTGCACTACGAGTAAAGATGCTCGTTACGCGCGGCAGGACGGAAAGACCCCGGGACCTTTACTATAGCTTGGTATTGGTGTTCGGTTCGGCTTGTGTAGGATAGGTGGGAGACTGTGAAGCGGCCACGCCAGTGGTTGTGGAGTCGTCGTTGAAATACCACTCTGGTCGTACTGGATGTCTAACCTCGGTCCGTGATCCGGATCAGGGACAGTGCCTGGTGGGTAGTTTAACTGGGGCGGTTGCCTCCCAAAGAGTAACGGAGGCGCTCAAAGGTTCCCTCAGCCTGGTTGGCAATCAGGTGTCGAGTGCAAGTGCACAAGGGGGCTTGACTGTGAGACCGACAGGTCGAGCAGGGACGAAAGTCGGAACTAGTGATCCGGCCATGGCTTGTGGAAGCGTGGTCGCTCAACGGATAAAAGGTACCCCGGGGATAACAGGCTGATCTTGCCCAAGAGTCCATATCGACGGCATGGTTTGGCACCTCGATGTCGGCTCGTCGCATCCTGGGGCTGGAGTAGGTCCCAAGGGTTGGGCTGTTCGCCCATTAAAGCGGTACGCGAGCTGGGTTTAGAACGTCGTGAGACAGTTCGGTCCCTATCCGCCGCGCGCGTAGGATACTTGCGGAAGGCTGTCCCTAGTACGAGAGGACCGGGACGGACGAACCTCTGGTGTGCCAGTTGTCCTGCCAAGGGCATTGCTGGTTGGCTACGTTCGGAAGGGATAACCGCTGAAAGCATCTAAGCGGGAAGCTCGTTCCTAGATGAGGTGTCCCACCCCTTTGTGGGTTAAGGCCCCCAAGAGACTATTGGGTTGATAGGCCGGAGATGGAAGGCCAGTAATGGTTGGAGTTGACCGGTACTAATAGGCCGAGGACTTGTCATGAAGACGCTACGCATCCACTGTGCGGTTCTGAAGGAACCGAACCGACCATCACCGGTCGGCGACCGCCCGCGTTGAGCGGGTTGGGCGCTGTTGGTGGTGCTGTGTGGTTGGTTATCTTCATAGTGTTTCGGTGGTCATTGCGGTTGGGGAACACCCGGTCCCATTCCGAACCCGGTAGTTAAGCCTTCCAGCGCCGATGGTACTGCACTCGTGAGGGTGTGGGAGAGTAGGACGCCGCCGAACATTTTTTCCCTGTGGGGCGCACGGTTTTCCGTGCGCCCCACAGGGCTTTTCTGCGTTCTGAGGAAAATGCGGTGGAGAACACGCCGAGGACCGGCGTGAAGTGGTCCGGGCACCTGGGGGCGCGGGTCAGGACACGCGGCGCAGGAGGGTCCTGAGGATCGTCGCCTCCGGGGCACCCGCGGACTCGTAGCCCGCCGCAGCGGCGTCCCAGAGGGCCCGTGCGGCCCTGGGATCGCCCGCTGCGGCTCTCAGGTTACCGAGGAGGTGGTCGGCCTGGGCCGCGAGCAGGCGCCTTCCCGAGGCCGCCCCCGCTGCCGCGGCGCGGTTCGCGGTGTCCAGCGCGCGGTCCAGCTCGCCGAGGTCCAGCTCGATCCGGCCCAGCAGCACCAGGACGTCGCCCTCGGGCAGCCGCAGCCGGTAGGCCGCCGCGCCCTCCAGGGCACTCCGCGCCGCCTCCTCGGCCTCCACCAGGCGGCCCGCCGCGTGGTGCGCCGTCGCCAGGCCCCTGCGGGCGGCCACGATGCCCCACGGGTAGCTGATCTCCTCGGCGATGCCCAGCGCCTCGGTGTGCCGCCCCGCGCCCTCCACGAGCCGCCCCGCGCCCACCAGGGCCTGCCCCAGCACGTTCTTCGCGTCGCAGCGGCCCTTCAGGTTCTCCCGCTCCTGCGCGAACTCCAGCGCCCGACCCGCCTCCGCGATGGCCTCCGCGTACCGGCCCCGCGCCAGGTGCGCCTGCGCCAGCCCCTCGTGCGGGATGTGCGCGAAGCTCCGCGCCCCGGCCAGCCCGTACAGCTCGCCCGAGCGCTCGAACAGGTCCGCGGCCCGCGCGGGCGCGCCCCTGAGCAGCTCCACCTCGGCCAGCGCGTGCAGCGCGTCCGCCTGGGTCATCCAGACCCCCAGGCGCCTGCCGACGTCCAGCGCGCCCTCGAAGCACGCCGCGGCCCGGTCCAGCTCGGCCAGCTGGAGGTACACGCCGCCGAGGTTCAGCTGGGTGATGCCCTCCTGCTGGGGCGCGCCGATCTCCCCGGTGATGGCCAGCGCCCGCTCCAGGTGCTCGGTCGCCCGCTCCAGCTCGCCCACGTCGATGTACACGGCCCCCAGGTTCGCCAGGACCTGCGCCCGCGCCCTCGGCCACGCCCCGCCGCGCTCCTGCACGCCCACGGCCGCCAGGAAGTGGTCGACGGCCACCGGGTGCCTGCCGAGCGACCAGTACAGGACCCCCAGCGACGACAGCATCGCCGCCTCGCCCACCGGGTCCCGCGCGGCCCGCGCCGACGCCAGGCCCGCGCCCGCCGCCGCCCGCCACTCCACCGGCAGCGCCGCCAGGTAGAAGTAGCGGCGCAGCGCGTCCACCAGCTGCCAGCAGTCCTCGTGCGGCGGGCGCGCGGCGGCGTGGGACACCAGCGCCACCAGGTTCGCCCGCTCCGCGTCCAACCAGGCCAGCGCCTCGGCGGGCGAGTCGAACCGCCTCGGCTCCACGCCCGGCACGTCCGAGGCGCGCGGGTGGCGCACCAGGGTGCTCTTGAGCGCCTCGGTGGCGGCGTCCACCGAGCGGATCGACCAGTCCAGCAGCCTGCGGAACACCCGGTCCCTGCCCGCCTCGCCGTCCTCGGCCGCCAGGCGCTGGGCCGCGTAGTCCCTGAGCAGGTCGTGGAACTGGTAGCGGCCCGGCGCGGGCCGGTCGACCAGGTTCACCGTGGCCAGCCGGTCCAGGCGCCTGCGCGCCTCCGGGACGGGCAGGCCGCCCAGCGCCGCCGCCAGGTCCGGGGTGAGGTCGCCGGGCGCCACCGCCAGCAGCCGGAACAGCTGCGCCAGCTCCGGCTTGAGGGCGGCGTACGACAGGTCGAACGCGGCCTGCACGGCGGCCCGCTCGTCGCCCTCCACGCTCAGCGCCGCCAGCCGGTTGCCCGCGCGCAGCTCCTCCACGTACCCGGCGACGGTGGTCCCCGGCCTGCTCAGCACGTTCGCGGCGGCGATCCGCAGCGCCAGCGGCAGGTGCGCGCACAGCGCCACCAGCTCGCCGGTGGCGGCGCGCTGGCCGCCGACCACGTCCGCGCCGAGCACCCCGGACAGCAGCGCCCTCGCCTCGCCGTCGTCGAGCACGTCCAGGCGCACGTTCGTGGCCGCGTGGCTGACCGCCAGGCCGCGCAGCGCGTCCCGGCTGGTCACCAGGACGGCGCAACCGGGGGAGCCGGGCAGCAGCGGGCGGATCTGCTCGGCGCTCGCCGCGTCGTCCAGCACCACCAGCACCCGCCTGCCGGTCAGCCGGGAGCGGTAGAGGGCCTCCTGCTCGTCCGGGTCCAGCGGCACCGACTCGGGGGCGACGCCCTGGGCGCGCAGGAACCTCGGCAGCACGTCCACGGCGCTCAGCGGCGGCCCCTGGGCGTGTCCGCGCAGGTTCACGTACAGCTGGCCGTCCGGGAAGTCCCCGCGCAACCGGTGCGCGGCGTGCACGGCGAGGGCGGTTTTACCTACTCCGGGTTGCCCGGACAAGGTGACGACCGGCACACCGTGTGATCTGCGCAGCAGTGTTTCCACGAGGTGAACCGAGTTCGAGCGCCCCACGAAGTCCCCGGCGCCCGCCGGGAGCTGGGACGGCGCGACCGGTTCCGGACCGCTCTCCGCCCCCTCCGGACCAGGGGCGGGACCGCCCTCGTCGGCCAGCACGGCCCGGTGCACGCGGCGCAGCTCCCCGCCGGGGTCGATGCCCAGCTCCTCGGCCAGGAGGGCGCTCACCCGGTCGTACGCGGCCAGCGCCTCGGCCCGCCTCCCCGAGCGGTGCAGGGCCACCACGAGCTGCGCCCACAGGCGCTCCCGCAGGGGGTGCTCGGCGGTCAGCGCGGTCAGCTCCGGCACCAGCTCGGCGTGCCGCCCGAGCGCCAGGTCGACCTCCGCGCGGCGCTCGCGCGCGTGCAGCCCGCGCTCGGTCAGCCGGGGCGCCTCGTCGCGGTGCAGCACCGCCGACGGGACGTCCGCCAGCGCCGGTCCCCGCCACAGCTCCAGGGCCGCTGCCAGCGCGGACGAGGCCTCGGCGAGCCGTCCGGCCGCCTGCTCGCGGTCGCCGAGCGCGAGCAGCTCGTCGAACCTGGCGGCGTCCACCGCGGCGGCCGGGACGTCCACCAGGTAGCCGTCCGGGACGGTCCGGATCGGCACCTCCGGGCCGAGGACCTGGCGCAGCCGCATGACGTAGGTGTGCAGGGTCTGCCTGGCCCGCGCGGGCGGCCGGTCGCCCCACACGTGCTCGGCCAGCTCGTCCACCGAGACCGGTGATCCCGGCCGGGTCAGCAGGGACGCCAGCAGGCACCGCTGCCTGCCCGCGCGCACCGCGACGTGCCGCCCGCCGACCACCACCCGCAGCGGTCCGAGGACGCCCAGTTCGAGCTGCTCGCCCACCGGGTCCCCCCTTCCCGCCGAGGTGCTGGTCACCGTCCGTTCTACAGCGTAGGAGAGCGTTTGCCCGACCCACGGTGATCACGCCGGGTCAGCGGACGTGCGCCGGACGTACGACAATCAACTGCCACGTGGCCGGATCGTGACCTCGGCCGGTCTAGAAGGTTGTGAGGACCGGTTATCGTCCGTGACCACACCGTGAGATCCCGGAATTCCCATAGGGGTGTGTTTGATGGTTCATTCCCGATCGGCCCAGCGACGCTGGGTGGCTGCGATCGGTCTCACCAGTGCCGCCGCGCTCGTCCTCACCTCCTGCGTGCAGTCCGAGCGCAGCCAGGACTCCGGGACCGGCGGCGCCGCGGGCGGGACGTTCACCTTCGGGGCCGCGGGAGCCCCGAAGCTGTTCGACCCGATGTTCGCGACCGACGGTGAGACCTTCCGCGTCGCCAGGCAGATGTTCGACGGCCTGACCACGTTCAAGCCCGGCACCGCCGAGCCCGCGCCCTCGCTGGCCAAGGAGTGGTCGAGCACTCCCGACGGCCTCACGTGGACGTTCAAGCTCGAGACGGGCGTGAAGTTCCACGACGGCACCGACTTCAACGCCGAGGCCGTCTGCTTCAACTTCGACCGCTGGTACAACCTGAAGGGCGACGCGCAGTCCGACGCCGTCTCCCAGTACTACGTCGACAACTTCGGCGGTTTCTCCGACAAGCCGGAGACGTCGCTCTACAAGAGCTGCGCCGCCGAGGGCGCCGACACCGCCGTGGTCACCCTGACCAAGACGACGTCCAAGTTCCCGGACATCCTGGGCCTGCCGTCGTTCTCCATGCAGAGCCCGAAGGCCCTGAAGGAGTTCAACGCCGACGACGTGAAGGCGCAGGGCGACAGCTTCGTCTTCCCGGCCTACGCGAACGAGCACCCGACCGGCACGGGCCCGTTCAAGTTCGGCAAGTACGACAAGGCGAACAACGTCGTCGAGCTCGTGCGCAACGACGACTACTGGGGCGAGAAGACCAAGCTGGACAAGCTGGTCTTCCGGATCATCCCCGACGAGACCGCCCGCAAGCAGGCGCTGCAGTCCGGTGACATCGACGGCTTCGACTTCCCGAACGCCGCCGACTGGGACAGCCTGAAGAGCGGTGGCTTCAACGTCGAGGTCCGCCCGGCGTTCAACGTCTTCTACGTGGGCATCAACCAGAAGCGGAACCCGAAGCTCCAGGACCTCAAGGTCCGCCAGGCGCTGCTGCACGCGATCAACCGCGAGCAGCTGGTCAAGTCCCAGCTGCCCGAGGGCGCCGAGGTCGCGACCCAGTTCATCCCGAAGACCGTGGGCGGCTACGCCGACGACGTGCAGAAGTACGAGTACTCGGCGGAGAAGGCCAAGGCGCTGCTCGCCGAGGCGGGCGCGTCCGACCTGACGCTGAAGTTCTACTGGCCGTCCGAGGTCACCCGCCCGTACATGCCCAACCCGAAGGACCTCTACGGCGCCATCGCCGCGGACCTGCAGGCGGCGGGCATCAAGGTGGAGGCGGTCACCAAGCCGTGGAACGGCGGCTACCTGACCGACGTCGACCAGGGCGAGCAGGCCGACCTGTTCCTGCTCGGCTGGACCGGCGACACCGGTAGCGCGGACAACTGGGTGGGCACCTTCTTCGGCAACCCGGCCAACCGCTTCAACACCGGGGCCTCCGCGTGGGGCGCCGACCTGGCCACGCAGCTGAAGACGGCTGACGCTGAGCCGGACCGGACCAAGCGGTACGACCTCTACAAGGAGATCAACCGCAAGATCATGGCCGAGTACGTGCCCGCGCTGCCGATCTCGCACTCGCCGCCGGCGCTGGTCGTGAAGAACAACGTCAAGGGCATCACTCCGAGCCCGCTGACCGACGAGAAGTTCGTCGACGTCACGGTCAACTGACCGGACTGACTACCACTCCACCACAGAGACAACGGGGTTGAACCAGTGCTCCGCTACACCATCCGACGGCTGATCCAGCTCGTCGTCGTGGTGCTGGTGCTCTCGTTGCTCGTCTTCTCGTGGTTGCGCGCACTCCCGGGAGGGCCGGCATCGGCCCTCCTGGGGGAGCGCGGCACGGAAGAGTCACGGGCGGCGTTGAGCAAGCAGCTCGGCTTGGACCAGCCGATCTTCGTCCAGTACTTCAAATTCCTGGGCCGCGCCCTCACCGGGGACTTCGGCAACTCGACCGGCGTGCAGCCGGGCGACGCGGTGGTGGACATCTTCCTCCAGCGCTTCCCCGCCACGATCGAGCTGAGCGCCTTCGCCATGCTGATCGCGATCGCGCTGGGAATCCCCCTGGGCTACCTGGCCGCCCGCAAGCGCGGCGGCCTGTTCGACAACCTGAGCGTGGGCGGGTCGCTGATCGGCGTCGCCGTGCCGGTCTTCTTCCTGGCCTACCTGCTCAAGTACCTCTTCGCGTCCCAGCTCGGCTGGCTGCCCTCCGCGGGCCGCCAGTCCGCGGGCATCGACGCGACCCGCGTCACCGGCTTCTTCGTCCTCGACGGCCTGCTCACGCAGGAGTGGGACGCCGCGATCAACGCGCTGACGCACCTGGTCCTGCCCGCGTGCGCGCTGGCCACCATCCCGTTCGCGGTGATCTTCCGGATCACCAGGGCGGCGGTGCTCGACGTGCTGAACGAGGACTACGTGCGCACCGCCGAGTCCAAGGGCCTGCTGGGCAGCGTCATCCGCCGCAGGCACATCCTGCGCAACGCCATGCTGCCCGTGGTCACCACCATCGGCCTGCAGATCGGCGCGCTGCTGGCGGGCGCGGTGCTCACCGAGAAGGTGTTCGCCTTCCCCGGCGTCGGCGAGGCGCTGGCCATCGGGTTCGAGCGCAGGGACTACCCGGTCCTGCAGATGTTCATCCTGGTCGCCGCGATGATCTACGTGCTGGTGAACCTGCTGGTGGACCTGTCGTACGCGCTCATCGACCCTCGGATCAGGGCGAGGTAGCCGCTCATGACCCCCACCACGAAGAAGGAGCGGATCGACGCTCTCGCCGAGAGCTCGGCCTCCGACTCCGGCGTCAGCCTCGCCGCCAGCGCCTGGAAGCGGCTGCGGCGCAGCCCGGTCTTCCTGCTCGGCGCGGTGATCATCGCGCTGTTCCTGGTCGTCGCGGCGATCTCGCCGTGGATCGCCCCGCACGACCCCGCGGCCCGCGACCTGATCGACCAGGTCATCAAGGCCCGCAACCAGATCCCCGGCCCGCAGGAGGGCTACCCCCTCGGCGGCGACCTGGTCGGCCGCGACCTGCTGTCCCGGCTGCTCGTCGGCGCCCAGCAGACCCTGCTGGTCGGCGTGTTCGCCACCCTGATCGGCCTCGCGGGCGGCATGGTGCTCGGCATCCTCGCCGGCGCGTTCGGCGGCTGGGTCGACTCGCTCGTCATGCGCGTCGTCGACGTCATGCTGTCGATCCCGCAGCTGCTGCTGGCCTTCGGCATCGGCGCGCTGTTCGCCAGGCCCAGCCTGCTCACCGTGATCCTCGCGGTGTCCATCGTGCAGATCCCGGTGTTCGCCCGGCTCCTGCGCGGCTCGATGCTCGCCCAGCGCTCCAGCGACCACGTGCTGGCCGCCACCGCGCTCGGCGTGAAGCCCGGCCCGATCGTGTTCCGGCACATGCTGCCGAACTCGCTCGGCCCGGTCATCGTCCAGTCCACCCTGGTGCTGGCCACGTCGATCATCGACGCGGCGGCGCTGTCGTTCCTGGGCCTCGGCAACCCCGACGACACGATCCCCGAGTGGGGTCAGATGCTCGGCAGCGCCCAGACCGTGATCGACAGCCACCCGCACCTGGCGTTCTGGCCCGCGGGCTGCATCATCGTGATCGCGCTCGGCTTCACCCTGGTCGGTGAGTCGCTGCGCGACGCGCTCGACCCCAAGAACAGGCGGTGATCCCGATGGCACTGCTGGAAGTACGCGACCTCACCGTCGTCTTCGAGCGCAAGGGCGAGCAGCCCTTCACCGCCGTGGACGGGGTCAGCTTCGACGTCGAGCCCGGCCAGACCGTCGGCCTGGTCGGCGAGTCCGGCTGCGGCAAGTCGGTGACCTCCCTCGCGATCATGGGCCTGCTGCCCAAGCGCGGGGCGCGGATCACCGGGTCGGTCGGCTACGAGGGCACCGACCTGCTGAAGCTGTCCGACCGCCAGATGCGCGACCGGCGGGGCCGCGACCTGGGCATGGTGTTCCAGGACCCGCTGTCCTCGCTCAACCCGGTCATCCCGATCGGCCTGCAGGTCACCGAGGTGCTGGAGCGGCACCGCGGGATGCCGCGCAAGCAGGCCATGGTCGAGGCGGCCGACCTGCTGGACAAGGTCGGCATCCCCGACCCGACCCGGCGGCTCTCGGAGTTCCCGCACCAGCTGTCCGGCGGGATGCGCCAGCGCGCGCTGATCGCCATCGCGCTCGCCTGCCGCCCCCGGCTGCTCATCGCGGACGAGCCGACCACGGCGCTGGACGTGACCATCCAGGCGCAGATCCTGGCGCTGCTCAAGGAACTGGTGCAGGACACCGGGACCGCGCTGGTCATGATCACGCACGACCTGGGCGTCGTCGCGGGCCTGTGCGACGAGGTGAACGTGCTCTACGGCGGTCGCGTCGTGGAGAAGGCGCAGCGGCACGAGCTGTTCGGGCAGCCGCGCCACCCGTACACCCACGGCCTGCTGGCCTCCATCCCGAGGCTGGACGCGCCGCGCGGCGAGCGGCTGGTGCCCATCAAGGGCTCGGTCGCCGACAACATCCCGTGGGAGGGCGGCTGCGCGTTCGCGCCGCGCTGCCCGAACGCGCTGGACGTGTGCGTGACGACCACGCCGGAGCAGGAGGACCTCGGCGGCGGCAGGCTGCTGCGCTGCCACAACCCGGTGCGGCCCGAGGTCGCAGAGGAGGTGGGCGCGTGACCGCGGCAGAACCCGTTCAGGCCGAGCGGGCCCCCGAGGGCGACGCCCTCATCTCGATCGAGGGCATCCAGGTCCACTTCCCGATCAAGCGGGGCGTGTTCCTGGACCGCACCGTCGGCCACGTGTACGCGGTCGACGGCGTGGACCTGAGCATCCGCAAGGGCGAGACGTACGGCCTGGTCGGCGAGTCCGGCTGCGGCAAGTCCACGCTCGGCAGGGCCGTGCTGCGGCTCACCGAGCCGACCGGCGGCCGGGTCGTGTTCGACGGCACCGACCTGTCCACGCTCAAGGGCGAGTCGCTGCGCACCATGCGGCAGCGGATGCAGATGGTGTTCCAGGACCCGATGTCCTCGCTGGACCCGCGCCAGTCGGTCGAGTCGATCCTGGTCGAGGGGCTGCGCGCGCACGGGCTGGACAAGGGCAAGGAGGCCACCGGCAAGCGCCTGCGCGAGCTGCTGGCCGCCGTGGGCCTGCCGTCGACCTCGCTGCGCAAGTACCCGCACGAGTTCTCCGGCGGCCAGCGCCAGCGCATCGGCATCGCCCGCGCGCTGGCGGTCGAGCCCGACCTGATCATCGCCGACGAGCCGGTGTCCGCGCTCGACGTGTCGGTGCAGGCGCAGGTGGTGAACCTGCTGGAGGAGCTGCAGGAGAAGCTGGGGCTGACCTACCTGGTGATCGCCCACGACCTCGCGGTCGTGCGGCACATCGCCGACCGGGTCGGCGTCATGTACCTGGGCGGGATCGTGGAGGAGGCGAGCTCGGACGGGCTGTACGCCGAGCCGCTGCACCCGTACACCAGGGCGCTGCTGTCGGCGATCCCGGTGCCGGACCCCGTGGTGGAGGACCGGCGCGAGCGCATCCTGCTCAAGGGCGACCTGCCCTCGCCCGCCAACCCGCCGACCGGGTGCCGCTTCCACACGCGGTGCCCGTGGCGGCAGGCGACCAGGTGCGACACCGAGCGGCCCGCGCTGCGCGAGGTGCTGCCCGGCCACCGGGTGGCCTGCCACTGGGCGGAGGACATCCGCTCCGGGGCGATCAAGCCGCACGAGGTCGAGACGGTGCTGGTGGAGGAGGACGGGATCTCCCCGGACGTCCCGCTCGTCGGGCCCGCCTCGGTCACCGAGGTGCTGAACCCGTAGGCGCTGCCGTGAAGTCGGCCGGGGTGGGGACCGAGGTCCCCGCCCCGGCCTTTTTTCGCGGGCCCACCGGGCCGCTGGTGCACCGGGCCCCGGTGCGGTGCCCCGCTGAACCACTCCCCGCCGAACGCCCCGCTCGCTGCGATGATCACGGTGGGTTCCGCCGGTGAAGCCTGTCGGTTACCTGAACGTAGTCCGTTCGGCGGAGCAACCGGGCGGTCGTCGGCGTTGCACCCGGTGTGACACCACTGCTGGTGCTGTTCGCCGTCGCCGCCGTGCCGCTGGCTCCGACCGAGGCCGTGCTGATCGCCTGCGGCGTGCTGGCGGCGTCCGGCGAGCTGCCGCTCGGGGCCGTGATCGTCGTCGCGGCGGCGGGGTGCACGGTGGCCGACCTGGTCAACCTCGCCATCGGGCGCGCGCTCGGCGGGCGGGCGCTGGGGCGGTTCGAGCGCAGGGCCGGGTCCCGCGCGGTGCTGGACTGGACCCGCGCGCGGCTGGCCGGGCGGGGCGAGGCGGTGCTGGTGGCGGTGCGGTTCGTGCCCGGTGGCGGGGTGGTGGCGGCGCTGCTGGTGGGCGCGCTGCGCTGGCGGGCCCTGCGGTTCCTGCCGATCGCGGCCGTCGGGTCGCTGCTGTGGAGCGCGTACGTGGGGCTGCTGGGCTACTTCGGCGGGACGCTCCTGGACGACCCCGTGCTGGCCCTGATCGCCTCGCTCGCGGTCGCGACGCTGATCGGGGTGCCCGCGGGCGTGGCGGTGCGCGCCGCGCAGCGCAGGGAGGCGCTGAAGGGCGGCGGACCGGAACCCCTGGCCGTCTGAGCGAGCCCCGGCTGGAACGGTCCCCGGCTGAGCCGGCCCCCGCTGAGCCGGCCCCCGCTGAGCGGATCCCGCTGAACGGATCCCGCTGAACGGCCCCGGACGCCGCCGCGCCCCCCTCGGCCGGTGCCGAGGGGGGCGCGGGGGGAGCGCGACTAGCGGTTGGCGCGGTTCACGGCCGACACCAGGGCCCGCAGGGACGCGGCCACGGTGGAGCTGTCGACGCCGACGCCCCACAGCACGCGGTCGCCCACCGAGCACTCCACGTACGAGGCCGCGCGGGCGTCGTCGCCGGAGGACAGGGCGTGCTCCGAGTAGTCCAGCACCCGGACGTCGTAGCCCACCGACGCCAGCGCGTCCACGAACGCGGCGATCGGCCCGTTGCCGGTGCCCGTCACGTCCTGGGTCTCGCCGTCGACCACCAGCACGGCCTTGATCGACTCCGAGCCGGTGCCGTCGCTGGACAGCTCGTGCTTCAGCAGGCGCAGCGGCACGACGCCCTGCAGGTACTCGTCCGCGAAGGCGTCCCAGATCTCCTTCGGGCCGACCTCGCCGCCCTGCGTGTCGGTGACCTCCTGGATCACCCGCGAGAACTCCACCTGCAGCCGCCTCGGCAGGTCCAGGTGGTGCTCGCTCTTCATCACGTACGCCACCCCGCCCTTGCCGGACTGGGAGTTGACCCGGATGACCGCCTCGTAGTTGCGGCCGACGTCCTTCGGGTCGATGGGCAGGTACGGGACCTCCCACGGGTACTCGTCGACGTGCTTGTCGGCGTCCTTCGCGTCCGCCTCCAGTGCCTCGAAGCCCTTCTTGATGGCGTCCTGGTGGCTGCCGGAGAACGCGGTGAACACCAGGTCGCCGCCGTACGGGTGCCGCTCGTGCACGGGCAGCTGGTTGCAGTACTCGACCGTGCGGCGGATCTCGTCGATGTCGGAGAAGTCGATCTGCGGGTCGACGCCCTGGCTGAACATGTTCATGCCCAGCGTCACCAGGCACACGTTCCCGGTGCGCTCGCCGTTGCCGAACAGGCAGCCCTCGATGCGGTCCGCGCCCGCCAGGTAGCCCAGCTCGGCGGCGGCCACGCCGGTGCCGCGGTCGTTGTGCGGGTGCAGCGACAGCACGATCGACTCACGCCGGGCCAGGTTGCGCGACATCCACTCGATCGAGTCGGCGTACACGTTCGGCGTCGCCATCTCGACGGTCGCGGGCAGGTTGATCACCATCGGCAGCTCGGGGGTGGGCGCGATGATCTCCGAGACCGCGTCGCACACCTCCAGCGCGTAGGCCAGCTCGGTGCCGGTGTAGGACTCGGGCGAGTACTCGTAGCGGAACTCCGTCTCCGGGTACTTCTTCGCCTCCTCCAGCGCGAACCGCGCCGCGTCGGTGGCGATCGCCTTGATCCGGTCGCGGTCGGCGCGGAACACGACCCTGCGCTGGAGCACCGAGGTCGAGTTGTAGAAGTGCACGATCGCCTTGTGCGCGCCGCGCAGCGACTCGTACGTGCGGGTGATCAGCTCCGGGCGGCACTGGGTCAGCACCTGGATGGTGACGTCGTCCGGCACCGCGCCGTCCTCGATGATCTCGCGGACGAAGTCGAAGTCGGTCTGCGAGGCGGCCGGGAAGCCGACCTCGATCTCCTTGTAGCCCATGCGCACCAGCAGGTCGAACATCTTGCGCTTGCGGGCGGGCGACATCGGGTCGATCAGCGCCTGGTTGCCGTCGCGCAGGTCCACCGCGCACCACTGCGGCGCCTGGGTGATCCGCTTGGCGGGCCAGGTGCGGTCGGGCAGGTCGACGGTCTCGACCAGCTCGTGGAACGGGCGGTAGCGGTGCACCGGCATGGACGTGCCGCGCTGCGGGTTCCACGCGGGCTGGCCCTCGGGGGCCGGGCGGGCGGGAGGGCGGATGCGGCTGGTGCCGGTGCTGTACGCGTCGGGCGAGATGGTGCTCATGGGCTCTGGTGCTCCTGGCGCCGGTTCTGGAGGACGACCGGCGGCAACGCTCGGACCCGCGACGGGGGGCCGGTCTGGTCAGACCCCGTCACGGCGGCGAAGCAGGAGGTTGCGCTGCACGCTCACCAGGTTAACCACAACCCCCAGACTGGTGCGAGGGGGAGCCCAGATGGTGGAATTTCACCCCATCGTGTTTCGCTGGAACGGGGCTCGGGCATTTCTCGGCCATGTCCAGATGGCGTTCCACCACTCGTGCGAGCAGCGGGAGCTACACCGCTGCCAGGGTGATCAGCGGGGTCGGGGTCGTCTTCGCGGTCATCGAGGTCCTGTTCATCCTCATGGTGCTCCTCGGGGCCGAGTCGACCAACGCGTTCTTCCAGTTCATCTCGCAGCTGGCCAACCCGCTGGCACTGTTCTTCCCCGGTTTGTTCCAGTTCTCCGACGAGAGCGTCGAGCTGATCGTCAACTACGGTCTCGCGGCCGTGTTCTGGCTGGTCGTGACCAGTCTGCTGGCACGGCTGATCGCTCGCTGAACGAGGTCGCCCTCACCTGGACTCCCGTCACGGCGTGGCGGGAGCTTCCGGGGTGAAAGCGGCTTCTCCCCATTCCTGCGAGAACACCGTCTCGGCCAGCGGCTTGCGCCTGCGGGGCCTTGTGTCCTTCTCGCGCAGGTCTTCCGGCAAATCCGAGCCGTCGCCCTCCCGGCCGATCGCGATCACCACGACGGGGCGCACGTCCTCGGGAATGGAAAACGCTTCCCGGAGCGCTTCGGGGTCGAATCCGCCCATCTGGTGCGCGACCAGCCCGAGGTGCACCGCCTGGAGCACCAGGTTCTGCACCGCCAGCCCCAGCCCGAACTCCGCGTTCGGCAGCGGGCCCCTGGCGTCCGAGGTGGCCAGCGCGGCCACGACCAGCGCGGACGCCGATCCGGCCCAGGTCCGGTTGCCCCGGCTGAGCGCCGCGAAGACCCGCTCGTGCGCCTGCTCGCCGCGCCGGGCGAGCAGGAACCGGGCCGGTTGGGTGTTCCCGTGTGAGGCTGCCCACCGCGCGGCCTCGAACAGCGAGCGCGCCTCGTCGTCGCCGAGCGCCGCGCCCGCGTCGAACGCCCTGGGGCTCCACCGGTCCGCGATGACCCCGGCCAGTTCGAGGCCGCCCTGCCCTGAACCGCCCTGCCCCGTCCCGTCCTGCCCCGCGCCGTTCCGCGCCACAGCCCTCTCCCGCCTTCCCGGTCAGCTCAGATCGCGTACTGCCACGCGGTGATCGAGTACGCCCCGAACCACGCGCCGAACACCGCCACGCCCGCCAGCACCGGCACCACCGTGCCCGTCTTCCGCTTGGCCAGCGACAGCGCGATCGGCAGCAGCAGCGCGAACGCGGGCAGCAGCAGCCGGGCCTTGGAGTTCATCAGCCCGTTCGAGCCCAGGTCCATCACGATCACGCCCACCGCGTACACCACCAGCGGCCACTCCAGCCGCCGCCGCGCGCACACCACCACCAACGCGAGCGCGCCCAGCAGCAGCCACACCGTCACCAGCTCCAGCACCGACCTCGGGTTCGCCAGGATCTCCCAGGTGAACCTCCAGGTCGCCGCCCCGCCGTCGAACCTCGACCCCCAGCCGCGCTGCTGCACCGCGAACCAGCCGTCCAGCCGCCCGGTGCGCACCGCCACGAACGCGAGGTAGCCCAGCACCCCCAGCGGCGCCAGCACCCCGCCGACCCACGGCCGCAGCCCGTCCCGCCGCTGCCACACCGCCACCAGCGCGGCCAGCCCCACCGCCAGCACCAGCGCGCCCGCCGTCGGCCGCACCAGCCCGGCCCCGGCCGCGCACAGCCCGGCCAGCACCCAGCGCCGCTCCACCACGCCCACCAGCGACCACGCGGCCAGCGCGCAGAACAGCGCCTCCGAGTAGGCCATCGACAGCACCACGGCCATCGGCGACGCGGCGAACAGCACCACCAGCACCAGCCCGGCCCGCTCCGACCCGCCGCGCACCGAGCGCCCCAGCCGGTGCAGGCCGTACGCGCAGAACACCCCGCTCACCAGGCTCACCGAGAACGCCGCGCCCACCGCGGACACCCCCGGCAGCGCCCCCACCCAGCCCACCAGCAGCGGGTAGCCGGGGAAGAACGCCAGCGGCGTCTCCGCCGAGCGCCTGCCGAACGCGTCCACCAGCGCCGGCGTGACGCCCCCGTACCCGCCCTCCGCGATGCCCAGGAACCACTGCCCGTCCCACGAGGTGAGCACCTTCGCGACGTCCTTGTCCCAGTGCTCGGACATCAGCGCGAGCACCAGCACCCCGAGCAGCCTCACCAGCAGGTAGAGCGCGCCGGGGGCGATGACCGGCGCGAACCGGTGCTCCGCCAGGCCGGCCAGGGGTCCGCGCGTCGACGGCGCGCGCTCGGGGCTGTCGGGTCCTGCGTCCACGGTCGGCACGGCGACGAGGGTAGTGCCGGCCACGGCGGGGCCTGTCCACTCAGTGGTCCGGGTAGTCTGCCGTGCGAACAGGGGTTTCCTGACCTGGGAGGAGAACGCGGTGGCGCTCGTCGTCCAGAAGTACGGCGGTTCCTCGGTGGAGAGCGCCGAGCGGATCAAACGGGTGGCCGAGCGGATCGTCGCGACGCGCAAAGCGGGCAACGACGTCGTCGTGGCGGTCTCCGCGATGGGCGACTCGACCGACGAGCTGCTCGACCTCGCCCACCAGGTCGCCCCGGTGCCGCCGGGCCGCGAGCTCGACATGCTGCTCACCGCGGGCGAGCGCATCTCGATGTCCCTGCTGGCCATGGCGATCAGCTCCCTCGGCGCGTCCGCCCGGTCCTACACCGGCTCGCAGGCGGGCGTGATCACCACCGAGGTGCACGGCAAGGCGCGCATCATCGACGTGACGCCCAGCCGCATCCAGGACGCGCTCGCCGAGGGCCACATCGCGATCGTCGCGGGCTTCCAGGGCGTCAGCCAGGGCACCAAGGAGATCACCACGCTCGGCCGGGGCGGCACGGACACCACCGCCGTCGCGCTGGCCGCCGCCCTCAAGGCGGACGTGTGCGAGATCTACACCGACGTGGACGGCGTCTTCACCGCCGACCCCCGCATCGTGCCGAACGCCAAGCGGCTGGAGAGCATCTCCTACGAGGAGATGCTGGAGATGGCCGCCTGCGGCGCCAAGGTGCTGATGCTGCGCTGCGTCGAGTACGCCCGCCGCTACAACGTGCCCGTGCACGTCCGCTCCTCGTTCAGCAACAAGCCGGGGACCACGGTCTCCGGATCAGTGGAGGACCTTCCCGTGGAACAGGCGATGATCACCGGCGTCGCGCACGACCGGTCCGAGGCCAAGGTCACGGTCACGGCGGTGCCCGACCACCCCGGCGTGGCCGCGCGGATCTTCCGCGTCGTCGCCGAGGCCGAGATCGACATCGACATGGTCGTGCAGAACGTCTCGCAGGCCGTCAGCGGTCGCACCGACGTGACGTTCACGCTGCCCAAGGACGACGGCCCCCGCGCGGTGGCCGCCCTCGAGAAGGCGCGCGGCGAGATCGGCTTCGAGAAGGTCATCTACGACGACCACGTGGGCAAGGTGTCGCTGATCGGCGCGGGGATGCGCTCGCACCCCGGCGTCACGGCCACCTTCTGCGAGGCGCTGGCCAGCGCGGGCGTGAACATCGAGATCATCTCCACCTCGGAGATCCGCATCTCGGTCATCTGCAGGGACACCCAGCTCGACGACGCCGTGCGCGCGCTGCACGACGTGTTCGAGCTCGGCGGCGACGAGGAGGCTGTCGTGTACGGGGGTAGCGGCCGATGAGCGGCGGTCCGGTTCTGGCACTGGTCGGCGCCACCGGCGCGGTCGGCACGGTGATGATCTCGATCATCAACAACCGGGAGACCGTGCCGTGGGGTGAGATCCGGCTGATCGCCTCCGCGCGGTCGGCGGGCAAGAAGATCCACGTGCGCGGCGAGGACCTCACCGTCGTCGAGCTGACCCCCGAGGCGTTCGACGGCGTCGACGTCGCCATGTTCGACGTGCCCGACGAGGTGTCCGCGCGGTGGGCGCCGATCGCCGCCGAGCGCGGCGCGGTCGCCGTGGACAACTCCGGCGCGTTCCGCATGGACGACGAGGTGCCCCTGGTGGTGCCCGAGGTCAACGCGGACAAGATCGGCGAGCGTCCCAAGGGGATCATCGCCAACCCCAACTGCACGACGCTGTCGATGATGGCCGCGATCGGCGCGCTGCACCGCGAGTTCGGGCTGCGCGAGCTGGTCGTCGCCTCCTACCAGGCCGCGTCCGGCGGCGGGCAGGCCGCGATCGACCGGCTCCGCGCCGAGGTCGAGGCCGTCTCCGGCAAGCAGGTCGGCGAGCGCGCGGGCGACGTGCGCGAGGTGCTGGACGCGGCGGGCCTGCCGGTGTCCGACTCGCCGTTCCCCGCGCCGCTGGCGCTGAACGTGGTGCCGTGGGCCGGGTCCCTCAAGGACGACGGGTGGACCAGCGAGGAGCTGAAGGTCCGCAACGAGTCCCGCAAGA
This sequence comes from Actinosynnema pretiosum, assembly GCF_002354875.1. Taxonomy (GTDB): domain Bacteria; phylum Actinomycetota; class Actinomycetes; order Mycobacteriales; family Pseudonocardiaceae; genus Actinosynnema; species Actinosynnema auranticum. The sequence continues at coordinate 221,710 of NZ_CP023445.1, forward strand.
TCCTCGGCATCCCGGACCTGAAGGTGTCGGCGACCTGCGTGCGGGTGCCCGTGGTGACCACGCACTCGCTGGCCGTCCACGCCGTGTTCGAGCGGCCGGTGACCGTCGAGCAGGCGCACAAGATCTTCGAGGAGCAGCCGTCGGTCGTCCTGGTGGACGAGCCGGAGGCCCTGCGCTTCCCGACGCCCGCCGACGTCGTGGGCGGCGACCCGACCTACGTCGGCCGGGTCCGCCAGGCGCTGGACTTCCCGAACGCGCTCGACTTCTTCGTGTGCGGGGACAACCTGCGCAAGGGCGCCGCCCTCAACACCTACGAGATCGCCGAGGAACTGGCGGGCAGGCTGTAGGCGTTGCGCGACAAGGGGGTTGTGCTCGCGGTAGACCTGGGGACGACCGCGACCAAGGTGGTCGCGGTCGACCCCCGCGCACGGGTGCTGCGCTCGACCGAGCGCGGGTACCCGATGCGGACCACGCCGTCCGGGGAGGCCACCCAGGACCCGGACGAGGTGCTCGCCGCCGCGCTGGCGGCGGTGTCCGAGGTGGCGCTCGCCTGCCCCGAGGGCGTGCGCGCGCTGGTGCTGACCGGCGCGCTGCACACGCTGCTCGGGCTCGACGAGTCCGGCAGGCCGGTGACCCCGTCGCTCAGCTGGGCGGACCGGCGCGCGGTCGAGCAGGTGGCGCGGCTGCGGGCCGCGGACGGCGTCGCGCTGCACCGGGCCACCGGAACGCCCGTGCACACCATGTCGCCGCTGGTGAAGCTGCGCTGGTTCGCCGACCACGGGGTCCGGGCGCACCGGTGGTGCGGGCTGAAGGACTACGTCTTCGCCCACCTGACCGGGGTGCTCGCCACCGAGCACTCCTCCGGGTCGGCGACCGGGCTCATGGACCTGCGGGCGCTCGACTGGCGCCCGGAGGCGCTCGAGCACGCGCGGGTGCGCGCCGAGCAGCTCCCCGAGCTGCACGCGCCCACCGCCTCGTTCCCGCTGCGCGCGGTCGTCGACGGGGTCGCCCCCGGCACGCCGGTCGTGCTCGGCGGCGGTGACGGGCCGCTGGCCAACCTGGGCGTCGGCGCGATCGTGCCCGGCGTGGCGGCGCTGTCGCTGGGCACCAGCGGGGCGCTGCGCGTGGTGAGCCCCGAACCCGCCGTGGACGAGCGCGGCCGGGTGTTCTGCTACGCCATCGGCGACGGGCTGTGGACGGTCGGCGGGGCGGTCAGCAACGGCGGCGTGGTCGCCTCGTGGGCGGCCGAGTCGTTCGGGGCCGACGTGGTGGAGCTGCTCGACGAGGCCGCGCGCGTGCCGGTCGGCGCGTCCGGGGTGACGGCGCTGCCGTACCTGCTGGGCGAGCGGGCCCCCTGGTGGGACGCGGACGCGACGTCGGCCGTGGTCGGGCTGCGCCGCGAGCACGGGCGCGCCGAGCTGACCAGGGCCCTCGTGGAGGGCGTCGCGCAGCAGCTGGCGCTGGTGCTCGACGCGGTGCGGTCGGTCGCCGAGGTGCGCCTGGTGCGGGCCACGGGCGGCGCGCTGCGGCACGAGCTGTGGGCGTCGGTGCTGTGCGCCGCGCTGGACGTGCCGCTGGAGATCACGGAGGACACCGGCGGGTCGGCGGTGGGCGCGGCGCTGCTGGCGTGGCGCTCGCTGGGCGAGCTGGACTCGCTGGCGGGCACCGCTGACCTGGTGGTCCCGGAGCGGCGGTACGAGCCGGACCCGGACGCGGCGGCGCACTACGCGGCGGCGCGACCGGGTGTGGAGCGGTTGTACGAAGCTCTTCGGGGCCTTTGAGCGTGGCGCGGGCGCGCCAAGCGGGCGGTTCTGCTTTAGGCTCAGCCCGCAACCACGATCGGGGGAAGCCCGCGCGGGTCGCGCCGTGTCGCCGAGCGACGCGGGGCAGCCCTGTGCAGGATCGCGCCCGCGCCCCGGAGTGTTCGGCCGGTGTGGTGGTTGTTCGACATGTTTCACGGCAGAGGAGAAGGCAGTGGCAACTGGCAAGGTGAAGTGGTTCAACGCCGAGAAGGGCTTCGGTTTCATCGAGCAGGACGGCGGTGGGCCGGACGTGTTCGTGCACTTCACCGCGATCAACGCCTCCGGCTACCGGTCCCTGGAGGAGAACCAGGCGGTCACGTTCGAGGTGACCCAGGGTCCCAAGGGGCCGCAGGCTGAGAACGTCCAGCCCTCCTGATCGAGCCGCGCAGGGTGGCCCCGCTCCAGGCGGAGGCCACCCTCGGGTGGTCGGGCCCCGGTTGATCGGTGTCCGGTGGCCTGGCCGCCGGTGGTCGGGGCTCAGCCCGCGGCCACCGGCTCCGGCGTCCGCCCCCGGACGCCCAGCAGCACCACGAGCCCGGCGATCGCCAGCGAGCCCAGCGCCGCCACCGCGAACCCGGTCGACGGCCCCACGTGGTCGATCGTCCAGCCGACCACCGGCTGGCCCAGCGCGGATCCGAGCGTGAACGCCGTGCCCTGCAGCCCCAGCGCCGTGCCGCGCGCCCCCTCCGGGGCCATCGTCGTGATCGCCTCGCCGGTCGCCGTCAGCGTCGGCGCGCACAGGAAGCTGGACAGCGCCAGCGCGGCCCCCAGCAGCCACGGTGAGCCCCCGGCGACCACCAGCGGCAGGGTGAGCACCCCCATCCCGGCCATGAGCGCCCAGACCGGCACGGGCCGCTCGAACCCGCCGTACCAGAACCCGCCGACCAGCGACGCCGCGCACATCACCACGATCGCGGCCCCGGTCCACCCGGTCAGGCCCTGAGCGCGCAGCTGCGCCACCGTCGCGAGCTCCACCCCGGTCAGCAGGAACGTCGCCCCGCCCGCGCTGATCAGCACCCCGAGCAGCCGCCGGTCCAGCCACCCGCGCGGGGCCTGCCCGCCGGGCGCGGCGCCACCGGCCCGCAGCGGCGGGTCCACCACCCACAGCAGCAGCCCGGACAGCACCACGGCCGTGCCGATCACCCACATCGCGGGCCGCCCGGTGAAGTGGGTGCCCAGGAACACGCCGAGCGCGGGGCCCGCCATGAACGCCAGCTCCACCGCCATCGAGTCCAGCGCCAGCGCGGTGCGCCTGCCGCTCTCCGGCACCAGCGCGGTCAGCGCCTGCCTGCCCAGGCTCATCACCGGCAGCGCGGCCAGCGAGGACAGGAACGCGGTCACCAGCAGCACCGGGTAGGACAGCAGCGGCGCGGTGAGCCAGAACAGGGCCTCCACCACGATCGACACGCCGACCACCGCGCGCAGCCCGCGCCGGTCCAGCATCCGCCCGAGCAGCGGCGACCCGATGGCGCTGCCCGCCGTGGCGGACATGCCGACCAGGCCCGCGGCGGCGTAGCCGTGGTCCAGGGCGAGCAGCACGTGCATGGTCAACGTCATGCCGACACCGGTGATCGGGATCCGCGCCAGCAGCACGACCAGCATGGTCGGGACGACCTGGGGGGTGCGCAGCACGGACCGGTAGGCGTTCAGGCTCACCGGGACATCCTCGCTCTCGCGGGCAACATCTTTATCCACTCACTTTCTTGACTTGCTCCAGAAAAGGGCGTTGGGTGGGTTGCGCCCACCGCACGGGCGGGAACCCAGGGGGACCGGACCGACCGACGAGCGCCAGAGGAGCGACGAGCACCGTGACCGACGCACGTCCCACCACCAACAACGCGGGAATCCCGATCGCCAGCGACGACCACTCGCTGACCCTCGGCCCCAACGGGCCGATCCTGCTCCAGGACCACTACCTCATCGAGAAGAACGCCCAGTTCAACCGGGAACGCGTCCCCGAACGGGTGGTTCACGCCAAGGGCGGGGGCGCTTTCGGCCACTTCACCACCACGGCCGACGTCTCCCGCTACACCAAGGCCGCCCTGTTCCAGCCCGGCGTGAAGACCGAGGCGCTGCTGCGCTTCTCCACCGTCGCGGGCGAGCTGGGCTCCCCGGACACCTGGCGCGACCCCAGGGGCTTCGCGCTCAAGCTCTACACCAGCCAGGGCAACTACGACCTGGTCGGCAACAACACCCCGGTGTTCTTCCTGCGCGACCCGATCAAGTTCCCCGACTTCATCCGCTCCCAGAAGCGCCGCGTCGACACCGGCCGCCGCGACCACGACATGCAGTGGGACTTCTGGACCCTCCAGCCCGAGACCGCCCACCAGGTCACCTGGCTCATGGGCGACCGGGGCATCCCGCGCACCTGGCGCCACCAGAACGGGTACGGCTCGCACACCTACCTGTGGGAGAACGCCGAGGGCGAGCGGCACTGGGTGAAGTACCACTTCAAGACCGACCAGGGCGTCGAGACCCTCACCTCGGACGAGGCCGCCCGCATCGCGGGCGAGGACGCCGACGCGCACCGCGCCGACCTGTGGCACGCCATCGAGCGCGGCGAGTTCCCCTCGTGGACGCTGCACGTGCAGGTCATGCCGTACGAGGACGCCGCGGGCTACCGGTTCAACCCGTTCGACCTCACCAAGGTGTGGCCGCAGGGCGACTACCCGCTCGTCGAGGTCGGCAAGCTGGTGCTGGACCGCAACCCGTCCGACCACTTCGCCGAGATCGAGCAGGCCGCGTTCGAGCCCACCAACCTGGTGCCCGGCATCGGGGCCTCCCCGGACAAGATGCTGCTCGGCCGGATCTTCGCCTACCCCGACGCGCACCGGTACCGCATCGGCGCGAACTACGCGCAGCTCCCGGTGAACCGGCCCAAGTCGCGGGTGGACTCGTACGCCAAGGACGGCGCGATGCGCTACGGCAACGCCAGCGACCCGGTGTACGCGCCCAACTCCTACGGCGGCCCGCACGCCTCGGCGGCGGTCGGGTCCGAGGCGACCACCTCCTACGGCGTCGAGGACGCCGTCGTGCGCTCCGCGTACCGGCTGCACGCCGAGGACGACGACTGGGGCCAGGCGGGCACGCTCGTGCGCGAGGTCATGGACGACGCCCAGCGCGACCGGCTCGTCGAGACCGTCGTCGCGCACGCGGGCAACGGCGTCTCCGAGCCCGTGCTGCGCCGCGTCTTCGAGTACTGGCGCAACATCGACAAGGGGATCGGCGACCGGATCGCCGCCGCCTTCGACGGCAGGTCCTGATCGGACCGCGCCGGACCGGATCGGGCGGTGGCGCGGGTCTCACCCCGGTTGATCCAGTCCGGCGCGGGTACTCACCCGCTGCGGAGAGTGAGCTGCCGCACGACCGGGTAAGACCGCGTGGTCGCCGGTGTTGACGCCAGTGCGGGGCGACGACGTCCCGCCGTCACCGGCTCTAAGGAGACTCGAGCATGAACGTGCTGTACACCGCCGAGGCGATCGCACTGGGCGACGGCCGCAACGGCGAGGTCCGGTCCTCCGACGGCGTGATCGACGAGCAGCTCGCCATGCCCAAGGAGCTCGGCGGCCCCGGCGGCGACAAGACCAACCCCGAGCAGCTGTTCGCGGCGGGCTACGCGGCCTGCTTCCACAGCGCGCTCAAGCGGGTCGCCGGCCAGGCCAAGGCGGACATCACCGACTCCACGGTCACCGCCAAGGTCGGCATCGGCCCCAACGACCAGGGCGGCTTCGGCCTGACCGTCGAGCTCGCCGTGCACATCCCCGGCGCCGACCAGGCCGCGGCCCACAAGCTCGTCGAGACCGCCCACCAGGTCTGCCCGTACTCCAACGCGACCCGAGGCAACATCGAGGTGGCCCTCACCACCACCGTGTGACACGCCACCGTGTGAAGGAGGAGCTGGACGCCATGAGCAAGTCCCCGATCACCAGTCCGCTGTCGGACGAGGCCAAGGACGCGGTCGGCCACGTCCTGCAGGCCACCCTCGTGGACCTGGTCGACCTGTCGCTGGTCGCCAAGCAGGCGCACTGGAACGTGGTCGGCAAGAACTTCCGCAGCGTGCACCTCCAGCTCGACGAGCTGGTGACCACCGCGCGGACCTACGCCGACCAGGTGGCCGAGCGCGCCGCCGCCCTGGGCGTCACGCCCAACGGCAAGGCGAAGACCGTGGCGGAGTCCTCCGGGGTGCCGGAGTTCCCGGACGGCTGGCTCAAGGAGGACGACGTCGTCAAGGCCGTCGTCACCACCCTCGCCGCCCTCATCGGGCGGATGCGCGAGCGCATCGACGAGACCGACAAGCCGGACCCGGTCACCCAGGACCTGCTGATCGAGATCACCAAGCAGTTCGAAGAGGCCCACTGGATGTGGCAGGCCCAGCAGCAGTAACACTCCTAGCGGTGCGGAGGCCTGAGTGACCGCAGGGAAAAGCACCCTGCGTTCACCCACCGCTCCGCACCGCCGTGCGGGAGGGCCCGCCCCGGTTGCCGGGGCGGGCCCTCCCGCGTTCCCGGCGGTTTTCCGAACTCCCGTCACCACCGCTTCGCGCGGCTCGCGGCGAACCCGCCCACCTGCCTGCCGACCGTGCGCAGCTGCTCGGCCACCTCGGCGCTGGAGCACTCGCCCGCCTCGTCGAACTTCACCTCGCGGGTGTTCACCGACGCCCCCAGCGGGGTCGGCCAGCCGCGCAGGGCGTGCACGATCGAGCGCAGCGAGGTCAGCGTCGTCACCGAGGCCTGCCAGCCCATCGCGGTCGCCACGCAGCCCACCGCCCGGCCGTCCAGGTACGGGCGCTCGTCCTCGCGCAGGTCCTCCACGTAGTCCAGGGCGTTCTTGACCAGCCCGGACACCGTCCCGTGGTAGCCGGGCGACACCAGCACCACGCCGTCCGCGACGCGCAGCGCCTCCACCAGCCTGCGGGCGGCCTCCGGACGGGTCGGCTCGGTGGGGTCGTAGAACGGCAGCACCAGGTCCGGGCCGGACACCTCCACGACCCGCGCGCCGGTCTCCGCCGCGCCGGACAGGACCAGGCGCAGCGCGCGCTCGGACGAGGAGTTGGCGCGGAGCGAACCGCCGATGCCCACCACGGTGACCGTCATGCGCCCGATCCTGCCACCTCCAGTTAGGTCGAGGTCCAACCTCTCGCCCCCGCGATCTGCCCGCAGGTAGCGTCGGTCACATGTCGAAGCTCGCCGACAGGGTCCCCACCGGAGTGCTGGCCGCGGGGTTGCGCGCCGCGTTCGCCCTGCCCGCTCCGGTCCGCCGACTCCTCACCGGACCGCCCCGCGTGGTCGACGGCCAAACCCTCCACCCGGACACCCAGCTGCTGCTGCGGATGCAGGAGCTGTCCGGAACGGGCTGGTCCACCTCGTCCCCGGCCACCAGCCGCGCCTCGCTCCGCCGCACCGCGGCCCTCGTCGAGGGCCCCAGGCTGCACCGGGTCCTCACCAGGCAGGTGCGGATCGACGAGCACCTCAAGGCCAGGCACTACACCCCGCAGGGGCTGCCCGACGGCTCCCCGCTGCTGGTGTTCCTGCACGGCGGCGGCTGGGTCAGCGGCGACCTGGAGACCCACGACGACCTGTGCCGCCACCTCGCGGTCGGCGCGGGCGTGCGCGTGCTGGCGGTCGACTACCGGCTCGCCCCCGAGCACCGGTTCCCCGCCGCGGCCGACGACGCCGACGCCGCCTACCGGTACGCCGTCGCCAACGCCGGGGAGCTCGGCGCCGACCCCGACCGCATCGCGCTCGGCGGCGACAGCGCGGGCGGCAACCTCGCCGCCTCGGCCGCGCTCAGCGCCGCCGACGCCGACCACCGGCCCGCGTTCCTGCTGCTGCTCTACCCCTCGCTCGACGCCACCGCCACCGGCGGCTCCCGCGACCTGTTCGCGCGCGGCTTCTTCCTCACCCGGCCCAAGATGGACTGGTTCATGGGCAACTACGCCCCCGACCTGTCCACCCACCACGACCCGAGGCTGTCGCCGCTGCTCGCCCCGGACCTGTCCGCCCTGCCGCCGACCTACGTGGCCACGGCGGGGCTCGACCCGCTGCGCGACGAGGGCGAGGCGTTCGCGGCCAGGCTCGCGGAGAGCGGCGTGCCGGTCGTGCTGCGCAGGCACGACGGGCTGATCCACGGCTTCGCCAACGCGCTCGGCGTCGGCACGTCCGGGCGGGAGGCCGTCGCCGAGGCGATCGGCGCGCTGCGCACCGGGCTCGCGCTGCGGCGGGCGTGAGCGGGCGCCGCACACCTGGCGCCGAGAACCTGGCGCCGAACGCGGAACGGGCCTGCGGCTGGTGAGGCCGCAGGCCCGTTCCCGCTCCGACCGACCGGTCAGCCCAGCCTGCGCCGCACGAAGTCGACCTCGGCGGCGGTCTGCGCGATCGTCTCCGCCACCACCAGCGACCCGTGCCCGGCGTCGTACCGGTACACCTCGTACTCCGCGCCCCGCGCCGCGAGCCGGTCCAGGTAGTTGTCGATCTGCCGGATCGGGCACCTCGGGTCGTTCTCGCCCGCCAGCACCAGCACCGGGGCGCGCACCTCGTCCACGTAGGTCAGCGGCGAGCACAGCCGGTACCGCTCCGGCACCTCCTGCGGCGACCCGCCGAACAGCGCCCGGTCGAACGCCCGCAGCGGCTCCATCTCGTCCTCGTACGCCGCCAGGTAGTCCGCCACCGGCACGCCCGCGACCCCGGCCGCCCAGCGCTCCGGCTGCGTCCCCAGCGCCAGCAGCGACAGGTACCCGCCCCACGAGGCGCCGTTGACCACGCACCTCGCCGGGTCCGCGAAGCCCTCGCGCACGGCCCAGTCGTGCACCGCGGCGACGTCCTCCAGCTCGGTCAGCCCCGGCCTGCCCTCGATGGCGTCCCGCCACGCCGAGCCGTACCCGGTGGAGCCCCGGTAGTTCACGTGCACCACCGCGAACCCGGCGTCCAGCCACACCGCCCGGTACGCCGAGAACCGGTCCTCGTCCGCCGCGTGCGGCCCGCCGTGCAGGCTGAACACCGTCGGCAGCGGCCCGTCCGGCGCGCCCTCCGGCCTGGCGACCAGGGCGTGCACGTCGCCGACGAACACGTCGCGCAGCTCGGCCGACGGCGGCGGCCGGTGACCCGCGGGCGAGAGCAGCACCTCATCCTGGCCGGACGCGGTCAGCACCCGCACCACGCCGGGCCGCGCGGCCGAGGACCACGAGTACTCCACCGCGCCGTCCGGCCTCACCCCGACCGAGCCCACCGAGCCGTGCGGGGTCTCCAGCGCGGTCAGCGCGCCGGTCGCCAGGTCGTAGCGGTGCAGCGTGTTGCGCGCCCGGAAGGTGTGCACCACCAGCAGCGCGTCCGCCTCCGGGTACCAGTCGGCGGAGATCTCGCCGGGCAGGTCCACCACGACCTCGGTCTCGGAACCCGACGCCACGTCCCAGACCAGCAGCTCCTCGCGGCCCCGGCGCTCGTGCATCACCAGCAGCCGGTTGTCGCCGCGCACCGGGCTGAACGCGATCGCGTCCAGGCCCTTGCCGGGGCCGTCCCACTTCTCCGCCGCGGTCTCGCCCGCCGTGGTCAGCACGCGCAGCGCGGTGTGCCGGTTGTCGCCGTGCTCGGAGTGCGCGATCGCGACCAGCGTCTCGTCCTTGGACAGCGCGCCCAGGCCCGCGTCGTTCGCGTGCTGGTAGAGCACCTCGGCGGGGCCGCCCGCGCGCGAGAGGTAGACGGTGGTGCCGTCGTCGGTGGACGCGCCGACGACCACGACCTCGGCGCCGATGCCCAGGCCCGCCGGGTAGGCGGCCGGGACGTCCGGGACGGCGGGCTCGGCCTTGTCACCCGTCGCGGTGAACGGCTCGGTCACCCACACGCCGAACTCGTCGCCGTCCGTGTCGGAGAACCACCAGATCCGCTCGCCGTCCGGGCTGAGCGCGCAGTGCGAGGTGCCGTTGGGGCGGTCGGTGACCTTGCGGTGCTCGTCGGACGACCGGTCCCAGGCGTAGACCTCCCACACGCCGCTGGAGTTCGACAGGTACAGGTTCCGGTCCGGCGCGTCCTCCGCCCACTGGGGCAGGCTCACCCTGGGCGCGGTGAAGCGGTCCCGCCAGCGGGCCTCCGCCTCGGGGTCGGGGAACAGCGGGTCCGGGACTGGAGCTGTCGGGTGCGTCGTCACGCCCCCGATCCTGCCGGCTTCGTCGCGGTGACCAGGTGGTAGTCCAGCAGGCCCCGCTCGGCGGCGACCAGCCAGTTGCGGTCCCACCGCTCGGGCGCGGGCCCCAGCTCCAGCCAGCGGTCCAGGCCGCGCCACACGTGCCCGCCCACGCTCGTGGCCGCCACGTCGCCGAACCCGGCCTCGCGGAGCCGGTCCAGGAAGCCCCCGATCGGGTGGGGCAGGTCGAGGCCGCTCGCGAACGTGGCCAGCAGCCGGGACAGCTCGGGCGCGGCGGAGGCGTCGGCGGCGAAGAACGTGGCGACGGCCAGCCTGCCACCGGGGGAGAGCACGCGGGCCGCCTCGCGGGCGAACGCGCCGAGGTCGTCGAAGTGCTGCGCGGCCTCCACCGACAGCAGGCGCTCGAACTCGCCGTCCCCGAACGGCAGCGCCCCCGCCGACCCGACCGCGAACTCCCCCTCGGGCGCCGCCGCGCGGGCCCGCTCGACCTGCTCGGGCTCCTGGTCGACCCCGGCGCACCGGGAGGGCGACCGGAGCAGCACCCGCAGGGCGCCCACCCCCTGCCCGCACCCGACCTCCAGGGTGCTGCGGCCGGTGGGGGAGAGGGCGTCGAGCACGAGGTCGTAGAGGGCGGCCTGGGAGGCGACGCGGTCCTCGGCGGACAGCGGGCCGTCGAGGGGCACGCCCCGCCAGAAGCCGAAGTTGATGAAGCCGCCCGCGAACACGGGGAGCTCGGCGAGCTCGCCGGTGGCGTAGGCGCGGCGCAGCTCGGCGCGGTGGTCGGGGGCGGGGTGCCGGGGCGGGGTCGCGGGGTCCACGGCCGCACTGTGCGCGGCCGACGACGACGCGGGAAGCGGTTCCCCCGCCCACCACCCCTTCGGGGCAGGAGGAGCTTCGGGGAGACGCCGGGCTGGAACGGGGGCGGGCCCTCGCCGCCGGGGAAGCGGCGGCGGTCCGCCGCACCCGGCTCTCGCCGCCCGGCGTCCCCGTCCCCCGGCCCGCGTCCCCCGGCCCCGCGTCCCGCCGTCCAGGAGCCCGGTGGCCGCCTCCGTCCGCGTGAGGCGGCCCACCGGGTGGTCTCGGGGGTTCCCGGCGGTGCGGGGGCGTTCAGCGGCCGTTCCGGCCCGCCGCTCGGTGGGGGCGCCTGGCCCGGCCAGGCCTGCGGCGGGAGGCGGGGGTGGAGCGGCGGGTGGTCGGCTCGTGGCGGGCGTCCGACGGGGTGCGCGGGCCGGGGAGGGAGGCCGGCCTGGTTCCCGGCGGGGGGAGTTCCTCGGCGAAGATGCGGTCCGCCGTCCTCCCCGCCCTGCGCAGCGCGCGGACCGCCGCCGCGCCGAGCAGCAGCAGCGCCCCCGTCGCCGCCCCGAAGACCGGGGAGGTCAGGTCCGCCACCAGGAACGCCGCGCCCACCACGGCCAGCGCGAGGACGACGCTCCCCAGACCCGCGGTCGCGGAAGTCCGGGGTGGCGCTGCGGGGATCGGCGCTGCGGGGACCGGGGGTTCGGAGGTCGGGTCGCGGTGCTCGGCGTGCGGGCCTGACTGTGCGGCGGTGCTCATTGCTACTCCTCGCAGGAGCGGGTGCGGTTGTGCGACGCGCGTGTCTCGTTTTTCGCTCCGACCCGCCTTGCTGTTACGCAGAGTCAGTTCAATATTAAAGGTTCACCCTAAAGAGGGTACTGTGTGTAATCGGGTGAAGATCCGTTCACGGAAGCCCGGCGAACGCCGCCACCAGCGCCCTGTTCAGCTCGCGGAGCCTCGGCTCGTACGTCGGGCCGTCCCCGAGGTCCGGTCGCGCCACCGGCGCGCTCCTGCGCTCGGGCGCGCGCGGCGCGGCGATCGGAGCAACCTCGGGCCGGGCGAAGACCCCGCCCAGGTCACCCATCCGGCGCATCGCGTCCCGCACCGCCGCCGCTGCCTCGTCACCAGCCCGCCCCAGCTGCCGCCGCCACCGGTCCACCCGCTCCTCGGCGACCGCCTCGGCCTCGGGCCCCCGCCCCCGCGCCTCCTCGACCGCCCACCGCGCCCTCGGCTGGAGCTCCAGCAGCACCGCCCGGTACCCGTCGACCGCCCGCGCCGCCCTGGTGAACTCCTCCGCCGCGCGCAGGCACCGCTCCCGCAGCCGCCCGCGCGCCCCGTCGTACCCCTCCCGCGCCCGACCGCTCCACTCGTCGGCCCGCGCACGGGACACCGCCCCCGCGACCTCGTCCAGCGCGCCCGCGACGTGCCGCAACCGCACGACCTCGTTCTCCAGCACCGACGCGCTGCCCGCGATCGGCTCCCCCTCGTCCGCCGGCACGCGCGGCTACCCGTGCTCGTCCGAGCGCCGCGCCGCCTCGGCGTCCGCGTCCGCGTAGGCCGCCGCGGTCTCCTCCAACCGCCGCGCCAGCTCCGAGGCGTCCGACGCGAGCGCGGCGATCCCGACCCGCGCGGCGTCGTCGAACCCGGCCAGCGCCGCCCCCAGCCCCTCGTGCCCGAGCCTGGTCGGGTCCGCCCGGTACCTGAGCGCCGGGCTCCCCACCAGTTCGGCCACCTCCGCGCGCACCGATCCCGCCGCGCCGCGCAGTTCACGAGTGTCCACCGCGAAACCGCTCATCCGACGGACTGTAGCGGCAGTCGAAGTTATCCGGCGCGGTTTTCACCGGGTGGGCGGCGAATCGCGAGGAGTTCTCCGACCTGTTCCGGGAGAAGGGTGAATGTTCTCCTCAGGTCCCCCTCGGGATCGGCCACCGGATTCACCGCGAGCCCCGTTCCCGGATGCCGCGCGATGAGTTCCGCGGCGAGTTTCGGACCCGTGCTGGTGAACGCGAACCCGCCGAACGCCGGGTTCGCCGGCAGGTACTCCCGCAACCGGGCGCGCGTGCTGAACACCGGCATCCACGCCCCGTGCTCCCCGGCGTCCAGCACGACCGGGCGCCCCTCCCGGTCCCGCAGCCCGTGCAGCGGCTCCTCGCGCGCGAACCGCAGCGCCTGCTCCAGCGGGGAGACCGGTTCGCGGAAGCGCCCGATCCGCTCGTCGGCCCCGTCGTCCGGCGGGTCGCCCGCCACCGCGCGCCGCTCCGCGTCCAGCCGGGCCAGCACGTCCGCGGGCGGCACAGGCGCAGGTCCGGCCCGCAGCGACGCGATCAGCGCGGGCTGAGCCTCGTCGCCGAACCGGCGCTCCAGGGTGCGCTGCGACAGGTCCAGCCCGTCGCGCAGCCGCTGCTTGCGCGCGGTCAGGTTCAGCCCCCACCAGGCCGGGTCCAGCGAGGTGTTGAACCACCCCCGCGCCACGGCCGCCACCACCGGGTCCAGCCCGCCGAACACCCGCTCCAGCTGGAGCACCGCCTTCGCCCTGCCCCGGTCGGGCGGGTCGGAGGCGCCGACGCCCCACAGCGCTCGCAGTTCCGACCCCAGCGCCCGGTCCAGCCCGGTCCGCCGAACCCCGGTCGACTTGTGCAGCGAGCACGCCCGGTCGATCGCGCGCTTGACCTGGTCCACGCGCGACAGATTAGGCACCCGACCTGGCGATTCGCCGAGAACTCGCCACGCCGCCGCTTTTCGCCACGGATTCGCCAACCGGGCGGGTTGGCGAGAGCGTGGCGAGGCGGGAAATCGAGTGGCTGGAAAGGGCGCGGTGCGAATACCTTCGGAGGCGTCGGAAACACCACTGGGAAACCGAGGGGGAAAGACCATGGGGGAGCGCACGGCTCGCAACCGCGACATGGCGTAGGCCACGCGGCCGGGCGGTGGGGGCGCCGCCCGCAGAAGGGGGCCGGAACGCGGGGGAACGCGGTGGAGGGGGGAGCGGGGGCCGCCGCGCCGTTCCGGAGGAGGTCGGGGTCCGTCCGGGGGGACGGGCCCCGACCGCTTTTCCGGGGTCGCGGGCGAACGGGTTCCGGGAACGCGCGGGGACCGTCGTCGGACGAGCGCGAACAACACGGGGGCGGTGAGACGAAGGTCACGCCGGGAATGGTCGGGGCCGGCCGAGGGAAAACGGGCCCGGAAAGCAGTTCAGGCCGGGAGCTTCGTGAGAAGCTCCCGGCCTGAACTGGTCGGGGTGACAGGATTTGAACCTGCGACCTCTTCGTCCCGAACGAAGCGCGCTACCAAACTGCGCCACACCCCGGTGGGCCGAACGAGGTGAACTCTACCGCACGTTCCCACGAACTCGGAAATCGGTATCCCTCTTCGCTTCGTCGTCGCTCTGACCAGCGTCGACGTCGCGGGGGACGAGGGTGAGCAGGCTGGCCTCCGGCGGGCAGGCGAAGCGGACCGGCGCGTAGGGAGAGGTTCCGAGGCCCGCGGAGACGTTCAACCACATGTGCGCGCCCCACCGGGACACGCCGCGGGCCCGGCCGCGGTCGAGGTCGCAGTTGGTCACCAGCGCCCCGTAGCCGGGGATGCGCAGCTGCCCGCCGTGCGTGTGGCCCGCGAGCACCAGGTCGTAGCCGTCGGCGGCGAACGGGTCCAGCACCCTCGGCTCCGGCGAGTGCGTGACGCCCAGCCGCAGCGCGCCCTTGCCGGGCGCGCCCGCGATCTCGGAGTACCGGTCGCGCTTGAGGTGCGGGTCGTCCAGCCCGGCGGCGACGATCCGCTGACCGCCCGCCTCGAACGAGGTCCGCACGTGGGTCAGGTCGATCCAGCCGCGCTCCACCATGGCGGCGCGCAGGTCGCGCCACGGCAGGTCGAGCCCGTGGATGCGCTTCGTCTTCGCGGACGGCAGCAGGTAGCGCGCCGGGTTCTTCGGGCGCGGCGCGTAGTAGTCGTTGCTGCCGAACACGAACACGCCGGGGAAGTCCAGCAGCGGACCGAGCGCGCGGATGACGCCGGGGACGGCCTGCGGGTGCGCGAGGTTGTCGCCGGTGTTGACGACGAAGTCGGGCTCCAGCTCGGCGAGCCCGGCGACCCAGCGCTGCTTCGAGGTCTGGTTCGGGGTCATGTGCAGGTCCGAGAGGTGCAGCACCTTCAGGGGCGCCGAACCGGGGGCCAGCACCGGGATCGTGGCGCGCCGCAGTGTCCAGTGCCTGCGCTCGATGCCGGCCGCGTAGGCGAGGGCCGCGGTTCCGAGTGCGGTCGTGGCGAGCAGGGATCGGCCGAACGTGTTCACCTCCCCGAGGGTAGGCGGTCAAATGATTCGGGGCTCGACGCGGTGCCCGGTAGGTTTGCCCGCATGGCACAGCTCAAGGCGCGGTTGCAGTCCGATCTGACCGGCGCCATGAAGAACAGGGAGTCGGTCACGGCGGGCGCGCTGCGGATGGCGCTGACCGCGGTGACCAACGAGGAGGTCTCGGGCAAGGCGGCGCGCGAGCTCACCGACGACGAGGTCCTCAAGGTCCTCGGCCGCGAGGTGAAGAAGCGCCGCGAGGCCGCCGAGGCCTTCGCGAACGCGGGCCGGGACGAGAAGGCCGAGCTGGAGCGCCAGGAGATGGCGATCCTGGAGACCTACCTCCCGAAGCAGCTCGACGACGCCGAGCTGGCCGCGCTCGTCGACGAGGCCGTCGCCGAGCTGGCGCAGGGCGGCGAGCAGCCGGGCCTGAAGCAGATGGGCCTCGTCATGAAGGCGGCCAACGCGAAGGTCGCCGGCCGCGCCGAGGGCGGCCGGGTGGCCGCCGCCGTGAAGGCCCGCCTGAGCGCCTGAGCGCCTGAGCGCCTCCCGGCCCTCCGGGACCGGGATTCCCGCCCCACGAGCGGAGGAGCGGCGCCGCGAGGATCTCGCGGCGCCGCTCCTCCCGTCGGTCGACCTCGCTCAGCGGGTCGGTCTGGTCGGCCTGGTCGGTCCGCCCGGCTGCCCCGGCGTCCCCGGTGTCCCGCCGCCCGGTTGACCGCCGGGCTGGGTCGGCTGGCTGGGCTGCTCGGGCTGCCCCTGGGTGGGCGGCTGCTGCGGCGACTGCTGGGTCGGCGCGGGCGGCGGCACGTAGCCGGTGCTCACCAGCAGCGTGATCAGCGTGCCCTGCAGGGCGCTGCCGCGCGGCGTCTGGCTCACCACGGTCCCCTTGGCCTGCGCGGAGTTCCGGCTCTGCTGGGTCACCTTGTACCCGGCCTCCTGGAGCACCCTGGTGGCGTCGTTGACGCTCTTGCCCACCACGTCCGGCACCCGGATCTCGTCGCCGCCCTTGAGGTAGCGCGGCTCCACCTTCGGCAGCTGCCGCACCGGCAGCCCCTCGTGGATCTGCGCCATGGTGTCGAACCAGGTCCGCGCGGGCACCGTGCCGCCGTAGATGTCGCCGTTCGCGCACAGCCTCGGCTTGCCGGTCACGCAGATCGGCTGCGGGTTGGGGCCGTCGTTGTAGGTCTGCACCGCGCCCGCGTAGTCGAGCGTGGCCCCGATGAACGCCGCCGACTTGTAGTCCTCGGTCGTGCCGGTCTTGCCCAGCATCGGCCGGTTCCACTTGGCGTTGCGCGCCGCGACCGCCGCCGTGCCCGCGCCCTGGTCGTCCTTGGACATGCCCACCGCGAGCCCGTTGGCGAGCTGCTCGTTGACCACCTGCTCGCACGGGGCCTCGTTGACCGGCACGGCCTCCCCGTCGCGGTCGAGCACCTCGGCCACCGGCGTCGGCGGGCACCAGGTGCCGCCGCTGATGATGGTCGCCGCCACGTTCGCCAGCTCCAGCGTGCTCACCGACGCCGGGCCGAGCGTGAACGAGGCGTTCCCGCCGTCCTGCTTGTAGAACTCGCTCTGCGACACCCGCAGCTCGCGCTGCTTGGACCTCGGGTCCGGCGGGGTGCCGGAGATGTTGGTGGCCATCGTCTCGCGCATCCCCAGCCGCGAGGCCATGTCCACCACCGGGTCCATGCCCAGGCGCTCCTCCAGGATGACGAACCCGGTGTTCGGCGAGGTCTGGAGCGCCTGCTGGAGCGACATCTGCGAGGAGTAGGTGGAGGAGGCGTTGCCGAGGCAGTACCAGCGGGTGTTCGGCTCGCCGGTGCTGCGGCAGCGGTTCCCGCCGCCCTTGAACACGCGCGACTCGTAGAACGTCGGGGTGGGGATGACGTTCTCGATCCCCATGCCCTTCTCCAGCGCGGCGGCGGCGGTGAAGGTCTTGTAGACCGATCCCGCGCCGAACTTGTTCTCCACCCCGCTCGGCAGGTCGAACTGGGTCTGGAACTGGTCGGCCTTGAGCCCGTAGTCGCGGTTCGCGACCAGCGCGACGACCTCGTGGCTCTCCTTGCCCGGCCGCACGATCGCCATCGTGTTGGCGATCCCGCTGGTGTCCTTGGCGACCTGCCCCTCGGCCGCGCGCTTGGCCTTCTGGGTGATGTCGCGGTCGAGCGTGGTGCGCACCGTGTAGCCGCCGATCTTCAGCTGCTCGATGCTGAAACCGTTGCGCTCCAAGTACTCCACGACGTACGAGCAGAAGAACCCGTTCTCCGGGCCCGCGCCCACGCAGCCGTTGGGCGGGGTGCGCACCGGCTCGGCCAGGCCCAGCGGCTCGCGCTTGGCCTCGAAGGCCGCGTCGCGCGAGAGCTTGTCGTTCTCGACCATCTTGTCGATCACCTGGTTGCGCCGTTCCAGCGCCTTCTCCGGGAACACCTCGGGATCGAGCGCGGACGGGCTGTTGACCATCCCGGCCAGCATCGCGGACTGCGCCACGGTCAACTTGTCCGCGGTGGTGTTGAAGTAGGCCTGCGAGGCGGCGGCGATGCCGTAGATCGTCGAACCGAACGGGACGACGTTCAAGTAGCGGGCGAGGATTTCCTCCTTGCCCAGTTTCCGCTCCAGTTGCAACGAGATGCGCGCCTCGCGCATTTTGCGCGCGATCGTCTGTTCTTGCGCCTTCTGCTGTTCGACCTTGTTGTTCCGCGCGACCACGTGGACAAGATAATTTTTCACGTACTGCTGGGTGAGCGTGGAGGCACCCTGGGTGACCGATCCGCTGAACTGGTTGGTCAGCGCGGCGCGCGTCGTGCCCTTCCAGTCCACGCCCTGGTGCTCGTAGAACCGGCGGTCCTCGACCGAGACGAGGGCCGCCTTCATCGTGGGGGAGATGTCCTCCGGTGGGACCAGCACCCGGTACTGGTCGTACAGGTACGCGATCGGCGCGCCGTCCCGGTCCGTGATCGTCGTGATCAGCGGTGGGTCGGTCGTCACCAGGTCCGAGGAGATGCTGTCGACGGTGTCGCTCGCCTGGTTCGACACCACGCCCAGCGCGCCGACGGCGGGGAACAACGCGCCCGCCAGCAGGACGCCCGCCAGCACGCACAGGCCGAGCAGTTTCAGCACGCTGTTCCTGACTCGCACGTGGATCAGCGTAGCCGGGACCGGAACGAGTGATCAGGCTCAAGTAACACCATTACCCGGGATGAGTACTCGTACTCAAGACAGGTAACAGGTGCGCATCCCAGGGTTGGAGGTGGAACCGGAACGCTCTACAGTCCGTCAACGTCCAGGGACAGCAGCCGACGGCGGGCCACTTCGGTGGCGAGCCTACGGCATCCGCGGCAGGGGTGTGGCGGATTTCGAACCGGACACTGTGTGAACCAGAGGTGGGGGATATGCAGCAGCAGGGGGATTGGCGGATCAAGGCGGCGTGCCGTGATGGGGAGCCCGATCAGCTCTTCGTCCGGGGGGCCGAACAGCGCAAGGTGAAGGTCGTGTGCCTGGGTTGCCCGGTGCGCACCGAGTGCCTCGCCGAAGCGCTGGACAACCGGATCGAGTTCGGCGTGTGGGGCGGGATGACCGAGCGCGAGCGCAGGGCGCTGCTGAAGCGGCGACCGGACGTGACGTCGTGGCTCGAACTGCTCGACTCCGCGCGCACGGACCACTACGAGGAGTCGGCAGCGGGCTGATCGCGCCGCGCCGACCAGAGGTTCCTACTCGCCCGCCAGCCGGCGGCCGATCTCGCGCAGACCGTCCAGGTCGTGCACGTCGGTTGGCAGGGCGGGAACCCCGACCAGGGGAACACCGGGGTGCGCACGGGTGAACCGCGCCAGCAGCCGCTTCTCGCGGTCCGCGACGGCGACCCGGTCCGAGTGCACCCGGAGGACGGCGGAGGCCAGCGACGGCCCGCCCGCCCGCTCCTCCAGCCGGTCCGCGGCGGCCTCGGCGCCCGCCGGGGCCAGACCGGCCAGCACCGGGTGGGTCCGGTTCGCCACCAGCCCGGCCAGCGGCATCTCCTCGGCGGAGAGCCGCTCCACGAAGTAGCTGGCCTCCCGCAGCGCGTCCGGTTCGGCCGCCGCGACCACCAGGAACTCCGTCCCCGGTGAGCGCAGCAGCTCGTAGGTCGCCTGGGCGCGCTGCCGGAAGCCGCCGAACATGCTGTCGAACGCTTGCACGAACGTGGACGCGTCCTGGAGCAGCTGACCGCCGACGATCGTCGACACGGCCTTCGTGAACAGGGTGAACCCGGTTCCGACGATCTTCATGATGCCCCGGCCGCCCGCGCGCGCGGGCGCCGACAGCATCTTGATCAGCTTGCCGTCGAGCACCGTCGACAGCCGCTGCGGCGCGTCCAGGAAGTCCAGCGCCGACCGGCTCGGCGGGGTGTCCACCACCACCAGGTCCCACTCGTCGCGCGCCACGAGCTGGCCCAGCTTCTCCATCGCCATGTACTCCTGCGTGCCGGAGAACGAGGTGGAGATCGTCTGGTAGAAGGGGTTGGCCAGGATCTGCTGGGCCCGCTCCCGGCCCGCGTGCGCCAGCACCATGTCGTCGAACGTGCGGCGCATGTCCAGCATCATCGCGTGCAGCTCGCCGTCGGGCTCGAAGCCCTCGACGACCACCGGCCTCGGCGAGTTGTCCAGCTCGCGCAGCCCCAGCGACTGGGCCAGCCTGCGCGCCGGGTCGATGGTGAGCACCACCGCGCGCCTGCCGCGCTCGGCGGCTCGCAGCGCCAGCGCCGCCGCCGTGGTGGTCTTGCCCACGCCGCCGGACCCGCAGCACACCAGCACCCTGGTCGCCGGGTCGTCCAGCAGCGCGTCCACGTCCAGCCCGTTCACCGCACCCCCCGCTCGACCAGCGACTCGGCCAGCTCGTAGAGGGCGGCCACGTCCACGCCCCCGGTCAGCTCGGGCAGCTCCAACGTCGGCAGGTCCGCCTCCGCGAGCTTGTCCTTCGCGCGCGCCTCGGCCAGCACCCGCTGCGCGTGGTCGGCGGTCTGCTCGACCAGCCCGGCCAGGTCCTCGTCGGGCACGTCCAGCCCGGCCTCCGCGAGCCCCTCCCGCAGCCCGGCCGGGTCGACCCCGCCCTCGGCGGCCTTGAGCACCGCGTCCGGGGGCAGCCGGTGCGGGCGCGCCCGGTTCACGAACACCGCGCCCGGCCGCAGGTCGGCGCCGTCCAGCTCGGCCACCGCGTCCAGCGTCTCGCGCACCGGCATCTCCTCCAGCAGCGACACCAGGTGCACGGCGGTGTCGCCGGAGTGCAGCAGCGCGACCACGCCCTCGCTCTGCCCCTTGATCGGCCCGACCTTCGCCAGGTCGGCCATCGCGCGGGTCACGTCCAGGAACCGCACCACCCGGCCGGTCGGCGGCGCGTCCAGCACCACGGCGTCGTACTCGTGGCGGCCGGACCTGCCGACCCGGCGCACGCACTCCTTGACCTTGCCGGTGAGCAGCACGTCCCGCAGGCCCGGCGCGAGCGTGGTGGCGAACTCGATCGCGCCCATCCGGCGCAGCGTCCGCCCGGCGAAGCCCAGGTTGTAGAACATGGCCAGGTACTCCAGCAGCGCGGCCTCGGGGTCCACCGCGAGCGCCCGCACCTCCCCGCCGCCCGGCGCGGACGCGATCCGCTCCTCGGAGTAGGGCAGCGGCGGGCGGTCGAACAGCTGGGCGAGGCCCTGGCGGTTCTCCACCTCGACGAGCAGCACCCGGCGACCCCCGGTCGCCAGCGCCAGCGCGAGCGCCGCGGCGACGGTGGTCTTCCCGGTCCCGCCCTTGCCGGTCACGACGTGCAGCCGCGCGCGGGAGAGTTCGTCGGTCCAGCCGGTCACCGGATCAGCCTATGCGCGCTCCCCGCCACTCCGCCGGGCGGTGCGCGATCACCGATCGAGATCACTCCCGTGATCGTCCGCCCCGGACCGGTCGGTCGGCGGTGGTCGGTCGGGTGGTGGCCGGGTCGGCCAGGGGGTCGGTCAGGGGCGGTCGGCCGGTGCTCGGTCGGCGGTGGTCCGCGGTCGGCCGGGGCGCGCCCGAGGAGCGGGCTCCGGCGCTCAGTCGGCGGTGGTCAGGAAGACGATCGCCAGCGCGGTCGCGGCGACCAGCGCCCAGGCCACCGTGGACGGCAGCCAGAGCGCGATCAGCAGCGCGACGGCCGCCACCGCGACCAGCCCGACCAGCGCCGCGCGCAGCACCTGCGCGTGCTTGGCGTCCCGCTCCGAGCGCCGTCTGACGCGGTCGCGCACCTGCGCCATGCCGACCAGCACCAGCACCAGCCCGCCGACGATGAAGGCGCCGGTGGCCACGACCCGCCAGGTCTCCACACCGATCAAGGTAGCCCCGCGCGCAGGGGGTGCGGAACGGCGGAAGGGGCACGTGACCCGGACGGTCGGGCAGCGCCGAGGGGGCGCGCCGCCGATCGGGGGAGCCGGGGTCCGCCATTCCGGACAGCCACGCCATCCCCCGGACGGGCGTCCCGCGTTCGCGTCAACCGTGCGTCCGCGGTGGGGTGCGGTCACCGCCGGTGCCCGACCTGCGGGCGGTGCGCGCGGATCGGTGGGGGCGACGCGCGACCCGGCGGCCGTTGCGAGAGCAAAACGAAGATCGTTCGGGAAGCCGCCGCGGCCCCCGGAGCCGATCACCGCGCCACCGCCCCGCCGACCCGGCGGCGCGCGGCCCGCGATCACCCGGACGGCAAAGCCCCAGCGCAACCCCCGCGTCACCGGCGGACCCCCGCGCCGCGCCGCCGCGCGGACGATCAGCGGACCGCCCGCCGACGCCCGCGCGCCCGCCCGCTGCTCCACCCGCCGCACCCCGCTCCCCCCGCCGCCGACCCCCGGTCTCGGGCGCGCCGGGACCGCCGCGGCGGCTAGGCTCCCGTCATGCAGAAGTGGGAGTACGCCACAGTTCCCCTGTTGACCCACGCCACCAAGCAGATCCTTGACCAGTGGGGCGAGGACGGCTGGGAGCTGGTCAGCGTGCTGACGGGCCCGACCGGCGAGCAGCACGTCGCCTACCTGAAGCGGCCCAAGTCGTGACCTGGACCGACCGCCTCGCCGAGCTGGGCGCCCGGCTGCCGGAGGTGGCCGCCCCGGTGGCCGCCTACGTGCCCGCCGTGCGCACCGGCTCGCTCGTGTTCACCTCCGGCCAGCTGCCGTTCGTCGACGGCGCGCTCGCCGCCACCGGCAAGGTCGGCGCCGAGGTGAGCCCCGAGGAGGCCAAGGCCCACGCCCGGACCTGCGCGCTCAACGCGCTCGCCGCCGTGCACGCCCTCGTCGGGATCGACTCGGTGGCCCGCGTCGTCAAGGTGGTCGGCTTCGTCGCCTCCGCCGACGGCTTCACCGGGCAGCCCGCCGTCGTCAACGGCGCCTCCGAGTTCCTCGGCGAGGTCTTCGGCGACGCGGGCGCGCACGCCAGGTCCGCGGTCGGGGTGGCCGAGCTGCCGCTGGGCGCCCCCGTCGAGGTCGAGCTGGTCGTCGAGATCCGGGAGTGAGATGTCGGACACGCTGCACGAGCTGCTGCTGAGGTTGTCGGGGAGGCTCCCCGACGACGTCATGTGGCGGTTCCGGGACTGGGCCGCGACCGACGCCGTGTCCGTCCTGGCCCGCACCCTGCCCCGCACCCTGCTGCACGACCGGATCGGCCTGACCGACCACGAGCAGCGGCTGCTGGAGAGCGCCCTGGTGCCGCACGGCGCGGACCGCGCGGCCACGAGCTCCATCCGGGCGCTGGACGAGCTGCCCGAGACCGACTTCGCCTTCACCCCGGAGTCGCCCGACCGGGCGGCGATGGGCGACTCGGCGACGGTCGTGCTCGGCGCGACCCTGCGCGGCAGGCCGGGGGTCGGCGAGGTCCGCTCCGCCTGGCGCCGGGTCGGCGGCAAGAACGGGAGGACCAACCGGGTCATCCTGGTCACCGCCACGTCCGGCTGCGCGCGCCTCGCGGGCGAGCTGCAGCGCGTGCTGCGGGCGCTCGGCGAGCACGACCCCTGCGTGGAGGTCCTGCCCGCCGGGCTCGAACCGCCGCCCTACCACCGGGCGGCGTTGGCGTCCTCGGAGCTGGTGTGCACCGGCGCCGAGGACGACGGACACCTGGTGACCGTCTGATGGTCGCCGCTGCGGAGCGGGCCGGAAGGAGAACAGGCGTGGCGCAAGACGGAACGGGACTGCCCGTCCGCCTGCACGACCTCCTGTTGGCGCTGGCGGGCCGCGTTGACGACGACGCGCTCGCCCAGGCGCGGGAGATGCTGGCGGTCTCGGAGCTGGACCGCGCGGTCGACCACGTGGTCGGCTGCCTGATCGCCGGGCGCATCCCGGTCAAGGCCGAGGAGCGCGAGGAGCTGGCCGCGCTGCTGGGCGAGGTCCGCTCGGACCCGCTGCTGGCCGACCGGTTGCTGGCCGTGGAGACGTTGCCGCACATCAGGCACCGGTTCACGGCCGACTCGGACCCG
Source organism: Actinosynnema pretiosum (assembly GCF_002354875.1). Classification (GTDB taxonomy): domain Bacteria; phylum Actinomycetota; class Actinomycetes; order Mycobacteriales; family Pseudonocardiaceae; genus Actinosynnema; species Actinosynnema auranticum. Next base: position 245,164 of record NZ_CP023445.1, read on the forward strand.
ACGAAGGACCTGGCCGACGTGCTGGGCCGGACCGCGTCGGCGCTGCCCGACGTGCGCTCGGTGCGCTGCACGTGGCGCTCCAGCCCGGCGGGCGCGACACCGGGGCCGCTGCCGCAGCGCGTGGTCCTGGTGGACATCGGCCCCAAGGGCTTCCCGACCGCCACCGCGTACCGGTTGGACGCGGTGCTGCGGAAGGCGGGCATCCGGGCCTCGGTGGAGGTGCTCACCGTCGGCAAGCCGATGAACGAGTACCACGCCGCGGCGTCGTCGTCCTCGCGCGAGGTCTACTTCCCCTCGGCGCCGCTCGGCGCCAAGGGCGAGGCGCCGGACAACGCCGCCTGGTTCGACGGCGAGGTCCGGGACAAGGCACCGGTCATCGAGCCGGAACCGGTGCCTGCCGACGACAACCAGACCGGCTCGACCAAGTCCCGACGTGGCCGCGACGAGGCGTTCGAGGCGATCCAGCCGTTCCCCCCGAAGCCGGTCAAGCGCACCGCCGCGCGCGACCAGGCCCAGAAGGAGGAACCGGCCCCGCCCGCGGCGCCCAAGCAGCAGGCCCCGCCGCCGCCCCCGCCTCCACCGCCGGTGGCGCCCCCGCCTGCCCCGAAGGCGCCGCCCGCGCCCCCTCCGGTGGTCCCGGTGGCGCCCCCGGTCGCCCCGCCGCCCTCCCTGCCCGAGGACTCCCCGTTCTCGCGCGCCGAGGTGACGATGGAGCTCAACCCGGAGGACCTGGCGGCGCTCCAGGCGGCGCTGGCCGACGGGCAGGCGCCCGCCTCGGTCAACCTGCCGCCGACCGTGGACGCCAAGCTGAGCGACCGCGAGCGGGCACTGCTCCAGCAGCTGCACGAGGAACTGGCCCAGCGGGAGCAGCAGACCTGGCCGGGTGGGGCGGAGTACGTCAACGGCGTGCCCAAGCCCAACAACGGCAAGTTCTCCTGACCCGCGCCTCCGGGGCCTAGTCAGCCAGGCCCCGGAGGTCGGTCACCAGCGCGGCCCTGCGCGCCCGGTCGAGCCGCCGGTAGGGCGTCGACGCGGCCAGGTCCGTCACCCGCTCGTCCTCGCTCGCCGAGCGGCGCCCCGCTGCCGGGTGCACGGCCGTCCTGTGCGCGGCTGCCTGGCGCACGGCTGCCTGGCGCACGGCCGCGTGGTGCGCGTCCGCGCGCTGCCAGCGCAGCGCCCGCAGCAGGTCGAACAGCCTGGCCTGCGGCGAAGGCCCGGTGCGCGCGGCGGCCATCGGGTGCTCCACCACCAGCTCGACCACCGGCGGGTCCGGCCACAACCCCTCCACCACCTCGGCGTGCGCCGCGTTCACCGCGCGCAGGAACTCCGCGCACCTCGGCGTCGCCCGCACGTCCTCGCCCACCACCAGCCACTCCCGGTCGGTCAGCGCGGCGACCAGGCCCGGCGTGCGGCGGTGCAGCGCGCGCACCACCCCCAGCGGCGCCGGACCGCCCGCCAGCAGGCTCGCCAGGTCGGCCAGCACCCGCACGTGCGGCGACCGGACCCCCGACGCGGCCAGCAGCGCCGCCCCGCGCCGGTGCACGGCGGGCACCAGCCGGTGCAGCTCGACGGCGACCTCGGCGGCGGTCGCGCAGGCGTCCGCCTCGTCCCGCGCCCGCTCGACCAGGCCCCGGTCCACCGCCGCGGCCCGCCCGCCGCGCGGCGCGTCCCGCCCCCACACCGCCAGCGCGCCCGCGTGGTGCGCCTCGGCCTCCCGCCACGCGCCCCGCGCCGCGCAGGCCAGGCCCGCCGCGTACCGGGCTAACCCGTCCACCGAGCTCACGCCAGCGCCCTCACCTCGGCGATCACCCGCTGCAGGTGCAGCCCCCTGCGCACGTCGCACGGGTGCCGCACCGCGCCCGACGCCACCATGCCGACCAGGTCGTCCAGCAGCGCCGCGTAGCAGTCCCGCGCCGTCGACCCGCGCCCTGCCAGCACCCGCCTGCCGTGCGCGCCGAACACCTCCAGCTCGGCCACGCCCGGCGACACCGGCACCGACATGCCCAGCGCCGCGCTGCTCACCGCGCCCGACGCGTGCTCCAGCAGCACCTGCCACAGCCCGCCCGAACAGCTCGCCGCCCGCACCCCGGTGATCGGGCCCAGCGCCGCGTCCAGCAGGTCGAACGCGTGCGGCCCGACGTCGTCCAGAGCGCCCCGCTCGTGCCGCCACGGCGACGCCGAGTACGGCCCGCCCAGCAGCCCGCCGCCGACCCAGCGCGCCGCGCCGCCGGTCCAGCCGCCCAGGTCCCGCCAGTCCACGAGCTGCTCCCGCGTCTCCGGCGCGAACCGCCTGGTCAGCATCACCAGCGCGGCCACCCCGGCCTCGTCGACCGCGTCCACCAGCTCCCGCGCGCCCTCGACCGAGTCGGCGACCGGCTTCTCCAGCACCAGGTGCCTGCCCCGCCCGGCCGCCGCGACCGCGATCGGCGCCTGCACCTCGGGCGGCACCGCGAACGCGACCGCGTCCACCCGGTCCAGCAGCTCGTCCACCTCGCGCACGGCCACCGCGCCGTGCTCGTCCGCCAGCCCGGCGGCCACGTCGTGCCGCCGCCCCCACACCGACACCAGCTCCACGCCGGGGTGCGCGGCCAGCCCCGGCGCGTGCACCGCCCTCGCCCACGGACCCGCGCCGACCAGCCCCACCCGCAGTCGTTCAGCCACCACCGTCACCAGACCTCCCGCTAGCAGTAGTCCCCGGCGTACTTGGCCTCGGGGACCGAGATCCGGCCCCCGTCCGGGAAGACCAGGTCGAGCCCGGTCCCGGTGTACTCGACCTCGGGGATCGGTTCCCACCCGGTGGGAACCTCGATCACGTGCGCCCGCTCCACGCAGCCCAGCCACACCTCGTGCGTGGTGCCCCCGAAGAACCGGGTGCTCTCCTTCACGTAGATCCCCGGCTTGTCCCCCTCGGTCGGCTTGCTGCTGATCACGTCGGTCGAGGGCATGAACAGCAGCACGCCCGTCACCGCGGTCAGCGCCACCCCGCCGAAGGCGCCCGCGACGAGCGCGGCGAGGTTGACCAGACAGCCCTTCCCCTTCATCTCCACGATTCCCATCCTGCCCGGTGTCGCGGGGCGTGATCGGCCGTACGCTCGCGGTCGTGCGAGAACTCCCCGAGGAACTCGTCCTGCCCTCCGGCGCGCTCCCCGCGACCACGCCGGACCCGCCCGCCCCCACCAGGGACGCGGCGTCGGTGCTGCTGGTCCGCGACGGCGAGCGCGGTCTGGAGGTGTTCCTGCAGCGCCGGGTGCTCGGCATGGCCTTCGCGGGCGGCATGACGGTGTTCCCCGGCGGTGGGGTCGACCCGCGCGACGCGGACACCTCCGTGGAGTGGGCCGGGCCGCCGCCGTCGTGGTGGGCCGGGCGCTTCGGGTGCGGCGAGGAGGTGGCCCGCGCGCTGGTGTGCGCGGCCGTGCGGGAGACCTTCGAGGAGTCCGGGGTGCTGCTGGCCGGACCGTCGGCCTCGGAGGTCGTCGCGGACGCGAGCGCGTACTTCGCCGAGCGGCGGGCGCTGGAGCGCAGGGAGCTGTCCCTGGCGGCGTTCCTGGCCGGGGCGCGCCTGGTGCTGCGCGCCGACCTGCTGCGGCCGTGGGCGAACTGGGTGACCCCGGTGGAGGAGCCGCGCCGCTACGACACCCGGTTCTTCACCGCCGCCCTGCCGGACGGGCAGCTGGCGGACGGGGTGACCAGCGAGGCGTCCGACGCGGTGTGGCAGCGGCCGTCCGAGGCCATCGCCGACTGGGAGGGGGGCCGCAGGCTGCTGCTGCCGCCCACCTGGGTGGCGCTGGCGGACCTGGCCGAGCTGGGGACGGTCGCCGAGGTGCTGGCCGTCGAGCGGGAGGTGGACCGGGTGATCCCGAAGCTGGTGCGGGACGGCGACGTGGTGCGGGTGGTGCTGCCGTGAGCGGGCGGCCCGCCGAGGGGGAGCGGTTCGAGCACCCCGCGTACGGGGTCCTGCGGCCGGTCACGCCGGAGGCGGCGGTCCTGCTGGCGGACAACCCGTCCGTGATGACCCTGGACGGCACGAACACGTGGGTGCTGCGCGCGCCGGGCGAGGAGTCCTGCGTCGTGGTCGACCCCGGCCCGAGCGACGAGGCGCACCTGGCGCGCGCGGCGGGCTTCGGCCCGGTGGCGCAGGTGCTGCTCACGCACGGCCACCCGGACCACGCGGAGGGCGCGCGCGAGTTCGGCGAGCGCGTCGGCGCCCCGGTGCGGGCGCTGGACCCGGCGCTGCGCCTGGGTGACGAGGGCCTGGCGCACGGCGACGTCGTGGCGGCGGCCGGCCTGGAGATCCGGGTGGTGGGCACGCCGGGCCACACCTCGGACTCGCTGTGCTTCCTGGTGGGCGGCGCCGTGCTGACCGGCGACACGATCCTCGGCCGGGGCACCACCATCGTGGCTCACCCGGACGGGCGGCTGGGGGACTACCTGGAGTCGCTGCGCGTGCTGGCGGACCTGCCGCCGGGCACCACCGTGCTCCCCGGCCACGGCCCCGAGCTGCCCGACGCGGCGGAGGCGGCCCGGCGCTACCTGGCGCACCGCGAGCAGCGCCTGGCCCAGGTGGTGGCGGCCCTGGAGGCACTGGGGCCGGGCGCGACGGCGCGGCAGGTGGTGGAGGTGGTGTACGCGGACGTGGACCGCGCCCTGTGGCCCGCGGCGGAGTGGTCGGTGCGCGCCCAGCTGGAGCACCTGCGCCGCTGACCCGGCCTGCTGACCCGGCCTGTTGCCGAGCCGGGCCCGTGGGGCAGCCCACTCGGCGGATTCCCCGTTTCCGGGGCGGTGGCGCGCGCGGACTGGGTACCGTCCTGCCCGCCGACCAGGGGGGACCACCATGACGATCAGACGGGCGCTGCTCACCGCGCTCACCGCCACGACCGCGCTGCTCACCGGGTGCACCACCGTGGAGCAGGGCAAGCCCGTGGCCGCGCCCGACGTCAGCGTCCCCGCCAGCCCGAGCGCCTCCGCCAAGCCCAGCACGTCCGCCAAGCCCAGCACGTCCGGCAAGGCCAGCGCGTCGAACAGCGCGCTCACCGAGATCGACGTCTGCGGTCGGGTGGACGCCGACATGCTGTCGTTGATGACGATGCACGTGCTGGGCAAGTCGGGAACCCCCACCTGCAAGCAGACCCCGACCGAGCTCAACAAGGCCGGGTACCCCGTCCAGGAGGCCCACTACCAGTTGGACGGCAAGGTGGTCATGGCCGTCGTCGTGACCGTCTACAACGCCCTCGACATGCAGGGCTACGTCAAGTACCAGCTCGAGCAGAACCCCGGCAAGGTCACCGCGTACGACGTGATGAGCCTGCCCGGCTACGCGGGCCAGTCGAACTTCGACGACCTGAAGTTCGTCATGGGCACGGCGGCGGGCGTGAACGGCCAGATGTTCACCGGCCAGGTGCTCCTGGAGAAGAAGCCCGACGAGGCCGGGATGTCCACCACCGCGCTGCTGCTCAGGACGACCATCACCGAGTGACCCGGCACTGGGCGGGCAGGAACCCCCGGGTGACCACCAGACCCAGCACGGGCACGGCGAACGCCGCGTCCGGCAGGTCGTCGGTGGTGCCGGGGTGCTGGCTGTGGAGCACCCGCATGACCGTCTTGCCCGCCGGGTCGCGGTAGGTGGCGAACTGGACCCGGACCCCGGAGTCGTCGGTCCTCGGCTCGTCCTCTTGAACGACATCCCACGGCCTCCCCGAACCCGAACCGGCCGCACGCCACCCGCTCCGGGGCGCGCCGAACGGCCGAACGGGAAGACCCGTCCGGCCCCCGCCGCCCCAGGTCGCGGCCCGTCCCGCTCAGGGCGTCCGCAGCGGCACCACGAGGTACGTCAACCGCACCCCGCTCGCGTCCTCCTCGGCCGTCAGCACGGTCGACCGCAGCCCCGACTGCACCCGCAGCTCCACCCGCCGCCCCGCGAACGCCCGCAGCGCGTCCGACAGGTACCGGATCTGGAAGCTCCTGGTCAGCAGTCCGCCGCTCACCGACGCCTTCACCGACTCGCTCGACTCCCCGGCCTGCGGGTCGCTGCCCCGCACCCGCAGCTCCCCGTCCTCGGCCGCCAGCTGCACGGCCCCGTTCGCCCCCGAGTACGGCGCGGCCCGGCGCACCGCCCCGGCCAGCTCGTCCGCCTCCAGCACCACCGTGCACTCGCCCTCGGCGGCCAGCAGCTTCCGCGCCCGCTCGTCCGGGAACGGCGCGGCCAGCAGCGCCGTGCTCGCGCTCCCCCCGCCCCAGGCCAGCGCCAGCCGGTCCGCGTCGGCGCGCAGCTCCACCCGCTCGTCCCGCGCGGCCTGCTTCGCCACCTCGGCCAGCTGCACCGCCGGGGCCAGCGCGTCCAGCTCCCCGCCCGCCCACGGCACCGACGCGAACCCCAGCCGGTACCGGTCCGAGGTGATCAGCTCCAGCCGGTCCCCGGCCGCGTGCACCCGCACGCCCGTGAACACCGGCAGCGCGTCGTCCCTGGACGCCGCGGTGGCCACCGCCGCCAGCGCCGAGGCGAACGCCCCGGCGGGCGCGGAACCGGCGACCGGCGGCAGCTCCGGGACCCCTGGGTGGTCGCCCAGCTCCAGCAGCGGCAGCGCGAACCTCGCCGCCCCCGTGCGCACGGCCAGCCGCGCCCCCTCCACCACCAGCCGCACCTGCGGGGACTCCAGTGCCCGCAGCGTCTCGGCCAGCGGCTTCGCGGGCACCAGCGCGGCCCCCTCGGAGTGCGTGGTGGCCGCCCGGCTCAGCCGCAGCGACCGCTCCCGGTCGCTGCCCGACAGCTCCACCCCGCCCGGCCCGGCCCGCAGCACGACGCCCGCCAGCACGGGGTCGAGCACGCGACCGGGCAGCAGGCGGGCGACGTCGGCGACGGCGGAGGCGAGTTCCGAGGTGGTGGCGGTGAGGTCCATCCCCGGAAGCTAGCGAGCACCCCCGACACTTCCGGCCCGGTTCAGCGCCCGACGAGCCCGGCGTCCTCCTCCTGGGGGACAGCGGCGCCCGCGGGAACGCCGGGCGCGCCCGCCGCGACCGTCCCGCGCAGCAACCAGACCACCAGCGCGACCGCCAACCCGGACGCGGCAGCCGCCAGGAACGCCGTGGACGTCCCGCGAGCCTCCACGATCTGCCCGGCGAGCCCCTGCCCGGCGGCCAGCCCCAGCGTCACCGCCGTGACCACCCACCCGAACGCCTCGGCCGCCGTGCCCTCGGGCGCGACCTGCTCGATCGCCGCGGAGTGCGCGGTGGACTGCGGGGTGATCAGCGAGCCGACCACGAACAGCGCCACCGCGAGCCCGACGAGCGTCGTCGGGATCGCCAGCAGCGCCGCGAGCAGCGAGAACCCGCCCAGCAGCACCGGCAGCCGCAGGTGCATGGGGCGCGGCAGCGGGCGCAGCGAGTACAGCACCCCGAACAGCACCGAGCTGACCGACCACAGGCTCAGCAGCAGCCCGCCGACCCCCTTGTGCCCGGCCGCGTCGGCCGCCGCGGGCACCGCCACCTCGATGAACCCGATCGACAGCCCGAACCCGAGCGCCGCGAGCGCCACGGTCCGCATCCCCGGCGAGGCCAGCGCGCCGAGCAGCCCGCCGCCCTGGACGGGTTCCGGCCGCCGCCCGCGCACGGTCGGCGTGCAGGCGAACCACAGCGCGCCGACCACCATCATCGCCGCGCCCACCACGAACCCGGTGCCCGGCCACGCCGCCGTGACCAGCACGCCCGCCAGCCCCGGCCCGAGGATGAAGAAGACCTCCATGCTGATCGCCTCGTAGGCGATGCCCGCGTCGCGCAGCGGCCCGGCGGGCACGATGCTCGTCCACAGCGCCCGCGACGCCGACCCGGCCATCGGCTCGGTGAACCCGACCGCGAACGCCAGCGGCGCCAGCACGACCACGGTCGCGCCGCTTTCCACCGCCGCGACCGCGCCGGTCGCGGCCAGCGCGAACAGCGCGGTGACGCCCAGCAGCGGCCTGCTCGGCCCGAACCGGTCCATCAGCCTGCCCTGCGCGATCGCGCCCAGCGCGACGCCGATCAGCGCCGAGGCCGACACCAGCCCCGCCGTGCCGTAGGAGCCGCTGGCCCGCTGGACGTAGAGCAGCAGCGCGAAGCCGATCATCGCGATCGGCAGCCTGGCGAACAGGCCCGCGACGACGGGGCCGCGCATCGCGGGCGTGGTGAGGGCGGCGCGGTAGTCGGAGAGCCGGGCGGAGTGGGACATGCGTGCCAGTATGCAGACCTGGTACGCGAGTACCAATTTTTTTGCCCGCTGTTCTCCCGTTCGCCCCGTCCCGGAGACCCGAACGGCGCAGCGGCCGGGGGCGCCGGACCCGATCCGGGCGCACCGCTGCGATGAACGGGTGAAAACGCGAGGTGGAGGGGCTGAACCGGCATTCCCCGAGGGTGAACGCCCTTGAGGCGCGGGGTGGGGGCCGTGCGAAGGTGTGCGCACGAACCCGCGCGAACCCGGTTTCAGCAGGCCGGACCCGCGGGTACCCAGGTACTCCAGTCCGGTGCCACGAGGGTCGGGGCCTGCGGGCGCCGGAAGCGGAGACGCGGTCTGTCGGGGGATGGGCCGCGAGAGCAGCGGGGCCGGAGCGCCGCGTCGGGGGCGGCGCCCGGCTCCGCTGTCCCCGTTCGGTCGTTCTTGCTCCGGCCGTACTCGCTCCGGCCGTACTCGCTCTACCGCCTGTCGGCTGCGCGCGGTCCGGAAAAGCTCCACGACGAGCACGACGGCCGCCTCCTGGTGGTCGGAACCACCGGCAGGCCGCCGTCGAGCTGATCGTGTTCACCCGTCCGTGCGGCGCACGAACTGTCCGCGCGCCCGCGTCGACCGGCGGAGCGCCCCGCTTCCCGCCACGCGGACACCTGGTCCGCCGCGGTCGGAAGCGGGGCGCGCCTCACCTCGGGAGTGCTCCGCCGCGGGGTCGGCCCCGACGCGGGTCGTTTTCCGAGAACCCCGTCGACACCGGGGCGCGCTGGACTACCGGGCTCGGCGCGCGAGCCGCTCCGGGTCCAGGATCAGCACGCTCTTGCCCTCCAGGCGCAGCCAACCCCGGTGGGCGAAGTCCGCCAGGGCCTTGTTGACCGTCTCGCGCGAGGCGCCCACGAACTGGGCGATCTCCTCCTGCGTCAGGTCGTGCGTCACCCGCAGCAGCCCCGCCTCCTGGCTGCCGAACCGCTGGGCGAGCTGGAGCAGCGCCTTCGCCACGCGGCCGGGCACGTCCGTGAAGATCAGGTCGGCCAGCATGGAGTTCGTCCGGCGCAGCCTGCGCGCCAGCGCGCGGAGCAGCTGCTCCGCGATCTCCGGCCGGTTCGAGATCCACTGCCGCAGCGCCGGGCGGTCCATGCTGACCGCGCGCACCTCGGTCACCGTCGTCGCGGTGGACGTGCGCGGACCGGGGTCGAAGATCGACAGCTCGCCGAACATGTCCGACGGTCCGAAGATCCCGAGCAGGTTCTCCCGACCGTCCGGCGACTTGCGCCCGATCTTCACCTTTCCGGATTGGATGATGTAAAGCCGGTCGCCCGGTTCGCCCTCCGCGAAGATCACGTGGCCGCGCGGGAATTCAACGGACTCCAGCGTCTGCGCCAGTGCCTCCGCTGCCGCCGGTTCAACCCCCTGGAAGATGCCCGCGCGGGCCAGGGTCTCGTCCACCTCGTCCCTCCTGTCGAGACGCGACGGCGTGGTCGAGCGCGTTCCGCCTTCTGGCGGATCAGCGCCTGCCGTCGATCACTGAGTGCAGTCTAAGGGCTGTGGTCGGGATCGCCTTTCGGGCGCGCCGTCGGCACAGTCCGGACAGCGCGATGCGGCCCACCGGGGGGAGCCCCGTTGGGCCTGATCAACGCTGGTGCCCGCCCTAGCGGCGGGGGCGCGACCGGAGGTTCTTCGAGCGACCGCCGAACCGGCGCAGGCGGAACAGCTCCAGCGCGCGGCCGATGCCGTGCCCGTAGAGCGCCTTGACCTCGTCGGGGCGCGCGGACTCGAGGAACTCCTCGACCTCGTCCTCCTGCACGGCGACGTGCCGCAGGCGGGCTTCGACGCGCTCCATGAAGAGCGCGAAGAACATGATCACGATCGGAACGGCGATGACGAACCAGGCAGTCATGATGGCTCCGATCCTTGCGCATCCCGTTTTCGGGCGCACTGGCAGGGGTCTCTTCGCGCGCGTGGCGCGCGTGCGAAGAAATGGACGTCCGGGACCGGTCCGGGGTTGCCCGCGGGTGCCCGATCGCGCCCGCGCCACCGTCCGTGCCGGGCCGGTGACGCACCGCCGAGCGGGAAGCGGACAGCCGGGGCGGAAGCGGACGGCGGCGCACCGCGTGTGACCTCTCCCGCCGCGGCGCGAGGGTGGTCCGCGCCACCGGTAGCCTTTTGGCATGGTGGGTGGCGCGCGGGGCGGAGCACGACCGGAAACCCGGTTGGGACTCGTCCGCAGGGCCCGCCGGACGGTGCGGGTCCTCGGCGTCGGCTACCCGGACGCGCACTGCGAGCTGGACTTCACCACCCCGCTGGAGCTGCTCGTCGCGGTCGTCCTGTCCGCCCAGTGCACCGACAAGCGCGTGAACCAGGTCACGCCGGCGCTGTTCGCGCGCTACCGCTCGGCCGAGGAGTACGCCGCCGCCGACCGGACCGAGCTGGAGGAGCTGATCCGGCCGACCGGCTTCTACCGCAACAAGGCCGCCGCGATCTCCGGGCTGGCCGCCGAGATCGTGGAGCGGCACGACGGCGAGGTGCCCGGCGACCAGGCCGAACTGGTGAAGCTGCCCGGCGTCGGCCGCAAGACCGCGAACGTGGTGCTCGGCGACGCGTTCGGCGTGCCGGGGATCACCGTCGACACGCACTTCGGGCGGCTGGTCCGCCGCTGGGGCTGGACCACCGAGGAGGACCCGGTCAAGGTCGAGCACGCCGTCGGCGCGCTGGTGGAGCGCAAGGACTGGACCCTGCTCTCCCACCGGACGATCTTCCACGGGCGCCGGGTGTGCCACGCCAGGACGCCCGCGTGCGGCGCCTGCCTGCTCGCGCCCCAGTGCCCGTCCTTCGGGACGGGGCCCACCGATCCCGTCCGCGCCGCCAAGCTGGTGAAGGGCGACGAGGCGGAGCACCTGATCGGGTTGGCCGAGCGGGTGCGGGCGGGGGAGCGGCTCGGGTGAGCGGGGCGGCGCGGTGGTCGGTGGTCGTGCTGGTGCTCGCGGTCGCGGGCGTGGTCGCCCTGTGGCCGAGGGGCGGGGATCCGGCGAACCCGGTGATCCCCCAGCCCCAGCGCGACACGTCCCAGCGCGCCGACCTGGGCGTGGCGCGCAACAAGGCCGCGCTGCGGCCGTGCGACCAGTTCTCGGGAAACCCGGCGAGCCCCGCTTCCCCGAGCGCGAGCCCCGGCCCCGCGGGCACGAGCGCGGGCCCCGAGGCGCTGCGCGGCGTCACCGCCGTGTGCCTGGGCGACGGTGAGCGGGTCGACGCCGCGACCGCCCTGTCCGGCCGGGTGCTGGTCAACTTCTGGGCGTCCTGGTGCGCGCCCTGCCGCGAGGAGCTGCGCGTGCTGGACGACTACTCCCAGCGCCCCGGCGCGATCCCGGTGCTCGGCGTCCAGGTCAAGAGCGGCGAGGCGGACGGCCTCGACCTGCTCTCCCGGATCGGCGTGCACCTGCCGTCGCTGGTCGACGACTCCGAGGCGCTGCTCAAGACCTTCAAGGTCCCGCCCGCGCTGCCCGCCAGCTTCCTGGTCGGCGCGGACGGCTCCATCACCCCGGTGACCGACCCGCTCGTGTTCACCAGCGTCGACCAGGTGCGCGAGGTGGTCGGATGACCGACCGGACGACCGACCGCGGCACCGACCGGGACACCGGCCGCGACGCCGACCCCGTCACCGGCCACGACGCCGACCGCGTCGCGGGCCTCGCCCCCGGCCGGGCCCCCGAGCGGCTGGTCGACGACCTCGACGAGCTGCCCGAGTGGATGCGCGGCCTGGCCGCCGCCGCGGTGGACGCCGACGCCGACACCTTCCTCAACTACCCGAAACCGCCCGCCTTCACCGGCCGCGCGGCCTCCGTGCTCATGCTGTTCGGCGAGGGCCACCGGGGCCCCGACCTGCTCCTGCTGCGCCGCGCCGACACCCTCGGCTCCCACCCCGGACAGGTCGCCTTCCCCGGCGGGGCCGCCGACCCCGAGGACTCGGGCCCCGTCGGCACCGCGCTGCGCGAGGCGTTCGAGGAGACCGGCGTGCTCGCCGAGGGCGTGCGACCGGTGGCCCTGCTGCCCGAGCTGCACGTCCCGGTGTCCGGGTTCCTGGTCACGCCCGTGCTCGCGCACTGGCGCACCCCGGTCCCGGTCGCGCCGGTCGACCCCGGCGAGACGGCGGCCGTCGCCCGCGTCCCCGTCGCCCACCTCGCCGACCCGGCGAACCGGTTCCGCGTCTCGCACCCGTCCGGCTACACCGGACCCGCCTTCTCCGCACCGGGGATGCTGGTGTGGGGCTTCACCGCCGGACTGGTCAGCGGGCTGCTCCGGCTCGGCGGCTGGGAGCGCCCGTGGGACGCCACCGACGTGCGAGACCTCGACTCGGCGCTGCGCGCCACCTAGCCTGACGGGCGGAGGAACCGGGTGAACTGGGTAGACCTGCTGGTGCTGGCGATAGCCGCGTTCGCCGCGGTGTCGGGCGCCAGGCAGGGCATGGTCGTGGCCGTGCCCGCTTTCATCGGCGTGCTCGTCGGCCTGCTGCTGGGCACGCAGCTCGCGCCGGTGGTGGTGTCGCGCTTCGACAACGTGGTGACCAAGGTCGTCTTCGCGGTCGGCGTGGTGGTGCTCCTGGTCGCGCTCGGCGAGACGCTGGGCGTCTACATCGGACGCGCGGTCAAGTCCAAGGTCAACGCGACCCCGCTGCGCGGCGTGGACAACGCGCTCGGCGCGGTCGTGCAGGGCGCGGTGGTGTTCGTGGTGGCGTGGATGATCGCGCTGCCGCTCACCTCGGTGGCCGGACTGCCGACGCTGGCCAAGGGCCTCAACCAGTCCGCGATCCTGTCCACCGTGGACGGCGCCATGCCGCAGGCGGCCCGCGACCTGTCCGAGGACCTGCAGAACCTGTTCGACGTGTCCGGCTTCCCGGCCGCGATGGACCCGTTCAACCGCACCCCGCTCCGGGAGGTCTCCCCGCCCGACCCCGAGCTCAGCGGCGACCCCGTGGTGCAGCGGCTGCGGCCGAGCGTGCTGAAGGTGCGCGGCCGGGCGCCCTCGTGCTCGCGGGCCCTGGAGGGCACCGGGTTCGTGATCGCGCCGGAGCGGGTCATGACCAACGCGCACGTCGTCGCGGGCACCACCGAGGTCAGCATCGAGGTCGGCCAGGGCAAGTTCGACGCGACGGTCGTGCACTACGACGCGCAGACCGACCTGGCGATCCTGGCCGTGCCGAACCTGGACGCGCAGCCGCTCCAGTTCCGCACCGACGAGATCGACCAGGGCGAGGACGGCATCGTGCTCGGCTACCCGCTGGACGGCCCGTACACGGCGTCCGAGGCGCGGGTGCGCGAGCGCATCCCCATGCTGCGCGGGCCGGACATCTACGACGCGCAGACCGTGACGCGGGACGTCTACACGATCCGGGCGAAGGTCCGCAGCGGCAACTCCGGCGGCCCGCTGGTCGACCGGGATGGCCGGGTCATGGGCGTGGTGTTCGGCGCGGCCGTGGACGACCAGGAGACCGGGTTCGTGCTGACCCCGCAGGAGGTCGCCGACGAGGTGGCCAAGGCGCCGGGGCTGGTGCGGCGCGCACCCACGCAGACCTGCGCCTCGTGATCGCGGGAACCGGGCGTTGAGACCGGGCGCCCCCCGAGGGCGCCCGGCTACCGCTCGGCCAGGAAGCCCGCGATCACGCGGCTGACCTCGGCGCGGTCCTCCTGGTGCGGGAAGTGCCCGACGTCCTGGAGCACCCGCAGCACCGAGCCAGGGCCGCGCCAGCGGGCCGAGTCGAGCGCGGTCTGCGCGAGCATCACCGGGTCGCGGGCGCCCTGCACCTGGAGCACCGGGGCCTCCAGCTTCCGGGAGACCGCCTCCGCGAACCGCCGCCCGTCGCTGCGCACCTGCGAGCGCACCGCCCACCGGTGGTACTCCAGCGCGCTGTGCGCCACGCCGGGGATGCGCACGGCGGCGGTGTTCCGCTCGACCACCTCGGCGAACTCCGGCGAGGCCGTCCACCCCGCGCCGCCCCAGGCGCGCAGCAGCTCGCCGACGCGGGCGCCGTTCGCGGCCAGCAGGGAGCGCTCCGGCAGCACCGGCAGCTGGAACCGCAGCAGGTGCCCCAGCGCGCGCGCCTGCCCGGCGGTGTTGCGCCGCACGGCCCGGCGCAGCGCCAGCGGGTGCGGCGCGGACACGGCCGTCACCGACCGCACGAGGCGGGGGTGCAGCGCGCCGACCACCCAGGCCAGCATCCCGCCCCAGGCGTGCCCGACGACGTGCGCCCTGGACTCGCCGAGCGCCTTGACCAGCCCGGCGACGTCACCGGCGAGCGTGAACCCGTCGTAGCCCCTCGGCGGCTTGTCCGAGTCCCCGTACCCGCGCAGGTCGACGGCCACCGCCCGGTACCCGGCCTCGGCCAGGTCGACCAGCTGGTGCCGCCAGGACCACCAGAACTCGGGGAACCCGTGCAGCAGCAGCACGAGCGGTCCGTCGCCCAGCTCGGCCACGTGCAGCCGGATGCCGTTGGCGGACACGTCGCGGTGCGCCCACGGGCCGGGTACCCGCGCGGACGACGGGTCCGGCGGCTGCGCCACGACCCGGCTCAGGGGGTGTCGTCGCGGTCGTCGCGGTGCCGCAGCGCCGCGACGGTCTCCTTCGCGGACTCGATCGTCCGCGTCGGGGCGCGCAGCGCCTTCATCTTCCGGTAGCCCAGGAACCCGAGCAGGCCCGCGACGACGAGCATCACGACGAAGACGAGCACGTACGCCGCCCACCGCCACAGGAACACCGCGAGGCCCTCGGCGACGCCGATGAAGAGGAAGAAGAAGCTGAAGGACAGGACCACCAGCGCCAGGACGAAGAAGACGCTGCCCTTCAGCCCCCGCTTGACCTCGTGGGTCACCTCGGCCTTGGCCAGCTCCACCTCGGCCCGCAGCAGCGTCGACATGTGGGCTGTCGCGTCGCGCACCAGCCCGCCGATGGAGGTCTCCCCGGCGATCGTCGAGGCGTTCTCCGCCGTCAGCGGGATCGACGGGATTGGAGGCGGGGTGTTCTCACTCGGGGTGGTCACCGCACAATCGTGCCACGCCCCCTGGCGCGAGGCCGCCCGACCGGCTGATCACGCGGTCGATCACCCGGCGATCAGTCCGCGTCCCGGTGCGCCCTGCCCCGCCGGACCAGCAGGACCGCCGCGATCAGCGACGCCAGCAGGGACGCGATCAGCACCGCGGCCTTGGCCCGCTCGGCCGCCTCGCCGGTCAGCGCGAGGTCGGCGATCAGCAGGCTCACCGTGAACCCGACGCCGCCGAGCACGCCCACCGCCGCCACGTCGCGCGGTCCCGCGCCGCTCGGCCACACCGCGAGCCTCAGCCGCACCGCCACCGCGGAGAAGCCGAGGATGCCGATCACCTTGCCCAGCACCAGGCCCGCGACGACGCCCAGCGCGATCGGGTCGTCCGCCAGGGCGCGCAGGGCGTCCCCGCCGACCGGGACGCCCGCCGCGAAGAGCGCGAACAGCGGCACCACCAGACCGGCCGACCACGGCTGCAACCGGTGCTCCAGGCGCGCGGCGGGCGCCTCGTCCTCGCCCTCGTCGGCGCGCACGCGGGTCAGCAGCCCGAGCGCCACCCCGGCGATCGTGGCGTGGACCCCCGCCTCGTGGACCGCGACCCAGGTGCCCACCGCGATCGGGACGTAGAGCCAGGGCGCGGTGACCCGCTTGTGCTGGAGGAAGGCGTACAGGGCGAGCAGCGCGGCGGCTGCCAGCACCGCGAGCAGCTCCAGGCCGGAGGTGAACAGCACCGCGATCACCGCGATCGCGCCCAGGTCGTCCACCACCGCGAGGCTGAGCAGGAACACCCGGACGCTGCTCGGCAGCGCGGACCCGGCGATCGCCAGCACGCCCAGCGCGAACGCGATGTCGGTGGCCATCGGGATCGCCCACGCCTGGCCCGCTCCCGGCTCGCCCCAGGAGAACCCGAGCGCGACCAGGGCGGGGACCACCATGCCGCCGACCGCGGCGATCACCGGAAGGGCGGCGGCCTTGAGGCTGTTCAGCTCGCCGACCACCAGCTCGCGCTTGAGCTCCAGCCCGGCCACGAAGAAGAAGACCGCGAGCAGGCCGTCCTTGACCCAGTCACCGATGGTGAGCGGGCCGAGGTGGGTCTCGCGGAGCGCGGTGTAGGACTCGCCGAGCGGGGAGTTGGCCCACAGCAGCGCGATCGCGGTGGCCACCAGCAGCACGATGCCGCCGGTGGTCTCGGTGCGCAGGTAGCGGGCGAACTCGGCGACGGGCTTGGGGGCTGGTGAGGACAAGGGGGGCTCCGGTCTCTGGGCACGGCTGATCACGTGCCGACCAGACTTCCCGGCTCACCTGTGACCAAGCGTAACCGACGGCGGGCGCTCCACCAAGTGGTGGAACGCCCGCCGGGACCGCTCAGCCGCGTGCTCAGTCCTCCCCGGAGCCCTTCTTCAGGCCGGAGGAGATCAGGTCCATCACGGACGAGTCGGCCAGCGTCGTCACGTCGCCGACCTGGCGGTTCTCCGCCACGTCGCGCAGCAGGCGGCGCATGATCTTGCCCGAGCGGGTCTTCGGCAGCTCCGGCACGACCATGATCTGCCGGGGCTTCGCGATCGGCCCGATCTCCTTGGCCACGTGGTCGCGCAGCGCCTTGATCGCCTCGGCCCCGTCCGAGCCCTCGGCGACCCCGCCGCGCAGGATCACGAACGCCACGATGCCCTGCCCGGTCGTCGGATCGGTCGCCCCGACCACCGCCGCCTCCGCCACGGTCGGGTGCGACACCAGCGCGGACTCCACCTCGGTGGTGGAGATCCGGTGCCCGGACACGTTCATCACGTCGTCCACCCGGCCCAGCAGCCAGATGTCGCCGTCCGCGTCGTACTTCGCGCCGTCGCCCGCGAAGTAGAAGCCCTCCTCGGCGAACCGCGACCAGTAGGTGTCGCGGTAGCGCGCGTCGTCGCCCCAGATGCCGCGCAGCATCGACGGCCACGGCTGGTCCAGCACCAGGTAGCCGCCACCGCCGGGGCCGACCTCGACGCCCTGGTCGTCCACGACCTTCGCGCCGACGCCGGGCAGCGGGCGCTGCGCCGAACCGGGCTTGGTGGAGACCACGCCGGGCAGCGGCGAGATCATGATCGCGCCGGTCTCGGTCTGCCACCAGGTGTCCACGATCGGCGCCTTGCCCGCGCCGATGTTCTCCCGGTACCAGATCCACGCCTCGGGGTTGATCGGCTCGCCGACGCTGCCGAGCACCCGCAGCGACGACAGGTCGTGCTTGGCCGGGATCTCCGCGCCCCACTTCATGAACGTGCGGATCAGCGTCGGCGCGGTGTAGTAGATCGAGACGCCGTACTTCTGCACGATCTCCCAGTGGCGGCCCTCGTGCGGGGTGTTCGGGGTGCCCTCGTAGACGACCTGGGTGACCCGGTTGGCCAGCGGGCCGTACACGATGTAGCTGTGCCCGGTCACCCAGCCGATGTCGGCGGTGCACCAGTAGACGTCGCTGTCCGGCTTGAGGTCGAACACGTTGTGGTGCGTGTAGGCGGTCTGCGTGAGGTAGCCGCCGGAGGTGTGCAGGATGCCCTTGGGGTTCCCGGTGGTGCCCGAGGTGTAGAGGATGAACAGCGGGTGCTCGGAGTCGAACGCCTCGGGGGCGTGCTCCTCGGACTGGCCGTCCACCAGCTCGTGCCACCACAGGTCGCGGCCCTCGGTCCAGGCCACCTCGCCGCCGGTGCGCCGCACCACCAGCACGTGCTCGACGCTCGCGGCCTTCGACACGGCCTCGTCCACGGCGGGCTTGAGCGGGGCCGGGTTGCCGCGCCGGTACTGGCCGTCGGTGGTGATCACCAGCTTGGCCTGCGAGTCCTCGACGCGGGTGCGCAGCGCCTCGGCCGAGAAGCCGCCGAACACGACGCTGTGCAGCGCGCCGATGCGGGCGCAGGCCAGCATGGCGACGATCGCCTCGGGGACCATCGGCATGTAGATGGCGACCCGGTCCTCGGCGCCGACGCCGAGCGAGGCCAGCGCGTTGGCGGCCTTGGAGACGTCGCGCTTGAGGTCGGCGTAGGTGATGGTCCGGCTGTCGCCGGGCTCGCCCTCCCAGTGGATGGCGACCTGCTCGCCGTGGCCGGACTCGACGTGCCGGTCGACGCAGTTGTAGGCGACGTTGAGCCTGCCGCCGACGAACCACTTGGCGAACGGGGCGTCGGACCAGTCGAGGACCCGGTCCCACTTCCGCTCCCAGGTCAGCCGGTCGGCCTGCTCGGCCCAGAAGGCCTCGCGGTCGGCGGCGGCCGAGTCGTACAGCGCCTGGGTCGCGTTCGCCTGCGCGGCGAACTCCTCTGACGGGGGGAACGTGCGGCTCTCGGTCAGCAGGTTGTCCAGGGTCGGGCCGTTCTCGTTCGGCTTGGTCATGTCGGGCAGACCTCCTGAATCCTTGGCCGTGGTGGGCGCCCGCGGTGGCGGTCCCGCTCACAGCACCCCGACATGGTTCAGACCAATACGGCGGCTGTGAAACACATGGGTAACTGTGTAACCCGTGTCCCACGTCACGGACCACCGCTAATCCGCCGAATGACACCTCAATTGCGACCAGCGGTAAGGGCGGGTGACCCCGCTCACACCCGGTGGTGGTCGATCACTCGGCCAGTCGTGCCACGAGCCGGTCACGCACGCCGGGCCACTCCGGGGCCGTCACCGAGAACACCACCGTGTCCCGGACGGTGCCGTCCGGCCTGATCCGGTGCGCCCGCAGCACCCCCTCGCGGGTCGCGCCGAGCCGGGCGATGGCCCGCTGCGAGCGCTCGTTGCGGACGTCGGTGTGCCAGCCCACCCGCAGCGCGCCCAGCTCGTCGAACGCGCGGGTGAGCAGGAGCAGCTTCGCGGCCGTGTTCAGCGGGGTGCGCTGCCAGGGCGCGCCGATCCAGGTGTGGCCGATGCACAGGTTCCGGTGCGCGGGGTCGACCTCGTAGTACGAGGTGGTGCCCACGACCTCGCCGGTGGCCGGGTCGACCTGCGCCCACGGCGCCCGGTCCGGGTCGGCCAGCGCCCGGTCCACGAACGCCGCCATCGCGGGCAGGTCGGTCGGCTGGCGGCTGCTCAGCCAGGTCCACACGCCGGGGTCCGCGCCCGCCTTGAGCAGTCCGGGGGCGTGGTCCGGGGTCAGCGGCTCCAGCCGGACGTGGGGATCGCTGAGCACGGGGCGGTCGAACCAGGTCATGCCGTGACGTTAAGTCGACATGTGGACTTCCAGAACAACCACTGCGGGAGAAAGTCCGGGAGGCCACTTACCGGCGGGTACCGTACCCCGCGTGACCGATCCGCTCGCACCGCTGCTGGACCTGCCCGGCGTCGCCGACGCGGTCGCCTCCGCCCGCGACGCCGTGTTCCGGGTGCACCGGCACCGCGTCAACCTGCGCGGCTGGGCCACCACGGCGGCCGAGGCCTCGGTGCGCGCGGCCAGGGCGTCCGCCGCGCTCGACGGCGGCCCCACCACGATCCCCGAGGACGGCGAGGTCACCGACCCCGTGCTCGCGGGCGCGCTGCGCGTCGCCGAGTCGCTGGGCGTGGTCTTCCCGACCTGGCAGCGCGCCCCGCTCCAGGCGCTGGCCAAGCTGCACGTCCTCGCCGCCGCCGACCTGGGGACCGAGCTGGGCAGGCCCCGGCTGGTGCCCGGCGTCGCCGAGCGGCTCGACCTGCTGGCGGGCCTGGTCACCGGCGGCACGTCCGCCCCCGGCCCGCTCGTGGTGGCCGTGGTGCACGGCGAGCTGATGGCCCTGACCCCGTTCGACACCGCCAACGGCGTGGTCGCCCGCGCGGCGTCCCGGCTGGCCTCCATCGCGACCGGGCTCGACCCGAAGGGCCTCGGCGTGCCCGAGGTGTGGTGCCTGCGCAGGCGCTCCGAGTACGACGCGGCCCTGCACGGGTTCTCCACCGGCGAGCCCGATGGCGTCGCCCGGTGGATCACCTTCAGCTGCGCCGCGCTGGAAGCGGGCGCCCGCGAGGCCCAGAGCATCGCGGACGCCGCGGCCTAGCTCCTCAGAGCAGCTCTGCCAGCGCCTTCGCCGCCCGCTCCGCCTCCTCGAACGTGTTGTACAGCGGCGCGAAGCCGAACCGCAGCACGTCCGGCGGCCGGTGGTCGCCGATCACCCCGCCCGCGATCAGCTCGGCCATCAGCCGCGCCGCCTCCGGGTGCCGCAGCGACACCTGGTGGCCGCGCCCCTCGTCGGCGGGCGTGATCACCTCGACGCCCGGCAGGTCCCGCACCAGCTCCATGAACCGCGCCGTCAGCGCCAGCCCCCTGGCCCGCACGTCCGCCAGCTCCACCCCGTCCCACACGTCCAGCGCGGCGTCCAGCGCCAGCATCGACAGGATGTCCGGCGTGCCCGCCCGCGCCCGCGCGATCCCGGCGTCCGGGGTGTACTCGGCGGCCATCGCGAACGGCTCCCGGTGCCCGGTCCAGCCGGTCAGCGGCTGCCGGAACCCCGGCTGCGCCGCGCTCGGCACGTACAGGAACGCGGGGGAGCCGGGGCCGCCGTTGAGGAACTTGTAGGTGCAGCCCACCGCCAGGTCCACGCCCAGCGCGTCCAGCTCGATCGGCAGCACGCCGACGCTGTGGCACAGGTCCCAGACGACCTTCGCGCCCACCTCGTGCGCCCGCTCGGTCAGCGCGGCCATGTCCAGCAGCCGCCCGGTCCGGTAGTCGACGTGGTTGAGCAGCACCACCGCCGTGCGCTCGTCCAGCCGCAGGTCGTCCGGGTCGGCCGGGCGCAGTGACAGCCCGGTCAGCTCGGCCGCCGACGCGGCGATGTAGCCGTCGGTCGGGAACGTGCCCGCGTCCACCACGATCTCGGCCCGGTCGGTGCCCCGCACCGCGCCCACCAGCGCCTTGAACAGGTTCACGCTGGTCGAGTCGCCCACCACGACCTGCCCCGGCGCGGCCCCCACGAGCCGCCCGATCCGGTCGCCGATCCGCTGCGGGGCCTCCCACCAGCCCTCGGACCAGGAGCGGATCAGCCTGCGGCCCCACTGCCTGCGGACCACGTCGTCCAGCCGCTCGGCCACGGCCTTCGGCGGCGCGCCCAGCGAGTTGCCGTCCAGGTACACCACGTCGTCGGCCAGGTCGAACAGCTCCCTGACGTGGGCGAGCGGGTCGGTCACACGTAGCTCCTCGCGGTCCACAGCTCCGGGAACACGGCCCGGCGCACGCGCTTCTCCAGCCACGCCACGCCCGCCGACCCGCCGGTGCCCACCTTGGACCCCATCGAGCGCCGTGTCGCGAGCAGGTGGTCGTGCCGCCAGCGGGAGAACTCCTCGGCCACGTCGGTCAGCGCCTCGCCCAGCTCCAGCAGGTCCCTCGGGCCCTCCCGGTAGACGTGCGCCCACACCGCCTCCACCCGCTCGTCCGGCGCGTACGCCTCGGCGAAGTCGCGCTTGAGCAGCTCGTCCGGCACGTCCAGCCCCCGCCGGTGCAGCGCCGCGAGCACGTCGTCGTACAGGCTCGGCTCGCTCAGCAGCGCCTCCAGCGCGTCGTGCTGCGCGGGCGCCGAGCGGTGCGGCACCAGCATCGACCGGGACTTCTCGCCCAGCAGGAACTCCACCTCGCGGTAGCGGCCGGACTGGAAGCCCGAGCCCTCGCCGAGGGCGTCCCGGAACGAGTTGAACTCGCCCGGCGTCATCCGGGCGATCGGCCGCCACGCCGCGTTCAGCGCCTGCATGTGCAGCTCGCTGCGGCGCAGCGTGCGCACCGCCGCGGTCACGTCGTCCGCCCGCAGCTCCTTCTGCGCCTGCCGCCACTCGAAGCACAGCAGGCCGAAGTACAGCTCCATCACCTGGGTCGTCACCAGGAACGACATCTCGCGCGGGTCGTCGGACGCCTGCCGCTGCAACGTGTGCAGGACGGAGGCGCGCACGTAGTCCTCGTACGGCGTGGTCCCGCCGAAGTCCAGCTTCGGGGCGACCGGGCACACCTGTTCCATGCGTCAATGATGGAGCGGCTTTCCGCTCACCGGAATGGGCGTCGGCCAGCCCCTGCCGGGTTTCTTCTCAGGTTCGGAAAGCGTTCGGCGCGCTAGCTTGTCGTTCGTGAGAACGGACCTCGACGCGGTCGACTGGGCGCTGGTCGAAGCCCTCCAGGCCGATGCCCGGCTGTCCTACAACGAGCTGGCCCGCAAGGTCGGCGTGTCCCCGCCCACGGTGGCGCAGCGGGTGCGCAGGCTGGAGAACGCGGGCGTGATCACCGGCTACCGCGCGGTGGTCGACCCCACGGCGGTCGGCCGCTCGGTGATCGCCCTGGTGCGGATGAAGTGCTACGGGCCCCGGTGCATCACCGTGCACCCCGAGCTGCTCGACGACTGCCCAGAGGTGGTGGAGGTGGTGCGGCTGACCGGGGACATCTGCTCGGTGGTCAAGGTCGTCACGACCTCGGTCAGCGAGCTGGAGCGGCTGCTCGTGCGCCTGGGCGGGCACGGCGAGACGTCCAGCGCGATGGTGCTGTCGACGCCTATCCCGTGGCGCCCGCTGACAGCCGGGTGAGCGCCTGCCGCACGTGCCCGCCGGTCGCGGTCAGCGCCTCGGCCGCGTCCGGCGCGGGAGAACCGGACAGCAGGTGCACCAGCGCGACCTTGAGGTCGTCGCCCGCCTCCGTGAGCGCGTCGGTGCACTCCCGCTCGTCCAGACCGGTCGCCTCGCTCAGGATGCGCACGGTCCGGCCGCGCAGCTTCGCGTTCGTGGCCCGCACCGACACCATCAGGTTCGAGTAGGTGCGGCCCATCCGCACCATCACGGCCGTGGAGAACGCGGTCAGCACCAGCTTCTGCGAGCTGCCCGCCTTCATCCTGGTCGAGCCCGCGATCGCCTCCGGGCCGGTGTCCACGGTGATCAGCACGTCCACCGGGGCGGGCGGCGCGCTCGGGTTGTTCGACACCAGCGCGGTGCGGGCGCCCAGCTCGTGGGCGGCGGCCAGCGCGCCGAGCACGAACGGGGTGCGGCCGGACGCGGTCACCCCGAGCACGAGGTCGCCCGGTTCGGCGTGCGCGCGGATGCGCTCGGCGCCGGTGGCGGCCTGGTCCTCGGCGTTCTCCACGGCCCGCACCAGCGCCTCCGCGCCGCCCGCGTGGTGGGCGACGAACCAGTCCGGCGGGGTGTTGAACGTGGGCGGCAGCTCGGCCGCGTCCAGCGTGGCGAGCCTGCCGGACGTGCCCGCGCCCACGTAGTGCACCCGGCCGCCGCCGAGCAGCGCGGCCACCGCGAGGTCGGCCGCGCGGGCCAGCTCGGGCAGCACGGCGGCGACCGCGTCCGGGACGCCCCGGTCCTCGGAGTTGATCATCCGCAGGACGTCGAGCGTGGACATCCGGTCGATCTCCCCGGTGCGCGGGTTGCGCGCCTCGGTCGGGGACTCCACCCGCACCACGTCGCTCCGCGCGGTCATCTCCCGGCCTCCCGCCGCCTCCTGCCGTCCGGGCGGGCGCCCAGCCGGTGTCCCGCGACCGCGTCGTAGGTCGCCTCCAGCGCGCTCGTCGCGCTCTCCACGTGGTGCTGCGCGACCCCGATGAACAGGCAGTCGACCACGGTCAGCTGCGCGATGCGGCTGGCCATCGCGCCCGAGCGGAACGTGGTCTCGCGGGCCGCCGTGGTCAGCACGTGGTCGGCGACCTCGCTGATGGGGGAGCGCGGGAAGTTCGTCAGCGCCACCGTGGTCGCGCCGCGCTCGCGCGCCACCCGCAGCGCCTCGACCGTCTCGGTGGTGGAGCCGGTGTGCGAGATGCCCACGGCCACGTCCGCGCCGGTCAGCACGGCGGCCGAGGTGAGCGCGATGTGCGTGTCGTTCCAGGCGAAGCAGGTGCGGCCGATGCGGTGCAGCTTCTGCTGGAGGTCGAAGGCGACGAACGCGCTCGCGCCGAAGCCGTAGACGTCGACCCGGCCCGCACGCGCCACCGCGTCCACCACGGCCTGCAGGGTGTCGACGTTCAGCTGCTCGGCGGTCTCCTCCACGGCGCGGGCGTCGGCGAACGCGACCTTGCCGACCACCTGCCGCAGGTCGTCGCCGGGGCCGATGTCGCCGCCGAGGTCCCGGTCGGTGCGGGCGGCGGTGCGCGCGGTGTCGGCGGCCAGCGCGATCCGCAGCTCCGGGTAGCCGCCGACGCCGATCGCCTTGCAGAACCGCGTCACGGTGGTCTCGCTGGTGCCCGCGGACTCGGCCACCTCGGTGATGCTGCGGTGCGCCACGGTCGCCGGGTTGTCGAGCACGACCTTGGCCACCCGCTGCTCCGCCCTGGCCAGGCCGGGGAGCAGGGAGCGGATCTTCACGAGTGGACTGGCGTCGGTGTTCTCGGTGGACACGTGGGAAACTTACTAACCGCATCACGGGCGGTCAACGCAAGTTGCGGGTAACCGCCCTGATCGATAAGAGCCGTTCACCCCCCCTTTGTCGGAGGGAAGCCGTTTCCGTTACTAACGGTCCACGGGGCGCCACCCGGAGGCCGTCACCTCGCCCGTTCCGCGCTCGCCGTCCAGCAGCACCCGGCGGCCCGCGACCACCTCGATCGCGTCCACGTACCCGCCCCGCGCGCCGTTCGCGCCGACCCCCGAGCGCACCCACCGCGCGGCCGTGCCGGTCATCGGCAGCTCGACCCGCTCCCACGCGCGCGTCCCGGCGCCGGTGAGCACCCGCAGGTCCCGCCAGCCCGAGCCGTCGAACTCCTGCACGGCGACCGACTCGCCCGCGTCCAGGTCGGTGAACGCGCTGAACCGCAGCACCTTCGGCCCGTCGGGCAGGGCCTTGGTGGTCAGCGTCCCGCCGGGGTCGCCGCGCCACGCCGACCGCCCGCGCACCGGGCCGACCGCGAGCGCCTCGGCCAGCCCGGACGCCACGGCCCGGCGGGCCGGGTTGATCGAGCCGCGGTCGCGGCTCGGGTGCACCCGGTTGGTGAGCAGCAGCGCGATCGACCGGGACGCCGGGTCCAGCACCATCGTGGTGCCGGTGAACCCGGTGTGGCCCGCCGTGCGCGGGGCGGACAGGGCGCCCATGTACCAGCGGGTGTCCAGCTCGAACCCGAGGCCGTGCGCGTTGCCGGGGAACTCGGGCGTCAGGTTGGTGAGCATCCCGGTGACCGACTCCTCGCTGAGGATGCGCCTGCCCCCGTAAGCCCCGCCGTTCAGGATCGCCTGGCCGAGCACGGCCAGCTCGCGGGCCGTGGAGAACACGCCCGCGTGCCCGGCGACGCCGCCCAGCGACCAGGCGTTCTCGTCGTGCACCGAGCCCCGGACGACCCCGCGCGGCGGGGAGGCCTGGAACTCGGTGGCGGCGATCCGGTCGAGCTTCTCCGGCGGCGGGTTGTAACCGGTGTCGACCAGCCCCAGCGGCTCGGTGATCGTCTCGCGCACCAAGGCGTCCAACGGCATCCCGGACACCCGCTCCACCAGCACGCCCAGCGTGATGAGGTTCAGGTCCGAGTACAGGTAGTTCGCGCCAGGCGCGCTGGTGGGCGCGACGTCCATGACCGCCTTGATCCGCGAGTCCCGATCCGGCCACCCCGACCACAGCGGCAACCACGCGGCCAGCCCGGAGGTGTGCGTGAGCAGCTGCCGAACCGTGATGGCCCCCTTGCCCGCCGCGGCGAACTCCGGCAGGTACTCGGCAACCGGCCGCTCGATCCCGACCCGCCCCAGTTCCGCCTGCCGCACCACCACGATCGAGGTGAACAGCTTCGAGATCGAGGCCAAGTCGAAGATCGTGTCCAGCGCCGCGGGAACCCGCTCGTCCACGGGCAGTTCGCTGCCCCCGTCCGCGTGCCTGACCGCCCACCCGACGGCTTCGTGCCCGACGACCACTCCGTCGTGCGCCATCAGCGTGACCGCACCGGGGAACAGCGGAGCCGCCCCACCGGTGAACCCCCGCACCACTCCCAACGCCCGCCCGACAGGAACCGGATCCACCCCGACGAGCTCAGGAGCCCCAGCCCGCAACACCGTCCCCGCAGGCGCGAACCCCGCCCGCGGCTGGTCGAACCGGGCACGCGGAACAGTCTCGGCGCTCACCGGCGCCAGGGTGCCCAACAGCAACGCGGTCGTGGCCAGCAGGGCAGGCAACCGCACCCCGAACGTGCCCAACGGCCCGAACCGCCGCGACGCGCCCTCGCCCCGCAAGCCGCGCCACCACACCACCACCGCGCCCAGCCGGCCAGGCAGGCGCAGTACAGCGCTGCCGCTGCCGCTGCCGCTGCCGCTGCCGGTGGTGTTGGTGTTGGTAGTGCCGGTGGTAGTGCCAGTGGCGGTACTGGCGCTGGCGCTGTTGGCATTGGCCGTGCTGGTACTGGCACTGGCGCTGTTGGCATTGGCCGTGCTGGTACTGGCCGTATTGGCACCGCTGGCGTTCACCTTGGCTGTGTTGGCACTGGCACTGTTAGCGTTGGCGTTGGCACTGTCGGCGTCGGCGTCGGCGTCGGCGTCGGTGGCGTTGTTGTTGCTGGTGTTGGTGTTGCTCAGCCGTGCGGTCGGGTGTGGTGCGGCCGTTGCCGGGTGGGTGGGCAGGCGCATCGCGGGTCCCCTCTACCGGTAGCGCAGGTGGCGGCGGCGCCTCGTGCGGAACGTGGACAGCTCGTCCGACCAGGCGTCCACGACCTCGTCGGCGCCCGCGCCCGCGCCGACCATGCGGCGCAACCGGTCCGAGCCGCTCAGCTTGTCGATCCAGTTGTCCGGCCGCCAGGCGAAGACGGCCGGGTAGCGGGAGCGGGCCACCACGATCATCTCCACGGCGGTGCGGATCGCGTCGAACCCGCCCGGATCGGTGACCTGCAGCGCGACCCCGGAGCACGCGGTGTTCGCGAACTTGCCGAACCACGGCGTGAAGTGCGCCTCCCGGAACCGCACCCCCGGCAGGCCGCGCGCGTTCAGGTCCTCGGCCCAGCGCCAGTCCAGCCCCGGCGCGCCGATCGTCTCGAACGGCCGGGTCGTGCCCCGCCCCTCCGAGAAGACCAGCCCCTCGAACAGGCAGGTTCCGGGGTAGACGAGCGCGGTGTCGCGGGTCGGCACGTTCGGGCTCGGCGGCACCCACGGCAGCCCGGTGTCCAACCGCGACCGGCGCCACCCCCGAACCTCGACCACCCGCAGGTCCGCCACCGCGCCACCGTCCGAGGGCAGGAACTCGGCGTTGAAGAACCCGGCCAGCTCGCCCACCGTCATCCCGTGCTGCTGCACGATCGGCTTGCGCCCCACCCCGGTCGCGTAAGCGGGGTCGAGCTGCGGCCCGTGCGCCTCACCGCCCACCGGGTTGGGCCGGTCGAGCACGGTGAACCGCGCGCCGACGCGGGCCGCCGCCTGCATCGCCGCGTACATGGACCAGATGTAGGTGTAGAACCGGGCGCCGATGTCGGCGATGTCGAACACCACGTGCTCGACCCCCGCCTTGGTGAGCAGCCCGGCGAGCTTCGCGGCGTCCGCGCCGTACGCGTCGTACACCGGGATGCCCGTGCGCGGATCCAGGTAGTCGCCCTCGGAACCACCGGCCTGAGCCGTGCCCCGAAACCCGTGCTCGGGCCCGAACACGGCCACCGGCGGCACACCCGCCGCGACCATCGAGTCCACGACGTGCGTCTGGTCGACCAGCACACCGGTCGGATTGGTCAACACCCCAACCCGCTGCCCAGCCAACTCCCGCCACCCCAGCGCGGCCCACTGCTCCGCCCCGGTCCGCACCACCCCGCTCTGCTCACCACCGCCCTGACCGCCGCCGCCCTGACCGCCGTCCTCCGCCCCCGCACCCCCCTGAGCCAGACCACCCCGAGCCAGACCGCCCTGAGCCAGACCACCCGACCCCGCACGGCCGAACTCCACGCCACCCGGTTCCGCACCCGCCCCACTCGACGCGGCCCCGCCGAACACCGCCGTGCCCACCCCAACCGCCCCGGCGGCCAGGAAGCGCCTCCGCTCCACGAGTCCCCCTCAGCTCACCGCCCGGACCCCGCTCACCAACCCCACCAACCCGTTCACCACCACCACCACCACCGGCCTCCGATCACCGGCCCCACCAGCCCACTCGCCAACGCCAGCGCCAGTCCCCGACTACCGACCGCACCAGCCTGTTCACCAGTACCACCGGTCTCCGCTCGCCGGTCCCGCCAGCCCGCGCTACCGGTCTCCGCTCGCCGGTCCTGCCAGCCCGCGCTACCGGCCGCCGCTCGCCGGTCCTGCCAGCCCGCTCACCCGCGTCACCGACCGCCGATGACCAGTCCTGCCAGCCCGCAGCCCGCGCTACCGGTCACCGGTCCCGCTAGCCCGCGCTACCGGTCTCCGGCCACCGGTCCCGTCAGCCCGCTCACCAGCTCAACCCGTGCCCTAACGGGTAAGCCACCGGCTCCGGCACGTCCACCGGGAGCCGCCCGCCTGGCCGGACCTCCCCGCTCAGCACCCGCGCCACCGACTCCATCGCCACCGCCCCGTACGAGTAGGTCGCGAGCCACGCCTGCGCGTTCGAGTGCCCCACGTCGTACGGGTTCTGCACCGCCACCGCCACCACCGGTTTCCCGCTCGCCACGAGCCGGTCCACCAGCGCGCGCTGCGCGGGCTGCCTGGACAGCGCGTTGGTCAGCACCACCACCGCGCCCACCCCGCCCGCCGAGGACACCGCCCCGGCGATCTGCTGCTCGTTCGGCGCCGACCCGGTCACCACGACCTGGGTCGTCGCCCCGCGCGCCCGGAGCCGCTCGGCCAGCGCCGCCGTCGTCGCCTCGCCCCAGCCCGTCACCAGCACCGACCCCGGCAGCCGCCCGGCCCGCACCACGCCCGCGTCGTCCCGCACCACCGTCACCGCCCGGTCCGCGACCTCCTGCGCCTGCGCGAGCCGGTCCGGCGTGCCCACCACCGGGTTCGGCGGCACCGGCAACACCGGCAGCGCGCCGCGCAGGAACTTCATCCGCAGCACCCGCAGCACGCTCTGGTCGATCCGCCGTTCCGACAGCTCGCCCGCGCGCACCGCCGCCACCACGGCGTCGATCGCCTCGCCCAGCTTCACCGGCATCAGCAGCTGGTCGACCCCGGCCTTGAGCGCCAGCACCGGGATCTCCGCGTCGGTGTGCAGCTGTCGCACGCCCGCCATCGCCAGCGAGTCGGTGATCACCACGCCGTCGTAGCCCAGCTCCTCGCGCAGCAGCCCGGTCACCACCGGCTTGGACAGCGTCGCGGGCTCCCCCGACGGGTCGATCGCGGGCATCCGGATGTGCGCGGTCATGATCGAGTCGACGCCCGCCGCGATCGCCGCCCGGAACGGCTTCGCGTCCACCTCGCGCCACTGCTCCACCGTGCGGTCCACGGTCGGCAGGCTGGTGTGGCTGTCGTCGGCCGTGTCGCCGTGGCCGGGGAAGTGCTTGGCCGCCGCCGACACCGCCGACCGCGACAGGTGCCGCTGCTGGTAGCCGCGCACCTGCGCCGCCACCATCGTGGCCGCCAGGTCCGGGTCCGAGGAGAACGACCGCACCCCGATCACCGGGTTCGCCGGGTTGGAGTTCACGTCCGCGTCCGGCGCGAAGTTCTGCGTGATGCCCAGCGCCCGCAGCTCGCGCGCGGTCACCGACGCCGCCCGCTCGGCCGCCCGTTCGTCCCGGCCCGCGCCCAGCGCCATGCTGCCGGGGAACTGGGTCAGCGGCGGCCCGATCCTGGTCACGATGCCCATCTCCTGGTCGGTGGAGATGGTCAGCGGGACGCGCGAGGCCTGCTGCAGGCCGTTGGACAGCGCGGCGATCTGCGCGGGCGTGTCGATGTTGTCGTAGCTGGAGTTGTTGAAGTAGATGACGCCGCCGGGGCGGTACCTGGCCACCACCTGGGCCGGGGTGTCGACGCCGAAGTCCCGCAGGTTGCCGGGGTGGACCTCGTCGGCGGACTGCCCGTGCACGTAGGTGACGAACAGCTGGCCGACCTTCTCCTCCAGCGACATGCCGCGCACCAGCGAGGTCACCGACTGCGGCGCGGGCGGCTCGGGTCGCGCGGCGTGCGCGCTCGGGAGGGCTGCGGTCGACGACGCGACCACGGCCGCGGTCAGGAGGGTGCGGCTGAGGCGGTGCACGGTGGCCTCCCCACTTCGGAAATCTCCCACGTCCTGGTCACCTGTCCCGGAAGTTACCCACGTCACGGAGGTGGGTCAACGAATGGCGTTGCGTGACCATCGTCCGGCGGCGGACCGGTTGTTCGGGAGCCCCCTGGGGTCGCCACGTTCGGGTGAACTTCGTGCTGGGCCATCCGCAGTGCCCCCCCCCGTGGTGCCCTCCGCAAGACCCTCCACCGAACTGTCCCCGACGCGCAAAAAAGCGGGACCCCGTGCTCCAGCACGGGGTCCCGCTCAACGGCGCGGGCTGTCGAGTTACCAAGCGTGCAACTCGTGTCGTATCACCCTGGTCCTCGGCGTCCGGCGTCCCGGTACGCAGGCCCTAGACGACAAGCCTCCCGCGGCGTGCTGCGCGTGGGTGCTCGAAGTCCGCGCACGGAGCTCCGCCGGGGTGAGCAGGGCTTCTCTTCCGCCCCGCCCCTGGCCGACCCGAGGTCCGCACTTCCTTTCTAGTGCGTGTCGGCCGTCACATCAAGGGCTCGATGGGGTGCACCGCTCCCGTCGCGGAGCGTGTCCGGTCGACTTCGCCGCCGCCGCGGGGTAGTGCGGATCAGCTCCGCCGCCGCCTGCGCAGCCCGTACCAGGCGGCGCCCGCGGCGACCGTCGCGCCCAGCCCGATCGCGGTCACCGCCACCGCCGCGCCGGACGGCCGGGGGATGCGCGCCCGCAGCGACACCGGGTCCGTGAACGCCAGCACCGGCCACCCGCGCTGGGTCGCGGCCTTGCGCAGCCCCCGGTCCGGGTTGACCGCCGTCGGGTGCCCGACCGCCTCCAGCAGCGGCAGGTCGCTCACCGAGTCCGAGTAGGCGTGGCAGCGCTCCAGGTCGTAGCCGCGCTCCGCGGCGAGCTGCTTGACCATGACGGCCTTGTTCTCGCCCGCGCAGTAGAAGTCCACCTCGCCGGAGTACCGGCCGGAGGACGTCACCATCCGGGTGCCCACGCTCAGGTCGGCGCCGACCATCTGGGCGATCGGGGACACCAGCTCCTCGCCGGACGCGGACACCACGACCACGTCGTGCCCCTGCGCCTTGTGGTCGGAGATGAGCTGCGTCGCCTCCTTGTAGACGAGCGGGTCGACGATGTCGTGCAGCGTCTCCTCCACGATCGAGCGGACCTGCTCCACGTCCCAGCCGGAGCAGAGCGCGGTGATGTGGGAGCGCATCCGGTCCATCTGGTCGTCGTCGGCGCCCGCGAGCATGAAGACGAACTGCGCGTAGGCGCTCTTGAGCACCGCCCGGCGGTTGATCAAGCCCTCCTGGAAGAAGGGCCTGCTGAACGCGAGGGTGCTCGACTTGGCGATGACGGTCTTGTCCAGGTCGAAGAACGCGGCGACTCGGGTGCCCTCGGCGGCTGGATCGGTCACGGGGGCCAGCTTAGGGGTGGTCGCCCGCCGCCGAATGGAGGCCGCTGTTCGGCGTTTTACGAACCGAGTGTGGTGCGGTCTCCCGAAATTTCTGCGTCCCTCTCTCGGAAGACACGCATGACTGACGTCTGTGGGGATACAGTAGAGCGGTCCGGCTCGACCGGACAGGTTCAGTCCGACCCCCCGGGACTGAACCAATGACGACCCCCGTCCCTCCCCCCTGGCGGGGGTCGTCCCATGTCCGGGGTCAGGTGACCGCCTCCGCGAACCTGATCTCCTCCCGGTTCTCCCGCGCTTCCCCGGCCTTCCGCCGCGCGCGCTCGCGCGCCCACGTCGCGGTACACCCCGGCGGCTTCTCCCGCACCTGAGCGGGGCGAGTTGTCCACAGGCCGTCCGGTTGTCCACATGTTGATCATGCGCCCGTTGTGTCCTCGCTCACCGGGGACGACCGTTCTCCACGTGGGCTTCGACGAGAGCGGGGAGCGGGACGTGGGGCGATCGGTGGTCCTGGTGGACGGGGCGGAACTGCTGGACGAGGTGCTGCGGCTGGCGGCCGTCGCCGAGTGCGAGCTGGAGCGGGTGGTGGACGTGACCGCCCTGCGCGGCCGGTGGCACGACGCGCCGGTGGTGCTGCTGGACGAGCGCGCGGTGGTGGCGTGCGCTGCGGCTGGGCTGCCGCGCAGACCGGGGGTCCTGCTGGTGTCGACCGGTCCGCCGGGCGAGCTGACCTGGCCCAGGGCGGTCGAGCTGGGCGTGGAGCGGGCGGTGTCGGCGGACGCCGGGCTGGTGGCGCTGCTGCGCGACGCGACCGAGGTGGCGCCGGAGGCCGGGCGGGTGCTGGCCGTGCTCGGCGGCCGGGGCGGTGCGGGCGCGTCGGTGCTCGCGGCGGCCGTGGCCAGGGCCGTCGCCGCCTCGGGCGGTCCGTCGCTGCTGGTCGACTGCGACCCGCTGGGCGGCGGCCTCGACCTCGCGCTGGGCGCCGAGACCACCGCGGGGATGCGCTGGTCCGACCTCGACCTGTCCGGCCGGGTCCCGGCCGCCGCGCTGCGCCAGGTGCTGCCCGCGTGCGGCGGGGTGCGGGTGCTGTCCTGCGGCCGGGACGGCGAGGGGCCGGGCGCGGGCGCGGTGGCGTCCGTGGTCGAGGCGGGCCGCAGGTCGGGGCAGGTGGTGGTGTGCGACCTGCCCCGCCAGCGGACCCCGGCGGCGGACGCGGCCCTGGACCGCGCCGACCTGGCCGTGCTGGTGGTGCCCGCCGAGGTGCGGGCCTGCGCGGCGGCCAGGGGTGTGGCCCGCAGGCTGGCCGAGCGGGGCGCCCGCACCCGAGCGCTCGTGCGGGTGCGGGCCTCCGGCGGGCTGAGCGCCCAGGAGGTGGCCGCCGCAGTGGGCGTGCCGCTGCTGACCCGGATGCGCGGTCAGCGCCAACTGGCCTCGGCCCTGGACCGGGGCCGCTTCCCGACGTCGACCCGAGGCCCGCTCGCGAAGGCGGCGAGCACGGTCCTGGAGGTGCTCCGTGCGGGCTGATCACGCTCTCGACCGGGTGAATCCGGTGTTCATCCGGGTGGAGGTCCTGCACCGCTGCCACCCGGCCACGTCGCCGGTCCGGCGAGACCCCGGTCGGCGTTGTCCCACCGTTGGCCCGTCACGCCATTCCGGGGTTTGTCGCCGCGCTGGAGCGGTGATGAGCGGGCTTCCCGAAACGGGTGAATGCGCCGCGCTCACGGTGACGCACCCGAATTTCTTCACCGGTTGGATTCCACGTTCGGTGCGCGGATTCCTCGAACGGGTGGTTTTTCCGCCCGCGCTTCGCGACCGGGGAGGCCGTCGTGGGCGCTGATCTGGTGGAGCGGGTCCGGCGCAGGCTCGCCGAGGGCCGCGCCGAGCTCACCCCGTCGGCGGTCGCGGCGGCGGTGCGGGGCGAGGCGGGCGGGGTGCTCGGCGACGAGGAGGTCCTGCGCGCGATGTCCGAGCTGGGCCGCGAGTTCGCGGGCGCGGGCCTCCTCGAACCGCTGCTGCGCGCGCCCGGAACGACGGACGTGCTGGTCACCGCCCCGGACCAGGTGTGGGTCGACGGCGAGGACGGTCTGCGCCGCACCGACGTGGTCTTCCCCGACGAGCGGGCGGTCCGCAGGCTCGCCCAGCGGCTGGCCGTGGCGGCGGGCAGGCGCTTGGACGAGGCGGTGCCGCACGTGGACGGCTGGTTGCCCGGCGGGGTCCGCCTGCACGCCGTGCTGCCGCCGATCACCCGGAACACCTGCCTGTCCCTGCGCGTCCTGCGCCCGGCGACGCACGACCTGGCGGAGCTGCGGGCCAGGGGCGCGTTCAGCGCCGAGGTGGCCGAGGCCCTGCGCGCCCTGGTCCGCTCCCGCACCGCGTTTCTGGTGGTGGGCGGGACGGGCTCGGGCAAGACGAGACCCACTCTATGACACCCTTCTGGCATGAGCACAACCCGTTGCGCGATCTACGCGCGGATCAGTGAAGACCGCGAGGGTGCGCACCTCGGCGTCGACCGCCAGGTGGCGGACTGCCGCGAGTTGGCCGCCCGGCTGGGTTGGGACGTCGTGCATGTCTTCACCGACAACGACATCTCGGCGTACTCGGGAAAGCCGAGACCCGGCTACCGGGCCTTGCTCGCCGCGATGCGCGACGGCGAGATCGGCGGCGTGCTCGCCTGGCACACGGACCGGCTGCACCGCAACGTCCGGGAACTCCTCGACTACATCACCACGAGCAACGCGGGCGGCGTCGACACCCACACGTGCCGGGCGGGTCAGCTCGACCTGACGACCCCGACGGGCCGGGCTTCGGCGATCACCCAAGCGGCGTGGGCCGCGCAGGAGAGCGAGCACAAAGCGGACCGCGTCCGGCGTGCCCGCCTGGAGGCGGCCCAGGAGGGCCGTTGGCAGGGCGGCGCGAGGCCGTTCGGGTACGGGCCGGACGGGGAGTCCCTGAACCCGGCGGAGGCCGCCGAGATCACCCGCGCGGCGGAGGTGATCCTGGCCGGCGGCTCCTTGCGGAGCGTCGTGCGCGACTTGAACGCGCGCGGCGTGCAGACCACGTTCCACAAAGCCGAGTGGTCCACCATCGCGTTCCGCGACGTGCTGTTGCGTCCCCGCAACGCGGGCCTGGTCGTCTACCGGGGCGAGGTCCTGGAGGGCGTCACGGCCCGGTGGCCGGCGATCCTCCCGGAGCCGACGTGGCGCGCGTTGGTGGCCGTTCTCACCGACCCGGCCCGACGCACGAACGGCGCGAACAACGCGGTCAAGTGGCTCGGCTCCGGTCTGTACCTGTGCGGCGTGTGCGAGCTGCCCACGCTCCGGGCCAGCGTCGCCGGGGGCTCGCGCGCACCCGCCTACCGGTGCTCGTCGCGGGACCGGCAGATCACCGGCCCGCACGTGAGCCGTCGCGCCACGGCCGTGGACGAGGTGGTGGAGCGCGTCCTGGTCGAGCGGCTGTCGCGGCCGGACGCGGTGGACCTGTTGCGGCGTCGCACGGACGCGGTGGACGTGGCCGCGCTGAACACCGAGATCCAGGCGGTGCGCCACCAGCTCGACGCCCTGGACGACGACCTGGACGCGGGCACCATCAGCCGCGCCCGCTGGGCTCGCCGCAACGAACGCCTGAAGACGCGCTTGGACGAGCTGGACAAGGCGCTTGCGGGCGCGGTGCGCGTGGACCCGCTGGCCGGGGTCGTCGGCGCACCCGACGTGGCGCGGGTGTGGTTCGGCACGTTGCCCGACCGGTCCGACGGCCTCGACCTCGGACGCCGTCGGTCGATCCTCGACGCGGTGGTCACGGTCACCGTCCGGAGGCAGGCACCGGGCCGCCGCGCGGACGGCTCGTACTTCGACGAGAACTCGCTGGGCTGGGACTGGAAGGACGACGCCCGGTGAGCGGCTGGGGAGAGGTGCCGCTGGTGTGCACGTGCGGGCGGACCGGCCGCCGGCCGCGCCGCATCGAGCTGTTCGAGTTGCTGGACGGCGCGTGGACGGGTGAGCACTGCGGGGCGCTGGCCGACGGGCCGACCCTGCCGGACGCGCAGCACCCGGAGGACGTGTTGCCCGGCGGCGGGCACTCGCGCGTGTTCCAGCGGCCCGGCGGCGCGGTGTGGCGCGGACGCTGTCCCACGTGCTCGGCGACGGGGGACCGGCGGGGGTCCGTGACGCTGCCCGTGGACGCGTTGACGGCGCTGCTGGACCGCTGGGAGCTGGCCGGGGGCGGGCGGTTGGACCTGTTCGACATGGCGCACCGCCCGGAGCGGCTTCACGCCGTCGTGGGTCACCGCGGATAGCCTTAGCCCTAGACCCAAGGCGGTCGGCGCGGACGCCGCCTCACCACAAGTGCCGCGCGCCCCGGTCCTCCGGGAAGCCGCCCCGCATCGCGGGTGCGTGAGCTTCCGTCTCGGACGTCCTTTGGCATGTCCGGGAGCAACCCGTGTCCGACCCTGTCATCGAAGCCCGCGCCAACCTGGCCCGCGCCGTGAAGCTGCACGGCCGCGACCACGAGATCACCGAGCAGGCCCGCGCCGCCTACCGCGAGGCGCGGTTGGTGTCGTACGTGACGGCCACCGTGGACGCCGCGCCGCCGCTGTCCCCGGAGACCCGGGCGCGGGTCGCCGCGATCCTCGCGGGCGCGCCCGCCCTCGACACCGCGAACGGCCCGGAGGTGGCCGCGTGACCACCGCGAGCTGGTCGAGCCGGGCCGGAGAGGGCGGCTCGCTGTCCCGTCCCGAACTGCTGGACACCGCGATTCGCGCCGGGGTGCTCCGCGAAGCGGGGACGCCGTCGGCGGTGCCGCTGGCGCGACAGCTCGCGAGCCTGCTCGCGTCCTGGGTGTCGCCGCTCATGATCGCCGACGACGGGACGCTGACGGGCCGCGAGCACGGCCAGCCGATCCGGATCACGCCGGCGGTGCTGCTGGACCTGGTCGCCCGGCGCAACGTCGTGCCGCAGCTCGGGTGCACGCCGAGCACGGCCGACGCGGAGGAGGCGGTGAAGCTCGCGGCCGGCCGCGCCCGTGCCGAGCACGAGCGCCAGGCGGTGGCCGACGAGCACCGGGCCGACCGTGCGCGCGTCGAGCTGGCGCACGACGTCGAGCGCGCCGAGCGCCGCGCGGCGCTGCTGCGGCAGCTCGCGGCGCTGGACGACCGGCCGCAGCAGGCCCCGGCGACGCCGTCGGCGGGGTGGTCCCGCGTGCTGCGGCGCGGGTGACGGTCGTGCCCCGGCCACGGCCGGGGCAACGACCACGAGGCCGCCCCGGACGTGTTGCCGGGGCGGCCTCGTTCTATCCCGATGGGGCGGTCAAGATTCACTCGGACGCAGGAAGGTCATCGTTGTACGGTTGAGCGTGGCCACTGAGCTGGGAGTCGAGCTGAGGGGCGCGCCGGAGCAGTTCGACGCCGAGCGCGTCGTCACCAGTCTGCGTGGACTGCTGGACCTGCTCCTCCAAGTGGAGAAAGGCCAGGCCGCGCGGTCGGGCGGCCCGCCGCCCCGCAAGACCTCGTGGGCCTTCAAGGAGCTGCGATTGGGCAGCCTCGCCACGCGCATCGCGCCCACGCCGGACTCCGATCAGAAGAACCGGCAGCACTGGACGGTGGGCCTGGTCGCCGAGGGCTTGGAGTTCGCCGAGCAGAACCAGGCGATCCCACCTCACTGGGACCTGGACGCCGCCTCGGCGGCCCGGAAGTTCCTCGACCGCGTCGGCGACTCCGAGGACTCGAACATGGTCGTCCTCATCTACCGCGACGACGAACCCGCCCAGCGGATCGAGATCACCCGGCGGGCCGCCGACAACCTCCGCGCGGCCACAGCCGCCAAGTTCACCAGCCTCGGCTCGCTGATCGGCCGGCTGGACTCGATCAACACACACAGCGGGTACGAAGCGGGACTCTGGCCCGACATCTCCAACCATCGGGTCACCGTCAAGTTCACCGAAGACCAACTCGAAGTCATCCGTAGCGCCATCAAGAAACGAGTCGAAGTGCGCGGTGAGCTGCACCGGAACTATCGCGGCGACCCCATCTCGATCAAGATGACCGGCCTGGAGATTTTGGAGACCAAGCCGGGCAGCAGGCTCACCGACCTTGCGGGCCTGTTCGCCGGAGGTGACGCGTGACGCAGCCCTCCAACTTCGACCTGGTCTACTTCGACTCGAACGTCTTCATCCACTACCTGAACCGTGAGCCCCGGTGGTACTCGAAGATCAGCGCGCTCATGACGGCCGCCGACGCGGGCCAGTTCAGGATCGTCACGTCGCCGCTGCTCATCGTCGAGGCCATTGGTCAGTCACCGGGCGGGAAGGTGAACGAGCAGCTTGAAGCCGTCGCCTTGGCCATCCTCGACAGCAAGTACGTGCTGCCGCAGGAGTTCAACCGCAGCGTGGCCATCAGGGCGCGTGACTACGTTCTGCGTCACCGCATTCCCAAGATGGACGCGATCCACCTGGCCTCGGCAGTCGAGGCCAACGTTGATGTGCTGATGACCACGGACGACGACGACTACCCGATCGGGACCAAGTTCGACGGCGTGTGGGTCGACAACCCGTTCGTCCCCACCGTGATGCAACGCCCGGACGACCTGTTCGCAGAAGCTCACGACTGACTCCACGGGTAGCCCGCCGCGTCCGCGTCGAACGCCGAGTTCATCTCCGCGTCGGTGATCTTGTCGTCCGTCCGCAGCGAGCTGTCCTCTCCGATTCCCACCGCGCTCAACAGCGCCCACGTCGCGTGGGCGACGGCCGCGTACTCGCGGTTGGTCAGGTCGTCGGGAAGAAGAACCTCAAGTCGTCGGCGCACATCTCCACCCTGCCTGTGGACCGCTGGCCAAGCGATCCCCCACGAGAGCGACGTTTGCGCAGGTCGGGACCGGTGGTCCGTGCAGGTTGACACCTTCGGGTGAGGCTTCGCGCCGCCTACTCGTCGCGTCGGCGCAGCGCGCGTAGCTGCTCGCGCAGCTCGTCCAGGTCCCACCGGCCGTGGCCGCCTGCCGTGACGAGCGTGGGTGTGACGAGGCCCTGTTGCCACCAGCGGACCAGGGTCGCCCGGTCGACGCCGAGCGCCTTCGCGGCCACGCCCGTGGGCACGAGTTCGCTGGTCACGGATGCAACGATCCGCCACGGCCGCCCCGAACGCCGTCGCTGCACCACGTCTGCAACGTTCGCAACACCCGTCCGGGGTCTTTACGGCACGACCGCGACCGGGTACGCAACGTTTGCAACGATTGCCCGACTCGGTGGGAGTGGCCCATGTCCCGGCACCTGTGGCACGACGGCGGCGGACTGCGGCACGCCTACGACACGGTGAACTACCCGTTCCCGCCGCGCCCCGGCGAGGAGATCACCGTGCTGTGCGGGGCGGAGGTCACCCTGGCCCGCGAGGACTTCCCCCAGCTCCCCGAACACCGCAAGCACCCCACCTGCTGGGACTGCGACGCCGTGTGGCGACGGCGCGAAGGACTCGCGCCGTGTCCCCGGATCGCGGGTTAGGCCGCCGGGTCACCGGAGGTGGGCACACAGAAGAGGCCGGTCCGTGTGGACCGGCCTCTTCGTGTTCGTTGGCTCAGGGTGACCAGTGGGCTGCTATTACCCCAGCGCCGTACGTCAACGCTTCATCCGCTAGCTCGCGGATCACCACTCTTGACGCGGACCTTGCTCTGCCGAACTTCTCGTGCTTCGGGTCCTGCTTGTCATCCGACATAGTCACTCCTTATCCGTCCCGGATCGGGACTTCTTACCGATCTTGCTGATGCCTCGAACTGCAAGACATACGCACACCGATAGGAGCAACCCAAGGCCACCCGTGACGACGCCCTGGGATTCGACACCCAGGACCACTGGCACCCTCAACCAACGAGCCCCGGGAAGATATCCCAGACAGCGCAACCAGATCAACTGGCACAGCAGCACCCGCCGCCTCCGATGTGAAGCGCGGCAGTGCCGTCTCGTCAACCCCCGTGAGGTCGCGCGTCGAGAGCAGCGACCACTCCTAGTCCGCCGGAGGTGGTACCACCGGCAGCGGCTCGATGCCCCAGAAGTGGACCACGTCGACTTCCCCGTCCGGCTTGAAGTGGACGACGAACGACAGCCGCCCGGTCACATCCTGGCTGGTCTTCACGTAGTTCTCGTTCCAGTCCGACGCAGAACCGACGGAGGGGTTGTTCCCCCACTCCATCTGGTGGTCGGCCCTGAAGGCCAAGCCGCCCAAGCTGAAGGCCGCGGTGACCTTGACGTCCACAAAGGTCCCGCCGGTCTTGTTCCGCTGCGGCTCCGACCACTCCAACGTCGAGAGGTCCGGATCGACTTCGTCGAGGTCGACGTCCCCTTCGAGGATCAGGCCGAAGCCCTCGAAGTCGATCGTCTCGCGCTGGTCGACGAGTTCGCGACAGCCAGCCTCGACGGCATCGGCGAGCAGTTCCCTGGATGGCGGTGGAGTCACAGCGGAAGGGTAGGGAGGGGCATCGGACGCCGCCAGTCGGACGCAGCCCGACGTGCACCGGCCCGCCGGCCCGCCCACGTGGGGCGGGCCGGTGTCGTTCGTCAGCCGCGCGAGATCGCCTTGCGGCACGCGTCGCACCACTCGAACCACACGCCGATCGAGCGGAAGCCGTCCATCCACACGACGTCGCTCCCGGCGTCCAGCTCGTGCACCACGTTCCCGTCGGCGTCTACGGCGTGCAGGCCCCCGAACTCGCGGTGGCCGTCCTCCCACCAGGTCTCCCGGCACCCTCCCCACGTCTTGGGGGCGGGCGGGGCGGGGCGGTTCCGGTTGATCATGATCTACTCCGACTACTCGGGGCGGAGGGTCGGGATCGACCCTCTCCAACCCTTCGCAAGCAGCCGCGCCCCGGTGGACAGGACAACTACCCGGCCCGCTCCTCGCGCAGCACGACGTTGCGCACGGCCACCGCCTACGCCGGAGCGGTCGCCTTCAGCACGGTCTCCACGTCCGCGCCGTACAGGTCGTCGCCCCTCTCCGGAGCCAGTGAATGCAAGCCGCACGCCTTGAAGAACGCGACCCGCTCCGCCGTCGAAGTCGACCAGTCGACCATCAGGGCCATGTTGGTGCACCTCCTGCGACGCGCCTCTTGGGCGGTCTCGTGCATGAGCAGCCGGCCGATGCCCGACCGGCGTTCGGTGGGCAACACGGCGATCTGGTTCACCAGGCAGCGCGGCCCGGGAAGCCCGGCCAACTCGCCGAACCGCTCGTTGAACGGCTCCGGGCGGAAGTCGGCCCGGACCACACCGACGGCGCGCCCGTCGGCGGTCTCTGCGAGGGCGACCGGATCGGTCAGCGGGCGGTGGATGAGCTTGAACTGCTCGACCTTCAGGCCGGCACCGTCCAGGACTTCCCAGATCCGTCGCCCCAGTTCGGGCTCGTCGTGGCGATCAGGCCACCGCACAGTGATCAACCCTGCTCCATTCGTCGGATCTTCACGTGGAATACCTCCGTTGACCAGCGGTGATCGGTATGCAGAGGCGGGGGCACCCCCGTGCCTCTACCCCTCGCCACCGGGGGTACGTAGCATGGAGGTGCACGGATGGCCGTCTGCTGATGGAGACATTGGCACCTGCGCTACGCAGCACAGCCGGTCGACGTGCCTCACAGGGCCGCCACCCACGGGTAGGCGGCCTTCGTGGTTTCGCCGGATGGGTGCAGCTTCAGCCCGTACGACAGCAGGTTGCCGTTGCGCCGATAGAGCCGTGGTGCCAACTGCCGGAGGTAGCGGGTCTCGGTGTTGCCGAAGTCGTCGGCGTTGAACGCGGCCCCGGTCGCCGACGCGGCGAGGTCCGCGAGCTGCAACTCCTCCAGGCGCGACGGCTGGTCTATCTGCCCACCGCGAGGGTCGAGCCACGGCCACTCGATGCGGCACCCCGGCTCTGCGCGCAGCTTCGCCTCGTAGACGCGCAGCTTGGCGATCTTGAACCTGACGATATGCGCCATCGTGTAGTTCAGCACCCTGCCGTTGTCCCTGGCGAGCCACGACAACCGTTCGAGCAGGTACCGGAGTGTGTAGAGGTACGTCCTATCGTCGTCGAGCGGGTCGCCGGTCAGGTACGGCTTGCACACGACGACGCTCGACACGGTCAGCCAGTCGGCGGCACCGAGCGACTGGCTGACGTGCAGGCGCTGCGGATGCTGCTTGATGTTCTTCCACGCCAGCGGGTTACCGGGCTGCCGGTTGAGGTCGACGCGGAGCTTGGCGAGCATCGCGGGCACTTCGGGGAGGTCTTCGTCCCGCACGACGACGGCGGTCATGACGAAGTGGGCGCTCGACTTGGCGGAGCGGGCGCGCTGCCCCGACTCGTCGATGAAGGCGTGCATGAGTGGCCGGGCGTCGACACCGCCCCCTGCAAAACCCGCTCGCTGGATCACGTCGAGAACGTATGACTACGCCCCCCGCTTTGTCACCTCGGGGGCAACACCCTGTGGACAACCCGAAAACGACCCTCCCAGGGCATCTGACCTGCATTAACCTCACATATCGAGACGCATCGGTCTTCAATGGAACACATATCTGATGTGGATAACTTGGTTTCGCGTGAAACATGAGGGCGGTTCGGGGTAATGAATTACCCGCCTATGTAACCCTGCGTGTTTCACTGAATACCTAGCGTCTCAATTCTTATCGGTGTTGCCGCTTTCTCCGCTTTCCCCACCGACTGCGACTCACTTTTTCGTCTCCCGCAGCACGACGTTGCGCACGCTCATCGCGGACCACGAGGCGGCCCGGCGCGGCCGGTGTCCCTCCGCGTCCAGGGTCGCCGCGATCACCCGGTAGGACTTCTGCTCCCCGTGCAGCTCCACGATCCGGCGCACGGCGGCCTGCTCGGCGGGCTCCGGTGCGGCGTCCCGCTCGCGCCCCTGGCCCTGCCCGGCGTAGCCGTACGGGTACTCGCCCACCGCCTTGCGACCGGTGGCGGCCTTGGCCTTGCGGCCGTCGCGCAGCCGCTTGACGACGGTCTTGCGGTCCAGCTCGGCGAACACGCCCTGGACCTGGCGGATGGCGGTGCGCATCGGGTCGTCGGGGTCGTCCTGCTGGACTTCACCGTCCTCGGCGGTGAATACCGAGCCGCCCTCGCGCCACACCAGCGCCAGGATCGCCTCCTGCACGGTGAGCGCACGGGCCAGTCGGTCGAGCTTGCCGACCACGATCCCGTCGGCCTGCGCGGGGCGGCGCACCATCTGCACGGCCTCGGTCAGGCCGGGCCGGTCGGGGGCGTCGAACTTGCCGGTGACCGCGTCGGTGAACTCGGCGACGATCGTGTGCCCGTTCGCCTTCGCCCACCGCTTGACGTCGGCGCGCTGGACATCGAAGCCGTAGCCGTCGAGCTGGCCGGTGGAGGAGACGCGGAAGTAGGCCACGAGACGCATGGAACGACCCTAAACGCTCTGAGCTGCGGTGTAAATCTTTCCACAGAATTATTTACGCCGGATCGGCTCCGGCATGCCCTCCGACAACGACGGCGGCAGCCCCAACACCGCCTCCACCGCCGTCACCGCCCCCTCCAACCGATGCCGGTACGCCGTGCCCACCGGCAACTCCCCCGACTCGACGGCGGCCAGCAGCTCCCGGAGCTGGTCGAGCAGCACGACCGCCCGACGGCGGACCTCCGCCGCCGACCCGGCCCCGCTCACGCCGCCCGCCCCCACGCGTGCGCGCCGCAGTACAACGAGCCCCCGGCCCGGCCGCCGTCACGCGCCAGCACCCGCCCGCCGCACACCACGCACGCCGCCGGAACCACGCGGCCGTCCTCGTCCTTGACGTGCACGGTGTCCGCCTCCAGCGCCGCCTCGTACAGCGCCCCCACGTCCTCCCGCACCGACCGCGCCGCCGCCAGGTCCACACGCGACAACCGGGCACGGCCCGACCGCGACGACGGGCCGCCGGCGCGCAGGCCCACGACCTTGACCTCCAGCGGACCTGCCGGGCCGCCCTTCACCGACAGCAGCCGCGCGTACCGGTTCGCCGGGTGCA
This sequence comes from Actinosynnema pretiosum, assembly GCF_002354875.1. Classification (GTDB taxonomy): domain Bacteria; phylum Actinomycetota; class Actinomycetes; order Mycobacteriales; family Pseudonocardiaceae; genus Actinosynnema; species Actinosynnema auranticum. The sequence goes on from NZ_CP023445.1 coordinate 288,754, forward strand.
ACACCGGCCCGAACTCGAACAAGTCGAGGTCGTCGATGTGGCGGGTGCCGCCGACCTGCCGCGTCCGCTTCGCGTTGTACCCGATGGACCACGTCGACTCCTGCGGCCCATAGAACTTCGCGTTGAGCAGCGCCACCCGCCCGTCCGGCGTCTCGGTGTTGATCGCCGCACGCGCCCACAGCGCGCCCGCTCCCGCTGGCCACGGCCCGCCGTCGGCAGTCAGCCTCGGCAGCCGCGCGTCCCCCGGTAGCAGCTCCCGCACCTCCAGCACACGCCCGATCGGACGCTGCCAGTCGTGGCCCAAGCACACCTTGGGCCTGCGCTCCCGCAACGTCCGCGCGAACGCCCCCGGCGTGATCACGTCGCCCACGTCGTCCTTGACCCCGGTCACCGCCGCCAGCACCTCGACCACGCCCGTGGTCGGCTCCGTCGTCGTCATCACGCCCCCTGCCCGTGGTCGGCCGCCCCGGGCCGCTCGTAACCGGCCTGCCGGCGCACCGCCAGCACCGCCTCCCGCGCCGCCCGGCGCGTGCCCTCCGACTCCCACGGCACGCCCAACTCCTCCGCGAACGCGCGCAGCGCGGCCACGATCAACGCACCCGACGCCGCGTCGTTGCGGCCCGCGCGGGCCTCAAGGTCCAGCTTGATCATGTCCCGCGACAGCCGCTCGACGGCCTGCCGCTCGCGGAACTCCAGGTCCGCCAGCGCCCGCACGTACTCGCCCGTTCGCGTCGGCAGGCCCTCCGGCCCGGCCACCACGACCTCGCCCACGACGCCGCCCACGCCGCCCCACTCGACCTGTTCCGCCAGGCGGTCGGCCAGCCACGTCGCACGGGCCTGCGCCAGGCGCAGCAGCTTCGGCAGCGCCACGACCGGGTCCACGCCGTCGTCACGGCCCTCCGCGACCGTGCGCGGCGTCGGGAACCGCCCGCCGGGGACCGGCGCCACCTCAACCGTCACGCTGCACCGCCTCCAGCTCCTCCAGCGCCTCGTCCAGCGCCCGCCGCGACACCGCGTCCGGGTCCGGGGCGGGTGCCCAGCGCGCCAGCTCGGCCACGTCGACCGCCCACACCTCCGCGTACCCGCCGCCGCCTTGGGCGGCCGGGCCGGTCACGCCGCGCCCCGCACGGCAGGCCGACGGCGCGCCCACAACGTCGGCTCCGGCTCCAGCGCGGCCAATGCCTGCGCGAGGGCCAACGCGTCCGTCGCGTCGGGCCGCTCCAGGCGGGCCGCCGCCTGCTCCCGCACCCGCCGCACGTGCGCCCGCAAGGGCTTGCGGCGCGGGCGGCGCAGCGACGGCCCGGCCGCGCGCTCCAGGCGCAGCGCCAGCATCGTGCGGGTCACCGGGTCGGAGTCGGGCAGGAACGCGGCGGCCAGGCGCGTGCACACGCGCGCCGTCGGCCGGGTGAACCCGTTCTCCCAGCGCTGCAAGGTGCGCGTGGACACCCCCACCGCGTCCGCCAGGACCGGCTGACTCCAGCCGCGCGCCGCGCGCTCCGCCCACACCAGGGCACCGAAGTCGGCTCGCAGCCGGGCGCGCTCGGCGGGCGGCACCGGGCGTGGCGGCAACGTGTCGGGTCGACGCCACGAGGGCGTCGCCACGGGCGCGCGGGACGTGTCGTCATCCATGAAAGGCATGGTGCGCCCGACACCTGGCCGGCGCGTCAAAAACACGCCGCCGTCAGCGCCACGAGTTCCCGGCCGGTGTCAGACGGTCCGTGTCCCACGCGACCAGGGCCGGGGGCGCGTGCGCGGCGGGACGGCGGGCACGCCGTGGAACGCGGTGAGCCTCACCGCGGATTCCCGTCGGCGGGCCGGCGGGCGGCGCGGATCGGGGCCACGGCGGGCGGCGACGCGCTGGGTTAGGTGCGAGGTTAGGTGCTCGACCCCGCTGGGTTAGGGGGGAGGTTAGGTGCGTCCAACGCTTTGACCTGGGGAGGTTAGGTGGGTTAGGTGCAGCGGGGCCACCTGAGGCCCACACGAGCGCGTACACGCCCACGCGGCACACGAGATGACCGCGACGACCACAACAACCTCGCTACCCGCGTAGAGGTCAAGGGAGCACCTAACCCCCCTAACCTTGCCTGGTCAGAGCGTTGTGGGCACCTAACCTCCCCCCTAACCCAGGCCCCGTTTGCACCTAACCCACCCCCTAACCCAGGCCCGCCGCCGGACGCGGAACGGCCCCCCGTCCGTGTGGATCGGGGGGCCGTGTGGGCGGTGCCGTGGATCAGGCGGCGGGCTCCTCGTTCATGAGCGCTTCCCAGCGCGCCGAGTCCTCGTCGGCGTCGTAGCCGACCGTCACACCCGTGGACTCCGGGACGGGCTCCGTCTTCGGCTTCGCCTCGGCCGGGGCGTTCGCGCGGGGGGTGTGCTTGCCGGTCGGCTTGGGGGCGTCCCCGACCGTGATGCCGCCCTCCTCGAACTCCCCGGTGCCGTCGTCGATCAGCGTGTAGTGCGCGACGTTCTTCGGCTTGGTCTTGGTGAAGCTGTACGGGCCGACGGGGGCGGCGATGACCTTGCGGAGCCAGGTCCCGAACTTCGAGCGCCGGTCGGTGCCCTGGGGGCCGATCTGCGCGGGCAGCTCCAGCTTGTACTCGTCCACCAGCTCCAGCAGCTCGTCCACGCGCACGGCGCGGTTGGCGCAGCTCGGGCGGCCGGGGTCGCGGATCTCGCCGGTCTCGTCCTTGATCGGGTCGCGGCCGGGGTCGTGCGCCCAGATGGTGCAGAAGGTCATGATCAGCTCGGTCTCGGTGTCGATGTCCGCGCTGGCGGCGCTGCGGTTCTTCAGGAAGTCGGGCATCCCCACGTGGGCGGCGATGGAGCCCACGATCCGGGTCCACTTCTCGAAGCTGCCGAACTTGGGCAGGTCGGCCGCGATGGGCCGCCCGGCCGCGATCCAGCTCTGGATCATGGTGAGCGCGGCCCAGATGAGCTGCGGGGTGTTCTCCTCGATCCAGTCCAGGATCTCCGGGTGCTTGAACCCGGTGCGCTCCTCGGGCTTGGCGGTCTTGGCGTCGAGGCGCACGCGGACGATGCGGCGGGCCAGCTCGCTGGAGGCGGTGACGGAGTTGCCGGTGCCGACCCACAGGGCGGGGGTGGGCAGCACGATCTCCTCGTGGGTGCCCATCAGGCGGTTGCGGACGAACGGGTACTCGGTGACGGCGGCGGCCAGCGCCCCGGAGTCCAGGGCGGCGTTGATGTTGTCGAACGCGACCGTGGGCCGCCCCTTGCGCATGGCCGCGACCAGGCTCTTGGGCCATTCGTCCGAGCCCGTGGGCGCGATGGTGAACGCGAACTCGGGGTCGAACGGCTTGACCAGGCCGCTGACGAGCTTGCCCTTGCCGGTGCCGGGCCGGGGGGTGTCGATCATGAACAGGGGGCAAGCACCCCGGATCATCTCGCGGGCCAGCAACGTGAGCGGCATGGTCATGGCGGCGGTGCGGTCGGCGTCGGTCTCGAACGGGAAGTCGATCAGCAGGTCGTCGGTGAACAGCTCCAGGGCCACGCGCAGCTCCTCCGGGGAGGGCTTGGCGGAGACCTCGGGGATCAGAGGGCTGTCCGGCCCCCGGTGCAGGTAGATCCCCGTCTTGCGGTTGTAGCCGGGGGTGGTGACCAGCGTGCCGTCCTCGGAGAAGTAGGGCAGCCGCGTGATGCGCTTCAGTTCCGGGACGCCGATCAGGCCGGGCGCGGAGTGCAGGGCGGCCACGATGTCGAACGGCACCTTCGGCGTGTGGGTCAGCTTGACGGTCTTGGTGCCGTCGTCGGTCTCCTCCACCGAGCGCTCGCGGAAGTTCATGAGGGTGTTCAGCAGCAGGGCCAGGCGGGCGGGGGCGATGGTCACCATCTCGCCGGTCCTCGGGTCGATCTCGACCAGCCCGGCGTCCGCGTAGTGGAAGATCGTCGGCTTCTCCATCTGGGCGAGCGCGAGGAACTTGCGGGTGTCGGCCTCGGTATCGCGCAGCGGACGACCGGTCATGATCACGTCGGGCAGGCCGCCGCTGCCCTCGTGGGCCTCGTCCGCCTCCTTGCGGCGCTTGGGCGGCTTCGCCTTCTTGACATCCTTCTCCTGGGTCTTGGGCGCGTCGGCGAGAGCCGGGTCGTCGGTCGAGGGCTCGGAGGCGAGCAGGGATTCCAGGGCCTCGTCCGTCGCGGCCGGGGTGTCGGTGGTCGGCTCGACGGTGACGGACATGGGGCCGGTGCCCTCCTTGGTGACGGCGGCGGGCGTCCGGTCCTCGCGCGGCTTGGCGATCAGCGCCAACGTCCTGGTCAGGTAGTCGACGCGGCGGCTCGGGTCGACCTTCTCAACGCGGCGGCCGTGGCGGAGGCGGGACGCCATGACGAACGTCGCCGCCGTCTCCAGCGCCGCGTCCTCCCCGGTGCTCCGGAACAGCGCGAACGCGCTGTTTCCGATGCGCAGGTCTTCGCTGGAGTCGTCCACGGTGGACGCTGCGGCGGCGTCCCAGATCGGCCGCAGCTTCACGTCCAGGCCGTTCTCCGCCAGCAGCTCCAACAGCTCCTGTGCACGCCCGGCGCGGGCCTGCTGCCAGGCGCGGTGCAGGTTGACGCGGGCCAGGACGGCGCGCTGCTGCTCGTCGGTGACGCCGCTGGAGACGTTCATGGCGTCGAGGTACTTCCGCTCGATCAGCACGGCCCGCACGTCGTCGGGCTCGAACACCCGGCCCGGCTCGTGGGACAAGATCGTGACGAGCTTCGGGTCGTCGGGGTTCTTCATGTTCAAGGTGCCCGGCGTGCGCAGCACGCGCGCCAGGTCGTGGACGCGGTCGACCTGCCACAAGCCCAGCTCGCGTGCGCGGTAGGCGACGGTGCGGACCACGTCGCGCTCCAGCTCGGCGGCCTCGCGCCGGTCGGCGTCGGTGGTCAGCTCCCACACCTCGCTCAACGCCCACGAGAGGTGGACGCCGTTCCCGCTGTGCCTGATCGTCGTGGGCGGCAGGCCGACTGCGTCGACCACGCGCAGTGCGTCGCGCAGGGTGGGCGGCGCGTCGGGCTTGCCGAAGTCGACCTCCGCCCAGCAGCTCAGGAGCGCGTCGGCGTCGGCGCTGGTGTAGCGGTGGCCGGCCCTGATCGGCTTGCGGCTCAACGTCTGCGAGTCGAACACGCCCATCACGCCGGGGTCGTCGGCGTAGCGGGCCACGGTCGCGGTGATCGCGTCGAGGTCGTCGGCGGGGACGGAGACGTTCTCCACCTGCCCGCCGTGGCGGATGGCGGTGACGCCGACATGGAAGCCGCGCAGGTCGTGCGGGCCGAAACGGTGCTTGACGTACTCGGCGATCAGCGCCGTGTCGGCGGTCGGGGCGTTCACGCCGCACCGCCGGGCAGGTCCACGGTCGCGGCCACCGCGACGCCGTCGCGGTGGAACACGAGCCCGCGTCCGCCGCGCACGGCGGTGACGTGCACGCGCAGCCGGCGGGCGAGCCGCCGGGTACCGCCCATGACGCGGAACAGCTCCAGTTCGCCGGCGCTGGGCGCGCGGTCGCGGGCCTGTCCGGGGTTGTCCGCGAGCCATTCGAGGTCGGCGGCGGCGGTGGCGCGGTCGTCGGCCGCGATGGGGCAGCTCGCCGCGTGCCTCAGGCGGAGCGGGCCGTGCCCGGTGCGGGCGGGGGTGGCGTTGCAGTCGGCGCAGCGCAGCCGTTCGCGCTGGTCGGGGCCATGTGGCACCATCGTGTCAGTCCTTTGGGGGCGTGCGGAACGCCCCGTCCCGGTTCACGCGCCGGGTTTACCCGGCTAGAATCGGGACGAGAGCGGTTCCTGTGAAGGGGTGCCGATCTCCGGCCCCACGCCCCTGGTGGTGAGACACCAGGAACCGGTGTGGGGCCTTTTTGCTGGTCAGGGGTGGTTCAACCCCCTGTCGATCATGCGGCGGCCGGGCCGCCGTTCCCGTTCTCACGCTCGGCGGCGGCGCGCGCCCAGCGGGCACGCACCGCGCGGCGGGCGTGCTCGCTGCGCTCGGCGGGCGTCGTGCCCGCCCATCGGGCGTGGCCGCCGGCGCTGGCGGATGCCCGTCGCGCCGCGTAGAAGCGCGCCTCGTTACGAACCGTGTAGGCCATTTCTTCGACCCTCCCAGGGGTGTTAGCTACGGCCGTGACCCTACATGCCGAAGCGATCATCGACAAGCCGTTCACCCCGTCTGACCTGGGGTTATGTCTTCCCGAGTTAACTCGGCGCGTCAAATGGAGAATGACTAGCCGAGTTAACTCGGTGCGGCCGGAGCCCTATTCTGCGGAAACGCAAAATAGCCGGGGTGAAAGCCGCTCCGGCCCCGTCGGTCAGGGCACGCACACCGCCGACGGCGGCGTGGTCGCGGTGTCGGCGGGCGTCGCGCTGACCAACCCGAACACGTACGCGGCGACGCACGCGGCGGTGGCCAGGGCCAGCCAGCGGCCCGGCCTGAACTCGCGGCTGTGGTTGATGGTGGGCACGATGTCCTCCCTGATGTGTGCCGACCTCGGCCGTGTGCCGAGGTGGTCGGAACAAGGCCCGAAATCGGGCCTGAAAGCCCCGTAGAGGGCGATCCGCGGTGAGCCCGCAGTGACCTCGGAACAGGCCCGTCCGTGCAGCTCACGCCCCTGTGAGGCGGTCTTGTGGGGTCGGAACAGTGGTGCCGGGGGTCGGAACGGCCGTGCCGACCCGTTCCGACCCTCGTTCCGGCCCCCGTCAGTCGCCGAGCGCGGCCCGGATCGCGTCCACGTCGACCACCGCGACCGGGTTCGGGTGGCCCTCCACGCGCCGCTTGCCCGCCGACGGCACCCCGGCCGCGCGCAGCTCCTCGCCGAGCCGCTTCGGCGTCCAGTCGAGTCGCGCCGCCAGCTCGCCCGTGGGCACCACGCCGTGCTCCTCGTCGCCGAGCACGTCGGCCAGCAGCTCCAGAACTTCGGGCAGCTCGACCAGCTCAGCGTCCACAGGCTCGTCGTCGGGGTGGTCGGTCTCGGCGGAGATCCGGGCGGTCAGCTCGTCGTCCACGTCGCCGATCAGCCGGTTCCCGGCTGCGTCGCCCGACAGGGTGCCTGCGGCTTCGCGCAGCGCCCGGCCGCGTTCGCAGGCGGCGCGGATCTCGCGGATGTCGAGCTTGAACGTGCGCACGATGACGGCCTCGCTGGACTCCAGCTCCGTCTCGCCGTCCGCGCCCAGCAGCAGCCCCACGCCCTTGTGGGACTTGAGCAGCTTCGACGAGTCCATGCCCGCCTTGTAGGTGCCCGCGCCCAGGATGGTCTCCGACGCCTGCCACGTCATCGTCTTGAGCGCGAAGCGGGTGCCGAGCTGGCCGCGCAGCCGGTCCGGGATCACCTGGGCGTCCGGCTTCTGGGTCGCCAAGTTGAGCATGTAACCGGCCGCCGGCCCCTTCTTGGCGACGTACGTGAGCAGGTCGCACACGATCCGGCCGCGCGGCTTGAACTTCGGGTTGCCCTTGGCGTCCACGCCGACCTGCACGGGCGTCTCGTCCTCCAGGTACACCTGCACCTCGTCCACGTTGATCAGCACCAGCGGCATGTTCAGCGCCGGGTCGCGAGTGATCTGCGGCGTCACCTTGCTTTCGGGGCACAAGTCGTCGTCCAGCTCGCCGAGCACGTCGAAGCGGCGGGCGACGTCGGCCGCGCACTCCCGCAGCGTGGCCAGCAGCCGCGTGCACGTCTCGTCGTCGTCGCCACGGCCGAACCGGTGGGCGACCTGCTCGAACGCCCGCCAGTCCTTGCCGCCCTTGCCGTCGAACACGATCAGCAGCACGAACGGGTCCAGCGCGGCGGCGGTGGCAGGGATGCGCGCGGTGAACGTCTTGCCCATCCGGGGGATGGCACCCGTGAGCAGGCTCGTCCACACCAGCGGCAGGTCCACCCGCTGCCCACGCGCCGACGTGCCGAACGGCGTGGCCTGCCAGAAGTCCCACGACTTGGCTTCGGCCAGCGGCCACGGCAGCGGGTCGGCCGCGTACGGGTCGGCGTGGCCGAGCCACACCGCCAGCCTGCCCGCGTGGCCCTTGTCGCCGCGCACCCGCTCCAGGATCAGCCGCACCTCGTCCACGGCCAGCGCGGAGGCCAGCGCCTCGCGCTTGCCGAGCACGTCGGACGCCTTGCGCGACGGCGGCAGGTCCAACGTGAACGACCATCCGGTGTCGTCCCGGCGGGGACGCTCCACGAAGTACAGGCTCTCCGCCTTGCCGATGGCCCCGGCTGCCCGGAACGCCTCCACGAGGTTGTCGCCGTCCATGAGCATCGCCAGCGACCGCGCGCCGCCCAGCACGGCCTGACGGCCTGGCGAGCCGTCCTTGCGGCGTCCGGTGACGGCGAGCGCCACGGACACCGCGCCCCCGGTGACCAGCAGCGGCAGGGACCCTGCGGTCAGCTCGGTGACCAGCCCGGCCAGGCCGGTGGTGCCCGCGCCGGCCAGGGTGATCACGCCCCGGCGGTGGCGCACGGCCGCGATCTCCGCCCACCGGTTCGCGAGGCTGTCGCTGCTCTTGGCCGCGCTGTAGAAGTCCTCCACGCGCACCCACGACCACCATGCGCGGGCGGACACGACCAGGCCCCGGCCGACGGCGGCCGGGTAGCGGACCGGAGCGAGGGCGGCACGGGCGGCGAGCGCCGCCCCGGCCTGCTTCGCGCTCTCGGCGCTCTGCCAGCGGGCGGGCAGCTTGGACACGGCCTGCTCCGCCAACCGCCGCGCCTTGCCGCGCTGGTACTCGACCTCGTCCACCAGCTCGCCGTCCAGCACGGGCTCGGCGGGCTGCACCGGCCCGGCGGCCGGGGCCGGCGTGACCGGCCCCGGCTCGTCGGCGGGCGCGAGCGGCGCGGCGTTCGGGAACAGCGGGATGATCTCGCCGGCCACGTCCTGCTCCTTTCGGTTCGGTCGGGTCATGCCGTCACCGCCGGGCGCATGTCGTCGTCACCACGACCGGTCAGGGCGCGGTGCACGAGCGCGGCGTGTTCGGCGCGGCACCGCAGGAACCGCCGCACGGCGGCCTGACTGGGGGCGGTCGGGAGCTGCCCGCCGGCGATGGCGGCACGGACGCGGGAAAGATGCTCGGCGACCTTTCCCGCCACCTCCGCTGGGACGGCGTCCGGGAGCGTTTCCGCTTTTCCCGGCCGGTTCCCGGCGCTCCCACCGCCGTCGGGAACGGCGGCCAGGAACGCGGCGACCTCCGCCGCCAGGTCGTCGCCGAGCACGTCTCCGACCGGCGCGACGGGAAGCCCGGGAACGGTCGCGGGAACCAGCCGGGCACGGCCGACGCCGCGACGCAGCGCCACCACTCCGGGCCGGTGCACGAGGGTCGCGGTGCCGTCGGCGGCCAGCTCCGCGACGGCCTGGCGCAGGGCGGCGCGGCGCACCGCCAGCATCCGACGCGCGGCCCGGCGCTCCAGGCGGGCGGCGTCACGCTCGGCGCGGGTACGGCGCTTGCCGACCGGGGACGCGGTGACGAGCTGGTGCACCACCACACCGCCGACCGACACCAGCGCCATCACCACGCCGTGCGCGACGGTCGTCCCGTGCACGTAGTTCATGACGGCGGCGACGCCGGCGAACGCCCACGTGCCCAGGTGCAGCCACCCCGTGGGCCGGCCCGCGCGCTGCGCCATCGGCACGGCGAACGCGAACGTCCACATCGCACCTTCGGAGAACAGCGGCAGCAGCACCCCGACCGGCCCGAACACCTCCCGGCCGTAGTCGGCCATCGCGGTCCAGGCCAGCACCGCCGGGACGACGATGACCGGCACGAACAGCAGATCGAGCGTGTGGGCACGCAGCCAGCCGGTCACGGCCGTGACCAGCGCGGTACGGCGGGCACGGGCCGCTTCCTTCGCGGCGCGGCGACGTTCGGCGGCGGCGTCCTTCGCGGCGCGGTCCTGCTCGAACCTCAGCGCCTCGTCGGCGCGGCGCTCCTCTGCGGCGGCGGCCCGGTCGGCGCGGCGCTCCTCTGCCCAGCTCATCGGCTTGCCCCACAGTTCTCGTCGTCGCAGTCGGTGATGTGCCAGGTGCGGCGTGCGGCGGCGCTGCGACCGCCGAGCAGGCTCGTGGCGTCGCGCAGGCGTTCGGCGGCGGCCCGGTCCTCCACGCAATCCGGGCGGGACGTCCAGCCGGACGGCTCGACGTACACGAGGTGCGCGCGCCGGTCGCGGGGGACCGTTGAACTGGGCTTATGGCAAGATCGACACATGGCCGGGACCTCCAGCGTCTTGGCCTAGGCCCCGTCGTCGTGTTCGCTGCACGCGGCGGGGCCGTCTTTTCGGGTGTCTCCGCCGGGGTTTCGGGAAGACCACCCTGCTGGCCGCGCTGCTCGGCTGCGTCCCGCACGACCAGCGGGTGGTGTGCGTGGAGGACGCGGGCGAGCTGGAACCCGACCACCCGCAGGTGGTCCGCCTGGTGGCGCGGGCGGCGAACGTGGAGGGCGCGGGCGAGGTGACCGTCCGGGACCTGGTCCGCCAGGCGCTGCGGATGCGCCCGGACCGCATCGTGGTCGGCGAGGTGCGCGGGGCCGAGGTCTGCGACCTGCTCAGCGCGCTGAACACCGGCCACGAGGGCGGCGCGGGCACCCTGCACGCGAACTCCCCGGCCGAGGTCCCGGCCCGCCTGGAAGCGCTGGCCGCGCTCGGCGGCCTCGACCGGGTGGCGCTGCACAGCCAGGTGCTGGCGGCGCTCCGGGCCATCCTGCACGTCCGCAGGACCCCGGAGGGCCGTCGCCTGGTGGAGATCGGCGTGTTCGAGCGCGCGGCGGGCGACCTCCGCGTGGTCCCGGTCTGGCGCCACGACACCGGCTGGCTGAACCGCGCGCTGCTGGAGCCGGGCCGATGACCGGGGAGGAGCCCACCACACCCCGCTTCCGCGCCACCGCGGCCGTCCCGCGCTCCGCGGTCCGCCGCTCCGCTCCGCCGGTCCGCTGTGGTGTTCCGGTGCTGCGCGGTGCTCCGGCCCGGCGTTCGCGGGTGTCGACATGAGCCTGCTGCTGTTCGCGGTGGCCGTGCTGCTCCTGCCGTCCACCGCCCGAGGACGCCTGGAATCCTTGCGCGGCAAGCGGAAACCCCGCTTCGCCTTCCGCCTGACCACACCGCTGGTCGTGGGTGCGGGTGCGCTGCTGGGTCTGCTCCTGGGCCCGGCCGGTGCGGTGTCGGGCGCGGTGCTGGCCGCTGTCCTGTGGCAGGCGCACCGCGTCCGAGCCGCTCACCGGGCCGACCTGCTGGCGGCCGACGCCCTGGCGGAGGGGCTGCGCTCGTTCACCACCGAGCTGCGCACCGGCGCCCACCCGGCGGGCGCGGCGCTGGCGGCGGCCCAGGACGCGGCGGAACCCGCCGCGACCGCGCTGACCGCGATAGCGACGTCCACGGCGAGGGGAGGCGACGTGGTGTCCGCGCTGGCGGGCACCCCGGCCGCCCGCCTGGCCAGGGCGTGGCGCCTCGCGGACCACCACGGCGTGCCGCTGGCCGAGGTGCTCGACACCGCCCGCGCGGACCTGGAGCGCAGGACCGCCTTCACCCGGACCGTCCACGCCCGGATGGCCGGTCCGAGGACGAGCGCCGCGGTGCTGGCCGCGCTGCCGGTGCTGGGGGTCCTGCTGGGGCAGCTGTCCGGCACGTCCCCGCTGTCGATCCTGCGCGACACCCTGCCGGGACAAGCTCTCCTGCTGGTGGGCGTGCTGCTCCTGGTGGTGGGCCTGCGCTGGAGCGCCGGTCTGACGGGGAGCGCCGCATGAGCTTCCTGCTGCTGGCGCTGGCCGTGCTGGTCCTGCCGGGCAGGCGCTCCCCGTGCGCCCGCCTGCGCCCACCCGTCCCGCCGACCGCACAACCCCGGCGTGCCAAGCGATCCCCACCGGATCCGCTGGCGCTGGCCGAGACCTGGGACCTGTTCGCGGCGGCGCTGCGCTCGGGCCTCCCGGTGCCGAGCGCGCTGCACGCCGTCCTGCCGGGAACCCCGCCGGGCGCGGCGGAGCGCTTGGGGCAGGTCCGCGACCTGCTCGCGCTGGGCGCGGACCCGGCGACGGCCTGGGACCCGGCCCTGGACCACCCGGCCACCGCGCCGCTCGCCAGGTCGGCCAGGAGAACCGCCCGTTCGGGGGCGGCGCTGGCCGATCAGGTGGCCGACTTGGCGGCGCGGCTCCGCGCGGGCGCAGCTGACGACGCGGAGAGCAGGGCCCAGCGGGCGGCGGTCCTGGTGGCGGGCCCGCTGTCCCTGTGCTTCCTGCCCGCGTTCCTGTGCCTGGGGGTGGCGCCGGTCCTGATCGGCATCGCCTCCGGATTGAACCGCTGACCGTCCACGATGGAGGATGAAGTGCTGGATGACCGAGGTGTGGCCACGCTGGAGTACGCCTTCTGCGCCCTGTGCGCGGCGGCTTTCGCCGGTGTCCTGTACGTGGTGATCTCCCAGGGCTGGGCCGCGAACGCCCTGAAGACGATCCTGGACCGAGCACTGGCGGGTGCGACATGAGAACCCGCCCGAACCGGGTGGCCCTGGACGACCGGGGCTCGGTGACCGTCGAGCTGGCGCTGACGATGCTCACCGCGCTGCTGGTGCTGGCCTGCTGCGCGGAGGGCGTGCTGACCGTGGTCGACCACCTGCGCTGCACCGACGCCGCGCGGGAAGCCGCCCGCCTCATCGCCAGGGGGGACCCGGAGTCCGAGGCGCGGAAAGCGGTCGGGCGCATCGCCCCGGAGAACGCGACCCTGACCGTGACCGGGGAACCCGACGCGGTGACCGTGGAGGTGGCGGTGTCCTGGGTCAAGGCGCGCGCTTACGCGGTCCTGGAGGCCGCGGACGTGGGAGCGGCCGACTGGTCGCCGGGCTCCTACGCGCCACCGGGTGACCACGACCCGCCGGACGGCATCCCTCCCGATGGCGCCCCGCCGGGTGGTTAGCGCTCACCGCCACGCGCTCTCCGGCGGTGGCCGCCCAAAGGGTCGGCCACCGCCGGAGTGCCGGAGTGCCGGAGTGCCGGAGTGCCGGAGTGCCGGAGTGCCGGGCACGCGGTGGGTGTGGGCGCCAGGTGGGGCAAGCGTTTTCCTCTTGTCCGCGAACGATCCGTTGAGGGGTGGGTGCGAATGCGACTTGGAGACCGGGGGTCGGCCTCGGTGCTGGGCGCGGTGCTGGTGGTGGTGCTGGTGTCGTTGGCCGTGCTCGGCGTGCAGTTCGGGGCGGCGGTCGTGGTGCGGCATCGGGTGGTCGCGGCTGCTGATCTCGCTGCGCTTGCCGCAGCCGGGCGGTTGGCGGAGGGGGACGGCGCGGCCTGCGGGTGGGCTGAGCGGGTCGTTCGGGAGATGGGGGTGGTGCTGGAGCGGTGTTCGGTGCGCGAGTGGGAGGTGGCCGTCTCGGTGTCCGGGCCCGCCAGCCTGTTCGGCACGCCCGTCGGGCGCGCCCGAGCCGGGCCCTGACCGTGACCGGAATCGGTGGTCGAGCCTCGATCGTGTCCTTGTCCGCCTTGGTGCGGACTCGGCGTGCCGGCCGTCTGTCGCACCGTTCTCGTGGTCGCTCCTCGGGCCCGTGGCGCGACGAGCGGTCGTCTCGCCACGGTGAGCGGGTTCACAGTTTGAGGATTCGGGGGTTTGCGCGGGGGTGGTGGGGGTGTGCGGCGTTCAGCGCGGCGAAGTCGGTCTTGGCGCTCGCCGTGCCCGAGCGACCAGTTGTCGACTCGCGGGTTACCGAGGGGGTGGGTCGTGCCGTTGGTTCAAGTGGCGGCACCGGACGGTGTCGCGTCACACCGCCCCGACGCAGAGTCGCGGTTTTCGAGGAGGCGAACCCAAGATGGAGTGGTCGGAGAGCTGGCGCGGAGCGTTCCGCATCGAGCTGCGCGCGGAGGCGGTCAACCTCGCGTGGCACGGCTGGCCGGTGCTCCCCGGTACCTACCCCTCGGGTGACGGCTGGCTCGGGCGCGACCAGGTCGAGGCGAGCGGGCCCGTTCCGGTGCACGCCGACTGGCGCGAGCGGATCGGCACGCTGCCCGAGCAGGTCGCCACCTGGTGGACCGGCGGGTCCTACACGATCCTGCTCGCCACCGGGCACGGCGTGGACGCCGTCGAGGTGAACGCCGAGCTGGGCAAGCGGGCCGCCGTCGCGCTGCGCACCGCCGGCGCGCCCGCGCCGATCGTGGCCACGCCGGACGGGCGGTGGATGTTCCTGGTGCGGTCCGGCGGTGTGGTCCGGGAGGACCTCGCCGCGCGCGGCGTCGTCCACCGGGCGCGCGGCGAGCACATCACGCTCCCGCCCTCGCCCGCGCGACACGGGGTCGTGCACTGGCGGGTCAAGCCGCAGGTGTGCGGGTGGCAGCTCCCCGAGCCCGGCACCGTGCTCGACGCCATCGGCTCCGCCCTGGCCGTGCGCCACGACGGGCTCGTCGCCCTCGAGTCCTGAGGGGCGATGGGGACCGGGGCCTGACGGCTAACCGGGAGCTGGAGCTTGACGGCTGCCGGGAACTGGGGCCTGACGGCCAGCCGGGAACTGAGGCCCGGCTGCCGTGGGGAACCGAGTCCTGATGCGACCGAGGCCTGCGCCAGGGACATGCGACCGGGGCCAGAAACGGGCCAGGTCGCCGGAGGCGGTACGCGCCACCACTGACGTGGCACCGAGGGGACCGGTACCCCCGAGGTGCTGCGCCGTCGCCGGGGGAGCCCGGCGGCGGTGAAGCAGGAGAGAACCGCACCACGGTTGCGCCAGTGCCATGGCGCTACCGGCACCGCCCGCAAGACCGGCACTACCCGCAGGAAGCACACCCACCCGCATGACCGGTTCCACCCGCGATGCCAGCTTCACCCGTGATGCCAGTGCCATGGCGTCAGCGGTTCAACGCGCGGTACCAGCCTCACCTGCCAGACCAGCACCAGCACCGCCAGCACCAGCAGCTCCACCAGAACCACCCAGCCGGTCGGGCTGGGCGTCGGGGGGTGGGTTTTCCACCGCTCTGAGGACGACGTCCAGCACGGCCGCGCCACCCGCCTTGTCCAGCGGATCGTTGCCGTTGCCGCACTTCGGCGACTGCACGCAGGACGGGCACCCCGCAGGGCACGCGCACGAGGAGATGGCCTCCCGCGCCGCGGCCAACCACGGGACCACCGCGGCGAAACCGCGGTCGGCGAATCCGGCTCCACCCGGATGACCGTCGTGCACGAACACCGTCGCCTCCCCGGTGTCCTGGTGCAGCGCGGTCGACACCCCGCCGATGTCCCACCGGTCGCAGGTCGCGAAGAGCGGTAGCAGGCCGATCGCCGCGTGCTCGGCGGCGTGCAGCGCGCCGGGGACGGTCGCCGGAGCCAGACCGGCGCCTCCCGGCGCGCTGCCCAGCAACGACTCGTCCACCGTGTACCAGACCGCCCGCGTGCGCAGCACCTGCGGCGGCAGGTCCAGCGGCACCTGGTCGACCACCTGGCCGGACGGCAGCTTCCGCAGGTACGACACCACCTGCGAGGTCACCTCGACCTCGCCCAGGCACACCCGCACCCCGGCGAACCGCCGCTCCTGCTCGACCCGCACCACCACGATGTCCTTGGTGTCCCGCGCCGTCGTGCTCCAGTCCGGGCGCTCCGCGCGCACCAGCGCGATCCCGGCCTCCAGGTCCAGCGAGTCCACCACGTACGACTCGCCCTGGTGCAGGTACACCGCGCCCTCGTGCACCGTCCAGTGCGCCGCCGCCGGGTCGACCGTGCCGAGCACCCGCCCGGTGTCGCCCTCCACGACCACGACCTGCTCGCCGCCCGACCCCCGGATGTCCACCTGCCCCTGCGGGCGCTCCCGCGCCGTCCAGTACCAGCCGCCGTTGGGCCGCCGCCGCAGCACCCGGTCCGCGACCAGCCCGTCCACCACCTCGCGCGCGCCCTCCCCGAACCCCGCCAGGCACTCCTCGGTCAGCGGCAGCTCCGCCGCCGCGCACGCCAGGTGCGGGGCCAGCACGTACGGGTTCGACGGGTCCAGCACGGTCGCCTCCACCGGCCGCCGCAGCACCGCCTCCGGGTGGTGCGCCAGGTACGTGTCCAGCGGGTCGTCCCGCGCCACGAACACCACCAGCGAGTCCCCGCCCGACCGGCCCGCGCGCCCCGCCTGCTGCCAGAACGACGCCAGCGTGCCGGGGAACCCGGCCACCACCACCGCGTCCAGCCCGGCGATGTCCACGCCCAGCTCCAGCGCGTTCGTCGTCGCCACCCCGAGCAGGTCCCCGCTCGCCAGCGCCTTCTCCAGCGCCCGCCGCTCCTCCGGCAGGTACCCGCCCCGGTACGCGGCGACCCGCCCCGGCAGCTCCGGGTCCACCTCGGCCAGCACCCGCCGCGCGCCCATCGCGGTCAGCTCCGCCCCGACCCGCGACCGCACGAACGCCAGCGACCGCGCACCCTCGACCACCAGGTCCGCCAGGATGCGCGCCGTCTCCGCGCCCGCCGACCGCCGCACCGGCGCGCCGTTCTCACCCTCCAGCTCGGACAGCAGCGGCGGCTCCCACAGCGCCACCACCCGCCCCGCGCGCGGCGACCCGTCCTCCACCACCGCCGCGCACGGCTTCCCCACCAGCCGCTCCGCCGACGCCGCGGGCTCGGCCACGGTCGCCGACGCCAGCACGAACACCGGGTCCGCCCCGTACCGCCGCGCCACCCGCCGCAACCGCCGCAGCAGCAGCGCCACGTGCGAGCCGAACACGCCCCGGTACGCGTGGCACTCGTCCACCACCACGTAAGCGAGCTTGCGGAAGAACCGGATCCACCGCGCGTGGTTCGGCAGCACGCCCCGGTGCAGCATGTCCGGGTTGCTGAACACCCAGTTCGCGTGCGCCCGCACCCAGTCCCGCTCGTCCATCGCGGTGTCCCCGTCGAACGAGGCCGCCCGCACCCCCGGAACCGCCAGCTCCTCCACCGCGCGGATCTGGTCCGCTCCCAGCGCCTTCGTCGGCGACAGGTACAGAGCAGTTGCCCGCCCGTCCGCCACGAGCGCGCTCAGCACCGGCAGCTGGTAGGCCAGCGACTTGCCCGACGCGGTGCCGGTCGCCACCACCACGTCCCGCCCCGACCACGCCAGCTCCGCCGCCCGCGCCTGGTGCGACCACGGCGCGGGCACACCCCGCTCCACCAGTGCGGACACCACCTCGGGGGCCGCCCAGGACGGCCACGGGACCTCCCGCGCGTCCTGTCCGGGCAGCTCCTCGGCGTGCGTCAGCGGGGCCTCGCCGAGCGGAACCCCGGCGAGCACCCGGTCCAGCAGTCGACGTCCCTGGTTCGCCACAGGCGGCAGCTAAGCACACCGGTCCACGATCACGGCGGCTTCCTGCGTTGATAACGGTGCGTGCACGGATTGAGACGCACTGTCGCCCCCGGCCCGGAGGTGAATAGACTCCGCCGCTATCGCATCCAATGAGGGATGGATCACGTCGCGTCGGGACAGACCGGGTGTAGGCGGCCCGTGCCGAAGCGGTCGTCGAGGCACCCTCGTTGGGCTCATCACTCAACCAGGAGGACGGATGTCCCGGCAATTCCTCGCGGAGGGCATAGAGCTCTCCGGAGGTGATCGCGGCCTCGTCGCCGCGGTCGCCGTGGTCGCCCTGGCCGCTCTCGTAGTCGGAGCTGTCCTGCTCAAGGAGGTGCTGGCCGCGGGCCAGGGCACCGCCAAGATGCAGGACATCGCCAAGGCGGTCCAGGAAGGCGCTTCGGCCTACCTCAACCGGCAGTTCCGGACCCTCGGCATCTTCGTCGTCGTGGTCTTCGCCCTGCTGTTCCTGCTCCCGGCCGAGGACACCGGCGAGCGGATCGGCAGGTCGCTGTTCTTCATCGTGGGCGCCGCGTTCTCGGCGACCATCGGCTACCTGGGCATGTGGCTGTCCACGCGCGCGAACGTGCGCGTGGCGGCGGCGGCCCAGGCGGGCCAGAGCGGGCGCGAGAAGGCCATGCGGGTGGCGTTCCGCACCGGCGGCGTGGTCGGCATGTTCACCGTCGGCCTCGGCCTGTTCGGCGCGGCGGTCGTCGTGCTGGTCTACGCGGGCCAGGCCCCGAGGGTCCTGGAGGGCTTCGGGTTCGGCGCCGCGCTGCTGGCCATGTTCATGCGCGTCGGCGGCGGCATCTTCACCAAGGCCGCCGACGTCGGCGCCGACCTGGTCGGCAAGGTCGAGCAGAACATCCCGGAGGACGACCCGCGCAACGCCGCCACCATCGCCGACAACGTCGGCGACAACGTGGGCGACTGCGCGGGCATGGCCGCCGACCTGTTCGAGTCCTACGCGGTCACCCTCGTCGCCTCGCTGATCCTCGGCACGGCGGCGTTCGGCGCGCAGGGCCTGCTGTTCCCGCTGATCGTGCCCGCCATCGGCGTGGTCACGGCGGTCATCGGCGTGTACATCACCGGCGCCCGACCGGGTGAGAGCGGCCTGTCGGCGATCAACCGCTCGTTCTACATCTCGGCGGTCATCTCGGCGGTGCTGTGCACGGTCGCCGCGTTCGCGTTCCTGCCCGGCACGTTCGCCGAGCTGGGCGGCGTCAGCGCGGAGATCGCCGCCACCGAGGGCAACCCGGCCGTGATCGCCGCCGCCGCCGTCCTCATCGGCATCGTGCTCGCGGGCGTCATCCTGTGGCTGACGGGCTACTACACCGGCACCGAGCACAAGCCCGTCAAGGAGGTCGGCCGCACCTCGCTGACCGGCGCGGCCACCGTGATCCTGTCCGGCATCTCGCTCGGCTTCGAGTCCGCCGTGTACACCGCGCTGGTGATCGGCGCGGCCGTGTACGGCGCGTTCCTGCTGTCCGGCTCGGTGATCGTGGCGCTGTTCGCGGTCGCGCTCGCCGGCTGCGGCCTGCTGACCACGGTCGGCGTCATCGTCGCCATGGACACGTTCGGCCCGGTCTCCGACAACGCCCAGGGCATCGCCGAGATGTCCGGCGACGTCGACGGCGAGGGCGCGCAGGTCCTCACCGAGCTGGACGCGGTCGGCAACACCACCAAGGCCATCACCAAGGGCATCGCGATCGCCACGGCGGTGCTCGCCGCGGCTGCCCTGTTCGGGTCCTACAAGGACGCCATCGAGAAGGCGCTCGTCGAGGTCGGCGGCGTGTTCGAGGCGCAGGACTTCGTGGCGTTCACGCCGAACGTCCTGGTCGGACTGGTGATCGGCGCGGCCGTGGTGTTCATGTTCTCGGGCCTCGCGGTCAACGCGGTGACCCGCGCGGCAGGCGCCATCGTGTTCGAGGTGCGCCGCCAGTTCCGCGACAACCCCGGCATCATGGACGGCACCACCAAGCCCGAGTACGGCCGCGTCGTGGACATCTGCACCAGGGACTCGCTGCGGGAGCTGGCCACGCCCGGCCTGCTCGCGGTGATGGCCCCCATCGCGGTCGGCTTCGGCCTCGGCGTCGGGCCGCTCGCGGGCTACCTGGCGGGCGCGATCGCCACCGGCACGCTGATGGCGGTGTTCCTGGCCAACTCCGGTGGCGCCTGGGACAACGCCAAGAAGCTCGTCGAGGACGGCCACCACGGCGGCAAGGGCTCCGACGCGCACGCCGCCACGGTCATCGGCGACACCGTCGGCGACCCGTTCAAGGACACCGCCGGTCCCGCGATCAACCCGCTGATCAAGGTGATGAACCTGGTCTCGGTGCTGATCGCGCCCGCCGTCGTGACGTTCTCGATCGGCGCGGACGCCTCGGCCCCCATCCGCTACGGCATCGCGGCGGTCGCCTTCGGCGTCGTGGTGGCGGCGGTCGTGGTGTCCAAGCGGCGCGGCACGGTCATCGGCGACGAGCCCGCCGACCCGCCGTCGGGCTCGCCCAGCGTGCCCGCGCAGGCGACCGTCACCGACCCCGTCCAGGCTCGCGCCACGGGTGGCGCCGCCTAGTCGGAGCCACCCGGAAAGGTCCGATCGGCAGTGGGGAGCACCACCCCGTGGTGCTCCCCCTCGGGGTCGTTCGGTGGAATGGGGGGCGAGCACCGACCACCCGCCTACCCAGGAGGCCGACATGAGAGCCCGTCTCGTCACCGCCGTCGCCGCCTCGGCGCTCTCCGCGTGCCTGCTCGCGGGCTGCACCGGGCAGGACTCCGAGCCGACGCCGACCACGAGCAGCACGTCCACCTCGGCCTCTCCGGAGCAGCTGGCCGCCGACTACCTGGACAAGGTGTGCTCGGCGACCTCGGCGTTCGCCACCGTGCAGAAGACCCCGCCGGGCGCGGACGTCACCGACCCCGGCAAGCGCAAGGAGCTGATGGCCGTCTACATGGGCCAGTTCGGCGAGGCGTTCACCAGGAGCGCGACCGAGCTGCGGGCCGTCGGCGAGTCGCCCGTCGCGGGTGGTGACCAGGTCGTGGAGAAGATGGCGGGCACCTTCACCGAGATGGCCACGGTGTTCACCGACGCCAAGACCGCCGTGGAGCAGGCCGACGCGAACGACCAGTACGGCGGTCTCGCGCCCGCCAGGGACGCGCTCGCCAAGCTCGCGGACTTCAGCGTGCCGCTGAAGGAGGTCGAGTCCACGCCGGAGCTGGCCGCCGCCGCGCGCAAGGCCCCGAAGTGCCAGGCGCTGCGCACCGCCAGCCCGTCACCCTCCGCGACCGCGGGCGCACCCGCGGCCGAGTCCTCCGCCCCGCCGTCGACCTCGTGAGCTGACCGGTAGGTTCCCCCAGGTCAGGAAAGTCTTGCCGTGGGGGGTCAGGGGTTGTGAGGGTTCGCTTCGCCGTGGTCGGCGCGTCACTCTCCGCAGCGGTCGTGCTGGTCGGCTGCTCCAGCGCGATCACCGGTGCGGCCGTGCCGGAGTCCGGCGGTTCCGGGGCGGACGCCTCGACCGCGCCCACCTCGAAGAGCTCGTCGGGCGGTTCCGGGAAGGGCTCGGTCCAGGAGTGGGCCGACACCTTCTGCGCGGGGAGCGCGCCCGTCTTCGAGCTGAGCGGCGAGTTCTTCGTCGCGGCTGACAAGCTGCCGTCGAAGGACTACGCCGCGCTCAAGTCCACGATGATCGGCTACTTCCAGCAGGTCGCCCCCGAGTTGGAGGACCTGGGCGAAGAGCTCGACGCCCTCGGCGCGCCCGGCGGCTCCACCACCGCGCTGCACGAGGAGGCGGTCGAGTACTTCCGCAGCACCGCCGGGTTCGTGCGCAAGGCCATGACCGGGATGGCCCCGCTCGACCCCGCCGACCCCGCCTTCGCGACGAAGCTGAACAAGGTCGAGGGCGGCAAGGAGGCCAATCCGGGGCTCGCGGTCAAGCTCGCGAACAAGCTCGCCGCCGACCCGGCGTTCAAGCCCGCGTTCACCGCGTCCTCGGACTGCGAGGCCATGAACCGGGTGCTGACCGAGTACGCCTCGGTGCTGAAGGGCTGAGGTCCCGGAGGGGCGGGGACGCAGACCGGGGACGCAGACCGGGGTCGCAGGCCGCGCCCGACCGGGTGCGCCGGTCGGCGGAGCCTGGTCGGTGGTCGGGCGGCTCGCTACCTTGTGCGAGATCACCTCACTCGTCCGGGGGTACGCACCGTGAAGCACCACTCCGCCGTCGGCGCGCTGCTCGTCGCCGCCGTCGCGCTGTCCGCCTGCTCGTCCGGTCCCGCCGACCCGGCCGCGTCCCCGTCCTCGGGGCCCGCGTCCTCCGGGACCTCGGCGCCCGCGTCGTCCTCGGCCGCCGCCGCGCCCTCGGGCGACAAGGTCACCGCGTGGGCGGAGGCCTACTGCGGACTGGTCGGCGGTTACGCGCTCGGCCTCAAGGCGTACCAGGAGAAGCACGTCCAGCTGCCGAACGTGACCGACGTGGTGGAGCGCAACAAGGCGCAACTGGCGGCTTTCACGGAATTCATCTCCAAGTTGGAGATCGATTTCAAGGCCGCCGAGGGCGAGTTCGAGAAGGTCGGCGTCCCGCTGCCGGGGGCCGAGGAGCTGCACGGCGAGGTCGCCGAGATGCTCGACCAGGTCAACGGCCAGCTCGGGCAGGCCAAGCAGCAGGTCGCGGCGCTCGACCCCAACGACCCCGACTTCGAGCAGGCGGTGTCCGGGGCCGGTGGCCTGGACGGCGCGAGCGCCCTGCTCGCGCACGGTGAGAAGGTCTCCGGCGTCCCCGAGCTGGAGCAGGCCATGACCACGGCGCCGAAGTGCGTCGAGATCCAGCGGCAGATCGGCGGCTGAGCGCGGTCCCGGCGCGCACCCCTCAAAAGATCGAATTCGCCGGTGGAATGGTCTCTGGACCAAGTGGAAAACGATCTGTACCTTTTCGCGAGGGGAGGTTTTCACTCGCTTGGGGGTATCTTTTCCATGAAGTTCCGCGTTTCCCTGGTCGGCGCAGCCCTGGCCTCGGCCGCCGTGCTCTCCGCGTGCTCGTCCGGCACCGAGGGCACGGCCTCGCCCGCGAGCGGCGCCCCGGCGACCTCGTCCTCCGCGCCCGCGCCCCCAGGGTCCGCCTCGGCCGCCCCGACCTCGGCGAGCGTCAAGGCGGGCGGCGGTGACAACACGAAGGCGGTCGACTGGGCGGGGGAGCTCTGCACCACCTTCACCGGCATGGTCGACCGCAGCCTCGTGATGCTCAAGGACGTCAGCTCCGAGATGGAGAAGGGCAACCTCGACGGCTACCGGAGCGCGGTGCTGGACTACCTCAGCGGCACCGAGACCGCGATGTCCGGCTCGCTGGGGAAGCTGAACGAGCTGGGCGCGCCCACCGCGAGCTCCACCGCGCTGCACGCGGAGATGGTCGAGTTCCTGGAGGGCGCGGGCGCGGAGTCCGGCGCCGCCGCGAGGAAGATGCGGGGGCTGGCCGTCACCGACCCGGCCTTCGCGGAGCAGATGGGCGCGCTCGACCAGGGCCAGGGCGGGTCCGACGTGCTGCTGAAGCACCTGGAGAACGCCGAGAAGGACCCGGAGCTGGCCCTCGCCTTCGCCGCGGCCAAGCCGTGCCAGGAGATGGAGTCCGAGCTCGGCCAGATGCCGGGGAGCGGCTGAGCCGCCGCTGTCGAGCCGCCTCATGCTTCAAATTCCCCTGAACGGACGTACTTTGGGCACGCTGCGATAACTCAGTCGATCTTTGTCGGACCCGCTATGTACCTTCCGGGAAGATTTTTTAACTCTTCTGGGGGTACTAGCTAGTGAAGCGTCACCTGTCCGTCACGTCTGTGCTGCTCTCCGCGACCCTCGTGCTCGCCGCCTGCGGCACGGGCGCCGACGGCGCCGCCGCCCCCGCGAGCAGCTCCGCTGCCGTGTCCGCGGCCCCGGCCTCCGCGCAGGTCGACGACGGCGAGCGCGAGGCGCGCTGGGCCGCCTCCTTCTGCACCGCCCTCGGCGGCCGGGCCAAGGCCGCGGTCGAGCTGATGCAGAAGATGTTCTCGCAGGCCGTGTCGGCGGGGGAGGACGTGAGCGAGGCCGACATGCAGGCCGTGCAGAAGGACCTGCTGGTCGAGTTCATGGAGGACGGCGCGAAGGAGAGCCTCGACGCCGCGAAGCAGCTGGAGGGGATCGGCGCGCCCGCCGTGGTCGGCGAGGAGTTCCACCAGCAGCTCATCACCCTGCTCAAGACCTCCGGCGACGAGGCCGCGGCGGCGGTGGAGAAGGTCAAGGCGCTCGACCCGACCAGCCCTGCCTTCGAGGCCGAGCTGGACGAGCTGTCCGAGGGGAGCACCGCCGAGACGCTGGTCGCGCCCCTGCAGGAGGTCGGCAAGAGCAAGCCCGAGCTCAACGAGGTGCTGGAGAAGACCCCCGAGTGCGTGGACGTCGTCAAGCAGATGTCCGCGATCGCGGGGAAGTGACCCGGCGCCCACACGGGCGTCAACGGGTCGAATTTCACACGAAAGAGTGAGATCGGGGCGGTTCGGCGAACCGCCCCGCCCGCGTCGGAGACTGGCCGGCGTCGAACGCCTGTTCTACGCTGCCGGGTCGTGGGGCAACAGCTGTCCTTCTACTCGGCCGAGGCGCGGCGACCGGGCGTCGACGACCTGGCCGGCCTGCTCTGCGGGCCGGGCCGGGTGCTCGGCTTCGCCAGGGGGCGGGCCGCCCGCCTCACCGCCGTCCTCGCCGACCCCTGGCGCGGGCCCGCGCTCGTCGCGGCCCTCGCCGAGCGCGGCGTCCAGGCCGAGTCCGGCGCGCCCGAACCGGTCGGCGACCCCGAGCCGCCCGCGGCCGGGCAGGAGCCGGGAGCCCAGCCCCCGGTGCAGGTCAGGACCCCTTTCCGGACCGACCTCGCCCCGCTCGCCGCGCACTGGCTGCTCGCGGGGGCCAAGGTCGTCCCGAGCGGGTTCACCCCGCACGGCGGCGTGCTGCGGCTGTGGGCGCTCACCTCGGGCCGCTGGGTCGAGCCGGGCTACCTGCTCGGCCTCGACCCGGACGCGCCGGACACCCACGAACCGCTCCGCGCGGCCCTCGCCTCGGCCGGGCTGCCCGCCGCGCTGCTCACCCCGAAGTCGGGCGGACCGGCTTTGCGGGTGACCGGCCGAAGGCGGTTGGAACGGCTCTCCGAGCTGGTCGGACGTGCTCCGACCGGGGTCGGGGACCGCACCTGGCCCGCCGCTTAGCGGCTCGTCCTGGGGGAAGTTCAGGCACAGTTGTGTCACCCTGTCCCGACCAGGGCAGCCCTGCGGCGGTCGCCGGGCAGTGCACACTGGCGGGTCGGGAACACAGTGGTCGAAGAGAGCAGGACGGCGTGGCTGGATCGACGCGAACGAGGAAGAGCACCGGGGGAAGTGCGGACGGCAACCGGCGGTTGGTGATCGTCGAGTCGCCCACCAAGGCGCGCAAGATCGCGTCCTACCTCGGCAACGGCTTCGTCGTGGAGTCGTCGAAGGGGCACATCCGGGACCTGCCGCGCGGCGCGGCCGACGTGCCCGCCAAGTACAAGGGCCAGCCCTGGGCGCGGCTCGGCGTGGACGTCGACCACGACTTCGAGCCGCTCTACATCGTCACCCCGGACAAGAAGTCGACCGTCGCGGAGCTCAAGGAGCTGCTCAAGGGCGTCGACGAGCTCTACCTCGCGACGGACGGCGACCGCGAGGGCGAGGCGATCGCCTGGCACCTGCTGGAGACCCTCAAGCCCTCGGTCCCGGTGCGCCGCATGGTGTTCCACGAGATCACCGAGCCCGCGATCCTCGCCGCCGCCGCCAGCCCGCGCGACCTCGACCTGAGCCTGGTCGACGCGCAGGAGACCCGCCGCATCCTGGACCGCCTCTACGGCTACGAGGTCAGCCCCGTGCTGTGGAAGAAGGTCATGCCGAAGCTGTCGGCGGGCCGCGTCCAGTCGGTGGCCACCCGCATCGTGGTCGAGCGCGAGCGCGAGCGGATGAAGTTCGTGACCGCCTCGTTCTGGGACGTCTCGGCGACCATCGACGCGGGCCCCGAGGCCACCCCGCGCCAGTTCGCGGGCAGGCTCGTCTCCGTCGACGGCACCAGGCTCGCCACCGGCCGCGACTTCGGCTCCGACGGCCGCCTCAAGGACGGCGTCGAGGTCAAGGTGCTGGACGAGGCGCACGCCCGCGCCATCGCCGAGGGCCTGACCGGCGCGGCCATGCGCGTGGCCTCCGTCGAGGAGAAGCCCTACACGCGCAAGCCGTACCCGCCGTTCATGACCTCCACGCTCCAGCAGGAGGCGGGCCGCAAGCTCCGCTTCTCCGCCGACCGCACGATGCGGGCCGCGCAGAAGCTGTACGAGAACGGCTACATCACCTACATGCGAACCGACAGCACCGCGCTGTCGGAGACCGCCATCACCGCGTCCCGCGCCCAGGCCACCGACCTGTACGGCGCGCAGTACGTGGCCAAGGAGCCCAGGCAGTACACCCGCAAGGTCAAGAACGCCCAGGAGGCGCACGAGGCCATCCGCCCGGCGGGCGAGGTCTTCCGCACCCCCGGCCAGGTGGCCCGCGAGCTGGACTCCGACGAGTACAAGCTCTACGAGCTGATCTGGCAGCGCACCATCGCCTCCCAGATGGCCGACGCGCGCGGCAACACCACGAGCGTGCGAGTCGCGGGCCGCACCGGCGGCGGCGAGGACGTGCTGTTCGCCTCCTCCGGCCGCACGATCACGTTCGCGGGCTTCCTCAAGGCGTACGTGGAGACGGTCGACTCGGAGGCGGGCGGCAACGCCGACGACGCCGAGTCCCGGCTGCCGCAGCTGGTCGCCGAGCAGCCGGTGCGCGCCGCCGAGCTGTCCGCCGACGGCCACTCGACCTCGCCGCCGCCGCGCTTCACCGAGCCCAGCCTGATCAAGACCATGGAGGACCTGGGCATCGGCCGCCCGTCCACCTACGCGTCGATCATCAGCACCATCCAGGACCGCGGCTACGTGTGGAAGAAGGGCTCCGCGCTGGTGCCCTCCTGGGTGGCGTTCGCGGTGGTCGGGCTGCTGGAGCAGCACTTCGGCAGGCTGGTCGACTACGACTTCACCGCCGCGCTGGAGGACGAGCTCGACGGCATCGCCGAGGGCCGCCAGGAGCGCACCACCTGGCTGTCCGGCTTCTACTTCGGCGGCGACGTCGGCCCCGAGTCCTCGATCGGCCGCTCCGGCGGGCTCAAGAAGCTGGTCGGCTCCAGCGTCGAGGAGATCGACGCCCGCGAGATCAACTCGATCCCGCTGTTCAGCGACGAGGGCGGGCACACCGTCGTGGTCCGGGTCGGCCGGTACGGGCCGTACCTGGAGCGCGAGGTCGACGGCGCGTCGCAGCGGGCGAACCTGCCCGACGACCTGCCGCCGGACGAGCTGAGCCTGGAGATCGCGGAGAAGCTGTTCGCGACCCCGCAGGAGGGGCGCTCGCTGGGCAACGACCCGGCGACCGGGCACGAGATCGTGGCCAAGGAGGGCCGCTTCGGGCCGTACGTCACCGAGGTGCTGCCCGAGCCCGCCGAGGGCAAGAAGGCCGCGAAGCCGCGCACCAGCTCGCTGTTCAAGTCCATGTCGCTGGACACCGTGACGCTGGAGGACGCGCTGCGGCTGCTGTCCCTGCCGCGCGTGGTCGGCGCCGACCCGGAGTCCGGCGCGGAGATCACCGCGCAGAACGGCCGGTACGGGCCGTACCTCAAGCGCGGCACCGACTCGCGGTCGCTGACCACCGAGGACCAGCTGTTCACGGTGACCCTGGACGAGGCGCTGAAGATCTACGCCGAGCCCAAGAAGCGCGGTCGCGCGGCGGCGGCCCCGCCGCTCAAGGAGCTGGGGAACGACCCGGTGTCCGGCAAGCCGATGGTGGTCAAGGAGGGCCGCTTCGGCCCGTACGTGACCGACGGCGAGACCAACGCCTCGCTGCGCAAGTCGGACAACGTGGAGACGCTGTCCGACGAGCGGGCCTCCGAGCTGCTGGCGGAGAAGCGGGCCAAGGGGCCGAGCACGAAGAAGAAGCCCGCGGCCAGGACGGCGAAGGCCGCCGCGAAGCCCGCGGCGAAGAAGCCCGCCGCGAAGAAGACCCCGGCGAAGTCGAAGGGCTGAGGACCGTGGCCGCAGCGGCGGGTGGGGACGGCGGGCTGTTCGGACCGGACGGCACGCAGGCCCCGCCGCCGCCCGCCGCGTTCCCCGACCCGCTCGCCGGGCTGGTCACCGGCGAGCTGCCCTGGGCGCTGCCCGCGCCCGAGGTCCCCGAGGTCCGGGCCGCCGTGACCTGGACCGCCGCGCCGGTCGCGCCTCCCGCCCCCGTGACGCCCCAGCGGGCGGCGCGCTCGACCGGGGCGGGCGGGCGCCCGCGGACCGCGCTCCCGCAGTCCGGTCGCGCCGGGGCAGGCAGGCGGGCGCCGCAGGCCCGGCGTCCGGCCGTCCCGCACCCGCCTGCCTCGTACCCGCCTGCCTCGTACCCGGCGGCGCCGTACCCCCGGGCGCCGCACCCGCAGCTCCAGCACCCGCAGCTCCAGCACCCGGCGCTCCCGCACCCGCAGGCCCCCGGCCAGCGCCAGGCCGCCCAGCGCGGGCCCACCACTTCCGCCCAGCGCCCCGAGGCCCAGGCGAAGGGCGCGGGCAGCACGATCGTCGGCATCCTGGTCGTCCTCGGCGTCATCGCCTCCATCCTGTTCACCACGCTGCGCGAGATCGTCGGCGCGCTCCTCGACGCGCTGCGCTGAGAGGCGAACCTCACCGCTCGGTCCGATGTGGCCCCCCGACCAGCACAGCCGGTTACCCTGGTGACCTGCGACCTAGGGGGTGAGCACCATCCAGGACAGCGACACGGCTGGTGGGCCGGGACGATCCGGGAGCAACCGGACCGAGGCGTCCACCGGGCATCGCATCCGGAGCGTGTTGGCCATCCGCCCCTTCCGCAGGCTCTGGGGCGTCACCTACCTCTGCAGCGTGGGTGACTGGCTGTCACTCCTGGCGCTGACGGGTCTGGTCACCAAGCTCGCCGAGGGCTACCGCTGGGAGGGCTTCGCGCTCAGCGCGGTCGTCATCACCCAGCTGCTGCCGGGGATGCTCTTCGCCCCGCTCGGCGGCGTCCTCGCCGACCGGTTCGACCGCCGCAAGGTCATGGTCGCCTGCGACCTGGCGCGCGGCGCGCTGTTCCTGTCCATCGCCTTCGTCGGCACCGCCTGGTGGCTGTTCATCGCGAACTTCCTCATCGGCTGCTGCGCCATGCTGTGGATCCCCGCCAAGGACTCGGCGGTGCCCAACCTGCTGCGCAGGCCCGACCAGGTGGAGACCGCCAACCAGCTCGGCCTGGTGATGACCTACGGCATCACCACCATCAGCGGCTTCGGCCTCTACGCGCTGATCTCCGGCATCCCCGGCTACTTCCACCTGCAGGGCGGCGACCTCAGCTTCCGCATCGCCACCATCGCCGTGGTGATCAACGGCCTGCTCTACGTCTCCTCCGCCGTCCTGGTCGCCACCCGCATCCCCGAGCTGTCCGGCCGCATGGCCACGCCCCGCAAGCGCGACGACGACGCCCCCGGCTTCCTCGTGATGATGCGCGACGGCCTCGCCTACGCCTGGCGCCGGCCGCTGCTGCGCGGCCTGGTCATCGGCATGACCGGCGCGTTCGCGGCGGCGGGCGCGGTCATCGGCAGCGCCAAGCTGTACGCGCTGAGCCTGCTCGGCGGCGAGAGCGCCTACGGCCTGCTGTTCATCGCCGTCTTCGCGGGCCTGGCCACGGGCATGATCACCGCCCCCAAGCTCGCCCGCAGGCTCACCCACGGCAGGCTCTTCGGCGTCACCATCGTCTGCGCGGGCCTGAGCCTGGGCGTGGTGTCGCTGGCCCCGCACCTGTGGTTCGCCCTGGTCGCGGTCGCCCTGGTCGGCGGCTGCGCGGGCATCGCGTTCCTGACCGGCCTGACCATCATCGGCTCCAAGGTCGAGGACGAGGTGCGCGGCCGGATGGTCGCCCTGGTCCAGTCCCTGATGAAGGTCATCCTCGGCCTGTCCACCGTGGCCAGCCCGCTGCTGGTCACCACCCTGCAGCCCAGGGTCATCACGGTCCTCGACCACCCGCTCAAGATCGACGGCACCCGCCCGGTGCTGTTCGGCGCGGGCGTCCTGGCCGCCGCCGTCGGCCTGATCGCCTACCGGCTCATGGACGACCGGCGCGAGACCCCGATCCTGTCCGACCTGCTCGCCGCGCTGCGCGGCAGGCCCCGCCGGGAGCGCGGCCTGCTGATCACCGTGGAGGGCGACGCCAGCCTGGACACCTCCGTGCAGGCCCGCGAGCTGGCCGAGGTGCTGCGCGCCGCCGGGCACGAGGTGCTGCTGGCCAGCGAGCCCGACCTGGACGAGCGCCGGGTGCACGAGCTGCTCAACACCGCCGACCTCGCCGGGGTGCGGGCGCACGCGCTGGTGGCCGCCGCCGTGCGCGCCGACGTGGTCGAGCGGCGCGTCCGGCCCGCGCTGGAGGCCGGCCTGATCGTCGTCGTGGACCGGTTCGCCGACAGCCCGATAGCGCACTTCTCCGCCTCCGGCTCCGTCGACACCTCCGAGCTGGAGCGGCTGTCCGACTGGGCCACCGGCAGGCTCCGCCCCGACCTGACCGTGCTGCTCGACCGCACCCCCACCACGCTGCCCGCCTCGGCGCTCGGCGCGCCCCCCGGAGCGGAGCCGCCCGGAGCCGCGCCCGCCGGGCTGGAGGGCGCCCGCCGCACGATCACCAACGTCGAGCACCACTGGCAGGTGCAGCGCCTGCTCACCGGCATGGCCGCCGCCGACCCCGACCGCTACCTCGTGGTCGACGCCGACGGCACCCCGGACGAGGTGGCCGCGCGGGTCAAGGCCGCCGTGGCGCGCCTGGTCGGCGGCGAGATCCGCGCTGCCGCTCCGCTCGCCGAGACCCCCTGAGTACGGTTGCCCCGTGCCAAGGGGAGTGTGGAGTGAGGTCGTCGGCCAGCCCGACGCGGTGACCGTGCTCAGCGCCGCGGCGGAGGCGGCTGCGGCGATCGTCGCGGGTGGGACGCCCGCGCCGGGGGCCATGACGCACGCCTGGCTGTTCACCGGGCCGCCCGGATCGGGCCGCACCGAGGCCGCCAGGGCGTTCGCCGGGGCCCTGCAGTGCACCGCCGCCGACGACCGGCCGGGCTGCGGCGTGTGCGCCGGGTGCCACACCGCGCTCGCGGGCACCCACGCCGACGTGCGCGTGGTCGCCCCCGAGGGCCTGTCGATCTCGGTGAACGAGATGCGCGCGCTGGTGCAGGTGTCCGCGCGCAGGCCCACCTCGGGCCGCTGGCAGGTGGTGATCGTCGCCGACGCCGACCGGCTCACCGAGGGCGCGTCCAACGCGCTGCTCAAGGCCGTGGAGGAGCCGCCGGACCGCACCGTGTTCCTGCTCTGCGCGCCCTCCGAGCACCCGTACGACGTGTCGGTGACCATCCGCTCCCGCTGCCGCGTGGTGCGGTTGGGCTCCCCGAAGGTCCCGGACGTGGCCGCCGCGCTGGAGGAGGAGGGCGTCGCCCCCGACCTGGCGTCCTGGTCCGCGTCGGTGACCGGCGGCAACGTGGTCAGGGCCCGCAGGCTCGCCACCGACGAGCAGAGCAGGCTGCGCCGCGAGTCCGTGCTGGCCATCCCGCTCGCGCTGCGCAGGCCCGCCGACGTGTTCACCTGCGCCGACGACCTGGTGAAGGCCGCCGAGGGCGACGCGCTGTCCGCCAACGAGGACCGCGACGAGCAGGAGCGCAAGGCGCTGGAGACCGCCATGGGCGCGGGCGGCACCGGCAAGGGCACCGCCTCGGCCACCAGGGGCGCCAAGGGCGCGCTCAAGGACCTGGAGAAGCGGCAGAAGTCCAGGGCCACCCGGACCCAGCGGGACTCGCTCGACCAGGCGCTGGTGGACCTGGCCGCGTTCTACCGGGACGTGCTGGTCACCGCGACCGGCTCCGAGGCCGCGCTGAACCACCCGGACCGCGCGGCGGACGCCCGGACGGCGGCGGCGGCCTGGAGCCGTGAGTCGACGCTGCGCAGACTTGAAGCAGTGCTGGCGTGTCGGGGAGCGCTGGAGCGGAACGTGAAGCCGAGGATCGCCGTGGAGGCGATGCTGACGACCCTGCAGCGGGGCTGACGCGGGCGGGCCTGCGCGAGCGGGGCGCCCGGTGCTGCCGGTCCGACGCGGCGGGCGGCCTGCGCGGGGGTGCGGCCAGCACCGCCACCACGCCGATCAGCAGCAGCGTGATGCCGGTCCAGAGCAGTGTGGTCGTGTGCACGGCGTTCGTGCCCGCCAGCCTATTCACCACCGGGTGACACCGTCGTGAGCGGGGGTTCGGGGGGAGCGACTTCACCTACGCCTTTCCTTCGGTCCGGGCCTGCTCGGGCGCCGTCGCCGGGGCGGCGCCGCCTCGGCGGGTGCAACGAGGGGACCCCCCGTTCGGTGACGCTCGCGGCGTCGGTTATAGTTGTCGCGTCTCGCCGCCTTAGCTCAGTCGGCCAGAGCGGTTCACTCGTAATGAACAGGTCATCGGTTCGATTCCGATAGGCGGCTCAGCGAGAAGCGCAGGCCCGGTCCGGGTTCCCCGGACCGGGCCTGTTCGCTTGTTCGGACCGGTTCACGGCCCGGCGGGAGAGCGGAGGGCGCGTGCCCCGACCTGACACGACCGGTGCCGCAGCCGACGTCGCGCCGAGCCGCAGGACGGTCCGCAGGCCCCGCAGCGTGAGCGTCGTCGTCACCGCGCACGGCCAGGACTCCACCGTCGGCGTCGTGGTCGAGGACGCGCTGCGCGGGCTGGAGGAGCTCGGGGTGCCCGGCGAGGTCGTGGTCGTGGTCGGGCGCGCCGACCGCACCGCCCAGGTCGCCCTCACCTCGGGGGCCTCGGTGGTCGAGTCGCGGCCGGGCCGGGGCGCCGCGGTCCTCGCGGGCGTGGCGGCCAGCCGGGGCGACGTGGTGTGCCTGCTCGACGGGGACGTGCGCTACTTCGGCGAACCGCCGCTGGTGCCGCTGCTGGTCGAGCCGATCCTGGGCGGCCTCGCCGACGCGTGCGTGAGCGACCTGTACTGGCGCCCGCCGCACCCGAGGCTGTGGCTGCACGGGTTCTTCGCGCCGCTGATCGGCAGGCTCTACCCGGAGCTGCTGCCCAAGGCCGGGTCGACGCCGTGGTCGGGGCAGCGGGCCGCGCTGCGCGCCCTGTGGCCCGCCGAGCTGCCGGACGGGGCCACCGCCGACCTCGCGCTGCTGCTGCACTGGAACCGGGAGGCCGCGCTGCTGCGCCCGGTGCTGGCCGACGACTGGACCGCGCCGCGCAAGCCGGGCCTGGCGCCCGCGCGGGCGGAGCTCGACCTGGTCGTCGCGGACGCGCTGGCGCACGGGCGGATCGACGGGACGGGGGCGAAGGCGCTGCCGGACTGGTTCGACGCCGTCCAGGCGAGCGCCCTGGAGCGCTGGGGCGACGTGGTCGACCCGCTGGACTTCGCCGTCGCGGAGCGGGACGTGCTGGAAGGGGCCCTGCGCGAGCTGCGCGCCCACGGGCTGTGAGGCGGGCTCCGGGAGACGGGCCGTGAAAAAGGGCTCCCCGCGAGCGGGGAGCCCCTCGGCTCAGGTCTTGCGCTCCCTGGAGCGCCACAGCACGAGCACGAAGTACGGCGTGCCGACCAGCGAGATCACCAGCCCGGCCGGGATCTGCGCCGGTGAGATGACCGTCCGGCCGATCGTGTCGGCCAGGCTCACCAGCACCGCGCCCAGCCCCGCCGCCACCGGCAGCACGCGCGCGTTGCGCCCGCCCACCAGCGACCTGGCCAGGTGCGGGGCCACCAGGCCGACGAACCCGACCACGCCGATCGCCGCGACCGCGCTCGCGGCCAGCACGCCCGAGCCCAGCAGCAGGAGCAGCCGGGACCGCTCCACCGGGACGCCCAGCACCCTCGGGGTGTCGTCGTCCAGCGAGTGCAGGTCCAGGTCGCGGTGCGCGAACCACAGCAGCGGCCCGATCGCGGCCAGCGCCAGCGCGGGCGGCAGCACCTGCTCCAGCGTCCGCCCGTAGGTCGAGCCGGACAGCCAGGTCAGCGCCTTCACCGTGTTCCACGGGTCGGTGGTCGCCACCAGCAGCGTGATCAGCGACATGCCCGCCGACCACAGCGCGATGCCGATGATCACCAGTCGGTCCGAGTCCTGCCCGCCGCGCCACGACAGCCCGTAGACCAGCGCGAACGCCACCAGCGCGCCGAACCCGGCCGCGCCCGCGATCTGCCACGGGCCCGCGCCCGGCGCCAGCGTGATCAGCCCGATCGCGCCGAGCCCGGCGCCCGCCGTGATGCCCAGCAGGCCCGGTTCGGCCAGCGGGTTCCGGCTCACCGACTGCACGCCGCACCCGGCGACGGCCAGCGCCGCGCCCGCCACGACCGCCGCCAGCACCCTGGGCAGGCGCTGGTCCAGCACGAACGTCAGCGCCGGTCCGGTCCGCCCGGCCACCCAGTTGCCCAGGTCGCCCAGCAGCACCACCCGGTCGCCCATCAGCAGCCCGACCAGCGGCGCGGCCACGACCAGCGCGGCCAGCACCACCGACACCGCCACCAGCCGCCGCCGCGACCCGACCACGCCGACCCGGCCGCTCGGCGGCTGCCTGCGCGACCCGCCGGACCGCTGCCTGCGCGCCAGCCACACCAGCACCGTCGCGCCGAGCACCGTCGTCATCACGCCCGTCGGCACCCGGACCGCCTCGGACGCGCCCAGCAGCGCCCGCAGCAGCACGTCCGCCCCGAGCACCACCAGCACGCCCACCAGCCCGGACACCGGCAGCAGCGCCCGGTGCCCGGCCAGTCCGGGGACCCGCGCGGCGAGCAGCCGGGTGATCACCGGCGCGCTCAGCCCGACGAACCCGACCGGGCCCGCCGCCGTCACCGCCGCGGCGGTCAGCGCCACGGTCAGCAGCACCGCGCCCAGCCTGGTCCGCCGCACCTTCAGGCCCACGACGGCCGCGTTGTCGTCGCCCAGCGCCAGCACGTCCAGCGACCGGGACATCAGCACCAGCCCGACCACGCCGATCAGCACGACCGGGGCCATCTGGGACGTGGTGCGCAGGTCGCCGACGGACAGCGACCCGCTGCCCCACGCGTACAGGCCGGTGGTCTCCTGCTCGAACAGCAGCAGCACCAGCGTCGTCGCCGAGTGCAGCGTCAGGCCCACCGCCGAGCCGACCAGCACCAGCCTCGGGCTCGTCGACGCGCCGCCGGACAGCGCCAGCACCAGCGCGGTGGCCGCGAGGCCGCCGACGAACGCCGCGCCGCCCGCCGCGTAGGCGGGCAGCCCGATCCCGAACGCCGCGAACGCGACCACGGCCAGGTGCGCCCCCGAGTTCACCGCGAGGGTGTCCGGGGAGGCCAGCGGGTTGCGGGCGATCGACTGCATCCCGGCGCCCGCGACGCCCAGCGCGACGCCGACGAGCAGCGCCGTCAGCAGCCTGGGCAGCCGCGAGCCCTCCAGCACGGCCGCGGCCTGCGCGTTGCCGTCGCCGAGCACGGCGGACAGCAGGTCGAGCGCGCCGACGGACGACGTGCCCTGGGTCAGGTGGACGGCGGAGAGCAGGACGATGGCCGCCACTGCTCCCGCCACCACGGCGGCGGTGCGCAGCATCAGGACGTTGCGGCCTTCACGAACTGGTCCGCGATGACGGCGACCGACTTGGGCCCGCCGAACGTCCAGGTGCCCTTCTCCAGCTTGGTGATCTTGCCGGAGGCCGTGAACGGCAGCCGCTGCCACACCGCGTTGTCCTTGAGGCCGGTGGTGAACACGTCCTCCTCGGAGGCGCTGTAGACCATGATCGTCTTCGGGTCGGTGATCGCGGTCATGCCCTCGACGTCGGTCGCGCCCAGACCCCACTCCGCGTCGACCTCGCCGGTCCACGCGTTGACCAGGCCGACCGCCTCGGCGGTGTCGGACACCAGCGAGCCCTTGCCGAACGGGCGGATGCTGACCGTGCTGCCCTGCATCCAGCCGTCCGCCATGACGAACGGGGTGCCGGTCGCGCCCTTGGCCTCGACGGCCTTCTTGCCCTCGGCGAGCTTGGCGTCCATGTCGGCCAGCGCGGTCTTCGCCTCGGCCTCCTTGCCCACGGCCTTGGCGATGAGGGTGAAGTCCTCGCGCAGCCGGTCGAAGTTCTTCGTGGCGTCGCTGGACTTGGTCATGACGACCGGGACGGCCTTCTCCAGCTGCTCGGCCACGGCGGTGTCGCGGGCCAGCGGCATCAGCACCAGGTCCGGCTCCAGCGCCACGATCGCGTCGACGCTGGGCTCGCCGCGCTTGCCGACGTCCTTCACGTCACCGGGCAGCGCCTCGGCGGAGTTCCAGGTCGCGTAGCCCTCGGGGTCGGCGGCGCCGACCGGGGTGACCCCCAGCGTCAGCACCATCTCGGTCTCGGCCCACTCCAGGGACACGACCTTCTTCGCGGGGGCCTTCAGCTCGACGGTCTTGCCGCGCGCGTCGGTCAGCGTGATGGCGCCACCGGCGCCACCGGCGCCACCGGCGTCACCGGACGCGCCGGGCTCGCTGGAGGTGCTCTCGGTGGTGCCGCAGGCGGACAGCAGCACGGCTGCCGCGAGCAGGGCGGGGGTCAACAGGCGCATCGTTCTTCTCTTCTTCTCGGTGGGGGAGGGGTGGTTCGGGCGAAAGCCGGAACCTCATGAGCCGCTGCGAGCGGGCGGGGTGCTGCGGGGGGTGGTCTCGCACCGCTGCGCGGTGCGGGGCGTGCGCTTGCCCAGCGGGCGGCAGTGCGGGGCTCCGGTGACCGGGTCGTCGACGACCTGGACCTCGACGCCGTACGCGCTGGTCAGGTGGTCCGGGGTGAGCACCTCGCGGACCGCCCCGGAGGCGACGACGCGGCCGTCGCACAGCAGGACCACCTCGTCCGCGACCACGCCCGCGTGGTCGAGGTCGTGCAGCACGACGCCGACCGCCACGCCGTGCTCGTCGGCCAGGTCGCGGACCACGTCCAGCACCTCGACCTGGTAGCGCAGGTCCAGGTGGTTGGTGGGCTCGTCGAGCAGCAGCACCGAGGTCTCCTGCGCCAGGCAGGACGCCAGCCAGACGCGCTGCAGCTCGCCGCCGGACAGCTCGTCGACGCCCCGGCCCGCCATGGGCGTGACGCCGGTCAGCTCCATGGCCCGGTCGACGGCGGCGGCCCCGCCCGCGTCCACCCCGCGCCAGCCCGCGCGGTGCGGGTGGCGGCCGTAGGAGACGACGTCGCGCACGGACACGCCGGACGGGGTGGGGCGGTGCTGGGTGAGCAGGGTGACGTTGCGGGCGAACTCCTTGCCGCTGAGCGCCGCCCGCCCCCACACCTGCCGCTCGCCGAGCCGCACGCCGCCCTCGCGGGGCTTGTGCAGGCGCGCGAGGGAGCGCAGCACGGTGGACTTGCCCGAGCCGTTGGGGCCGACCAGCGCGGTGACCTCGCCCGCGCGCAGCTCCAGGGACACGCCCTCCACCACGGCGCGGTCGTGGTGCGCGAGGACCAGCGCCTCACCGGTGAGCAGAGCGTCGCCTTGTGACATGAGGTGAGCCTAACCTAAGAGTTATTTCACCCAAAGGTCGTATGGCTCTGGTCCTTGCGGGCGTACCGGTGACTCGGTGTTCGCAAGATCGGCACGTGTCGCCACGCAGGGCGGCGGTCCGGGTGACGTTCGGCGCCCGCTTCCGGGGCTCCGCCCGCTCGGGAACCCCCGAACCCGGAACGGGCGGAGCCTCGACCCCCAGTGCCCCTGCCTATCTGAAGTGAGCCTAACCTAACCAACTCGGTTCACCCGTTGGGCGTGATCCACTGCACTCTTCGGGCGCATTGGGGACCGAGTGCGAGCCTGGGAGCGTTCTTAGGGTGCATATTGTCCCCAAGAGAACTCGCCCGGCCGGGAGCACCGTGCTTGATGCTCCGATCGGGTGACCTTCATGCCGATTCCGCCGATGCTGGGCGACAGTGTCCGTGCCGCCCTGGAGGTGATGACGGATGCTCGCGATGGTCGTGGTGACACTGCTTGCCCTGCCGCTGGTGTTCGTCGCCCAGCGGATCGGCAGGCGGCGCTGGAACCGCAGGGTCGACGCGGCCCGCGTGCCCGAGTCCGCGCTGTTCCCCCACCGGGTGCCCAGCCTCAGCCGGACCTGAGGTCCGCGCGCAGCACCGGGGCCGCGATCCGGGTGACCACGTCCCCGTACCGCGCCGCGACCTCGGCGGCGGCCTCCGCCGGGGTCCCGGTGACGGCGAACGCGCCCAGCACCTCGTCCGGCACGGCCGCGTCCATCTCGGCCCACAGGCCGCGGCGGGACAGCCGGTGCAGCTCCTCGTGCAGCTCGCCCCAGCCGTGCAGGTCCAGCACCGGGCGGTAGGCGGGCGTCGAGCCGTAGAACGCGATCTGGCGGCGGACGGCGGCGGCCGACGCGTCGTCGGTGACCACCATCGACGGCCCGCTCACGCCGAACCCCTCCAGCGTCCGCCCGGACCGCGCCAGCCCCCGCTCCAGCGCGGGCAGCGTCACCTCGCGCAGGTACCGCTCGGTGGTGAACGCGTGGCACAGGAACCCGTCGGCCACCTCGCCCGCGACCTCGGTCATCCGCTCCCCGACCCCGGCCAGCCACACCTCGGGCGGGCCGAACGGGTTGGGACCGGGGTCGAAGAACGGCGTCATCAGCGTGTGCGTGTAGAACTCGCCCCGGAACCGGGGGCGCTCCCCGGTGGCCCACGACTCCCAGATGGCGCGCATCGCCAGCACGTACTCACGCATCCGCGCGGCGGGCTTCGACCAGGGCATCCCGAACCGCTTGGTGATGTGCGGCTCCACCTGCGAGCCCAGGCCCAGCCGGAACCGGCCCCGCGACAGCAGCTGCAGGTCGTTGGCCTGGACGGCGGTGCTCATCGGGTTGCGGGCGAAGGCGACCGCGATGGCCGTGCCCAGGCCGACCCGCTCGACCCGGTCGGCGACCCTGCCCAGCGCCACGAACGGGTCGTGCCGGGTCTCGGCGACCCAGAACCCGTCGATCCCGGCCTCCTCGGCGGCGCGGGCCGCGTCGACGACCGTCGTGGGGGTGTACTCGACCTCGACCTGATCCACCAGCACGGGACCGGTTGTACGCGGGTGCGGCGGCCAGGTCCAGTCGGCGGGCGGGTCCGAGGCGGGCTCCGACGACCCCCGGACGCCGGAGCCCGCCCCGGTGGTCACTCGCAGGCCACGCCGTCCCCGTCCCGGTCGAGACCGGTGCGGTAGCCCGGCTCGCCCGCGTGCAGGGGCGCGGCGCCCGCGGCACGCGCCTCGGCGCAGTTCTTGTAGTAGGCGCTCGGCGCGGGCTGGGGCTCCGGCGCGGGCTGGGGGTTGGGCGCGGGCTGCGGGTTCGGTTGGGGGTTCGGCTGCGGGTTGGGGTTCGGCGGCGCGACGGCGGGCGGCGGCGTGGTGGTGGTCGTTGTGCTCGTCGTGGTGACCGGCGCCGGGCTGCTGGTCGTGGTGGTCGCGCTCGTGGTCGTGGTGGTCGGCGAGGAGCTCGTGGACACCTGGCCGCCGGAGGGGGTGCTCCCCTCGCAGCCCGCCAGCACGAGTGCCGTCAGCACCACCAGGAACCCGCAGACGACCCGGCCACCCCGGACGCGCTCGGGATCGGACGTCCTGACGCTCAGCTCACTCACAGCCCACCCCGTCGCCGTCCTTGTCCAGGTGCGAGCCGTAGCCGGGTTCGCCCCGGTGGACGGGGGCCGCGCCTGCGGCACGGGCCGCCGCGCAGTTCTTGTAGTAGACGCTCGGCGCGGGCTTGGGCTCCGGCGCGGGCTGGGGGTTGGGCGCGGGCTGCGGCTGGGGGTTGGGCTGCGGCTGCGGGTTCGGCTGGGGGTTGGGCTGCGGCTGGGGCGCCGGGGCCTGCGTGGTGGTGGTCGGGGCGGGCTTGGCGTCCGAGCCGCCGCACGGCGCGCCCCACAGGCCAAGGCCCGCCTTCTGGGCGGCGTTCTGCGCCGCGGTGTGCGCGGCGCTCGCGTTCGGCAGCACCTTCGCCATGCCCTGCGACAGGGCGAGCACGGACAGGTCGCTGCCGTCCAGCAGGAGCACCTGGAGGCCGTCCCGCCTGACCTGCTTGTCCGCCGCGGTCGACTTGAGGAAGTCCACCGCCTGCTGCGCCCAGCACTCGCCCGGTTCCGCGAGGCCCGGCAGCACCACGGTGCCGCCGCCGCTCAGCCCCAGCGAGCGGCCGTCCACGACCGTCGTCACCGCGGCCTGGGGCGGGGTCGTGGTGGTCGGGGCCGCCGTGGTCGTCGTGGTGCTGGTGGTGGTCGCGGTGGCGCTCGCGGTCGCCGCAGCCTTGCGGCTGCTGTCGGCGGGCGGTGGGTCGGAGAGCGAGGCGATCAGGACCAGGGCGCCGAAGATCCCGCCCGCGACCGTGCCGGTCTTCTTCATCCTTGACATCGCCGACCACTTGCCCTTCAGACCGCTCCTGGCCTGCGGCGGAGGGGTGTAAGCGGTGGCCTGGGGACCGTATCCGTAGTCGGGCGCCCCGTATCCGGGAGTGCTGTGGCCGGACGCCCCGTAGCCCGCATTGTCGTCGGGCCCGCCGAAGCCGGGCACGCCGCCGTACTGGTCGTTGCCGTGGTTGGCGCTCATGCGCAGGCCACCCCATCCGTGTCGTGGTCGAGAACTGGTGAGCCGGGCAGGCCGGCGGGGGTCGTGGAGGTGTTCGCGGTGCACTGCGCCAGGGCGCGCGCGGTCGGCGCGGGCGTCGTCACCACCGAGTCGGAGCCGCCGCACGGCGCGCCCCACAGGCCGAGGCCCGCCTTCCGGGCGGTGGCCTCGGCGCGGGTCAGGGTGGTGGCCGCGTCCGGTTCGGCGCGGGCCATGCCCTGGCTGACGAGCTGGGCGGAGAGGTCGGCCCCGCCGGGAAGGCGCACGGACGCGCCGTCGAGCGCCAGGTCCTTCTGCGCCACCAGCGAGCCGAGGAAGTCGGCCGCCGCGCGCGACCAGCAGGCGCCGGGCTCGGCCAGCCCCAGCAGCCGGACCGAGCCGCCGCCCGCCACGGCGATGGTGCGGGCGTCGACGACCCCCGAGGCGCGCGCGGGCGCGAGGTCGGCGGTGTCGGGCTGCGCGGGGGAGGAGTTCGACCACGAACCGGACCGGTCCCACCGCTCGGCGGCGTCCGGGGCGGGGACCTGCGCGTGGTCCGCGGCGTCCGGCGCGGGCGCGGCGGGAGCGGCGAGCGGCTGCGCGGCGCAGGCCGTCAGCAGCAGGGCGGGGACCAGCAGCAGTAGCCGGAACGGCGTCCTGCGGACCAGCGCGGTGCTCTCCATGCTCGCCTCATCGTGGCGAGTGTCGCACTGCGTTACTGCATTAGTTCCTTAGAGTGAAAGTGGTCGACCCCGTAACGGTCGACCACCTCACCAAGCCGTCAACTCACCGCAGCCGTCACCCTCATCGCTGCGGCTTGAGGGTCCACGTCACCACCAGTTCGGTGGTCACCACGCCCTCGGCGTCGCGCACCGACACCCGCACCGGGAACTCCGGCCGCTGCCCGCCCTCCAGTTCGGCGACCACGTCGGCGGCGGGCCGCTCCAGCACCGCCTCCGCCGTGAGCGGGCCGAGCGCGAGCTTGCGGTAGGCGATCTCCGCGCGCGCCACGAGCGGCGTCGCCCGGTCCAGGTAGCCGCCGAACGCCGCCATCACCACGGCGCCGGAGGCGGTCTCGCCGACCCCGAACAGCATGGCCGCGTGCGGCCCGCCCACGTGGTTCCGGGACTCCGGCCGGTCGGGGAGGGCCGCGACCACGCGGTCCGCGCCGACCTCGGTGAACTCCACGCCGTTGGTCTGCACCCACGGCACTGACTTCCGCATCGCGTCCGCGACGAGCGAGGGATCCATGCCCCGAGATGTTACCGGCCAGTAGCCAAGCGACGCTCGTCACCGGTATTTCATTTGCCAAGACTCTTGATCAGGCGCAAACTTGCCTACTGAAACTAGTTGGATGATGCAAGCAATGGAGTGGTCCGGATGACGACGCCCGAGGACGCCCACGGGGGCGGGCGGTCCGACGAGGGGCTCGCCGACCGCTTCGGCACGGCACTCGTTCGGCTGAACAAGATGCACGCCGCTCTCTCCGCCAACCTCAGCAAGGCGGGCATCGACAAGGCCTCCTTCATCCTCCTCGCCAACCTGGCGCAGATGGGCCCGTCCCGCGCGAGCGCGCTGGCGGAGGCGGTCTTCTCGGACCCGTCCACGGTCAGCCGCCAGGTCGCAGGGCTGGTCAAGGACGGGCTGGTGGAGCGCAGGGCGGACCCCGACGACGGCCGGGCGAGCGTGCTCGCCGTGACCGACAATGGGCTGTCCCTCCTGCACGAGCGGCGACGGGTGCGCAACGCGGCGCTGGCCCGCCTCTTCTCGGACTGGTCCACCCACGACTGGACCACGTTCGTCGAGCATTTCGAGCGCTTCGTCGAGGGATACGAGAAAGCGCTCCCGGATTTCATCGCAGAGGGCGGACAGGGGCCGCGCTCCGAAGGGGAGAAGTGATGTCGGAGACGACAACCCGAGCGGGAGCGACGCCACCCGGCGCCGCGCTGCTCACCCACCGGCAGATCCTGACGATCCTGTCCGGGCTGCTCATGGGCATGTTCCTGGCCGCGCTCGACCAGATGATCGTCGCGACGGCCATGAAGACCATCGCGGACCACCTGAACGGGCAGACCATCCAGGCCTGGGCGACCACCGCCTACCTGATCACGTCCACGATCACGACGCCGCTGTACGGCAAGCTGTCGGACATCTACGGCCGCAAGCCGATGTACCTCACCGCGATCTCGATGTTCCTGGTCGGCTCGCTGCTGTGCGGCATCGCCAACTCGATGTACGAGCTGGCCGCCTTCCGCGCGGTCCAGGGCCTCGGCGCGGGCGGCCTCATGTCGCTGGCGTTCGCGATCCTGGCCGACATCACCTCGCCGCGCGAGCGCAGCCGGTACGCGGGCTACTTCATGGCCGTCTTCGGCGTCTCCAGCGTCGCGGGCCCGGTCGTCGGCGGCCTGTTCGCGGGCATGGACCACTTCCTCGGCTTCGCGGGCTGGCGCTGGGTGTTCCTGGTGAACGTCCCGATCGCGCTCGCCGCGCTGGTCGTCGTCGCCAAGGTCCTCAACATCCCGCACCAGCGGGTCGACCACCGCGTCGACTTCCTCGGCGCGATCACGCTGACCGTCGGCCTGGTGCCGCTGCTGATCGTGGCCGAGCAGGGCCGCGAGTGGGGCTGGGGCTCGGCCACCGCGATCGCCATGTACGTCGTCGGCGTGCTCGGCCTGGTCGCGTTCGTGTGGGCGGAGAAGCGCGCGGGCGACGAGGCGCTGCTGCCGCTGCGGCTGTTCCGCAAGCAGACCTTCGCGCTCGGCAACACGATCAACTTCGTGCTCGGCGCGGGCATGTTCGGCGGCATGGTCTCCATCCCGCTGTACCTGCAGATCGTGCAGGGCCACTCGGCCACCAAGGCGGGCCTGATGATGCTGCCGATGACCCTCGGCATCATGACCGCGGCGGGCACCAGCGGCAAGATCACCTCGAAGACCGGCCGCTACAAGGTGTTCCCGGTCGCCGGCTTCGCGGTCATGACCGTGTCGCTGTTCCTGTTCAGCAAGGTCGGCGTGGACACCCCGACCTGGCAGCCGATGGCGCTGATGTTCACCATGGGCATCGGCCTGGGCCTGTGCATGCAGACCCTGCTCATCGCGATCCAGAACGACGCCGAGCCCCGCGACATGGGCGTGGCGACCTCGTCGGCCACGTTCTTCCGGCAGATCGGCGGCACGGTCGGCGCCGCGGTGTTCCTGTCCGTCCTGTTCAGCACGGTCGGCGACAAGATCGGCGAGGCGCTGCGCTCGGCCATGGGCACCGACGCGTTCCGCGCCGCGCTCGCCCGCCCCGAGAACCAGGCGTTCGCGCAGCAGCTCCAGAGCGGCGGCGCGTCGGCGGACCTGAACAACACCGAGTTCCTGTCCAAGCTGGACCCGGTGCTGGCCAGGCCGTTCCTGGAGGGCTTCTCCTCGGCGATCGACACGGTGTTCTTCGTGGGCTCCCTCGTGACCCTGGTCGGGTTCGCGATCGTGTGGTTCCTGCGCGAGGTCCCGCTGTCGGACCGCTCGGGCCTGGAGCGCTCGAAGGACGAGGCCGACGCCGCGTCGACCATCGCCCTGCACTGACCCCCGACCGGGGCGCTTCCGGCGAGAAGCGCCCCGGACGGGGCAAGCGAAGAGGGCCACCCCGCTCAGGGGTGGCCCTCTTCGCCTTCACCGTCCCGTGGAACGGTTTCAGTGCTCCTCGCCGCGCGCCACGGCGTCCTTGAGGCGCTGGTAGGAGCGCACGATCTCGGCCTCCGCGTCGGTGCGGCCG
Source organism: Actinosynnema pretiosum (assembly GCF_002354875.1). Classification (GTDB taxonomy): domain Bacteria; phylum Actinomycetota; class Actinomycetes; order Mycobacteriales; family Pseudonocardiaceae; genus Actinosynnema; species Actinosynnema auranticum. Next base: position 332,352 of record NZ_CP023445.1, read on the forward strand.
ACCCAGGTCGCGCCCTCGACGCTCTTGCCCGGCTCCAGGTCCTTGTAGACCTCGAAGAAGTGCTGGATCTCCAGCCGGTAGAACTCGCTCAGGTGGTGGATGTCCCGCAGGTGCTCCGAGCGCGGGTCGTCCGACGGGACGCAGAGCAGCTTGTCGTCGCCGCCCTTCTCGTCGGTCATCCGGAACATGCCGATCGCGCGGCAGCGGATCAGGCAGCCGGGGAAGGTCGGCTCCTGCACGAGAACGAGCGCGTCGAGCGGGTCACCGTCCTCGCCCAGGGTGTCATCGACGAACCCGTAGTCCGCCGGGTACTGAGTGGCCGTGAACAGGGTGCGGTCGAGCCTGATGCGCCCCGTCTTGTGGTCCATCTCGTACTTGTTGCGGACCCCCTTGGGGATCTCGATGGTGACGTCGAACTCCACTGGCAGGTCCTCGCTCGTCTGGCTGTCCGGTAGTTCCCACTAGTGTGGACCACGACGTCTCGTCAACCCCCGCCAGCAGTGCTGAGGGGCGTGTGAGATTGCCCGTAATCGAACCCGGAGGACCGCGTGCCCGAGGAGCCATCGTGGCCGACCGTCGACGGCGACGACACGGACCGCGAGCAGGTCAGGAGCCCGCGCCCGGCTGATCCGCCGACGATGCGCATCGCGCTGCCGAAGAAGTCGGGCGGCGCCGAGAAGACCGAGCTGATCAAGATCGACCGGTTGAGGCCGCCCGGCGGGCCGACACCGAGGACCGACCTCCCCGAGGCCGGTGGCGAGGCGGGGGCGAACGCCGCAGCCGCAGCTCAGCAGCCCTCCGGGGCGCAGCGCGGGACGACGGCGGAGCAGGGCGCGACACCGGCGGGACCGGACGGCGACGAGGTCACGCGGCCCGCGGGTGCGGGCCAGGCGGAAACCGCCCGACCGGGTGACGAGGACAACCGGACCGGTGGGCAGGCCGGCGCTGGTGGCGCTGGTGCTGCGGCGCTGGCCGCAGGCGCCGGCGCGTTGGCGGCGGGTGCTGCCGGCGCGCAGGGGAGTGGCGGCCAGGCAGGCAGCACCCCGCCCGGCGGTGCCTCCGCGCCGGGCGCCACCCCCGGCACCCCGGCTGGCGGGTTCCCTGCTCCTGGCACCCCTGCGGGTGGTTTTCCCGCTCCCGGCACGCCCGCCGGTGGGTTTCCCGCTCCCGGCGGCCTCCTCGGCGGCGAGCCGACGCGGTTCGACCCGCCCAAGTCCGCCCCGCTTCCCGAGGCCGGGTGGCCGGGGACGCGGGCCGAGGTGCCCTCGTTCGACCCCGCGCGCGCCGACGCCCAGCTCGCCGCGCAGCGCGCCGCCGCCAACCGCGCCCAGAACGCGGGCAGACCGGAGAGCGGCCAGCAGCAAGCACCCGGCCAGCAAGCGGGCGGCCAGCAGAGTCCCGGGCAGCAAGGTCCTGGTCAGCAGGTAGCCGGCCAGCAAGGCCCCCACCAGCAGGGCGCCGGCCCGCAAGGACCTGGCCAGCAAGCGCCTGGGCAACAAGCGGGCGGCCAGCAGGGGGCTGGCAGGCAGGGGCAGGGCGGCCACGGGAGTGGTCCGCACGGCACCATCCCGCCCGGCGCCGGGCAGGTCAGCGCAGGCCAGGCCGGTGCGGGGACAGGGGGGTTCGGGCAGCAGGGATCGGGCAGGCAGGGGCCGGGGAGTCAGGGCATCCGGCACCAGGGTGGCCAGAGCGCGTCCGAGCAGACCCAGAAGGTCAGCATCACCCCCGGCCAGTTCACCTTCCCGCCACCCGGCCAGCAGCCCGGCGGTGAGCAGCACCGCACGCCGCACGGCACCATCCCGCCCGGCGTCGACCAGCACCGCGCCAACCAGCCCGGCGCCAACCAGCCCGGCGCCAACTACGGCGGCGCCACCCAGACCGGCTCCCCCCAGGCAGGCGCCAACCACTCCGCCGCCAACCACTCCGCCACCCAGCCCGGCGCGTCCCAGCCCGGCGCCACCGACCACCCCGCCCCCTCCGCCGACCGGCGCGACGACGACGCGGCCTTCGCCGCCTTCGCCGCCGACTCCGACGAGCGGGCCGACGCGCCCGCCCAGCGGTCCAGGCGCAAGCGGCCCCTGGTGGTCGTCGGCGCGCTCGCCGCCGTGCTCGTCCTGTTCGGCGGCGCCGCGCTGGCCGCCGTGCAGCTCGGCTGGCTGGAGACCGGGCCCACCTCCACCACCCAGCCGCCCGCGCCCCCGGCCCAGGTCGACCTCGCGGTGCGCGCGCTCGGCCCCGACGCGCCCGCGCCCACCCCGGCCGGCGTGCAGGCCGTGCTGCAGGGGCCGCTCGCCAACGGCGCCCTCGGCAACCTCACCGGCACCGTCATCGACCCGGCCAGCAAGACCGTGCTCTGGCACCAGGCCGAGACCACCCCGCTGGTGCCCGCGTCCACGGTGAAGAACCTGGTCGCCGCAGCCGCGCTGCTCCAGCTCGACCACACCACCCAGTTCACCACCAAGGTCGTGCAGGGCGCCGAGCCCGGCACCGTGATCCTGGTCGGCGGCGGCGACCCGACGCTGTCCTCGCTGCCCGAGGGGCGCGCGTCGGTCTACCCCGGCGCGCCCACCCTGGACGAGCTGGTCGAGCAGGTGAAGGCCTCCGGGCCGATCACCAGGGTCGAGTACGACATCAGCCGCTACAGCGCCGAGCCCGGCCTCGCCCCCGGCGTCGACCCCAACGACGTCGCGGGCGGCTTCATCACGAACATCGGCCCGCTGATGCTCGACGGCGCCCGCTCCGACCCCACCAAGGGCGACACGCCCCGCACCGCCACCCCCGCGCCCGACGCCGCGAAGGCCCTGGCCGACCGGCTGGGCGCGACCGTCGGCGGCAAGACCCTCGCGCCCCAGGCCGCGAAGGTCCTCGGCGAGGTCAAGTCCGTCCCGCTCGACCAGCTGATCGAGAACATGATGCAGCTGTCGGACAACGTGCTCGCCGAGACGCTGGCCCGCGAGGTCGCCAAGGCGCGCAACGCCGAGACCTCCTACGAGGGCGCCACCAAGGCCGTGCGGGACGTGCTCGCCGAGAACGGCTTCGACCTGACCGGCGTCACCACCTCCGACGCCAGCGGCATGAGCGTGCAGAACAAGGTCCCCGCCAAGCTCCTCGGCGACCTGCTCGCCGCCGCCGCACGCCCCGACGCCGCCACCGACCCGGTCACCACCCGGCTGCGCCCGCTGCTCACCGCCCTCGCCGTCGCGGGCGGCAACGGCACCCTGAAGGAGCGGTTCGCGCAGTCCCCCGCGGGCAAGGGCTGGATCCGGGGCAAGACCGGCACCCTCACCGAGGTGCACAGCCTCGCGGGCGTCGTGGTGGACACCGACGGCAGGCTGCTGGTGTTCGCGTTCATGTCCAACGGCAGCGGCGACGCCCTCGGCGCGCGCGCCGGGCTCGACGCGCTGGCCGCCCAGCTCAGGGGTTGCGGCTGTTCGTGAACCGCCCAGCGCCGGTAGCGTCGTCAGGTGTGAACTCGGTGACTCAGCAGGACCGGGCGGCGTCGATCGACTGGGAGGTCGCCGTCTCCACGGCGACCCGCCTGGTCCGCCCCGGACCGGTGGTGCCCAGGGCCGAGGCCGACGTCGCGGTCGGCAGGCTGCGCGAGCTGGCGGTGGACGCCGAGGCGCACGTCCGGGAGCTGACGGGCCTGGGCCACGGGCTGCCGCTGCGCGCGGGCGAGGTCGTCGACCGGCCGGGCTGGGTGCGCGCCGCGGCCCAGGGGCTGTCGGTGCTCACCGACAGCGCCATGACCCGGCAGGGCGGCGTTCTCGGCGGGGTCGTGTCGGGCACGGCGGGGGTGCAGGCGGGCGTGGTGCTCGCGTTCCTCAGCTCCCGCGTGCTCGGCCAGTACGACCCGTTCTCCGGCGACGGCAGGCTGCTGCTGGTCGCCCCGAACATCGTCGGCACCCAGCGCGCGCTGAACGTGCCCGGCGAGGACTTCAGCATGTGGGTGTGCCTGCACGAGTGCGCCCACCGGCTCCAGTTCACCGGCGTCCCGTGGCTGGCCGGGCACTTCTCCGGCCTGGTCACCGAGCTGCTGGAGAGCATGGACAACGAGTCGCCCCGGCTGCGCGACCTGCCGAGGCGGCTGCGCGAGGCGGACGGGCCGGTCGGGCTCATCGAGCTGTTCCAGACGCCCGAGCAGCGCGCCGCGCTCGACCGGCTGATCGCGGTGTCCACCCTGCTGGAGGGGCACGCCGACCACGTCATGGACGCGGTCGGGCCGGACGTGGTGCCGTCCGTCGCGGTGATCCGGCGGCGGTTCACCGACCGGCGCTCCGGCGGCGGGCTGCTGGACCGGGTGCTGCGCTCGCTGCTGGGCGTGGAGGCCAAGGTCAGGCAGTACGCGGAGGGCGCCGCGTTCACCAGGCACGTGGTGGACGAGGTCGGCATGACCGGGTTCAACGCGGTGTGGAGCGCCCCCGAGGCGCTGCCGACCCGCGCCGAGATCGCCGACCCCGCCGCCTGGCTGCGCCGCGTCGCGCCGTGACCCCGGCCGCCAACGGGCCGCTGTCGCGGGTCCGGACGGCGGTGCGGCGGTTCCTCGCCGAGCACCGCCCCGCGCGGGTCGCGGTGGCGGTGTCCGGCGGGGCCGACTCGCTGGCGCTCGCCGCCTGCACCGCCGCGCTGACCAGCGGCGCGCGGGCCGTCGTGGTCGACCACGGCCTCCAGGAGGGCTCGGCCGAGGTCGCCGAGCGGGCCGCCCGCACGTGCGCCGGGCTGGGCCTGGACGCGCAGGTGCGGCGGGTCGAGGTGACCGGCGGCGGCGGCCCCGAGGCGGCGGCCCGGCGCGCCCGGTACGCCGCGCTGCGCCCCGAGCGCGGCCTGGTGCTGCTCGGGCACACCCTGGACGACCAGGCCGAGACCGTGCTGCTGGGCCTCGGCCGGGGCTCCGGGCCCCGCTCGATCGCCGGGATGCGCGAGCTGGACCCGCCGTGGGGCCGCCCGCTGCTGGGCGTGACCAGGGCGGACACCGAGGGCGCCTGCGCCGAGCTGGGCCTCTCCCCGTGGTCGGACCCGCACAACGCCGACCCCGCGTTCACCAGGGTGCGGCTGCGCCGCGAGGTGCTGCCGCTGCTGGAGGAGGTGCTGCAGGGCGGGGTGGCGCGGGCGCTGGCCCGCACCGCCGCCCAGCTGCGCGAGGACAACGACGCGCTGGACGACCTCGCGGACGCGTTCGCGGGCGACCGGGGCGCGGTCGCCGACCTCGCGCCGCTGCCGGTGGCCCTGCGCAGGCGGGTGCTGCGGCGGTGGCTGCTCGCCGAGGGCGTGCCCGAGTTGTCCGATTCGCACCTGCGCGCGGTGGACGCCCTCGTGCGGACCGGGGCCGGTGGTGGTGGGGTGTGGGTACCCGGCGGCTTTGTGGTGCGCCGAGCACGTGGCAGGCTGCGGGTGGAACCAGTCCAGGCATGACCAAAGGGGATCGTCCGTGTACGACGGCGACATCGCCTCCGTGCTCGTCAGCGAGCAGGAGATCAGCGACAAGGTCGGTGAGCTCGCCCAGCAGGTGGCCGCCGACTACCCGGCAGGCGGTGACGACCTCGTCCTCATCACCGTCCTCAAGGGCGCGGTGATGTTCACCTCCGACCTGGCCAGGGCGCTTCCCGTCCCGGTGCAGCTGGAGTTCATGGCGGTCAGCTCCTACGGGTCCTCCACGTCCTCCTCGGGCGTGGTGCGCATCCTCAAGGACCTCGACCGCGACATCGCGGACCGGGACGTCCTCATCGTGGAGGACATCATCGACTCCGGGCTGACGCTGTCCTGGCTGCTCAAGAACCTCGCCTCGCGCAAGCCGCGCTCGATGGAGGTCTGCACGCTGCTGCGCAAGCCCGACGCGGTGAAGGTCGACGTGCCGGTCAAGTACGTCGGCTTCGACATCCCCAACGAGTTCGTGGTCGGCTACGGCCTCGACTACGCCGAGCGGTACCGCGACCTGCCGTACATCGGCAAGCTGGACCCGAAGGTCTACTCCAGCTGACCGGGCGCCGCCCGCCCCGCGCGGTTCGCGGGGCGGGCGGCGGTCCCGCGCGTCCGGGGGCGGCTCAGCAGTTGGGCCTGCACCGCCGCTGGGAGATCGCGTCCAGCAGCACGCTGCGGATGTCGGACGCCTCCAGCGCCTGGTAGGCCTTGCCGCCGGTGGCCGCGGAGATCGCCCGCAGCGCCTCCATGTCGGCCTCCTGGCCCAGCCCGACCATGATCAGCGGGATCGGGCGCGCCGGGTCGGACTCCGCCTCCAGCGTTCGCAGCAGCTGCGCGGTGGTGATGCTGGCGTAGTCGTCGTTGCGGCCGTCGGTGATCAGCACCACCGAGTTGATCTTCTCGGGGTCGTACGCGGACTGCATCCTCCGGAACGCCGCGAGCGTGGTGTCGTTCAGCGCGGTCCCGCCGCCGACCAGCGCCGCCAGGCCCTTCGCGCCCTGCTGGAGCCGGGTCCGCCTCGGCGCGCTGCCCAGCACCTCGCCGAGCGGGCCGAGCGGCACCAGCTCGACCCAGTCGTTCGGCGGGTTCTTGTTCGTGGAGAACGCCCACAGGCCGATCTCCGAGGTGTCCGGCAGCATCCCCAGCGCGGTCAGCGCCGCCTCGGACGCCGCAGCCATGCGGGTCTGGCCGTTGCCCATCAGCTCGGTCATCGAGCCGGACACGTCCAGCACCGCGAGCATCCGCGAGTCCAGGCTCACCGCGCCCCACGTGCCCAGCAGCTCGGAGACCTCGGCCGGGCTCGGCTTCGGCATCGCGTTCACCGCGTCGCCGCCGACCCCGTCGCGCTCGGCCGACAGCCCGGCCGCCGCCTGCCCGTCCGGGGTGCGGAAGCCCGCGTCCACGAACCGCTCGCGGGTCTTGGCGCTGCGCAGCGCCTGCTCGAAGCCGCTCGCCGCGACCCCGGTGCCCGGCTGGTCGGAGGCGCGCTTGATCCGCACCACCGGGTAGTCGAGCATCATCGTGCCCTCGGCCGGGTAGGAGGCGGCGACCCGCAGCCCGCCCGCCGCCCGGTTCGCGGCCAGCACGGCCTGCTCGGAGGCGGTGAACAGCGGCGCGCTCCCCTCGTCCTGGCCGACCCGGTTGAAGGAGTCGCGCACGGTCACGGCGTTGCGCCCGATCCGCATCAGCGAGCCGATCAGCTCCTGGTTGGGCGTGCCGTCCGCGTTGCCGAGCCTGGCGCGGATGACCGCCAGGGTGGCCAGGCCCTCGGTGGAGGTGGTCGGGTCGCTCACCGCGGCCTCCACGCCGGGCGCGAGCACGCTGGCCCAGGCGACCGCGGTGCTCGGCCAGCCCAGCCCGCGCAGCTTCTCCGCGGGGCCCGCGATAACCAGCGGGGACCCGGCCAGCGGCTCGCCGACCTCCAGGACGGGGGCCTCGGCGCCCAGGCTCGCGGACTGGCGCTGGGCCTCCTCGGCCCACATGGTCGAGTCCGGGACCCACATGACGGGCGGGTTGATCCGGGCGGTCGGCAGCTCGTGCGCGACGTCGGCGGCGGTGCGCGTCTCGACCTGGACCTGCACGCACCGGCCGTCCACGACGGGCTGGGTGGCCTGGTAGTCGTCGGCCGCGCCGCGCACGACCGCCTCGGCGGCCGGGGTGGTGGCGACCTTGAGCGGGAGGGCGCCGGTGCAGTCCGGGCCGCTGGTCGCCTTCAGCGCGACCACGGCGGTGGCCCCCGCGGCGAGCACGCCGACCAGGGTCCCCAGGGGCAGTGCGATCCGCCGGGCGCGGTTGGGGCGTTCGCTGCGGGCTGACATCTTCTCTGCGCACCTTCGATCCGGTGGTTTTCACCCCTCCGAGGGAGGGGATTGATCACTCGGTGTTACCGATGGTGACCTCGTACGGTAACCGAGGATGACACGCTTACCGCTTTGACCTGGACTTCCGTGGCTGAGGTCACGTGCGGCGGCAGGTTGTCCCCGTCCGCACCAACGTAACGACGTTTCCCTCGAAAGAGTTACGGGAATCCGGTGGGCGCGGTTCAACCCGTGCTGCGAGTCCCGGTTCCGACCGTTCCTGACCTGCGGTCGGAACCGGGCGCCGCAGCGGGAACCGGAGAGCCCCTCCGCCCGTTGGTCCCTCGAACGCGACAACCGGGGCGGGCCCCGCGCACGCGGGGCGATGCACCGGTCGTTCGGGCGGTAGTCTGGTCGGACGGGTGTGCCCGTCCGCGCCCGTCAACAAGTCAGGGAGGGTCGAGGCCGCCCGACGGCCGTAAGTGAATGGACCGCAAGCGCCTGCTTCGCAACCCGCTGCTGTGGATCGTGGCGGTGGTGCTCCTCTTCTACGTCTTCAGCGTGCTCTTCGACGAGGACCGGAACTACCACCAGGTCACGACCTCCCAAGCCCTCCAACAGGTGCGGGACGGGAAGGTCAAGGAAGCCACGATCGAGGACAAGGAGCAGAAGCTCAAACTCGTCCTCAACGACGGTTCCACCTTCGAGAACCACGGCCTCCTGATGGCCTCGTACCCGGCCAGCGCCACGGACGAGGTGTTCACCCTGGTCGACCAGGCGGGCAACAAGCCGCAGGTCGAGACCAAGGTGACCCAGGACTCCCTGCTCACGCAGATGCTCCTGTACCTGGTGCCGCTGGGGCTGCTGCTCCTGCTGCTGATGTGGATGATGAACAACGCCCAGGGTGGCGGGAACCGCGTCCTCAACTTCGGCAAGTCCAAGGCCAAGCAGCTCTCCAAGGACATGCCCAAGACGACGTTCGCCGACGTCGCGGGAGCCGAGGAGGCGGTGGAGGAGCTCTACGAGATCAAGGACTTCCTCCAGAACCCCGGCCGCTACCAGGCGCTCGGCGCGAAGATCCCGAAGGGCGTCCTGCTCTACGGGCCCCCCGGCACCGGCAAGACCCTGCTCGCCAGGGCCGTCGCCGGCGAGGCGGGCGTGCCGTTCTACTCGATCTCCGGCTCGGACTTCGTCGAGATGTTCGTCGGCGTCGGCGCCTCGCGCGTGCGGGACCTGTTCGAGCAGGCCAAGCAGAACGCGCCCTGCATCATCTTCGTCGACGAGATCGACGCGGTGGGCCGCCACCGCGGCGCGGGCATGGGCGGCGGGCACGACGAGCGCGAGCAGACCCTCAACCAGCTGCTCGTGGAGATGGACGGCTTCGACTCGCGCGGCGGGATCATCCTGATCGCGGCGACGAACCGGCCCGACATCCTCGACCCCGCGCTGCTGCGCCCCGGCCGCTTCGACCGGCAGATCCCGGTGTCCGCGCCCGACCTCAAGGGCCGCAAGCAGATCCTCCGGGTGCACGCCAAGGGCAAGCCGTTGGCCCCCGACACCGACCTCGACGGCCTGGCCAAGCGCACCGTCGGGTTCTCCGGCGCCGACCTGGCCAACGTCATCAACGAGGCCGCGCTGCTCACCGCCCGCCAGAACGGGACCGTCATCAACGGCTCCGCGCTGGAGGAGTCGGTCGACCGCGTCATCGGCGGCCCCGCCCGCAAGAGCCGGATCATCTCCGAGAAGGAGAAGAAGATCACGGCCTACCACGAGGCGGGCCACGCGCTGGCCGCGTGGGCGATGCCGGACATCGACCCGGTCTACAAGGTCACCATCCTCGCCAGGGGGCGCACCGGCGGTCACACGCTGTCCGTCCCCGAGGAGGACAAGGACCTGATGACCAGGTCCGAGATGATCGCCCGGCTGGTGTTCGCGCTCGGTGGCCGCTCGGCGGAGGAGCTCGTCTTCCACGAGCCCACCACCGGCGCGTCCAACGACATCGAGCAGGCCACCAAGATCGCCCGCGCGATGGTCACCGAGTACGGCATGAGCTCCCGCCTCGGCGCCGTCAAGTACGGCCAGGAGCAGGGCGAGCCGTTCCTCGGCCGCAACGCCGGTCGCCAGGCCGACTACTCGCTGGAGGTCGCGCACGAGATCGACGAGGAGGTGCGCAAGCTCATCGAGGCCGCCCACACGGAGGCCTACGAGGTGCTGAACACCTACCGCGACGTCCTCGACGACCTGACGCTGGAGCTGATCGACAAGGAGACCCTCCACCAGAAGGACCTGGAGCGGATCTTCGCGGGCGTCGAGAAGCGCCCCCGGATCACCCAGTTCAACGACTTCGGCAACCGCATCCCGTCGACCAAGCCGCCGGTCAAGACCCCCGGCGAGCTGGCCAGGGAGCGCGGCGAGCCGTGGCCGCCGGTGGTCGAGGACGAGGTCGGGGCCGAGCCCGCCGCTCTGCCCGCGCCCGCGCCCGAGACCCCGCAGGGACCGGCCCAGCCGCAGCAGGTCCCCGCTGGCGCCAACGGCGCCCAGCACCCGCCGCAGCAGGTCACCCCCGGCTCGGGGCCGCCCAACTACGGGGCGCCCCCCGGCTGGACCCCGGCCACCGTGCCGGGCAGCGGGGGCCAGCCGACCACACCCGCGTGGCGGCCGGACCCGGCGGACGCGGACAAGCGGAACTTCGACTCGGACCCGGACAACCGCAAGTGATCGAATTCGACAACGCCGGTCTCCCCAGCAACGGGGAGGCCGGCGTCGCCGCGAAGCGGCCCTTCGACCAGAAGCGCGCCGAGGCCGCCGTGCGCGAGCTGCTGCTCGCCTGCGGCGAGGACCCCGAGCGCGAGGGACTGCGCGAGACGCCCGCGCGGGTCGCGCGGGCCTACCGCGAGATGTTCGCCGGCCTGTTCACCGAGCCGGACAGCGTGCTGGCCAAGACCTTCGACGAGAGCCACGAGGAGCTCGTCCTGGTCACGGACATCCCGGTCTACTCGTTCTGCGAGCACCACCTGCTGCCGTTCCACGGCGTCGCGCACGTCGGGTACATCCCCAACGAGCAGGGCCGCGTCACCGGGCTGTCCAAGCTGGCCCGCCTGGTGGACCTGTACGCCAAGCGCCCCCAGGTGCAGGAGCGGCTGACCTCGCAGGTCGCCGACGCGCTCGTGCGCAGGCTGGAGCCGCGCGGCGTCATCGTCGTGGTCGAGGCCGAGCACCTGTGCATGGGGATGCGCGGCGTGCGCAAGCCCGGCTCGCGCACCACCACCTCCGCCGTGCGCGGCCTGCTGCGCACCTCGGCGTCCTCGCGCGCCGAGGCCATCTCCCTGATCAAGGGGCGCTGACCGTGGGCGGGCTCCCGGCGCCGGGCGGGTGCGTCGTGATGGGCGTCCTGAACGTCACCGCCGACTCGTTCTCCGACGGCGGTCGCTACCTGGACCTGGCCGACGCGGTCGCGCACGGGCTGGCCCTGCGCGAGCAGGGCGCCCACCTGGTCGACGTGGGCGGCGAGTCCACCCGGCCCGGAGCCGAGCGGGTGCCGAGCGACCTGGAGGTCGCCCGCACCTCGCACGTGATCGCCGCGCTGTCCGCGCAGGGGGTGGTGACCAGCGTGGACACCACCCGCTCCGAGGTGGCCGCCGCGGCCCTGGAGGCCGGGGTGTCGGTGGTCAACGACGTCTCCGGCGGTCTGGCCGACCCGGACGTGCTCAGGGTCGTCGCCGAGGCCGACGTGCCGTACGTGGTCATGCACTGGCGCGGGCACAGCGCCGACATGGACCGGCTCGCCGAGTACACCGACGTGGTGCGGGAGGTCCGCGACGAGCTGTCCGCCCGCGTGGACGCCGCCCTCGCCGCCGGGGTGCGGGCCGAGAACGTGGTGGTCGACCCCGGCCTCGGCTTCGCGAAGCGGGCCGAGCACAACTGGCAGCTGCTGAACCGGCTGGACGAGCTGATCGGCCTCGGCTTCCCGGTGCTGGTCGGGGCCTCCCGCAAGCGGTTCCTCGGCGCCCTGCTCGGCGAGCGGCCCCCGGCGGGCCGGGAGGACGCGACGGCGGCCGTGTCGGCGCTGGCCGCGTTCAACGGCGCCTGGGGCGTGCGGGTGCACGACGTGCCGCGCTCGGTGGACGCGGTGGCCGTCGCGGGCGCGTGGCGGGCCGGTCGTGGCTGAGGCGACGGGGTCCGGCGACCGGATCGAGCTGCGCGGCCTCGAGGTCCGCGCCCACCACGGCGTGTTCGAGCACGAGAAGCGCGACGGCCAGGACTTCTTGGTCGACGTGGTGGTGTGGCTGGACCTGACCCGCGCCGCCGCCACCGACGACCTGCGCGAGACCCTGCACTACGGCGAGCTGGCCGAGCGGGTCGCCGAGGTCGTCGCGGGCGGGCCGCACGACCTCATCGAGACCGTCGCCGGGCGCGCCGCCGACGTGGTCATGGCCGACGCGCGGGTCACCGCGACCGAGGTGACCGTCCACAAGCCGCACGCGCCGATCCCGCTGACCTTCGCCGACGTGGCGGTGACCGTGCGGAGGACCCGGTGAGCCGCGCCGTGCTGTCCCTGGGCTCCAACCTCGGCGACCGGCTCGCCCACCTGCGCGCGGCCGTCGACGGCTTCCGGCCGTGGCTGCTCGCCGCGTCCCCGGTGTACGAGACCGCCCCGTGGGGCGTCACCGACCAGGACGACTTCCTCAACGCCGTCCTGCTCGTCGAGGGCGACCTGGACGAGTGGGGCTGGCTGCGCCGCGGCCAGGAGCTGGAGCGGGCCGCGGGGCGGGTCAGGGAGCGCCGCTGGGGGCCGCGCACGCTCGACGTGGACGTGGTCGCCGTGGACGAGGTGCGCTCCGAGGACCCCGAGCTGCTGCTGCCGCACCCCGGCGCGCACGAGCGGGCCACCGTGCTGGCGCCCTGGCTCGACGTCGACCCGGACGCGGTGCTGCCGGGGCGCGGGCGGGTCGCCGACCTGCTGTCCGGGTTGGACCTGTCCGGGGTGCGGAGGCTGGAGGTCGCGCTGTGACGTTCACCAAGGGGCGCGACCTGCTCGCGGCCGGGCTCGGCTCGGCCGCCCTGGTCTTCCTGCTGCTCAAGCTTTCCTACTCCGGGCTGCCGCCGCTGCCCAGGCTCGCCGGGCTGGTCCTGCTGGTGATCGCCGCGATCGACCTCGGCCTCGCGGTGTCGCTGCGCGCCCGCATCCTGCGCAAGCCCGGCGCCGAACCGGTGCAGCCGCTCACCGCCGCCCGCGCCGTCGCGCTCGCCAAGGCCTCCTCGGTGCTGGGCGCGATCATGGCGGGCGCGTGGGGCGCGCTGCTGCTGCACGTCGCCCCCGCGCGGGGCCGCTTCCCGGCGGCGGACAACGACCTGACCAGCGCCGTGGTGGGGCTCGTGTGCGCTGCGGCGCTGATCGCCTCCGGACTGTGGTTGGAGCGCTGCTGCCGCACCCCGGACGAGCCTGGGCGCCGAGCGTGAAACCGGATGCCGAGGTCTCAAACGGGTAACCGACCGGTACCGTGGTGCCCATGACCGGGCGAGCCCCGTCGAGAGACGACGAGCAGCAAGAACACGGTCGTGGCTCCGCGCGCCTCCTGCTGGTCGCAGCACTGGCGTTCGCCCTCGTTGCCGCGGCCGTGCTGGTGCTGAGTGACAACGCCCGCTGGTTGAGGCTGGCCGTGGTGTCGGCGCTGTGGGCCGCGCTCGTGGGTGCCTTCCTGGCCGCGCGCTACCGCCGCCAGGTGGCCGACCGCGAGGACGAGGTGGCCGACCTCCAGAACGTGTACGAGCTGGAGCTGGAGCGCGAGGTCGCCGCGAGGCGCGAGTTCGAGCTGGAGCTGGAGACCGAGGCCCACCGCAAGGCGCGGGAGGACGCGAAGGACGACTTGGACGCGCTGCGCGGCGAGCTGCGCGCGCTGCGCGAGAACCTGGAGGCGCTGCTGGGCGGCGAGGTGCTGGTCGAGCGGGTGGCGCTGCGGGCGGAGGCCACGCGGATGCGCTCGCTGGGCGACCAGTCCCGGTTGGACCAGTCCCGCCTGGTGTCCGCCATGAACGAGCACCGGGTGATCACCTCGGGCAAGGCGAAGAAGGACGACCAGCCGTCCGTGGTCGACCTGGACCCGGCGGAGCAGACCGAGCTGATCGAGCGCGTCACCGACGCGCAGCCCGCCCGCAGGGTCGAGCCGGCGCGCCGCGAGGCGGCCCGCGCCGAGCCCGCGCGCCGCGACCCGGTCCGCAGCGGCACCAGGCCGCCGCAGCCGAAGTCCGCCGCGCCCGCCGCGCCGAAGCAGGCCGTGCAGCCGCCGGGCGTGAAGCGCGCCCAGCCGAAGGCGGAACCGCAGCGGCCCGCCGCGCAGGTGAAGCCCGCGGCGGCGCAGGCCGCGCCGACGGCGCAGGTGGCGCACCCCGCCAAGCAGCAGCAGCCCAGGCCCGCCGAGGGCGCGGGGCAGGACTACTTCACCGACCAGTCGGCGCGCGGCGGCGCGGCGGCCACGCGCGGACAGGGCGAGCCGGTGAAGACGGCGGAGTCGCAGCGGCGCAGCCGGGTCGCCGAGCGCACCGAGATGATCAGCCGCGAGCCGGTGCCCGAGGAGCGCCCCGCCCGCCCGGCGGCGGGTGGGCTGACCGCGTCCGAGCAGTCGGGCGTGCGCAGGTCCGTCGCGGGTGGACGCCCGGCGGCGGCCGAGCAGGGCGCGCAGCAGGCCAGGCGTCCGGCCGCGGCGGCGGGCCGGACGGCGTCCGAGCAGTCGGGCGTGCGGCGGGGCGTCGCGGGCGGGCGTTCGGCCTCGGAGCAGTCGGGCGTGCGGCGCCCGGCGGCGGCAGCGGGCAGGCCGGCCTCCGAGCAGCCCGCGGTGCGACGTCCTGTCGCGGGCGGCCTGTCGGCGGCCGAGCAGGCGGGCGGCGTGCGCCGCGCGGTGGCGGGAGGCAGGTCCGCGTCGGAGCAGTCCACGACGCGCCGCCCGGTCGCCGAGGAGGCCGCGGCCCACGCACCCCAGCCCGAGCAGCCGGAGCAGGCGGCGGGCGGCAGGCGCAGGGCCGAACCCCACGACGAGGCCCCCCAGCCCACCGCGGGCAGGCGCGCGGCGCCCGAACCGGACCCGGCGGGCGCGCACGCGGACGGCAAGTCCGTCAGCGAACTCCTGGCGGCCTTCGGCGGCGGCGACTCCCCCCGCCGCCGACGCCGCCGCGAGGACTAGCGGCACGAGCGGCACGAGCGGAAGCGCCCCGGTTCTTGGGAACCGGGGCGCTTTTGCTTGCACGCAAGGGTTTTCGCGGCGGGCTTGGGGGTGTGTGGGGGAGCGCGGGGGAGGCGCGAGGGACGTGCGGGGGAGGCGGGCGGTCGCGTGTGGGACGCGGGCGGTCGCGGATGGACGAGGTAGGTCGCGAGCACGGCTACGGACGCGGGCACGGGTAGGTGCCTATGGGCGCGGGTGGACGCCTATGGGGCGCTGGCGGTGCCTATGGGCACAGACGGACGCCTATGGACACGGCGGCCACCTATGGCGTGGGCGGGTACCTATGGCGCGGCTGGGCGCGGGTGGGTGTGGCGGGCCGGATGCCGTAGATGGCCGGATGCCATAGGTGTCAGCGGGTTGTGCGTGGTGTTGTCGGCCTCCGGCCGGTCCCCGTATCGGTTTCCTGCGCGGGTTTTCCTTGCGTGGGGCCGTTTCCTGCCCCAGCGCACCCCGCACCCCGCACCCCACGCGCCCGCTCAGCGGTCGATGTCGCCCACGACGACCGCGAACGAGCCGAGCACCAGGGGGAGTTGCGCCACCGGGGTTCCCGGCAGCAGCGCGGACAGGGCCTGCACGTTGTTGAACGACGGCGTCCGCAGCTTCAACCGCCACGGCGTCTTCTCCCCGCGCGACGCCAGGTGCACCCCCGACACCCCGAGCGGCGCCTCCACCCGCGTGTACACCGACCCCTCCGGGGCCTTGATCGCCTTGGGCAGCCTCAGGTTCACCGGGCCGCCCGGCAGCCTGCGCAGGCACTCGCGCGCCAGCGCCACCGCCTGCGCCAGGTCGTCGGCCATGCACGCGACCCTGGCGTGCGCGTCGCCGCCCTCCCGCACGCTCGGCCGCACGTCCAGCTCCCGGTACGCGGGCAGCGGGTCGTCGCGCCGCAGGTCCAGGTCCACCCCGGACGCCCGCCCGATCGGGCCGGTGACGCCCCGCGCCAGCGCGTCCGCCCGGCTCAGCACCCCCAGCCCCTCCAGGCCGGTCGGCACCTCGGGGACCTCGACCGCGTCCAGCGCGCCCGCCACCCGCTCCGCCCAACCCGCCGGGACGTCCTCGCGCAGCCCGCCGATCCGGTTGGCCATGAAGTGGATGCGCCCGCCGGACGCCTCCTCCAGCACCGCCTGCACGGCCTCCCGCCCCCGCGCCGCCGCCACCGGGTCGGTCAGCGGGGCCAGGAACACCAGGTGCGCCATGACCCGGTTCAGCTCGCACAGCAGCGCCCGCAGCCACTGCGCGCGCGGCGGCACGTCCATCCCGGTCATCCGCTCGACCGCCAGCGCCACGGCCAGCTCGTTGCAGAACGCCGCCAGCCAGTCGTGCCGGTTCGCCAGGGTCAGCACCTGCCGGTAGTCGCGCACCTCGAACAGCTTCTCCGCGCCCCGGTGCAGGTGCCCGACCAGCGGCTCGGCCGAGGTGATCACCTCGTCGTCCCGCACGGTCAGCCGCAGCCGGTACGCCCCGTGCGCGGAGGGGTGCAGCGGTCCCAGGTCGACCACCCGGTCGACCCCGAGGTGCTCGGCCCCAGCTCCCACGCCCACGGTGATCTGCACCCGCTCATGCTCGCACGGCGGACCCCGTGACCTCGAAGAGGAAGCAGCCGTGCGTCGCCGACCGCACCTGCACCCGCGCGACGGCCGGGTCCGCGAGCAGCGCCGCCAGGTCCACCCGCCCGCTGCCCGGCCCGGACAGCACCCCGTCGTGGATGCGCCCCTCGGCCGTGTAAGCCCGCAGCACGCGGGGCGCGGTGAACAGCGGCAGCTCCCCGTCCGCCACCTCCGGCCCCGCGCACCGCTCGGCGTGCGCGTACACCGGCCCCACCTCCGCGTAAGGCCCGCGCCCCGCGCCCGGCCGGTACCGGAACAGCACCACCGCCTCCGCACCGGCCCGCCGCAGGCAGCAGCGCAGCGGAACACCCGGCGCGGTGGTCAGCTCGTGCTCCTCGTCGGCGCCCGCGGCGGCCCTGGCGCGGGCGAGGACGTCCTCGGCGATCACGTGGAACTCCATGCCCCCCAGCGTCGTCCGCCCCGCGCCCGAGCGCCGGCGGCGATCGGACCCGGCGTCGGGCGCCCGGACCCGCCGTCGGGCACACTGCCCCGCGTGCAGGACGTGGAATCGGCGTGGCGCACCGCGCTCTACGGGCCGTCGGGCTTCTTCACCAGGGGCGAGGCGCCGTCGGACCACTTCCGCACCGCCCCGCTGGTCGGCCCCGAGCTGGCGGAGGCGCTCCTGGAGCTGCTCCGCCGCGTGGACGCCGACCTCGGCCACCCCGGCGCCCTCGATTTCGTGGACCTCGGCGCGGGCGGCGGCGAGCTGTCCTCGGCGGTCCGCGCCCTCGCCGACGCCGACCCCGCGCTCCGCGACCGCCTCCGGGTGACCGCCGTGGACGTCGGCCCCGCCCGCGACCTCCCCGGCGTCCGCTGGACCCGCGACCTCCCCGACCGCGTCACCGGACTCCTGGTCGCGCACGAGTGGCTGGACGCCCTCCCCTGCCCCGTGGTGGCCTGGCCGCACCGGGACCCCTGGCTGGACCGCTGGTGGCCGCTGCGCCCCGGTGAGCGGGCGGAGATCGGCTCCCCCAGGGACGCGGCGTGGGCGTCTGCCGTCGGACGGGTCCGGGGCGCGGCGCTCGCGATCGACTACGGCCACCTGGCCGACGACCGCGCCGCAGGCCGCTACCCCAGGGGCACCTTCACCGCCTACCGCTCGGGGAACCGGGTCGAACCGGCCTTCGACGGCTCCTGCGACCTGACCGCCCACGTCGCCCTGGACGCCTGCGCCGAGGCCGCGGGCCGCCCGTGGACCCTGGTGTCGCAGCGGGACGCGCTGGCCGCCCTGCTCCCGCCCGCCGAGCCGCTCACCGCCCGCACCCCGGACTGGCTCACCGCCGCGGCCCGCGCCTCCCGGATCGCGGAGCTGCGCGACCCGAACGGCCTCGGCGCCTTCGGCTGGCTCCTGCACCCGAGGGGCACGACCGCGGCCGGCCTGCTCCCCGACCTGCCGCCGTGGCGCCCCTGACAGCCCTCCCACCAGCCACGACGAGATCACCGCACCCGCCCCCGCCCCCACCGCTATAAAGTTCCACCACGTGACCGCTGCCGCACCCTCGCCGGCCCGCAAGAGGACCGAGCAACGCCGCTGGACCGTGCTCCTCCCGGTCGCGGCCCTGATCGTGCTGGGGGTCTGCGGCCTGGTCCTGCTGGGCCTGGGCACCAGCAAGGTCGGGCTGGCCCCGATCCTGGTGGGCGCGGCGGCCTCGCTCCTGCCCGTCATGGCGGTGCTGAGCGCCTACCTCTGGCTCGACCGCTGGGAGCCGGAACCGGCCAAGCTCCTGCTCTTCGGCTTCGCCTGGGGCGCGTGCGGCGCGACCATCACCTCCCTGGTCTTCAACCAGACCGCCCAGGTGATCGGCGAGCTGATCAACGACGGCGACGGCGCGACCTTCGCCGCCGTGGTCGGCGCCCCGATCGTGGAGGAGGCCACCAAGGGCGTCTTCCTGATCGCCCTCTTCCTGCGCCGCCGCCACGAGTTCGACGGCGCCGTCGACGGCCTCGTCTACGCGGGCGTGGTCGCGGCGGGCTTCGCGTTCACCGAGAACATCTACTACTTCGCCCGCGTCTTCGTGGACAGCGGCCTGGGCGACGCGAGCAGCGGCGTGGTCGCCCTGTTCATCCTGCGCGGCGTCCTGTCCCCGTTCGCCCACCCCCTGTTCACCTCGATGCTCGGCGTCGGCGTGGGCCTGGCGGCGATGTCCCACAAGCGGAACGTCCGGATCGCGGGCCCGCTCCTGGGCTACCTGGGCGCGGTGGGCCTGCACTCGCTGTGGAACTTCTCCACCACGGTCGGCACCGGATCGACGTTCATCAACCTCTACTTCCTGATCATGGTCCCGATCTTCGCGGGCATGGTCTGGCTGGTGGTGTGGCAGCGCCGCCGCGAGCAGCGCATCGTCGCCGAGCAGCTGCCCGGCATGGCCGAGCGCCAGTGGATCGCCACCAGCGAGGTCACCCTGCTCGCCAGCCTCCAGGGCCGCAGCCGCTGGCGCCGCACCGTGCGCCGCAAGGCGGGCGACGAGGCCGCGAAGGCGGTGGCCGGCTACCAGGTGGCCGCCACCGAACTGGCGTTCCTGCGCCACCGCATGGCGCTGGGCACCGCGGGCGCGGACGCGGACCGCCGCCACGCGAACCTCCTGCGCTCCCTGCTCGCCACCCGCGTGGCCGCCGTGAACGCCCCCGGCGCGCTCGGCGCCGCGGACGGCGCGGGCCGCCCCCGGCTCACCGAGCGCGCGGAGCGCACCGTCCGGATCGCGCGCATCGCCCGCCAGGGCCGCGCGGCCCGCCCGGACCGGCAGATCCGCCCCGGCTCGCCGACCTCACCGGCCTCGCCGACCTCGCCGAACGACCCAGACGCCACGGGTGGCGTTCGTCGCAGTTGACCCCCGCACCCGCACCCCCTCACTACCCTCGGTGGAGTCGTCCGGTACCCCCCAACGGGACTGGAACGTCCTGAAGGAGCAACGTCGCATGGACGCGACCCCCCGCCCCGCGCGCCTTGCCGCGGGCGTCATCTCGGCAGGCCGGGTGGGCTCGGTGCTCGGCGCCGCCCTCACCAGGGCCGGTCACACCGTCACCGCGGTCTCCGCCGTCTCGGCCGCCTCCCTGCGCAGGGCCGACGCCCTGCTCCCCGACGTCCCCGTGCTGCCCCCGCCCGACGTGGCCGCGGGCGCCGACCTGGTCCTGCTCGCCGTCCCCGACGACGAGCTGCCCGGACTGGTCAGGGGCCTGGTGGCCACCGGCTCGCTGCGCGCCGGCCAGATCGTGGTGCACGTCAGCGGCGCCCAGGGCGTCGCCGCGCTCGCCCCCGCCGCCGAGGTGGGCGCGCTGTGCCTGGCGCTGCACCCCGCCATGACCTTCACCGGCCGCCCCGAGGACGTCGACCGGGTCCGCGCCTGCACCTTCGGGGTCACCGCCGCCGACGGCGACGACATCGCCTGGAGCGTCGGCGAGGCCCTCGTCGTGGAGATCGGCGCCGAGGCCGTCCGGGTCCCCGAGTCCGCCCGCCCGCTCTACCACGCCGCCCTCACCCACGGCGCGAACCACCTGATGACCCTGGTCGCCGACTGCGCCGAGGCGCTGCGCGGCGCGGGCGTCGCCAACCCCGAGCGGGTCCTCGCGCCCCTCCTCGGGGCCGCGCTCGACAACGCCCTGCGGCACGGCGACCGCGCCCTCACCGGCCCCGTCGCCAGGGGTGACACCGGCACCGTCGCCAAGCACCTCGCCGTGCTGGCCGACCGCGCCCCCGGAACCCTGGACGCGTACCGCGCGCTCGCCAGGCGCACCGCAGACCGGGCCGAGTCCGCCGGGCTGCTCCCGGCCGACCGCGCCACCGACGTCCGCACCACCCTCGACGAGGACTGACCGATGACGAAGCCGCTGACCAAGGACGACTACACCCCCGGCGGGGTGACCGTGCACCGCGACCCCGAGCGGCTGCGCCGCGTCACCAGGGCGCTGCGCTCGGCGGGCCGCAACATCGCGCTCGTGCCCACCATGGGCGCGCTGCACGAGGGCCACCGCAGGCTCATCCGCGAGGCCCACGTCCTGCAGAACACCGTCGTGGTGGTGTCGGTGTTCGTGAACCCGACCCAGTTCGGCGAGGCCGCCGACCTGGAGCGCTACCCGCGCGACCTGGACGCCGACGTGGAGGTGTGCCGCCAGGAGCGCGCGCCGCTGGTGTTCGCCCCCGAGGTCGCCACCATGTACCCGGCGGGCAGCCAGGTGACCCTCGACCCCGGCCCGCTCGGCTCCGAGCTGGAGGGCGCCAGCAGGCCCGGCCACTTCGCGGGCGTGCTCACCGTCGTGTCGAAGCTGTTCAACATCGTGCAGCCCGACTACGCCCTGTTCGGCGAGAAGGACTACCAGCAGCTCTGCCTGATCGGGCGGATGGCCACCGACCTGAACGTGCCGACCGCCGTCGTCGGCGTGCCGACCGTGCGCGAGTCGGACGGGCTCGCCCTGTCCTCCCGCAACCGCTTCCTGTCCGAGTCCGAGCGGGAGAGCGCCACCGCGCTGTCCGCCGCGCTCGTCGCCGGCTCGCACGTGAGCGCGCAGGGCCCGGAGGCCGTGCTGTCCACCGCCCGCGCGACGCTCGACGCCGTGCCCGGCCTCGACCTGGACTACCTGGAGCTGCGCGCCCCCGACCTCGGGCCCGCGCCCGAGAACGGCGACGCCCGCCTGCTGGTGGCGGCCCGCGTCGGGTCGACCAGGCTGATCGACAACGTCCCCGTGCTGCTCGGCGCGGGCGACGAGTAGGGAGGAGCGCCGCCATGTTCCGCACGATGCTCAAGTCGAAGATCCACCGGGCCACCGTCACCCAGGCCGACCTGCACTACGTCGGCTCGGTCACCGTGGACGAGGACCTCATGGACGCCGCCGACCTGCTGGCGGGCGAGCAGGTCGCGATCGTGGACGTCACCAACGGGGCCCGCCTGGAGACCTACGTCATCCCCGGCGAGCGCGGCTCCGGCGTCATCGGCATCAACGGCGCCGCCGCGCACCTGGTGCACCCCGGCGACCTGGTCATCCTCATCGCCTACGGGTCCATGGACGACGCCGAGGCCCGCTCCTACCGGCCGCGCGTGGTGTTCGTCGACGCCGACAACAAGGTCGTGGAGCTGGGCTCGGACGCCGCGCGCGCCCCGGAGGGCTCCGGGCTGCTCAGCGGCGCGGTGACCGCGCAGGCGCTCGCCGAGACGGCCGACGCCGCCGCGCTCGACGCGCTCATCCAGAACCAGTAGGGGGAACACGGTGCTGCTCGTCATCGACGTCGGCAACACGAACATCGTCCTGGGCCTGTACGACGGCACCGGGGACTCCGCCGCGCTCGTGCACAGCTGGCGGATGCGCACCGACGCCAGGATGACCGCCGACGAGCTGGCGCTGACCATGCGCGGCCTGCTCGGCGAGTACGCGGACAAGATCACCGGCATCTCGGCGCTGTCCACCGTGCCCGCGGTGCTGCGCGAGCTGCGCGTGATGCTCGGCCGCTACTACGCCCAGGTGCCGAAGGTGCTGGTCGAGCCGGGCGTGCGCACCGGCGTCCCGCTGCTGGTGGACAACCCGAAGGAGGTCGGCTCCGACCGGGTCATCAACACGATGGCCGCGCACCACCTGCACAGCACCGCGTGCGTCGTGGTCGACTTCGGCACGTCCACCAACCTGGACGTCATCTCCGCCAAGGGCGAGTTCCTCGGCGGCGCGCTGGCGCCCGGCATCGAGATCTCGGTGGACGCGCTGGCCGCCCGCGCCGCGCAGCTGCACAAGGTCGAGCTGGTCCGACCGCGCTCGGTGATCGGCAAGAACACCGTCGAGTGCCTCCAGTCCGGCATCGTCTACGGCTTCGTCGGCCAGGTCGACGGGCTGGTGCGGCGGATCGTGGAGGAGCTGGCCACCGTCGACCCCGGCCCGGTGACCGTGCTGGCCACCGGTGGCCTCGCGCCGCTGGTGGTGTCCGAGTCGACCGCGATCCAGATCCACGCGCCCGACCTGACCCTGCTGGGCCTGCGCCTGGTGTTCGAGCGCAACATGCGCTGACCCCGGCCCCGCGAACGGCCGCCGCCCCCGGTCCCCACCGCGGGACCGGGGGCGGCGGCCGTCCGGGCGCCCGAGGGGGCCGCGGTCAGATCCGCACCATCCGCTTGACCATCACCCGCAGCGGCAGGTCGAACCCGTCCCGCGTCTCCTCCCTGGAGCGCAGGAAGTCCAGCGCCTTGGCCTCCAGGGCCAGCCGCTCGGCCTCCGGCAGGGTCGCCACCCCGGAGTGCGTCCGCAGCGTCGCCACGAGCGACTCGGGGGTCCTGCGCTGCCGGTGCGCGAACCGCGCGGTCTCCTGCTCGTGGAACATCTCGTGCCGGGGCATGATCTCGGCGGGCGCGCCCGCCGAGCTGATCTTGTGCGGGTCGCCGTCCGCGCCCCACACGGCGGCCAGGTAGTCGGCCACCCACGGCACGCTGTGGTCGTCCCCGGTCCACAGCGCCGCCAGCACCCCGCCCGGCCGCAGCACGCGGGCGATCTCCGCCAGCGCCCGCGCCTGGTCGAACCAGTGGAACGCCTGCCCCACCACGACCGCGTCGACCGTCCCGCCCGGCACCGGGATGCGCTCCGCCGTGCCCGGCAGGGCCCGCACGCCCCCGTTGCGCCTGACCAGCTCCGACAGCATCTGCTCGTCGGGCTCGACCGCCGTCACGTGGTGGCCCAGCGCCACCACGCCCTCGGTCAGCTTCCCCGTGCCCGCCGCCAGGTCCAGCACGCGCAGCGGCGAGCTCTCCAGGGGGTCCAGGCACCACTTGATCGCCTCGGCCGGGTAGTCGGGCCGGTGCTCCGCGTAGGCGGACGCTTGAGCCCCGAAAGACGCGGCCCGGCGAGCCCACAGGTCCGCGTGGTCTTCTGCGCTCGTCACCACCCACACCCTAGTGAGAACCGGTTCGATTCCCCGATAGCCCTTTCCGTACCCTTCCCGGTGTGAGTGAGCAGCCGCAGAACGGTTCCCCGACCAGCGACGACGACCTTCCCGAGCAGCTCAGGGTCCGCAGGGAGAAGCGGGCGCGGCTGCTGGAGCGCGGAGTCGACCCGTACCCGGTCGAAGTCGCCCGCACGCACTCGCTGCGCGAGGTGCGCGAGGCGCACACCGGGCTGGAGCCCGACACCAGCACCGGCGAGGTGGTCGGCGTGACCGGCCGCGTCATGTTCATCCGGAACACCGGCAAGCTCGCCTTCGCGACCCTGCGCGAGGGCGACGGCACCGAGCTCCAGGCCATGCTGAGCCTGAACAAGGTCGGCGAGCAGGCGCTCGCCGACTGGAAGAGCGACGTCGACCTCGGCGACCACGTTTTCGTGCGCGGAGAAGTGATCACCTCCCGGCGCGGGGAACTGTCCGTGATGGCGGACGAGTGGGCCATCACGGCGAAGGCGCTGCGCCCGTTGCCGGTCGCCCACAAGGAACTCGCGGAGGAAACCCGCATTCGGCAGCGGTACGTCGACCTGATCCTGCGGGAACAGGCGCGCGACACCGTGCGCAACCGCGCCAAGCTGGTGCGCTCTCTGCGCGAGTCGTTCCACCGCAGGGGTTTCACCGAAGTCGAGACCCCGATGTTGCAGACCTTGCAGGGGGGTGCGGCGGCGCGGCCGTTCGTGACCCGCTCGAACGCGCTGGACATCGACCTGTTCCTGCGCATCGCGCCGGAGTTGTACCTGAAGAGGTGCGTGGTCGGCGGTATCGAGAAGGTCTTCGAGATCAACCGGAACTTCCGCAACGAGGGCATCGACTCCTCGCACTCGCCGGAGTTCTCGATGCTGGAGTACTACGAGGCGTACGCGACGTACGACACGAACGCGGTGATGACCAGGGAGCTGATCCAGGAGGCGGCCATGGCCGTCGCCGGTTCGCACGTGGTCACCCTGGTCGACGGCACCGAGTACGACCTGGGCGGCGAGTGGACCACGCTGACCATGTACGGCTCGCTGTCCGAGGCCGCAGGCGTCGAGGTCACGCCCGAGACCAGCGTCGACGACCTGCGCGCGCTCGCGGGGAAGGTGGGTCTGGAGACCGACCCGAAGCTCGGCCACGGCAAGCTCGTGGAGGAGCTGTGGGAGCACCTGGTGGGCGACCACCTGCACGCGCCCACGTTCGTCCGGGATTTCCCGGTCGAGACCTCGCCGCTGACCCGCCAGCACCGCAGCACCCCCGGTGTGGCGGAAAAGTGGGACCTCTACGTGCGCGGTTTCGAGTTGGCGACCGGATACTCCGAACTGGTCGACCCGGTGGTCGAGCGGGAGCGGTTGGAAGCGCAGGCCAGGCTGGGCGCGAGCGGTGACGTGGAAGCGATGCCGGTCGACGAAGACTTTCTGCGATCGCTGGAGTACGGAATGCCACCGAGCGGTGGTGTGGGAATGGGCATCGACCGCCTGCTGATGGCCATCACGGGCCTCGGTATCCGGGAGACGATCCTGTTCCCCCTCGTGCGCCCGGAATGAGTAACTTCTAGGACTCCGTGCGGCGCATTCCTCGACTTGTGCGCTAACCTGCTGGCGCACATGTTTTTTGGTCGCGGTCGGGGAGCACGCCGCGCATTCGAGTCCCAGGAGGATACGCATGGCGCAGAAGGTCACCGTGACCCTGGTCGATGACCTGGACGGCGGTGTCGCCGAGGAGACGGTCGACTTCGGCCTGGACGGTGTGGCTTACCAGATCGACCTTTCTTCGGTGAATGCGGGCAAGCTGCGCTCCGCGCTCGGCGCGTTCACCACCGCCGCCCGCAAGACCGGTGGTCGCAAGCGCGGCCCCGGCCGCCCGGCAGGCGTGAAGGCCGCCGCCCGACCCGCCTCGGCGGACCGCGAGCAGAACCAGGCGATTCGGGAGTGGGCCCGCAAGCAGGGCATGAAGGTCTCCGACCGCGGTCGCATCCCGGCCGAGGTGCTGGAGGCCTACCACCAGCAGGGGTGAGGATTGAGTGGCGCTCGCCACGGCAATTCCACTGACCCGCGAAGGGGTGCCGGATGAATGATCCGGCACCCCTTCGGCTTGTTTTGACAAAGTTCTCCGGAGTCAACGGGCAATACCCAAATGAGACGTGCGTCGCGCTTCGATCTTGGGTTGCCGGGTGGTTTGCCCTGCGGTTCCCACTGCGGGTGCGCGACCGATCACCCAGGGAAAACCCCCGCGACTTGTCGGGGTCGTCCGGGGGAACCCGCTGGTCACGACGCCGGGCAAGTTCGGTTAGGCTCACCTCACCGTCCACGGCGGGGCATGAGGAGAGCGCGTGGTGACCGTCCGCACGACCCGCCGCTACGGCGTGCTCGCGCTGCTGCTGGGCGCCCTCGCCCTGGCCGCCGCCGCGAGCGTCGCGTTCGGCTCCAAGTCGATCGACCTCGGCTCGGTGGCGCACGCGCTGCTCAGCCCGACCGGCACCGAGGACGACTCGATCGTCCGCGAGCTGCGCCTGCCCAGGACGGGCCTCGCGCTCGCGGTCGGCGTGGCGCTCGGCGTCGGCGGCGCGCTGATCCAGGGCCACACCCGCAACCCGCTGGCCGACCCCGGCGTCCTGGGCATCAACCAGGGCGCGGGCTTCGCCGTGGTCCTCGCGATCTCCCTGCTGGGCGTGACCAGCCCGCTCGGCTACGTCTGGTTCGCCTTCGCGGGCGCGCTCGCCGCCAGCGTCGTGGTCTTCCTGCTCGGCTCCGGCCGGGGCGGGCCCACCCCGGTCACCCTCGCCCTCTCGGGCGCCGCGGTCAGCGCGCTGCTCCAGGGCCTGATCTCCGGCGTGGTGCTGTCCGACCGGCAGAGCCTGGACTCGTTCCGGTTCTGGCAGGTCGGGTCGGTCGAGGGGCGCGACGTCGAGGTCCTGTGGCAGGTGCTGCCGTTCCTGGTCGTCGGGCTGGTGCTCGCGGCGTTCAACGCGCCCGGCCTCAACGCCCTCTCGCTCGGCGACGAGGTGGCCCGCTCGCTGGGGCAGGACGTGAACCGCACCAGGGCGCTGGGCGTCGGCGCGGTCACCCTGCTGGTCGGCGGCTCGGTCGCGGCCTGCGGGCCGATCGGCTTCCTCGGCCTGGTGGTCCCGCACGCCGCCCGCGCGGTGACCGGGCCGGACCACCGGTGGCTGCTGCCGGTGGCCGGGCTGATGGGCGGCGTGCTGCTGCTCGTGGCGGACGTCCTCGGCCGGGTGGTCGCCCGGCCCGGCGAGTTGGAGGTCGGCATCGTGATGGCCCTGGTGGGCGCCCCGTTCTTCGTCGCGCTGGTCCGCCGCCGGAACCTGGTGAAGCTGTGAGCGGGGACGGCGGCGCGGCGGGGGAGGGGGCCGCGGTGACCGGGCCCCCGGCGGACGGCGCCGCGGACAGCGCCGCGGACGGCTCGGCGAGGGGCGCGCCCGCGACCGGCGCCACCTCGGTCGGCCTCGCGTCCGGCGTCCCGGTCGGCGGCGACGCGCTCGCGCGCCCGACCGTGAAGGGCCGCACCGGCGTCCGCCTCGGCCCGTTCTCCTGGCCGCTGCGCCCGCGCCCGATCGCCCTGGTCGTCGGCGGCCTCGCGCTCGCCGCGGCCGTCCTCTCCGTCGCCATCGCCTACGGCGACTTCCCGATCAGCCTCGGCCAGGTCGTCGACGTGCTGCTCGGCGGCGGCAGCCGCAGCCAGCGGTTCGTCGTGGTGGAGCTGCGCCTGCCGCGCGTGCTCACCGGCCTGCTCGTCGGCGCCGCGCTCGCCGCCTCCGGCGCGATCTTCCAGGCCATCTCCCGCAACCCGCTGGCCACCCCGGACATCATCGGCGTCACCTGGGGCGCGGGCACCGGCGCGGTGCTGGTCATCGTCCTGGCGGGCAGCTCCGGCGCGGTCGCGGGCGCGGTCGCCCAGGTCGGCGTCCCGCTGGCCGCGCTCGCCGGGGGCCTGATCGCCGGGCTGGTGGTCCACGGCATCGCCTGGCGGCGCGGCATCGAGGGCTTCCGGCTCGTCCTGGTCGGCGTCGGCGTCACCGCGATCACCGCGAACGCCACCCAGTACCTGCTCACCAAGGCCGACGTGAACGACACCGCCCGCGCCATGGTCTGGATCGCGGGCAGCCTCAACAACCGGGGCTGGGAGCACATCGTCCCGGTCGCGCTCGCCCTGGTCGTGCTGCTGCCCGCCTCGGTGCTGGCCACCCGCACGCTCGGCGCGCTCCAGTTCGGCGACGACACCACCAGGGGCCTCGGCGTGCGGCTCAACGGCGCCCGCACCGCCCTGCTGCTGCTCGGCGTCGTGCTCGCCGCCGTGGCCACCGCCGCCGCGGGCCCCATCGGGTTCGTGGCGCTGGCCGCCCCGCAGATCGCCGTGCGCCTGGCGGGCACCGCGACCCCGCCGCTGTTCGGCTCGGCCGTCGTCGGCGCCGTGCTGGTCGTGCTCTCCGACCTGATCGCCCGGCAGCTGGTCGACGGCACGGAGCTGCCGGTCGGCGTGGTCACCGCCGTGCTCGGCGCCCCGTACCTGATGCACCTGCTCATCCGCAGCCGCCGGGAGGCGAGGACATGACCACGGCACCCCCGTCCCCCAGCGCGCGCCTGCGCGCCCGCGAGCTGTCGATCGGCTACGGCGACCGGTTGGTCGTCGACCGGCTCGACCTGGACGTGCTCGACGGCGCCGTCACCGCCGTCATCGGCCCCAACGGCTGCGGCAAGTCCACGGTGCTGCGCGCGCTCGCCCGCCTGCTGCCCACCAGGGGCGGGCAGGTCCTGCTCGACGGCAGGCCGATCACGCAGGCGCCCACCCGCGAGGTGGCCAAGGTGCTCGGGATGCTGCCGCAGACCCCGCAGGGCCCCGAGGGGCTGACCGTGGCCGACCTGGTCGCCAGGGGCAGGCACCCGCACCAGGCCTGGTACCGGCAGTGGTCCGGAGACGACGAGGCCGCCGTCGCCGAGGCGCTGCGGTTGACCGGCATGGAGGACCTCGCCGAGCGCACCCTGGACCAGCTCTCCGGCGGCCAGCGCCAGCGCGCCTGGATCTCCATGGCGCTCGCCCAGGGCACCGACCTGCTGCTGCTCGACGAGCCGACGACCTACCTGGACCTCGCGCACCAGATCGACGTGCTGGACCTGGTGCGGCTGCTGCACGCCGAGGGCGGGCGCACGATCGTCATGGTGCTGCACGACCTGAACCTCGCCGCCCGCTACGCCGACCACCTGGTGGCCATGAAGGACGGTCGGATCGTGGTGCAGGGCGCGCCGTCCGAGGTGCTGACCGAGGAGGTGCTGGAGGAGGTGTTCGGGCTGGAGGCCGCCGTCATCGCGGACCCGGTCGCGGGCACCCCGATGGTGGTGCCGATCCGGTCCACGACGCACGCGGCGGCCAACCGCAGGCAAGACCACCCGAAGGGCTGATCCTTCCAACGAACGGCGGAGAGCCGGTCACTTCCCGCAGACGCGGGGGCAGGTGTCACACGCCTGTGCCCCCGGAAGGGTGAAGTGGAAGCAGCAGCTCTCCCGGCGGCGCGTCCAGGTCCCGTCGACCACGCGCAACGTCGTCGCCGAGGTGTACGGGGCCTCGGGGAACGGCAGCAGCAGCGCGGAGTCCGCGACCCCGGCCGCCTCGTCGCCGCCGTGCAGCCCGGCCAGCCACGCCGAGCCGTCCAGCGCGTCCGTGGCCGCCGCCCACAGCGCCCGCCCGCCCAGCCGGGTGGTCGGGCCGTAGGCGGCGGCGAACGCGGCTGCGTGCCCGGCGAACCGGGCGCGCAGCAGCGCGGCCAGCGCGGACTCGTCGGCCACGACGGTCGCCTCGGGGTGGTTGCCCGCGGGATCGCCGGGCAGGCAGGCGAAGCCGCCCGCCAGCAGCGCGACGCCGACCACGTCGGGCCTGCCGTCGTCGGCCAGCCGCAGCGCCAGGTCCTCGGGGCGCAGCGACGGGACCCGGCGCGCCCGGTGGAACAGCGCGCCGCCGAGCATCCCGACCGCGCCCAGGTACCAGCCGAGCACGTACCCGGCCGTGGCGCGCTCGGTGGAGCCGCCGTGCCGCTCCCGGAGCCAGTCGGCGAGCTCGCCGCGCCAGGCGGTGAACCGCCCCGGATCGGCGAGCAGGTCGGAGCACCGGGTCCATCCATCGGGTGCGCCGCGGCCCGTTCGCTCGTAGCGGATCTCCAGCCACCCCACCAGGGAGGACGTGGCCGAAACGGTGTCCGCCAGGGGGTTCAGCGCGTCGCGGGGGTCGATCCGCGCCGGTACGGTCATGGGGAAGCAGGGTCCTTGTGGTCGTGCCGTCTGAGGTTTGCCTTACCTTACCAATGGCGGTGTTCGCGCTCAGCGGACAACGCCCGGTTCGCGGAATCTGCCTGGCAGATGACCCGTTGTAACCGGATGTAGGAGTTCCCCGAAGACGACAGGCTCTGAACGGAAGCGGAGAGCGACGGGGCAACGACTACAGTGGTCCCACGGTGCCGCGCTCTCCACGGATGCCAGTGGCGAGCCGAGGACCGCCGGCGCAGCAGTCAGGGAGTGCGAATGTTCGAGAGGTTCACCGACCGCGCGAGGCGGGTGGTTGTCCTGGCCCAGGAAGAGGCCAGGATGCTCAACCACAACTACATCGGCACCGAGCACATCCTCCTGGGTTTGATCCACGAGGGTGAGGGTGTCGCCGCCAAGGCGCTGGAGTCGTTGGGGATCGCGCTGGAGGGCGTGCGCCAGCAGGTCGAGGAGATCATCGGCCAGGGCCAGCAGGCACCCAGCGGGCACATCCCCTTCACCCCGCGCGCCAAGAAGGTTCTGGAGCTGTCGCTGCGCGAGGCGCTGCAGCTCGGGCACAACTACATCGGCACGGAGCACATCCTGCTCGGCCTGATCCGCGAGGGCGAGGGCGTCGCCGCCCAGGTCCTCGTGAAGCTGGGCGCGGACCTCAACCGGGTCCGCCAGCAGGTGCTCCAGCTGCTCTCCGGCTACTCCGGCGGCAAGGAGCCCGCCGAGGCCGGTGGCCGGGGCGAGGGCACGCCGTCCTCGTCGCTGGTGCTGGACCAGTTCGGCCGCAACCTGACCTCCATGGCCCGCGAGGGCAAGCTCGACCCGGTCATCGGGCGGGCCAAGGAGATCGAGCGGGTCATGCAGGTGCTGTCCCGGCGCACCAAGAACAAC
The DNA here is from genome assembly GCF_002354875.1 of Actinosynnema pretiosum. GTDB lineage: Bacteria > Actinomycetota > Actinomycetes > Mycobacteriales > Pseudonocardiaceae > Actinosynnema > Actinosynnema auranticum. The sequence goes on from NZ_CP023445.1 coordinate 362,919, forward strand.
CCGGTGCTCATCGGCGAGCCCGGCGTCGGCAAGACCGCCGTCGTCGAGGGCCTGGCGCAGATGGTCGTCAAGGGCGAGGTGCCCGAGACGCTGAAGGACAAGCAGCTCTACACGCTCGACCTCAGCTCGCTGGTGGCCGGTTCCCGCTACCGCGGCGACTTCGAGGAGCGCCTGAAGAAGGTGCTCAAGGAGATCCGCACCCGCGGCGACATCATCCTGTTCATCGACGAGATCCACACCCTGGTCGGCGCGGGCGCCGCCGAGGGCGCGATCGACGCCGCGAGCATCCTCAAGCCGATGCTGGCGCGCGGTGAGCTCCAGACCATCGGCGCCACCACGCTCGACGAGTACCGCAAGTACGTCGAGAAGGACCCGGCGCTCGAGCGCCGCTTCCAGCCGATCCAGGTGGGCGAGCCCTCCCTGGAGCACACGATCGAGATCCTCAAGGGCCTGCGCGACCGGTACGAGGCGCACCACCGCGTCTCGATCACCGACTCGGCGCTGGTGGCCGCGGCGACGCTGGCCGACCGGTACATCAACGACCGGTACCTGCCGGACAAGGCGATCGACCTCATCGACGAGGCGGGCGCGCGGATGCGCATCCGCCGGATGACCGCGCCGCCGGACCTGCGCGAGTTCGACGAGAAGATCGCGGACGTGCGCCGCGACAAGGAGTCCGCGATCGACGCGCAGGACTTCGAGCGCGCCGCGAAGCTCCGCGACCAGGAGAAGACCCTGCTGGGCCAGAAGGCCGAGCGGGAGAAGCAGTGGAAGGACGGCGACCTCGACGTCGTCGCCGAGGTCGACGAGGAGCAGATCGCCGAGGTCCTGGCGAACTGGACGGGCATCCCGGTCTTCAAGCTGACCGAGGAGGAGACCACCCGCCTGCTGCGCATGGAGGACGAGCTCCACAAGCGCATCATCGGCCAGGTCGAGGCCGTCAAGGCCGTCTCGCAGGCCATCCGGCGCACCCGCGCCGGCCTGAAGGACCCCAAGCGCCCCGCGGGCTCGTTCATCTTCGCCGGCCCGTCCGGCGTCGGCAAGACCGAGCTGTCCAAGGCGCTGGCGAACTTCCTGTTCGGCGAGGACGACGCGCTCATCCAGATCGACATGGGCGAGTTCCACGACCGCTACACCGCCTCGCGGCTCTTCGGCGCGCCTCCCGGCTACGTCGGCTACGAGGAGGGCGGCCAGCTCACCGAGAAGGTGCGGCGCAAGCCGTTCTCGGTCGTGCTGTTCGACGAGATCGAGAAGGCCCACAACGAGGTCTATAACACCCTCCTGCAGGTGCTGGAGGACGGTCGCCTCACGGACGGCCAGGGCCGGACGGTGGACTTCAAGAACACCGTCATCATCTTCACGTCGAACCTCGGCACCTCGGACATCTCGAAGGCCGTCGGACTGGGCTTCGCGTCGGGGCAGGACAACGCCTCGAACTACGAGCGCATGAAGAACAAGGTCAACGACGAGCTGAAGAAGCACTTCCGCCCGGAGTTCCTCAACCGCATCGACGACATCATCGTGTTCCACCAGCTGACTCGCGAAGAGATCATCAAGATGGTGGACCTGCTGATCGCCCGCGTCGAGACGCAGCTGAAGAACAAGGACATGGCGATCGAGCTGACCGAGAAGGCCAAGCAGCTGCTGGCCAAGCGGGGCTTCGACCCCGTGCTCGGCGCCCGCCCGCTGCGCAGGACCATCCAGCGCGAGATCGAGGACCAGCTGTCGGAGAAGATCCTGTTCGGGGAGATCCAGCCCGGCCAGATCGTCATCACCGACGTCGAGGGCTGGGACGGCGAGTCCGACCAGCACGACAAGGCGAAGTTCGTCTTCCGCAGCGAGCCGAAGCCGACCAAGGTCCCCGACTCCCCGCCGGTGGACCTGGCCTCGGCGGGCGGCGACGACTCCGCCCAGGGCGAGGCCTCGGGCGAGTGATTTGAGGCGGTCCGCCGCCCTGGAGTTCGAGGAACAGCAGGGGAGCCCCCGTGGAGTCCACGGGGGCTCCCCTGCGTCGTGAGGCGGTCCGCCGCCGGCCAGCCGGGGGCCCGCCGGTCCGGCGCGGGCTAGCTGAGGGTGCCGGTGCTGATCGCCAGGTCGTCGGTGGTGCTCAGGCAGGTCGCCACGATCAGCCCCAGCGCGTCCGCCGTCCGCGACACCTCCAGGCTGGGCACGCCCTCCCGGTCCGCCACCTGCTCCGGCGCGAACGGCACGTGCACGAACCCGCCCCGCAGGTCCGGGAAGTCCGTCGCCACCAGGTGCATCAGCGCGTAGAACACGTGGTTGCACACGAACGTGCCCGCCGTGTGCGACACCGAGGCCGGGATGCCCGCCTCCTCCAGCGCCGCCACGCACGCCTTCACCGGCAGCCCGGTGAAGTACGCCGCCGGGCCGCCCTCCACCACCGGCACGTCGATCGGCTGCGCCCCGTCGTTGTCCGGGATGCGCGCGTCCGCGAGGTTGATCGCCACCCGCTCCGGCGTGACCCCGCTCCGCCCGCCCGCCTGCCCGACGCACACCACCAGGTCCGGCCGGTGCCGCTCCACCGCCTCCCGCAGCGCGCGGGCCGAGGCGTCGAAGGCGCACGGCAGCTCCACCGCGATGAGCGAGGGATCGCGCTCGGCCAGCTCGCGCACGGCGTCCCACGACGGGTTGGTGCGCTCGCCTCCGAACGGCTCGAAACCGGTGATCAGCACTGTCGGGTCGTCCATTCGGGCAGACTAGACGGTGTGATCGAAGCTCCGGCGCGCCGCGTGGGGGGTCGCACCGCGACGGCCCTGGTGGTCCTGCTCGCGGTCGGGTTCCTCGTCCCGGCGCTCACCCGCCTGCTCGGCGTCGACGGCAACCGCTACCTGGCGGCGACCACCGCGCTGACCCCGCTGGTGACCGCCGCGGGCGTCCTGGTCGGCGCGCTGGCGCTGCTGCTGCGCCGCTGGCCGGTCGCGCTGGTCGTCCTGCCGGTCTGCCTGCTCCTGGCCGCCTCCCTCACCCCCAGGGCGATCGCGGACGACCGCCCGGCGGGCGCGGGCCTGCCGCTGCGCGTGATGGCCTCGAACTTCCTCGTGGGCAAGGCCGACGCGGAGGTGGTCGTGCGCGAGGTGATCGAGCGGGACGTCGACGTGCTGGCCATGCAGGAGCTGTCCCCGGCCATGGTGCGGGACCTGGAGGACGCCGGGCTGGACGCCGTGCTGCCGCACCGGGTGCTCGAGGACGAGCCGGGCGGCTCGGGCTCCGGCATCGCCTCCCGCTACCCGCTCACCCCGGCGCACCTGGTCGGCCCCAGCTCCTTCCGGCAGGCGAGCGCCGTGGTGGAGCTTCCCAACGGCAACGACGTCGAGGTCGTGTCGGTGCACCCGATGCCACCGGTCGAGCCCCAGGGCCCCGCGCAGTGGCGGCGGGACCTCGCCGCGCTGCCGCCCAGGAACGCCGACGGCCCGATCCGGGTCCTCGCGGGCGACTTCAACGCCACCCTCGACCACGCGCCCCTGCGCAGGCTCCTGGGCACCGGCTACGCGGACGCCGCCGACCGGGTCGGCGCGGGCCTGACCCCGACCTGGCCGAACGAGGGCGTCGTGCCGCCGCTGGTGGCGCTGGACCACGTGCTGGTGGACGACCGCTGCCCGGTGGACTGGTTCACGGCCGTGGACGTCCCCGGCAGCGACCACCGCGCGGTGGTCGCCCAGTTCGTCGTGCCGGACTGACCGGTGCCGGACCGACCGGTCCAGGGCGCGCTCACCGGGCGCTCAGCCCGCCGCGTCCGCCAACCGGTTCAGGAACTCCAGCGCCGTCTCCGGCACCGCGATCCCGCGCCCGTGCCGCACGTCCGCCTCGCGCGGGTTCACCCGCACCAGCGCCCCGGTCGCCGCGCTCGACAGCTCCGCGTACCGCCGCACCGTGGGCACCGCCGTCCCGGCCCCCAGCTCCAGCACCACCAGCCCGGACCCGGCCGCCCGCCGCCACCGCGCCAGCTCGGCCAGCTGCTCCCCGGTCCGGTGCTCCACCCACGAGGAGTCCCCGAACATCAGGATGTTCGGCCGCGCCACCCCGCCGCACCGGGGGCACGTCGGCAGCGGCGACACCGCGCGCATCGTCTCCGGGTCCACCTCCACCACGACCCCGTCCGCCGACCACACGTCGTCGGAGCACGGCTCCTGGCACTGCAGGTGGTGGATCGACCCGTGCACCTCGGCCACGCCCGCGAACCCGGCGAGCTGGAACTGGCCGTCCACGTTGGACGTGAACGCCCGCGCCCCCAACCGCCGCAGCACCGCGAACCCGGCGTGCGGCGCGGTCGCCCGGTACAGCGCCAACCGGTGCCCGTAGAACCCCCACGCGAACTCCGGGTCGCGCGCGAAGTGCACCGGGTCCGCGATCTCCTCGAAGCTCAGCCCGAGCCGCTCGTAGGGCGGGTAGGCGCGCCAGAAGCCCGCGCGCCCCCGGAAGTCGGGCAGGCCGGAGTCCACCCCCATCCCGGCGCCCGCGCACACCAGCAGCGCGCCCGCCCCCGAGACCAGCCGGGCCGCGCGGTCAGCCGCGCTCAGGCCAGGACTCCAGCACGACCTCGAACTCCAGCAGGTCCGCGCCCGTGGCCACCGGCTTGGCCCGCTCGCCCGCGTGCGCGGCCTCGGCGCGGCCCTTGCGCCAGTTGTCGAACGACTCGTCGTCGGCCCAGTGGGTCACCACGAAGTAGCGCGAGTCGCCGGCGACCGGGCGCAGCAGCTGGAAGCCCAGGAAGCCGGGCTCCTCGTCCACCGCGCGCAGCCGCGCCTCGAACCGCTTCTCCAGCTCGGGGCCGGACCCCTCGGGCACGTGGATCGCATTGATCTTCACAACCGCCATGCCGCCAGCCTATCCGCGCAGGCCGCCCGGCCACAGGTGCTCGTCGGCGGGGATCGCGCCACCCCGGAACCAGGCCTGGAAGAACGCCGACAGGTCCTGCCCGGACACCCGCTGCACGTGCGCCTCGAACTCCGGCCACGACGCGTTCGCGTCCAGGTGCTCGGAGACCCAGCTCTTCAGCACCCGGTCGAACGCCTCGTCGCCGATCCGCGCGCGCAGCGCGTGCACCGCCAGCTGGCCCTTGTCGTAGACGCCCCGGAACTCGTTGCCGCGCCCCATGTCGTACAGCTTCCGCGACCAGTACCCGGTGTTGCCGCGCCACTTCTCGACCTCTGCCCGGTAGTCCGCGTCCAGGTCCGCGCCCAGCGACTCGGCCCACAGCCAGGTCGAGTAGCTGGCGAAGCACTCGTTCAGGCAGATGTCCGCCCAGCTCTTGATGGTGACCGCGTCGCCGAACCACTGGTGCGCGTTCTCGTGCACCACCGTCTCCAGGTCCGCCCACGCCGCGTAGATCGGCCGGGTCTGCGTCTCCAGCGAGAACCCGATCCGGTCCGACAGGTAGATGCCGCCCGCCGCGTCGAACGGGTAGGGCCCGAACCGGTCGGCCAGGAACGCCAGCACGGACGGCAGCTCCCGCCCGTGCGCCCGCGCCGCCTCCGCGCCCGGCGCGTACGCGTTCACCACCGGCGTCCCGTCCGGCAGCTCGCCCCGCTCGAACTCCCACCGGTCGACCGCCACGGTGGTCAGGTAGGTCGCCACCGGCTCCGGGTGCTCCCAGCGGAACGCGGTCCAGCCGCCCTCGCTGGTCGAGCCCCTCTCCAGCCCGATCGACACCGCCGACCAGCCGTCCGGCACCCGCGCGCTCAGCGCGAACGACGCCTTGTCGCGCGGGGTGTCGTTGGCCGGGTACCAGGTGGTCGCCGAGTGCGGCTCGCCCGCCGCGAACGCCCCGCCGGACTCGGACCGCTGCCACCCGTTCGTGCCCAGCACGGGGTCCTGCAACGACTGCGGCTCACCCGAGTAGGCGACGACGGCGGTGAACTCCGCCCCCTCGGCCAGCGGCGTGGCCGGCGTGATCACCAGCTCCTGCTCGCCCTCGCGGGCGAACCCCGCGCCCTCGCCCCCGACCTCGACCGAGGAGACCTCCAGCCCGCGCAGGTCCAGGTTGAACGACACCAGGTCGGCGGTCGCCCGAGCGGTCACCCGCGCCACCCCGTCCAGGTGGCCGGTCGCCGGGTCGTAGCCGATGGACACGTCGTACCCGGCCACGTCGTAGCCGGTGTTCCCGTCCTCCGGGTAGTACGGGTCGCCCGCGCCCGCCCCGCCCCGCTGCCCCACCACGGCGGGCGTCGACGCGGGCGCGGGAGCCGTCGGGCTCTCCCGCGCTGTGTCCGACCCGTCGGGCAGGCGCACGACCAGCAGACCGGCGACGAGCAGCGCGACAGCGGTGATCAGGAGGTAAGGGCGGGCCCTGGGGCTGATGGCCATGCGGACATGATGCACGCATGAGCGTCATCGAGTTCGGGGGACAGGGGCAGGGCATCCTGCTGGTGCACGGCCTGATGAGCAGGGCGACCACCTGGTGGAAGGTGGCCCGCTGGCTGACCGCGCACGGCCGCGTCGTGGCCTACGACGCGCGCGGCCACGGGCGGAACCCGCAGCGCGGGCCGTTCCGCACGGAGGACTTCGTCGCCGACGCCGAGGCGCTCGTGGAACGCCTGGGACTGGGCCCGTGCGTGGTGTTAGGTCACTCGATGGGGGCGCTGCACGGGCTCGCGCTCGCCGCCGCGCGACCCGACCTGGTGCGCGCCGTCGTCGCGGAGGACTTCGTGCCGGACAACCGGGGCAGGTCCGTGGACGACTGGCGCTGGTACTTCGACGCCTGGCCGGTGCCGTTCCAGTCGCTGGCCCACGTGCGGTCCGTCGTGGACGTGCAGGGCGTGGAGGAGATGTTCGAGGAGCGCGGCGACGGCTACCACCTCATCGCCCAGCTGGAGGACCTCTACGAGATCGCCGCCGAGTGGGGCGAGCGGGCGTACTGGGACGTGGTGGACGCGGTCGCCTGCCCGGTGCTGGTCGTCGAGGCCGGGCTGCACCCGCTCGGACCCGGCCAGCAGGCCGAGGTGGCGCGCCGCACCGGCGGCGCGCACCTGCTCGTTCCCGAGTCGGGGCACGTCGTCCACGACGAGGCCCCCGACGTCTACCGGGGTGCCGTGGAAGCCTTCTTGAGCGGGCTCACCCCGCCGGTCTGAGTGTCCAGGACGGACAGCTCGCGCACCCGCGCCCGGATCGGCGGCACCGGGTTGACCTTCGCGAACGCCGCCGACACCTCGGCGGGCTCGCCCTTGAGCAGGGTGCAGCGCGGCGTCCACGAGCCGGGCAGGTGCCGGGCGGTCGGGTTGCGCACCCGGCCCGCCAGCACGTCGTGGATCGCCGAGTGCACGGCCAGCAGCTCGGCGTCCACGACGGCGGTCAGGTCCAGGGACGGCTCGGACTCGGCCGAGGTGCCCAGGGTTCGCAGCCACAGGTCCGGCAGCCACAGGTGCTCCAGGTCGGCGGCCAGCTCGGCCCGCACCTTGGGGCCGATCGCGGTCGCCGCCGCCCAGGTGACGTGCGGCGGGAACTCGGAGGTCGCGCCGAGCGCGCGCCACAGCGCCCGGACCGCCGAGTCCGCCTCCTCGTCGAACAGCACCACCAGCGCGTGCATCAGGGGCGCCCGCCGCTCACCCGTGCTCGCCGGGCAGCGCGAACAGCCCGGCGGCGGTCTGCTCGACCAGCCCGTCCACCAGCAGCGAGTGCAGGCACCGGTCCCGCTGGCCCGCGTCCGACCAGGCCCGGTCCAGCACCTCCTTGGCGACCGGCTCGGACGTGCCGCGCAGCACGTCCAGCAGCCGCCCGCGCACCTGCCGGTCGGTGCCCGCGAACTTCTGCACCGCCTTCGCGGGCCCGTCGTACGCGGGCCGCCCGTTGCGCTGCCACTGGCACGAGCCCAGCACCGGGCACACCGCGCAGCGCGGGGTCCTGGCCGTGCACACCAGCGCGCCCAGCTCCATCAGCGCCGCCGAGTAGGTCGCGGCCGACGCCTCGTCCTCGGGCAGCAGCGCCTCGACGTCCCGCAGGTCCCTGGTGGTCGACGGCGGGCCCGCGTCCCCGGCCCCGTGCACGGCCCGCGCCACGACGCGGCGGACGTTGGTGTCCACCACCGGGCAGCGGCGGCCGTAGGCGAAGGCGGCGACGGCCCGCGCGGTGTACGCGCCGATGCCGGGCAGGGCCAGCAGGGTCTCCACGTCGTCGGGGACGACGTCGTCGTGCTCGGCGGCGACGGCCTGGGCGGCGGCGTGCAGGCGCAGGGCGCGGCGCGGGTAGCCGAGCTTGCCCCACATGCGCAGCACCTCGCCCTGGGAGGCGGCGGCCATGTCGCTGGGCCTCGGCCACTTCTCCAGCCACACCCGCCAGATCGGCTCGACGCGGGCGACCGGGGTCTGCTGGAGCATGATCTCGCTGACCAGGACGCCCCAGGCGGTGCACTCGGGGTCGCGCCAGGGCAGGTCGCGGGCGGTGGCCGCGAACCAGGTGTTCAGCGTCGACGGGGGGAGGTGGGCGCTCTCCGGCTTCGCGGCGGTGCTCGTCGCGGCGGTGTTCTCCGCGGCGGGGTGCTCCGCTGGGTGCTCTGCGGCGGAACCCCCGGCGGCGGCGCTCGCGGTCCGGTTCGTCGCGCGGCTCGTGGTGGGACTCGTCGTGCGGCTCATGGTGCCGCCAGTGTGTCAGGACCCGGCGGCGGGCCGGGACCCGGCGGCGTGCCTCGTCGCCCGCCGCCGCGCCCGTCGGACCGCCCCGTCAGAGCACCTCGGTGAGCACCCCGGTGCGCACGTCGTAGACGAACCCGCGCACGGTGTCCTTGTGGATCAGGTACGGGCTGTTGCGCACCCGGTTCACCGAGCCGCGCACGCTGTCCTTCACCTCGCGGAACGCCTCCACCGACCACGGCGGGCGCATCCCGGAGTCGGTCTCCAGCTCGTCCTTGAAGGCGTCCTCGGTCACCAGTTCGAGGCCGCAGTTGGTGTGGTGCACCAGCAGCACCTCCTTGGTGCCGAGCTTGCGCTGGCTGAGCGCCAGCGAGCGGATCATGTCGTCGGTGACGACCCCGCCCGCGTTGCGCAGCACGTGCGCCTCGCCCTGCTTGAGGCCGAAGATCTCGAAGACCCTGATCCGGGAGTCCATGCAGGTCAGGATCGCCACCTGCATCGAGGGCATGGGGGAGGAGCGGTCGCCGGGGACGATGTTCCCCAGCTCCTCGTTCCGGCGGAGCAGCTCGTCGATCGCGGTCATGGCTCGGCACGCCTTCCGTGTCGTGGTGCTTCGCAGGCAGATTGGAACGGTTGGCACGGGTGCTCGGCAAGCGGAAGGTGTGATTCACCGCATCGTGCGACCGCCGCCCTCCGGGGTTTTCGCGGGGCGGTTCGCTAGCGTCGGGGGCGTGAGCTGGTCCCCCCGGCCCCTGCCGGCCTCGGTGTACTGGCGGCGCCGGGTGGTCGCCGTCGGCGGGGCCGCGCTGGCGCTGGTCGCGGCGGTGTGGGGCGCGGGCGCGGTGCTCGGCCGCACCGCCCCGCAGGGCGCCCCGGTCGCCACCACGTCCACGTCCAGCCCGCCCCCGCTCGCGGAGGGCCTGGTGCTGGCCGAGGCGGGCGCCGCGTCCGCCGGTTCGACTACGGGTTCCCCCGCGCCCCCGTCCGGGCAGCCCAGCGCGGGCGCGGCCGACGGGACGCCCCCCGGTTCCGCCGAACCGCCGCCCCCGCCCCAGCCCCCGCCGGGCCCGCCGCAGCCGTGCGCCGACGCGGCCGTGCTGGTGCGGGCGGTGCTGGGCAAGGAGCAGCACGCGGTGGGCGAGCACGCGGACTTCCGGATCGCGGTGACCAACACCGGGCAGCTGCCCTGCACGCGCGAGATCGGGCGCGGGGTGCGCGAGCTGGTGGTGACGTCCCCGGACGGCGCGACGCGGCTGTGGTCGTCGAACGACTGCCTGGCGGCGGAGGGCTCGGAGGTCCGGGTGATGAAGCCGGGCGAGGTCTTCGAGTTCGGCCTGAAGTGGCCGGGGACGACGTCGGCGCCGGGCTGCGGCCCGCGCACCCGGCTGGGCGCGGGCGACTACCTGCTGGTCGCCAGGGTCGGCGACCGCTCGTCCGACCCCGCGGTCTTCCGGATCGGCTGAGACCGGATCGGCTGAGACCGGCGTGGTTGAGCCCGGCGTGGGTGAGCCCGGCGTGGTTGAGCTCAGCGCGGTGGGACCCGGTGCTGGTGAGCCCGGCGCGGCCGGGCTCGTCGGCCGGGCGCTCGCCGCGAAGCGAGCGCCCCACCCGTCAGTGCCCGAACCACCGCTCCTCGGCGATCGTCCTCGGCTCGGCCGCCGTCGTGCCGGTGATCAGCTCGGTCTCCAGCGTCACGGTCCTGGGCTTGGTGCGCTCGCCGATCTCCATCAGCAGCTTGCCCGCCGCGCGGCCCTTCTCCAGCACCGGCTGCCGCACCGTGGTCAGCCCGGCCTGCTCGGCCTCCCGGATGCCGTCGAACCCGGTCACCGTGAGGTCCGCGGGCACCCGCAGGCCGCGCCGCTCCGCCTCCTGCAGCGCGCCGAGGGCCAGTATGTCCGAGGTGCAGATCAGCGCCGTGATCTGCGGGTCCCGGTCCAGGACCTGGGCCGCCGCCGAGGCGCCTTGCGCGATCGTGTGGTCGAACCGCTCCACCACCGGCACCGAGGCCCAGTCGACCCCGACCTCGGTGAACGCCTGCCGCAGCCCGCTCATCCGGGACCGCTGCACGTGGAAGTGCGCCGACTCCTGCCGCGACAGCGGCACGAACCCGTCGTTGCGGTCCCGCGCGAGCCTCATGCACACCACGCCGACCCGCCGGTGCCCCAGCGCGATCAGGTGCTGCGCGAGCTGGTGCATCGCGGCCCGGTCGTCGATGCCCACGCGGTCGACGTCGGCCAGGTCGGGCTGGTCGCACACGACGGTCGGCACCGGCCGCTCCAGCACGGCCGCGAGGTGCGGGTCGTCGTCGGGCACCGAGTAGACGACGAAGCCGTCGACGCCCGCCCGGTGCACGGCCGCCACGTCCTCGCGCTCGGGGTTGGCGGGCACGAGCAGCAGCCCCTGCCCGGCCGTCTCGCAGGCCAGCGCGAGCCCCTCCAGGAATCCGATCGCCGCCGGGTCCCGGAACGCGTAGGAGAGGTTCTCGGTCAGCAGCAGGCCGACCGCGCCCGCTTTGCGCGTGCGCAGTGATCTCGCCACCGGATCGGGGCCGGGATATCCAAGTCGCCTCGCTGTGTCCAACACCCGGCGTCGCAGCTCCGGTGAGAGCTGGTCGGGACGGTTGTACGCGTTGGACACCGTTGTCCGGGAAACCCCCAGCTCCGCGGCCAGAGAGGCCAACGTCGCCGGGCGTCGCACATGCATCGACCGCGCCATGGAGTGACCGTAACGGTTCAGAAGCGCTTACAGAAGTGGGCGTGATCCGCGTCCCTTTACCATTTCGTCAGCGCAGGTCAACATAGGTTACTGATCAGTACAGTGGTCCAGACCAATGTGGTTATTCGGGCGATGCTGTTGATTCTCGAACAACAAGGCGAGGCCGGAACACTCTCGTGTAGTTCGCGCTGTGCCTTCTGCGCCGATCGGGGTCCAAACGCAGCACGAGTTCGTCCACCGCGGCGGTCGCCATTTCCTCGATCGGTTGCGCCAGAGTGGTGAGCGGGGGAGAGCAGTAGGGGGCCAGCGGGATGTCGTCGAAACCGACCACCGAGAGATCGCCGGGAACGGACAAACCCCGCTTGTGCGCCTCTCGGAGCACCCCTATCGCCATGTGATCGGACGAGCAGATCACCGCCGTCGGCCGCACGGAGTCGAGCAGCTCCGCCGCCGCGAGCGCCCCGCCCTCCGGCCCGAACGGGCCGTGCGCGACGAGCGAGCCGTCCGCGCTGAGCCCCGCCTCCTCCAGCGCCGCCGCCCACCCGGCCCGCTTGAGCCGCGAGGGCAGCGCCCGCGCGGGCCCGCTGACGAACCCGACCAGCCGGTGCCCCAGCTCCACCAGGTGCCTGGTCGCCGCGTACCCCGCGTGCTGCTCGTCCACGGTCACGTCCGGCACGTCCAGCGCGGGCGTCGCCCCGTTCACGAACACCATGTGCACCCCGTCGGCCAGCAGCTTCGAGTAGTAGCTCGGCCGCGCGGCCCGCCCCAGCGGCGCCTCGGCGTTGGTGATCTCCGGCGAGACGAACACCATGCCCTCGACGCCCCTGGCCAGCAGCATCCGGACGTATTCCTCCTCGCCCATCGCCGCGTCCCCGGACGCCCGTGTGTTGCACAGCAGCGACGAGTAGCCCAGCCGGGCCGCCCTGACCTCCAGCGCCTCGGCGAACGCCGGGAACACCGGGTTCGACAGCTCCGGCACCAGCAGCCCGATCACGCCGGTCCGCTGCAGCGCGCCGAGCCCGCGCGGGGTGTACGGCATCTCCGCCAGCACGGCGAGCACCCGCTGGCGGGTCTCGTCGTTGACCCCCGCTCGGCGGTTCAGCACGCGGCTCACGGTTGAGATGCTCACCCCGGCGGCCCTGGCGATCTCGGCCAGTCCGGGCACCGGTCCTCCTCGTTGCGGTGGGTGAAGCGGCGGGGTCGGGCTTCGGGAATCCGGAGACAGGGCTCCGCTTCACCCTGCCGCCCGCAGCAAGGTTTTGCAACGCCCCCTGCGGTTTCCCCCGTTCGCGCGCCGCCGTTACGGCTTGGTTACGCCGCGACCCTTGACCGTCCCCAGTTCAGCGGTATGAAATCCGCGTCAACTCTTCCGCAAGAACTTGCAGTGGCCTCGCCCCGGCGGGGCCGGATGAGAGGGGCGACAGCAGCGATGCGACGTACCACCCTCCTGACGGCACTGGCCGCGGGCTTAGTCCCCGCCCTCGCCCTCACCGCCTGCGGTGGCTCTTCCGGCGGCGGCGGCGCGAGCAGCGAGGTCGTCTTCTGGGACACCAGCGGCCCCAACGAGAGCCCCGTCTTCACCAAGGTCGCCCAGGACTGCGCGGCCGGGGGCGGCTACCAGGTCAAGACCGAGACCGTCGCCTTCGACGCGGCGCTCAACAACTACAAGACCGCCGCGCAGGGCGGACAGGGCCCGGACGTGTTCCGCGCCGAGGTCGCCTGGGTGCCGCAGCTGGCCAAGAACGGCCTGGTCCTCGACCTGACCGGCACCGACCTGGTCAAGGACACCTCGGACTTCCTGGAGACCCCGCTCGGGTCCGCGGTCTACGAGGGCAAGACCTACGGCGTCCCCCAGGTCACCGACTCGCTCGCCCTCTTCTACAACAAGAAGCTGCTGGCCGACGCGGGCGTGCAGCCCCCGAAGACCTGGGACGAGCTCAAGTCCGTCGCCGCCAAGCTCGGCGGCGAGAAGGCGTTCTTCGTCAACAACGACGCCTACTACGCCCTGCCCTTCCTCTACGGCGCGGGCGGCGACCTGGTCGACGCCGAGGCCAAGGAGATCGTGGTCTCCTCGCCGGAGAACGTGAAGGGCCTGGAGACCGCCAAGGGCCTGGTCGACGCCAAGGCCGCCACCACCGCGCTCGACGCGGGCAACTCCTACAGCAACATGCAGGCGGGCTTCGGCTCCGGCGAGATCGCCATGGTCGTCAACGGCCCCTGGTCCGTCCCCGACTACCTCAAGGGCGCCGCGTTCGCCGACGGGTCCAACCTCGGCATCGCGCCCGTCCCCGGCGTCACCGAGGCCACCGCCGGGCTCGCCCCGGTCGGCGGCCACGACTACGTGGTGCGCCAGGGCACCAAGGCCAAGGACAACGCGCTCAAGCTCATCGCCTGCATGAGCTCCGCCGAGTCCCAGGCCGAGATCGCCACCGAGCTGGGCCTGCTGCCCACCCGCAAGTCCGCCTACGAGGTCGCCGAGGTCAAGGCCAACGCGGTCGTCGCGGCCTTCGAGCCGGTCGTCGCCCAGGCCCACCCCCGGCCGTGGATCCCCGAGGGCGGCCAGCTGTTCGACCCGCTCAAGACCGCCTACGCCGACTTCCTCGCGGGCAAGAAGGACGCCAAGTCCGCGCTGGACGAGGTCGCCAAGACCTACAAGGACCAGATCCTGCCCGAGTACACCGTCGGCTGACCGCTCCGGGGCCGCCCGACCCGCGCGGGCGGGCGGCCCCGGCGCTCCGGCGCTAGGAGGCCACAGGTGCGCAGGTTCCTCGACCGGCACTGGTACGCGTACGCGATGGTCCTGCCGGTGGTGCTGGTCATCGCCGTGCTGGTGCTCTACCCGCTCGCGCAAGGCGTGTTCTTCACCCTCACGGACATCAACGAGTCGTCCATCGCCAACCCGGTGCTCGACCGGCCCGCCACCTACGAGTGGGTCGGCCTGCGCAACTACCTCGCCGTGCTCTCCGGCGACGCCAGCTACGGCGCGTTCTGGGCCACCCTGCTGCGCACCGTCGTGTGGACCGCCAGCTGCGTGCTCCTGCACTACGGCATCGGCCTCGGGCTCGCCGTCCTGCTCAACCGGCAGGTCGCGGGCCGCGCGGTCTACCGGGTGCTGCTGATCCTGCCGTGGGCGGTGCCCGCGTTCATCAGCGCGTTCGCCTGGAAGTACATGTTCAACGCCCAGTACGGGATCATCAACCAGGTCCTGCGCGCCCTGGGCCTTCCCGACCCGGTGTGGCTCGGCCAGTCGAACTGGGCGCTGGTCGCGGTGGTGATCGTGAACGTGTGGCTGGGCGTGCCGTTCATGATGGTCTCGCTGCTCGGCGGCCTCCAGTCCATCCCGGCCGACCTGTACGAGGCGGCCGAGGTCGACGGCGCCACCCCGTGGCAGCGCTTCCGGCACGTCACCCTGCCCGGCCTGCGCTCGGTCTCCAGCACGGTCGTGCTGCTGGGCGTCATCTGGACGTTCAACATGTTCGCCGTCGTCTACCTGATCACCGGCCAGAACCCGAGCACCCGGCTGCTGATCACCTACGCGTTCGAGCGCTTCTTCTCCGGGGCCTCCCGCGACTACGCCGTCGCCTCCACCTACGGCGTGCTCATCCTGTCCGTCCTGCTCGTGTTCGCGAGCGGCTACCGGCGCGCGCTGCGCAGGCAAGGCGAGGTGTGGTGATGTCCATCGAGGCCGCTTCGCTGCGGGCCGCGACGCCCGCGCGCGAGTCCCGGAGGGCCAAGCGCTCCCGCGCCGCGTCGACCGGGCTGCACGCCGCGCTGATCACCGCGTCGCTGATCGCGGTGTTCCCGGTGTTCTGGGTCGTGGTCACCTCGTTCAAGCCGGACGCGCTCGCCGTCGAGACCACGCCCAAGCTGGTCAACGAGTCCAGCCTGGACAACTACACCCGCATCCTGTCCGGGGAGAAGGGCGACTTCCTGGCCTGGTTCGGCAACTCGGTGCAGATCGCGCTGCTGACCACGGTGCTGGCGGTGTTCCTGTCGGCCACCGCCGGGTACGCGGCCAGCCGCTTCCGGTTCCCCGGCAAGCGCAAGCTGCTGCTGTCGTTCCTGGTCGTGCAGATGTTCCCGTTCGCGGTGCTGATCGTGCCGCTGTACAACACCCTGCTGGCGCTGGGCGTGCAGGGCACCGCGCTCGGCCTGGTGCTGGTCTACTGCACCACCGCCGTGCCGTTCTGCACCTACATGCTCAAGGGCTACTTCGACACCATCCCCGCCGACATCGACGAGGCGGGCCGGGTGGACGGGCTCTCGCCGTTCGGCGTGTTCTGGCGGCTGGTGCTGCCGCTGGCCAGGCCGGGGCTCGCGGTGACCTCGTTCTACGCCTTCCTGACCGCGTGGGGCGAGGTGGCGTTCGCCTCGGCGTTCCTGTCGGCGGCCGACGAGTCCAAGACCCTCGCGGTGGGCCTGCAGGTGTTCGTGCAGCAGAACCGCACCGAGTGGGGGCACCTGGCGGCGGCGTCCACGCTGGTGGCCATCCCGGCGGTCGCGGTGTTCTACCTCGTGCAGCGGTTCCTGGTCTCGGGGCTGGCGGGCGGCGCGGTGAAGGGGTGAAATCCGTTCGCGTCCGGGTGTTCCCGTAAGCGCTTGCAATGCCTAGCGTTGCGGCAAAGCTCGGGTACTGAAAGGTGCGCACCATGGCAGAGGTCGCCTACGACAAGGCGTCGCGGATCTTCTCCGGCAACCCCCCGGTGCGAGCCGTCGACGAGTTGTCCCTCGACGTCGCGGACGGCGAGTTCCTCGTTCTGGTCGGCCCGTCGGGTTCCGGCAAGTCCACCGCCCTGCGGATGCTCGCGGGCCTGGAGGACGTCGACGAGGGCGCCATCAAGATCGGCGGCAAGGACGTCACCAACGTGCCGCCGAAGGGCCGGGACATCGCGATGGTGTTCCAGTCCTACGCGCTGTACCCGCACATGACGGTCGCGGAGAACATGGGCTTCGCGCTCAAGCTGCGCAAGGTCGCCAAGGAGGAGATCAAGCAGAAGGTCGCCGAGGCGGCGGCCATGCTCGACCTCACCAAGTACCTGGACCGCAAGCCGAAGGCGCTCTCCGGCGGTCAGCGCCAGCGCGTCGCGATGGGGCGCGCGATCGTCCGCGAGCCCAGCGTGTTCCTCATGGACGAGCCGCTGTCCAACCTGGACGCCAAGCTCCGCGTCGAGACCCGCGCGAACATCGCGGCCCTCCAGCAGCGCCTGGGCACCACCACGATCTACGTCACGCACGACCAGGTCGAGGCCATGACCATGGGCCACCGGGTCGCCGTGCTCAAGGACGGCCTGCTCCAGCAGTGCGACACCCCGCGCGCGCTGTACGACAAGCCTGCCAACGCGTTCGTCGCGGGCTTCATGGGCTCGCCCGCCATGAACCTGAAGACCGTGCCGCTGACCGCCGAGGGCGCGAAGCTGGACGGCCTGCTGGTGCCGCTGGAGCGCGCCAAGCTCGACGCCGCCTCCGGCAAGGGCCTGTCCGAGGTCGTCTTCGGCGTGCGCCCCGAGTCGCTGGCGCTGGTCGGCGAGGGCGAGCCGGGCATGGAGATGGCCGTCGAGCTGGTCGAGGAGCTGGGCGCGGACGCGCTGCTGCACGGCGCGGTCCGCATCGGCGACTCCTCCGAGCGGTTCGTGGTCCGCGTCGACGGCCGCACCCCGCCCGCGCTGGGCCAGACCGTCAAGGTCGGCGTGCGCGACGCCTCCGAGGTGCACCTGTTCCACCCGGAGACCGGGCTGCGCCTGACCGACTGACGCCCGCTCCGCAGGACCTCGCAGGGCCATCCCCCACGTACGGGGGGTGGCCCTGCGTGTTCTTTGCCCCATCCGGTGGACAAGGTGGTGGCGGAGAGTTCTAAACTGAACTCGACAACGGTTACCATTCCACTTTAGGTCCCCCTGAGGAGTCAGCCGATGACTGTGCGCACCACGCTGATCACCGCCGTGGCGGTGCTCGGTCTCACCACCGCCTGCGGCAGCGCCGACCAGGGCGGCAGCGGCTCCTCCGACGCCGCCGACGCCCCCGCGGGCGCGGTCTCGGTCGTCACCTCCACCAACGTGTGGGGCAGCGTCGTCAAGGCGGTCGGCGGGAGCGACGTCGAGGTCAAGGCCCTGATCGACGACCCGTCCGCCGACCCGCACTCGTTCGAGAGCAAGCCCGCCGACATCGCCGCCGTCGCGGGCGCCAAGCTCGTCGTCGGCAACGGCGGCGGCTACGACGACTTCTTCGACAAGATCGTCGACGAGTCCGCGCAGTCGGCCAAGCGCGTCGACGCCTTCGCCCTCTCGGGCAAGGAGGAGAACGAGCACGTCTGGTACGACCTGGCCACCGTCCGCAAGGTCGCCGACAAGGTCGCCGAGGAGCTCTCCGCGATCGCGCCCGACAAGAAGGACGCCTTCACCAAGGGCGCGGCCGACTTCGGCACGGCGCTCGACGGCCTCACCGCCAAGGTCGAGCAGATCAAGCCCACCAAGGTCGTGGTGACCGAGCCGGTGCCCGCCTACCTGCTGGAGACCGCGGGTGTGGAGGACCTCACCCCCGCCGAGTTCACCGAGGCCATCGAGAACGAGACCGACGTCCCCGTCGCCGCCATCGCCGCCACCGGTGACCTGATCGTGAACAAGCAGGTCAGCGCACTGATCAACAACACCCAGACGGAGAACGCGGTCACGAACGACCTGGTCGCCAAGGCCGGGACCGCCGGGCTGCCCGTCGTGGGCATGACCGAGACGCTGCCGGAAGGCGTCACGGGTTACGTTGAGTGGATGACGAAGCAGGTCGACGAGCTGACCGCCGCGCTCGGGACGAAATGAGCGCCCAGACCACCACGCCTGACCGCCCCGCAGCCCAGCGCGGGGCGGTCTCGCTGCGTTCGGCCCGGCTCGCGTACGGCGACCGGGTCCTCTGGGACGGGCTGGACCTCGACGTGCGGCCCGGCGAGTTCATCGCGGTCCTCGGCCCCAACGGGTCCGGCAAGACCAGCCTGATGCGGGTCCTGCTGGGCCTCCAGCCCCTCTCCGGCGGCAGCGTCGAGATCGCGGGCGTCCCGGCCGGGCGCGGCAGCCGCGCCATCGGCTACATCCCCCAGCAGCGCCCCGTGGACACCTCCACCGTGCTGCGCGGGCGCGACCTGGTCGGCCTCGGGCTCGACGGCCACCGCTGGGGCCTGGGCCTGCGCGGGCGCGCCGAGCGCCGCCGCCGCGTCGACGAGGTCCTGGAGGCCGTCGGCGCCACCTCCTACGCCGACCGGCCCGTCGGCCTGCTCTCCGGCGGCGAGCAGCAGCGGCTGCGCGTCGCGCAGGCCCTCGTCGGCGACCCGGCCGTGCTGCTGTGCGACGAGCCGCTCCTCTCGCTCGACCTCGCCCACCAGCGCGTCGTCAGCGACCTCATCAACACCCGGCGGCGCGCCTCGGACACCGCCGTCCTGTTCGTCACCCACGAGATCAACCCGGTGCTCCCGCTGGTCGACCGCGTCCTCTACCTGGTCGACGGCCGCTTCCGGATCGGCCCGCCCGCCGAGGTCATGACCGGCGAGACCCTGTCCGAGCTGTACCGCACCACCGTCGAGGTGGTCAGGGTGCGCGGCCAGATCCACGTCGTCGGCGCGCACGGCGTGTGCGAGGACCAGCCGCACCACGCCGAGGAGCACTGACGATGGAGAGCCTGTTCGACTTCGCCACGACCGCCGAGCTGATCGGCCTGCCGGTCGTGCAGCGGGCGCTCCTGGCCGCCGCCGTCCTCGGCCTGGTCGCCGGGGCCATCGGCCCGCTGGTGATCACCCGGAAGATGTCCTTCGCCGTCCACGGCACCAGCGAGCTCGCCTTCACCGGCGGCGCCGCCGCCCTGCTGCTCGGCATCAGCGTCAGCTATGGCGCGGTGCTCGGCGCCGTCGTCGCCGCCCTGCTGCTCGGACTGCTCGGCCAGCGCGACTCCGAGCGCGACTCGGTCATCGGCGCGGTGCTCGCCTTCGGCCTCGGCCTCGGCGTGCTGTTCCTGTGGCTCTACCCCGGCCGCGCGGCCAACAAGATGGGCCTGCTCGTCGGCCAGCCCATCGGCATCCCCGCCGGTGACGTGCAGGTGCTGGTGGTCTGCGCGGTCGTGGTGCTGGTGGTGCTCGCGCTGCTCTACCGGCCGCTGCTGTTCGCCAGCGTCGACCCCGACGTGGCGCTCGCCAGGGGTGTCCCGGTGCGCGCGCTGTCCCCGGTGTTCGCGGTCCTGGTCGGCATCACCACCGCGCTCGGCGTGCAGATCGTGGGCGCGCTGCTCGTGCTCTCCATGATGATCACGCCCGCCGCCGCAGCCGCCCGGATCACCGCCAGCCCGGCCAAGGCCACCGTGCTCGCGATCGTGTTCGCCGAGGTCGCCGTGCTCGGCGGGATCGTGCTCTCGCTCGCGCCCGGCGTGCCGGTGAGCGCATTCGTCACCGCGATTTCGTTCGCCATTTACGTGATCTGCCGGATCGTCGGGAAATCACGCGTTCGGGCTGTTTGATCCCACGTTCGAGGGGATACCCGTGACGACCTGAGCGTGTCACGCGAAGCGAGTGCCCGATGGGTCGAAACAGCTCTCCCCCCGAACCCCGCACCACCGGTGGAATCCACCACGCCGAGTGCCGATCGGTGCTGCCCGGACCAGTGCTGCCCGGACCAGTGCTGCCCGGATCGGCGCTGCCCGGACGCGGACCGGCCGCGCCTGGACCGGCCGCGCCTGGACCGGCCTCGCCTGGACCGGCCTCGCCTGGACCCGCCGCGTCAGGCCGTGCGCGGCACCCCGTGCTCCTGCAACCGGGCGGGCGTCGCCGGACGCGGCCCGCCGATGTCCACGTTCGCCACCCGCACCTGGTTGCGGCCCCGCTCCTTCGCCGCGTACAGCGCCCCGTCGGCGCTGTGCTGCGCGTGCGCCAGCGCGTCCGGGCCGTCGCCCAGCACCGCGACCCCGATCGACGCCGAGATCGCCCGCACCTCCTGCCCGTCCTCGTTCACCGGCAGGTCCCGCCCGCGCAGGTGCACCGTGCTGCGGTGCTTGTCGGTGGTCACCACCACCATCAGCCCGATCGCCTCCCGCACCCGCTCCGCGATCGCCGTGCCCTCGGCCAGCCCGGTGTCGGCCAGCACGACCACGAACTCCTCGCCGCCGTCCCGACCGGCCACGTCGCCCGGCCGCAGCTTCTCCCGCAGGATGCGCCCCACCTCGGCCAGCACCGCGTTGCCCGCCGGGTGCCCCCAGGTGTCGTTGATCCGCTTGAAGTGGTCCAGGTCGATCGCCAGCACGGTCACCGGCTTGCCGTCGATGCGGCCCCGCTCGGCCAGCCGGTGCGCGAACTCGGCGAGCCCGGTCGTGTTCAGCAGGCCCGTGCGGAAGTCGGTGTGCGCGTCCTGGGTGAGCTGCTGGTGCGCCTGCGCCTGCTCGGCCAGCAGCCGCTCCAGGTGCGCCTGCCGCTCCGAGGCCCGGTGCAGCAGCGCGTTCGCCAGCACCACCGGCACCACCATCAGCAGCGGCGCGGCCCAGTGCGTCGCGGTCAGCAGCCCGAGCAGCGCGCCCACGCCCAGCGTGGTGGCCTCCAGCATGTTGTCGCCGCGCGAGCCCAGCGTGTCCGCGAACCGGGTGCGCGGGTTCAGGATCTTCAGCACGCCCGTCATCAGCACGACCTGGGTGAACCAGTACAGCGCGGCGGTCAGCGCCAGCACCGCCAGCAGCCCCAGGTCGCCCAGCAGCCTGCCGGTGGCCAGCAGCGGGAACCCCGCCTCGCGCACCGCGACCCCGGCCAGCACCGTGCTGGCCACGATGTGCGTCGAGGTGAACACGAACCGGTAGGGCTGCCGTCGCGCGATCGGCTGGGTGACCACGCGCAGCAGCAGCACGATCAGCACCGCCAGCGGCGCGGGCAGCACCACCGCCGCGGCGAACGTCCACACCGAGGTGAGGTCGAAGTACAGGCTCGCGGACTCGTCGCGCCGCGACTCCTCGGCGCGCCGGACGATCGTCAGGTGCACCGTCACGGCCGCCGCGAACGCCCCGAACCGGAACCAGTCGGACTCGGAGGCGGACCCCACCCCGGCCATCAACCAAATGGTGGAAATCAACACCACCAATTCGATGGAAAGGATGTAAGCGATCGCGGCCGGTCGCAGGGACCAGAGCTCCCAGTTCCGCCCGGCGGACACGCCCGGTGTCGTGGGCGGTTCGTGATCGGGCAAACTGTTCGCCACCACGTCCCCCTACACTCGACCCGTCATCACCCGGCGCATTGCCGTCGCGGCCGATGCCGCCCTTCGATCCCCACCGCAGCAGGTACCCGGAATCCGGGAGGAGGAGTGTTCGCCATGCGCAACCGCGAGTGGTGACCCCACCGGCCTCCCCGGTCCCCTCCGAATCCCCGTGCCCGCAGACCGCGCCCACGTCGTCTCGTCAGGGAAATCGTCATCCATGATGAGTCCGTTTCACGTGGTCACCGCATCGGGGCCCGCCTTCGCGCGCGCCCTCCTCCAGGCTACGGTCGCCTGCGCGGCGAGCAGCAGCCCGACACCGCCCGCGCCCGCGATCGTCGCGGTCACCGAGCCAACAGCGTGCGCCACGACGCCCGCGAGCGCCATGCCACCGCCCTGGCTGGTGCGCAGGGCGGTGCGCGCGATGCCGAACGCCCGGCCCCGGTAGGCGTCGGGCAGCAGCCGCATCCAGGCCGCCCGCGCGGGCGTGTGGTACGCCCCGGCCATGCCCGCGATGACCAGCAGCACGATCGCCCAGGTCAGGTTCGGCTCCAGCGCGAACAGCGCCAGCGGCGCCAGCGACAGCACCGCCAGCGGCCCCATCAGCCGCTCCCGCTGCCGGGGGTCGCGCACGAAGCGGAACAGCAGGGCCACGCCCAGCACGTTCGCGGCGGGCTCCACGGCCAGGATCAGCCCGACCGCCCACACCGCGCCCAGCCCGTCGGCCAGCGGCACCGCCAGCCCCTCCGGCACCATCGCCAGGCCTGCCAGCAGCCGCATCCCCAGCAGCGAGCGCAGCCGGGGCTCGGTCAGCAGCAGCGCCAGCGCGCTCCGCGCCCCCTCCGGGTCCTCGGGGGCGCTGCGCGGCGCGGCGGCGGGCCGGTGCTCGACGGACAGCTGCACCAGCACCGCGACCAGCACGAAGCTGGCCGCGTCCAGCGCCAGCGCGGCGCCGGGACCGGCCCAGGTCACCAGGAAGCCCGCGGCGGCCAGCCCCACCATCTGGGCGACGTCCACGGAGGTCCCGAACAGCGCCACCCCGTCGTCGTAGCGCTCGTCGGGCAGCACCGAGGGCAGGCTCGCCTCCTGGGCGGCCAGGAACGGGGAGGCGACCATGAGCGCCGAGAACAGCAGCGCGACCATGCCCCACAGCGGCACGCCGGGGATCGCCATCGCGCCCACCAGCACGGCCTGGAGCCACGCGCACGCCACCATCACGGTGCGGCGCGGGTAGCGGTCGGCGACCCAGGCCAGCAGCGGCCCGGACACCAGCGGGGGCAGCAGCGTGGACGCCCAGGTCACGGCGGTCCACGCGGGGGAGCCGGTGCGCTCGAACACCAGCAGGGACAGCGCCACCGCGGCGAGCTGGTCGCCCGCCGTGGACGCCACCGAACCGATCCACAGCCCGCGGAACTCGCGGTTGCCCACCAGGGCGCGCAGCGCGCCCCCGGAGGTCACCCGCGCCCCCGGACGCCGGACCCCGATGAGCGAGTCACGTCATCCCCACCAGAAGCAACTGATCCTCGAGGCCCGCGCGCGGGGCGGCGGTGGTCGACCGCTCGGCGTCCCGCGGGAGCGCGCACCCGAAACCGACTTGACTGACCGCGTGCGGCGGTTATCGGTTGGGAAAGAGTCCACGTCCTTTGCTGAGTCTGTCCTCCCGGCGGCCGTTCCCCGCCTCGACCGCGCCCACCCTACGTCACGACCCGACGCGGGCGCGCCGGGCGCGCTGGGCCGAGCGGACCACGAACGGGTCGAGCGTTGGGACGTGGCGCGGCGGCGGTCCGGGGGAGTGGCGGGAGGGGCGGCGCACCGCCGTTCGGGGGAATCGAGGAATAAGGGATGGGGGCGCGGGTGCGTGTAGCACGACGTGCTACAAGCGGATTAGACTGGTTCTCATGAAGGTCATCAACCAGCGGGAGTTCCGCAACAACTCCGCTGAGGTCATGAACGCGGTCGAAGCGGGGGAGACCTACCACATCACCCGCAACGGGGTGGAGGTCGCCGAGGTTCGCCCCCTGTCGCGCAGGCGGCGGTTCACCGCCGAGGAACTGGTCGCGCGGCACCGCGCACTGCCCAAGGTGGACTACGAACTCATGAGGCGCGAGGCCGAGGAGTTCTTCGGCACCGAGGACCGGATCGGTGACGGCGACGATCCCTGGGAGCGCGCCCGTGGCTGAGCGGCGCGCGTCGGGTGTGCTGGACACCTGCGTCTACATCGATCTCGACTCCCTGGACCCGCAGGTGCTGCCCGAGTTCCCCGAGCTGACCGCGATCACCCTGGCGGAGCTGCACCAAGGCGTCGCGATGGCCAAGGACCCGATCACGCGCGCCGTGCGGACCGAGCAGTTGGGGGCTGCGATCGTCGAGTTCGACGCCCTGGTCTTCGACGACCGGGCAGCCGCCCGCTTCGGCACGCTCGTGACGCTGACCCTTCAAGCGGGCCGCGACCCGCGGCCGAGGAAGATCGATTTGATGATCGCCGCCATCGCGTCCTCGCGGGACCTGCCGCTCTACACGCGCAACGTGAAGGACTTCGCCGGGCTCGACAGCATGGTCGAGGTCGTCCAGGTGTGACCGGCCCGGTTCCCCGGAACCGCCTCAGAACTGGTAGTACAGGAACGGGCTGAACGTCCCGCCCGCCACCAGGATCGCCGCGTACAGCGCGCCCACCGTCATCACCGCGACCCGCAGCCCCGTCGCGACCCGCGTGCGCGCCGACTCCAGGTACGGCCCCGTCACCGGGTGGTTCGGCAGGAGCACCACGACCAGCGCCAGCACCAGCAGCGCGATCCGCTGGTTCGTCGCCGCCACCGCCACCGCGTCCGGCAGGCCGTCGAGGTCCGGGACGAGCATGTTCCCCAGCACCGAGAACGCCGTGCCCAGGTCCGGCGACCGGAAGAACACCCAGCCCACCACGACCAGCAGGAACGTCAGCGCCCGCCGCCCCAGCAGGGCCTTGCGCCCCTCGGGGGCCTTGGCCCACCCGAACCGCCGCTCCACGATCAGCAGCGCCCCGTGAAACACGCCCCACACCAGGAACGTCCAGTTCGCCCCGTGCCAGAACCCGGTCAGCACGAACACGATCGACAGGTTCCGGTACGTCGTCCACGTCCCCCGGCGGTTGCCGCCGAGCGGGATGTACAGGTAGTCCCGGAACCACCGCGACAGCGACATGTGCCACCGCCGCCAGAACTCGGTGATCGTCACCGACGAGTAGGGCCGCGCGAAGTTCTCCGGCAGCCGGAACCCCAGCATCCGCCCGAGCCCGATCGCCATGTCCGAGTACCCGGAGAAGTCGAAGTACAGCTGCAGCGCGTAGCCGATCGCACCCAGCCACGCCACCGACCAGGTCATCTCGTCCGAGGGCGTGGCGAACGCGGCGTCCACCAGCGGCGCCAGCGAGTCCGCGACGATGACCTTCTTGCACAGCCCCAGCGCGAACCGGGGGAACCCCGCCGCGATGTCGTCCAACCGGTGCGTGCGCTCCTGCGGCAGCTGGTCGGCGATCTCCCGCCACCGCACGATCGGACCCGCCACGAGCTGCGGGAACATCGCGATGTAGGTGATGAACGAGACCGGCTCGCGCAGCGCGGGCCGCTCGCCCCGGTACACGTCCACCACGTACGAGATGTGGTGGAACGTGTAGAACGAGATGCCGATCGGCAGCGCCAGGTGCACCACCGGCAGGTCCGCGCCCACGATCGAGGCGATCGCCGCCAGCTGCTCGGTCGCGAACCCCAGGTACTTCCACACCAGCAGCACGGCCAGGTCGAAGCCGATCACCCCGACCAGCAGCACCCGCCGCCTGTCGGCCGCCAGCGGCCCGTCCGGTGCCAGCTTCAGCCCCGCGAGGTAGTTCACCACCATGCAGGCGAGCAGCAGCAGCGTCGTGCCGCCCGCGCCCGTCACGTAGAACAGCAGGCTGGCCACCGCGACGATCCCGTTGCGCCAGCCCCTGGGCGCGACGAGGACTGCCGTGAGCACGGCAGGCACGAAGAACCAGAGGAAGAGCGGCGTGGCGAAGGACATCGCGGGTGAGGGTAGCCGGGGCAGGGGTGATCGATCTCGGGAGTCGGCGAGTTGGGCGGTCCCCGCGGGGACCGCCACCACCCGTCAGCCCGCTAGCGGGCGTCCAGCCTGCGCCTGCGCGCGACCTCGGCGAGCACGACGCCCGCCGCGACCGACGCGTTCAGCGACTCCACGTCCGACGCCATCGGGATCGACACGGTCTGGTCGCAGGTCTCCCGCACCAGCCGGGACAGCCCCCGGCCCTCGGAGCCCACCACCACGACCAGCGGGCCCGTCGCCAGGTCCAGGCCGTCCACGTCCACGTCGCCGTCCGCGTCGAGGCCGATGACCATCAGCCCCTCCTCGGCCCACTCGCGCAGCTGCCGCGTCAGGTTCGTGGCCACCGCGATCGGCAGCCGCGCCGCCGTGCCCGCGCTGGTCCGCCACGCCACGGCCGTCATGCTCGCCGAGCGCCGCTGCGGCAGCACCACGCCGTGCGCGCCGAACGCCGCCGCCGAGCGCACCACGGCGCCCAGGTTGCGCGGGTCGGTGACCCCGTCCAGCGCCACCAGCAGCGGCGGGCGGCCCGACTCCTTCGCGGCCCTGAGCAGGTCGCGCGGCTCCGCGTACTCGTACGGCGGCACCTGGAGCCCGAGGCCCTGGTGCATCGCGCCGCCGGTGATCCGGTCCAGCTCGCCGCGCTGCACCTCCAGCACGGAGATGCCCCGGCTCGCCGCCAGCTGCACCGCCTCGGCCACCCGGTCGTCCGCGTCGATGCCCAGCGCCACGTACAGCGCCGTCGCCGGGATGCCCGCGCGCAGGCACTCCACGACCGGGTTGCGGCCCGCCACCGTCTCCGGCGCGGCGTCGGCCGCCTTGCGCCGCTGCTGGCGCACCGCGTTGGCCTTGGCCGCCGCGTTCGCCTTGCGGTAGGCCGGGTGGTTCGGCCGGTCCTGCGCCTTGGGCGTCGGGCCCTTGCCCTGCAGGCCCTTCGACTTCTGACCGCCGGAACCGACGACCGCGCCCTTCTTGGAACCGGGGTTGCGCATCGCCCCCCGGCGCTTGGAGTTCCCTGCCACGAGCTTCAGCTGTCCTTCAAAGTCCACAGTGGACCGTCGGGGGTGTCCTCGACGGCGATTCCGGCGGCGAGCAGGCTGTCGCGGAGGGCGTCAGCCCGCGCGAAGTCCCGCTCCTTGCGGGCCGCCACCCGGTCGGCGAGCACCCGGTCCACCAGCGCCTTCAGCGCGCGGGAGGTCCCGCTCTCGCGCCCGGCGGAGGCGGACCACCGCTCGGACAGCGGGTCGAGCCCGAGGACGGCGGTCATGGCCCGGACCGACGACGCGGCGGCGCGAGCCCCGGCGTCGTCCCCGGACTCCAGCGCCGTGTTGCCCTCGCGCACCCGCTTGTGCACCGCGGCGAGCGCGCCGGGGGTGCCCATGTCGTCGTCCATCGACGACACGAAGTCCTCGCCCAGCTCGCCGTCCGCGTCCACGGCCCCGGTGCGCTCGACCACGCGCCGCAGGAACGACTCGATCCGCCGGTAGGCGGTGACCGCCTCGTCCAGCGCGGCGGGGGAGTACTCGATCGTCGACCGGTAGTGCGGCCCGACGAGGTAGTACCGCAGCTCCGGCGCGCGGACCTGCTCCAGCAGCGCCGGGATCGACACGGTGTTCCCCAGCGTCTTGGACATCTTCTCGCCGCTGAGCGTCACCCAGGCGTTGTGCATCCAGTACTGCGCGAACCCGTCGCCGACCGCCCTGGACTGGGCCTGCTCGTTCTCGTGGTGCGGGAAGATCAGGTCGATGCCGCCGCCGTGCACGTCGAACGTCGGGCCCAGGTACTCGGTCGCCATGGCCGAGCACTCCAGGTGCCAGCCGGGCCGCCCGTCGCCCCACGGCGTGGGCCACGAGGGCTCGCCGGGCTTGGCGGCCTTCCACAGCGTGAAGTCCCGCTGGTCCCGCTTCCCGGTCAGCTCGGACTCGCCCTGGTGGACCTCGTCCACCCGCTGCCCGGACAGCTTCCCGTACTCGGGGAACGAGGACACCGAGAAGTACACGTCGCCGTCCGCGGCGTACGCGTGCCCGGCGTCGACCAGCCGCCGCATCAGCTCGACCATCTGCGTCACGTGCCCGGTGGCGCGCGGCGCGTAGGTCGGCGGCAGGCAGCCGAGCGCCTCGTAGGCGTCGTCGAAGGCCCGCTCGTGCTCGAACGCCCAGTCCCACCAGGTCCGGTCGTGCTGGGCGGACTTGACCAGGATCTTGTCGTCGATGTCGGTGACGTTCCGCACCAGCACGACCCGCTCGTGGGTGCGCGCGAGCCAGCGCCGCAGCACGTCGAAGTTGAGGCCGCTGCGCACGTGCCCGATGTGGGGAACGCCCTGCACGGTCGCCCCACACACGTAGATCGACGCCGTCCCGCTGATCTGCGGGCGGAACTCCCGCAGTTCTCTGCTTGCGGTGTCGTAGATGTGGAGGCTCACCCGGAGAATGGTACGGGCGATGGCCAACCGGGGGTGAACCGCCTTTCGGCGGCAGGCGCGCGACCGCTAGGCGTGCCGGGAGATCGCGTTCAGCAGCGCGTCCGGCCGCTCCTGCGTGGGCAGCGGCTCGACCAGCTCGAACCGGCACCCCACCGCGCGCGCCCCGCCGTCCGCCTCCTCGCTGTCCCCGATCATCAGCGCCTCGCCCGGCTCGACCCCCAGCCGCTCGCAGGCCACCTCGAACAGCTTCGGGTCCGGCTTGACCACGCCCTCCTCGTAGGACAGCACGAACTCGTCCACCCGCCCGAGCACCCCGTGCCTGGCGAACACCGACCGCACGTCCCAGCCGATGTTGCTCACCACGGCCGTCCGCAGGTGCGTGCCCAGCGCGACCGCGGTGTCCGGGTAGGCCTGCCAGCGGGTGGGGGAGAGCAGGCTCTCGTAGAACCCGTCCGGGTCCTCGGCGCCCGCGCTCGCCAGCGCCTCCACGTGCGCCTCGCGGTGCGCCACCGGGTCGAGGTCGCGCCGCTCCCAGGTGTCCGCGTCCACGGCGAGCCCGTCCGGCAGGCCGAACGGCGCGGTCAGCGCCCGCATCAGCTCGCCGTGGAGCGCGAACGAGGGGTGCTCCAACCGGAACAGCGTATTGGAGAAGTCGAACAGCACGGCGCGGATCGTCACGTGCGAGCACGCTACGTCGTCGGCGCGCCGCAAGTCCCGACCACAAGACGCACACCACACCCCGCCGCGCTGGGCCCACCCGGTGGGAGCAGCCGGTGATCAGCGGTCGGTGACCGGCCGCCTGCGACCGGGTGTCGGCCGTCCGGCGCCGCGACCGGGCGTCAGCCCCTGGGCAGCAGCAGCGCGGTCGCGACCGCCGCGACGCCCTCGCCGCGGCCGGTCAGCCCGAGCCCGTCCGTGGTCGTCCCGCTCACCGAGACCGGCCCGCCGAGCACCTCGGACAGCACCTTCTGCGCCTCGGCCCGCCGCTTGCCCACGCGCGGCGCGTTCCCGATCACCTGGACCGCCGCGTTCCCGACCACGAACCCCTCGGCCTCGACCAGCCGCCGGGCCTCCGCGAGGAACTCCACGCCGTGCGCGCCGGACCAGCGCGGGTCGCTGGTGCCGAACACCGCGCCCAGGTCGCCCAGCCCGGCCGCGGACAGCAGCGCGTCGCACAGCGCGTGCGCCGCCACGTCCCCGTCCGAGTGCCCGGCGCACCCGTCGGCGCCCTCCCAGAGCAGCCCGACCATCCAGCAGTCGCGACCCGGCTCCACGGGGTGCACGTCCGTGCCGATGCCGACCCTCACCCGGTTCCTCCCACGAGCAGCGCCTCCGCGACCGCGAGGTCGAAGGGCGTGGTGACCTTCATCGCGTCCTGGTGGCCCGCGACCGTGACGACGGGCACACCGAGCCGCTCGACGAGACCCGCGTCGTCCGTCGCGTGCAGACCCGACTCGTGAGCCGCGCGGAGCGTGGCCGCGTCGAAGCCCTGCGGCGTCTGGACGACGCGCAGCAGCGAGCGGTCCGGGGTGTCGACGACGACCCCTTTCGGGTCGACCCGTTTGACGGTGTCCGCCACGGGCAACACCGGGATGACCGCGGGGTGGCCCGCCAGCACGGCGTCCACCACGTCCCGGACCACGGCGGGAGGGGTGAACGCGCGAGCGGCGTCATGCACCAGGACCACCCGCACGTCCGGCACCTCGGCCAGCGCGTGCTCCAGCGCCAGGCGGACCGAGTCCGACCGCTCGGCTCCCCCCGCGAGCACGTGCACCGCCCCACCGGCGGGAGCCAGCGGGGCGGTGACGGTTCTCACCTGATCCACATCGGACGGTGGCGCCGCGACGACGACGTGCCGCACGCGTCCGGACTCGAAGAGCCCTCGGATCGCGCGCACCAGGAGTGGCACGCCTGCCACCGGGACGAGCGCTTTGGGCATGCCGAAGCCCAGCCGCTCACCCCGGCCCGCAGCGGGCACGAGCGCGACAACACCCATGTTCGCGGTGTTCCGTGCGGTCTGCTCGGTGAAGATCAGGACGCGGTCGCGAGGACCTCGTCGAGGAGGACCTCGGCCTTGTCCTCGTCGGTGCCCTCGGCCAGCGCCAGCTCGCTGACCAGTATCTGCCGGGCCTTCGCCAGCATCCGCTTCTCGCCCGCCGACAGCCCGCGGTCCTTCTCGCGCCGCCAGAGGTCACGCACCACTTCGGCCACCTTGTTCACGTCACCGGACGCGAGCTTCTCCAGGTTGGCCTTGTACCGCCGCGACCAGTTGGTCGGCTCCTCGGTGTGGGGAGCGCGCAACACCTCGAAGACCTTGTCCAGACCCTCTTGGCCGACCACGTCGCGCACGCCTACGATCTCGGCGTTGTCTGCGGGGACGCGGACGGTGAGGTCACCCTGGGCGACCTTGAGGACGAGGTACTTCTTCTCCTCGCCCTTGATCACGCGGGTCTCGATCGCTTCGATGAGAGCGGCACCGTGGTGCGGGTAGACGACGGTCTCTCCGACCTTGAAAACCATGTGTCCTCTGCCCCTTTCGCTAACTCCATCCTAACACGCCAAGCAATCCCCTCATCGGTCTCCGGAGATCGGTTCGCGCTGGTCAGGGCCGCGCGGGGGGTTGACAAACCACCTGTTCGCGTGCAACGGAAGCGCTGCGTCACCGTGCGCTAGGCCACCACGTGCCGCCGGTCGGGGCGGTCCCGGTTAGGCTCCTTGATCGGTGGTCGGGCCTGGTCCTGCCGCTCCCGTCAACACACCGGAAGGATCTGAGCAGCCGTGGGTCGCGCACAGCAGAAGTCCCCAGCTCCTCGCCGCGCGGTCGTCGTCGCCGCCGCGGTCGCTGGCATCGGTCTCATCGCAA
The DNA here is from genome assembly GCF_002354875.1 of Actinosynnema pretiosum. Classification (GTDB taxonomy): domain Bacteria; phylum Actinomycetota; class Actinomycetes; order Mycobacteriales; family Pseudonocardiaceae; genus Actinosynnema; species Actinosynnema auranticum. Next base: position 393,771 of record NZ_CP023445.1, read on the forward strand.
CGGCTTGCGGCGCGGGGCAGATCACCCAGACCAGCCACAAGGTGGCCGCCGTCAATGGCGCGTCGGGCGACGCGGGCGTCATCGCGGTCCGCGACGCCCAGCTCCAGTTCCCGGTGGAGGAGGGGCACTACGCGACGGGCGGCTCCGCGCCGCTGGTCGTCACCATCGTGAACAACGGCGCCGAGCTGGACCGGCTCACCTCCGTCACCAGCACCGCGACCGGCGAGGCCGAGCTGAGCGGCGACGTCGAGCTGGAGCCGACCACGAGCATCGTGGCCGAGACCGCGGAGAGCGCGCCCGGCAGCTCGTCGGCGCGCCCCACGACCACCTCCGCGCCGTCGAGCGCGTCGGCGCCGTCGTCCGGCCAGCCGTCCTCCGCGTCCTCCGCGTCGTCGGCCCCGCAGTCCGCCGCCTCGCAGTCCTCGACCTCCCAGTCCTCCGCCTCGCAGTCCTCGGCCGCGCCGAGCAGCGGCAACCCCTCCTCCGCGCCCGAGGCCACGGCCGAGCCGGGCAAGGTGCGGATCGTGCTGCCGGACTTCAAGCAGGACGTGCGCCCCGGTCAGACCATCAAGGTGACGTTCCGGTTCGAGAAGGCCGGGCAGCTGACCCTGGACGTGCCGATCGGCGCGACGCCCGAGGCCCGCGTGGAGCAGAAGTCCGAGCACTGAGCCCGCGGGCGTCCCGATCGGACGCCTGAGCGCCCCTGAGCTTCGCCGAGGGCCCCTCGCCGGTGGATGACACCGGTGCGGGGCCCTCGGCGTCGTTCCGGGGCCGTGGGGGTGGCGGAACGGGGTCGGTGGTCGACGCGCGGTGATCGCGCGGGGGCGCGGTGGTGGGGCGGAAGCGCTTGCGGGGCGCCCCGAGCCCTCCGGCCTTGCGGAGTCCCGCTGCGACGTTCGCGGCCGTTCGGCGCGCCCGCCGGACCGCCGCCCGCCCCGCCTCGGGCGGCGCGGGCCTTCCGCTGGGCGGTTCCCGCCGCGTCGGTGCGCCGCAGCGCGCGGGTGCGGGGTGCCGCAGGGGTGGTCGGTGGTCCTCGCGGGGCCCGCTCGGGCGTGCTGCGGCCGGGCTGTCGGGGGTGGTGGTTAGCCTGGCCGGGTGGCCAAGAACGTTCGGGCGGCCCGGCCCGTCTACCGGTGCGCTGAGTGCGGGCACGAGGTGTCCAAGTGGGTCGGGCGCTGCCCGGAGTGCCAGGCGTGGGGCACGGTCGAGGAGCGCGGGGCCGCCGCGCCCGCGCGGTTCCTCGCGGGCGCCACGAGCGGCGACGCGCGGCCCATCGGCCAGGTCGACATCGAGTCCTCGCGGGCCTCGGCCACCGGGGTCGGCGAGCTGGACCGGGTGCTCGGCGGCGGGCTCGTCCCCGGTGCGGTCGTCCTGCTGGCGGGCGAACCCGGCGTCGGCAAGTCGACCCTCCTGCTGGAGGTCGCCCACCAGTGGGCCAGCACGGTCGGCCGGTGCCTCTACGTGACCGGTGAGGAGTCGGCGGGGCAGGTCCGGCTGCGCGCCGACCGCACCGGGAACCTGCACGACGAGATCTACCTCGCCGCCGAGAGCGACATCTCGGCCGTGCTCGGGCAGGTGGACGCGGTCAAGCCGAGCATGATGATCGTCGACTCGGTGCAGACCATGTCGTCGCTGAGCATCGACGGGATGCCGGGCGGCGTGAGCCAGGTGCGGGCGGTGACGTCCGGGCTGATCTCGGTGGCCAAGGAGCGGAACCTGCCGATCGTCCTGGTGGGGCACGTGACCAAGGACGGCTCGGTCGCGGGCCCGAGGGTGCTGGAGCACCTGGTCGACGTGGTGCTCCAGTTCGAGGGCGACCGGCACTCGACGCTGAGGCTGCTGCGCGGCATCAAGAACCGGTTCGGCGCGGCGGACGAGGTCGGCTGCTTCGAGCTGCGCGACGACGGCATCGTCGGCGTGCCGGACCCCTCCGGCCTGTTCCTGAACCGGCGCGAGCAGGACGTGACCGGCTCGGCGGTGACGGTCGTGGTGGAGGGCAAGCGACCGCTGCTGGGCGAGGTGCAGGCGCTGGTGGCGCCGACCAGCCTGCCCGCGCCCCGGCGCGCGGTGAGCGGGCTGGACTCGGCGCGGGTGGCGATGGTGATGGCGGTGCTGGAGAAGCGCGGCCGGGTCCCGCTGGGCAACAAGGACGTGTTCACCGCGACCGTGGGCGGGATGCGGCTGGTGGAGCCGTCGGTGGACCTGGCGCTGGCGCTCGCGGTCGCGTCGGCGGCCGTGGACCAGCCGCTGCCGCACGACCTGGTGGTGGTCGGCGAGGTGGGGCTGTCGGGCGAGCTGCGCCGGGTCAACGGCGTGGGCCGCAGGCTCAGCGAGGCGGCCAGGCTCGGCTACACCAGGGCCCTGGTCCCCCCGGACGCCGGTCCGCTGCCGAAGGAGACCCGCGCGCTGGTGGCCAACGACCTCGGCGAGGCGCTGCGGCTGCTGAAGATCACGGGGAAGCGGGGGAGCAGCAAGGACGAGTAGCGGGGACGGAAGGCGGCGGGCGCGGCGGGCGCGGCGGGCGCGAACGGCCGGTGGGCGGCGGCTGCCGGTGGGCGGCGGGCGGGGTGGCGGGCAGCAGGGCGACGGCCTGCGGGACGGCGGCCGGTCGAGCGGCGGGACGGCGGGTGGCCACCCCCGGCCTCACCGCGCGGGCGCCGTCAGGGTCCAGCTCGCCAGCAGGTCCAGCGCCTGCCTGGACGCCGTCCCGGCCTCCGCCGTGTACAGGAACAGCGTCGTGTCCGGGTCGCCCGGCAGCACGACGGTCTCGTACTCCACGGTCAGCTCGCCCACCAGCGGGTGCGCCAGGCGCTTGGAGCCGTGCGTGCGCTGGTGCACCCGGTGCTGCTCCCACCACCCGTCGAACTCCGGGCTCTGCTCCCGCAGCTCCGCCAGCAGCGCCAGCGCGGCCCGGTCGCCGGGGTCGCGGCCGACCTCCAGCCGCAGGCTCTCCACGGCGTTGCGCGCCTGTTCCTCCCAGTCCGCGAACAGCGCCCGCGCCGCCGGGTCCAGGAACATCCAGCGGGCGTAGTTCCGGCGGGGCGCGGGGATCGCCTCGAAGTCGGTGAACAGCGCCCGCGCCAACCGGTTCGCCGCCAGCACGTCCGTGCGCCGCCCCAGCGCCAGCGCGGGCACCCCGTCCAGCGAGTCGAACAGCTGGTGCACGCCCGGCCGCAGCCGCTGCGCCCCCGTGCTCCGCCGCCGCGCGACCGGGCCGCCGACGCCGATCAGGTCCCGCAGGTGCGCCTGCCCCGCGTCGTCGAGCCCGAGCGCCCGCCCGAGCGCGTCGACCACCGCGGGCGACGGCACGATCCGCCGCCCCTGCTCCAACCGCGCGTAGTAGTCCGCGGACACCCCGGCCAGCCGCGCCACCTCCTCGCGCCGCAACCCCGGCACCCGCCGCACCCGCCCGTCCGGCGGCAGCCCGGCCCGCTCCGGGTCGCTCTGCGCGCGAGCCCGCTTCAGGAAGTCCGCCAGCTCCGCGTTGTTCTGCGCCACACCCCCAGTCTGCCCACCCCGCCACCCGCCCCGGAGGCCCTCGGGCAGGACTGCGCGTCCTAGTCGGCGCAGGGCCCGCCGAGCGCCCCCGGAAGCCCTCCCGGCGCAGCAGGCTCAAGGCGTCCCCAGAGCGCGACACCCGAACCCCGGAGGCACCACCCCATGACCACCCCCACCACCTGGTTCGTCACCGGCGCGTCGAAGGGCCTCGGCCTCGAACTCGTCCGCCAGCTGCTCGCGCGGGGCGCCGACGTCGCCGCCACCTCCCGCTCCGCCGACCGCCTCCGCGCCGCCCTCGCCGACGCCGACACCACCCGCCTGCTGCCGCTCACCGTGGACCTCGCCGACGAGGCCGACGTCCAGCGCGCCGTCACCGCCGCCGCCGAGCGCTTCGGCCGACTGGACGTGGTGGTCAACAACGCGGGCTACGGCTACCTGGCCGCCGTGGAGGAGACCACCGCCGAGGCCGTCCGGGACATGCTGGACGTGCAGGTCGTCGGCGTGTGGAACGTGCTGCGCGCCGCGCTCCCGGTCATGCGGGAGCAGCGCTCCGGCCGGGTCGTCAACATCTCCTCGGTGCTCGGCCTGGTCTCGCTGCCCGGCTGGGCCCTGTACTGCGCGGGCAAGTTCGCGCTGGAGGCCCTGACCGAGGCGCTGGCGGGCGAGGTGGCCGAGCACGGCGTCGAGGTCACCCTCGTGGAACCCGGCTACTTCCGCACCTCGTTCCTCAGCCCCGACTCCCTCGCGCTGCCCGAGACCACCACCGACCACTACCCGCGGATCCGGCGGATGGTCGCCGACCACCGCGCCCTGCAGGGCTCCCAGCTCGGCGACCCGGCGCGGGGCGCGGCCGAGATCATCGCGCGGGCCTCGGTCGCGGGCGCGCCGCTGCGCCAGGTCCTCGGCTCCGACTCGCACGCCTACGCCACCGCCAAGGTCGACGCCCTGCGCGCGAACCTCGCCGCCGAGGCGGACAGCGCCCCCAGGACCGACCACCCCACCGCCTGAGCCGCACCGACCGAGCCACGCCGACCAAGCCCTGCCGACCGAGTTCCAGCCGACCCCAACCATCCACAGAGGACAGCGGAACCCCCGTGAGCCGCACCCTGATCGTCATGTCCGCCGCCGACGCGCGGGAGCGCACCGACGGCTACCGCCGCCCCGCCGGCCACCGGGCCGAGGAACCGGCCGCCCCGCACGCCCGGCGCGCACCACGTGCAGGGCGCGCCCCGTTCACCAGGCGCGACGGCACCCTGGTCACCGGCCGGAACCCGGCGTCCGGCGCCCCCGCGGTCGACCTCGTGCCTGCGGCGCTCGCCGAGCGGTCCTGACGCGCCGGTGGCGACAAGCCGGAACCCCCGCCCCCGGCCGCGAGGCCGGGAACGGGGGTTCCGCGTCGATCACCGCCCCGCGGGGCGGTCAGCTCACTTCGCCAGCAGCTGCGCGCACCGGATCAGCCCGAGGTGGCTGTACGCCTGCGGGTGGTTGCCCAGCGAGCGCTCCGCGATCGGGTCGTACTCCTCCGGCAGCAGCCCGGTGGGCCCGGCGGCGTCGACCATCTGCGCGAACAGCTCCTCGGCCTCCGTCCGCCGACCGGTCAGCAGGTACGACTCGATCATCCACGCGGCGCACAGGTGGAACCCGCCCTCGTCGCCGGGAAGACCGTCGTCGCGCCGGTACCGGTACACCGTGGACCCGGACCGCAGCTCCGCCTCGATCGCGGTGACCGTGGCCTGGAACCGCTCGTCCGTCGGGTCGATCAGCCCGGTCAGCCCCACGTGCAGCGAGGCCGCGTCCAAGTCGTCGCCGTCGTACGCGGTCGTGAAGGACTGGGCGACGTCGCTCCACCCGTTCTTCAGCACGTCCGTGGCGATCGTGTCCCGCAGCACCGGCCACGACGGGTCGAGGGCGCGCCCGTACTGCTCGGCCAACCGCACCGCGCGGTCCAGCGTGACCCAGCACATGACCTTCGAGTACACGTGGTGCCGGGGAGCGTGCCGCTCCTCCCAGATGCCGTGGTCCGGCTCGTGCCACCGCCGCGCCACGGCCTCCGCCATGGCCTGGACCATCCGCCAGTCCTCGTCGGTGAGCGCGCCGCGCGCGCTCGCCAGCTCGGCGACCAGGTCCACGACGGGCCCGAACACGTCCAGCTGCACCTGCTGGTTCGCCAGGTTGCCCACGCGCACCGGCCGCGACCCCGCGTAGCCGGGCAGCGTGTCGATGACCGCCTCGGCGCCCAGCATGGTGCCCTGCAGCGTGTACAGCGGGTGCAGCCGCTCCGGGCCGGGCAGCGTGTCCAGCACGCCGTGCACCCAGCCCAGGAACGCCTCGGCCTCGGTCAGCGAGCCGACCGACACCAGCGCCTGCGCGGTCAGCGCCGCGTCCCGCAGCCAGCAGTAGCGGTAGTCCCAGTTCCGGATGCCGCCGAGCTCCTCGGGCAGCGACGTGGTCGCCGCCGCCATGATGGCCCCGGTCTCGTGGTGCACCAGGCCCTTGAGGGTCAGCGCCGACCGCAGCACCAGCTCCGGCTCGACCGACGGCAGCTTCAGCGTCGCCGCCCAGTCCGACCAGAACCCGCCCGCGCGGGCGCGCCGCTCGGGCTCGCCCAGCGTGCTCTCGGACAGGTCGTCCGTGCCGCAGCGCAGCTCCAGCAGGATCGCCGCGCCCTCCCTCGGCCGCACGACCGCGACCGCGGTCTCCTGCACGCCGTCGCTGGTGATCTCCCAGTCCACGCCCGGCGAGCGCAGCACCATCGGCTCCGAGGTGCCCGCGACCCGCAGGCCGTCGCGCTCGCGCAGCAGCCGCACCGGCACCTGCCCGAACTCGGGCCGGGGCGCGAAGGTGATGACCGCGTTCGTGGACCCGCTGATCCGCCGCACCAGGTCGGTGCGGTGGCCCGGCAGGTCGTGGTCCAGGTAGTCGGTGACCAGCAGCCGCGACCACCGGGTCTCCACGACCATCGTGCCCGGCACGTAGCGCTGGCCCAGCGGCAGCGAGCCGTGCTCCGGCTTGATCGTGAAGTGGCCCGCGGACGGGCCGCCGAGCAGGTCGGCGAACACCGCCGCCGAGTCCGGCTCCGGGTGGCACAGCCAGTTCACCCTGGCGTCCGGGGTGACCAGCGCGACCGACCGCTCGTTGGCGAGCATGGTCAGCCGCTCGATCGGCACGGCCTGGTCGCCGTGCAGCCAGTTCCTGCGCTCCTCCAGCAGCAGCGCCAGCACCATCGCCACGTCGGGCGAGTCGGTGATGTGGTACTGCGCCAGCGTCTCGCCGTCGCCGACCTTGATGCCGACGTCCGGCCCGGACAACCGGGCGAACGCCTTCTCGTCCGTGACGTCGTCGCCGACGAACACGGACGCCGTGGCGGACACGCGGTGGCGCAGGACGTCGAGGGCGTGGCCCTTGTCGGTCTGCACCACGGCGAGCTCCACCACGGCCTTGCCCTCGGTGACCTGCACGCCGTCCCACGTGCAGGGACCGGTGCGCACCGCCTCCAGCACGCGCTCGCCGACCTCGGCGGGCGCCCGCCGCACGTGCACGGCGATGCTGGCGGGCTTGATCTCCAGTGACACGCCTTCGCTGCCGTCGACGAGCTTCTCGAGCTCGTCCTCCAGCCTGCGGTGCAACGCCCTGGCGTCCGCGTCCAGCGCGTGCACGAAGCCGACGTCGAACTCGGAGCCGTGCGAGCCGACCAGGTGCACCTCCGCGGGCAGCCTGGACAGCGTCGCCAGGTCGCGCAGCGCGCGCCCGGAGATCACGGCGGTCGTCGTCTCGTGCAGCCCGGCGAGCGAGCGCAGCGCGCCCACCGCCTCCGGCAGCGGTCGGGCGTCTTCGGGGTTCTCCACGATCGGAGCCAGGGTGCCGTCGTAGTCGCAGGCCACCAGCAGTCGTGGTGTCCTGGCGAGCTGGACGATGGCTCGACGAAGTTCGGCGGGGAGGGCCTCGGCCGTCAACGCCCCTCCTCAGTGCTCGGGTGACGTAAGGTCTAGGTTCAGCTGAACCGACTCGTTCCTGAACTTGCTTGGAACGGTTCAGACGGCTGTTTGCGCGCCCAAGGCTTCAAGGAACGAGCGAGCCCATCGGTCGACGTCGTGCGTGAGGACTTGGCGGCGCAGAGCGCGCATCCTACGGCGGCCCTCCGCGGGATCGAGAGCTAGGGCGTCCTCAAGCGCTTTCTTCACCCCGTCGAGGTCGTGCGGGTTGACCAGGAAAGCCGAGGTCAGCTCCGCCGCGGCCCCCGCGAACTCGCTCAGCACGAGCGCCCCGCCGAGGTCGTGCCTGCTCGCCACGTACTCCTTGCAGACGAGGTTCATCCCGTCGCGCACCGGCGTCACCACCATGACGTCGGCGGCGAGCATGAACGCGGTCAGCTCCTTGCGGTCGACCGACTGGTGCAGGTAGTGCAGCACCGGCCTGCCGACGCGGGAGAACTCGCCGTTGAGCCTGCCCACCATGCGCTCGATGTCGCCGCGCATCTGCTTGTAGTGCTCGACCCGCTCCCGGCTGGGCGTGGCCAGCTGGACCATCACCACGTCCTCGGGCGCGACCCTGCCGTCCTCCAGCAGCTCGTTGAGCGCCCGGAGCCGGACGTCGATGCCCTTGGTGTAGTCGAGCCGGTCGACGCCGAGCAGCACCTTCTTCGGGTTGCCCAGGTCCTCCCGGATCTGCCTGGCCCGCGCCTGGACCTCCTTGGAGCGGGCCAGGGCGTCCAGCGCCGAGGAGTCGATCGAGATCGGGAACGCGCCCACCCGCACCGTGCGGTCGCCCACCTGCACGACACCGGGCCGCGTGCGCACGCCGACCGCGCCCCGGCTGGGCTCGAGGCCGACCAGCCTGCGGGCCAGCCACAGGAAGTTCTGCGCGCCGCCCGGCCGGTGGAACCCGACCAGGTCCGCGCCGAGCAGGCCGCGGATGATCTCGGTGCGCCACGGCAGCTGCATGAACAGCTCGACCGGGGGGAACGGGATGTGCAGGAAGAAGCCGATCCGCAGGTCCGGCCGCAGCTCCCGCAGCATCGCGGGCACCAGCTGCAGCTGGTAGTCCTGCACCCACACCGTCGCGCCGTGCGCGGCGACCTTCGCCGTCACGTCCGCGAACCTCTGGTTCACCCGCACGTAGGTGTTCCACCAGCGCCGGTGGAACGCGGGCCGCTCGACCACGTCGTGGTACAGCGGCCACAGCGTGCCGTTGGAGAACCCCTCGTAGTAGTCGGTGACCTCGGCGGTGCTGAGCGACACCGGGTGGAGCTGGAGGCCGTCCTCCTCGAACGCCTCCACGTCCGCGTCGGCCACGCCGGGCCAGCCGACCCACGCGCCGCTGTGCACCCGCAGGAACGGCTCCAGCGCGCTCACCAGCCCGCCGGGGCTGTGCTTCCACCGCTGCGTGCCGTCGGGCAGCCGCTCCAGGTCGACCGGCAGGCGGTTGGCCACGACCAGGAAATCCGCGCCGTTCTCGCCAATGCTGCTCACCGGGTAGCGCCTCCTCAAGGATTCGTCTCGCCCACGCACGAGGTTAGTGGGGGTGCGGGGGCTGGATGCCCTGCCGTCACCCCCGTCACACCGGGTTCACCTGTGGGATTACTCCGAACGACGTCGTGTTGGCCACAGCGGGCCGGACAGCCGGGGCCCCGCGAGGCGCCGCTCCAGCCTGCCGAAGCCGGTGCGCACCGGCTCGCCGAGGAACTCGCCGAGCGCCACGCCGCTGGCCAGCGCCAGCGCGGTGCCGCCCGCGTAGACCAGGGTGGACAGCCCGGCCGGGTCGCCGTCGGCGGTCAGCTGGTACAGGCCCCGGTAGATCGTCCAGCCGGGCAGCAGCGGCACCATGCCCGCGACCGCCACCACCAGCGGCGGGGTGCGCAGCTTGCGGGACACCAGCGCGCCGACGAAGCCGACCAGGGTGGCCGCGGCGGCGGCGCAGACGATGGTGTTCAGGCCGGTGACCGCGAGCAGCCCGTACGAGGTGGTGCCCACCGCGCCCGCGCCCGCGGCCACCAGCAGCGCCTTGGGGCGGGCGTAGCTGGCCAGCGCGAAGAACATGGACGTGGCCGCGCCGGTGGCCAGCTGGAGCGGCACGGTCGAGATCAGCGCGGGCAGCGGGTCGGCCATCGTGGTCAGCACGCCGAGCTGCACGCCCGCGCGCAGGGTCAGCGCGACGCCCGCGATCAGGCCCGAGGTGAGCATGACGATCTCCACGAACCGGCCCGCCGCCGTGACGTTGTAGCCCGTTATGGCGTCCTGCACGGTGCCCACGAGGGACAGCCCGGACAGCAGCACCACGATGCCGGTGGCCACCAGCAGCGACGGGCGCACGCCGGGCAGCAGGTCGGTGGCGTACAGGGCGAGCGCGAACGCGGTGGCCAGGATCCCGCCCGCCGCCTGCTGGAAGAAGAAGGGCAGCGAGCGCCGGTTCAGCAGGCGGCCGACCCGGTCGACGAGCGCGGTCACCAGCGCGGCCGACAGCGCCAGCAGGGCGCCGCCGCCCACCAGCAGCGCCACCGAGGCCGCCATGCCCGCCCACGCCGCCGTGGCCACCCAGCGGGGGTACGGGTGCGGGGCGGTGGTGATGCGGTCCAGCTCGGAGTAGGCCTCCTCGGCGGTCACCTCGTTCTCGGCGATCCGCCGGATCAGGTCCTCCAGCGTGTCCAGCCGGGTGTAGTCCAGTCCGCGCGAGCGCACCACGCGCAGCGAGGTCACCGGTGCGGCCGAGGTGCCCCGGTGGCAGGACACGGTGATCGCGGTGAACGTCACGTCCACCTCGACCCTCGGCATCCCGTAGGCCTGGGCCACGGCGCTCACCGTCGCCGCCACGTCGGCCGCCCCCGCCCCGCTGGCCAGCTGGACCTCGCCCACGCGCAGGGCCAGGTCCAGCACCAGGTGGACCACGGGCGCGTCCGGCAGGGACGGACCCTCGACGGGACGCCACAGGTCGGGCAGCGTCGCGGGCTCCCGGTACCGCTTGCGCCTGGTCGACACCAGTGCTCACCTCCGCCAAGATCGTCACTGCGCCACGCCGACATCGCCACACCAGTAGCTGTGGCATCGGACACCCCTGATAGGGGGACCCTGCCCCGGTGAGTTGATCACGGTGCGTCGAGCATCGTCGATGCCGCTGGCCAGCGGTTTCCAGCTCTCCCGCAGCCGTGTGGACGGTACCCCCGTCCTGCGGATGGCCCAACCGCTCGACCGGCTGAGCGCACCGCTCGGCGCAAGTGGCACGAGTGGGGACCACTTACGATGTGCCAGGCTTCCGCCCGGAAGGCAGCAAGGGCCGAAGGTCACGCCGGTGTAGCTCAATTGGCAGAGCACTCGCCTTGTAAGCGAAAGGTTGCGGGTTCAAGTCCCGCCACCGGCTCCGCGCCCCCGTTCCGCGTTTCCGCGCGGGGCGGGGGTTCCGCTTTTCCGGGGGTGACCGCCGGGGGTTTCCGGCGGGTGTCCGAACCGGAATGCGCGCGCGGTCGGGCGGGGGTGTTCGGTGGTGGGGTCCGCGGGTTGCGGGGATTCCCGCGCCCGGTCCGGCGCGACGCGCTCCCGCGCTGGTGCGGTCCGGTGCGGACCCCTTTCCGGCGCGGGCGGCGATGTGGCTGGCTTTCGGTTCCGGGCTGTTGTTCGTTGATTTGTTTCAACGCGGGGCGCGCGGCGGTGGCGGGGCCTTCGGGGCGCGGCGCGGAGTGGCGGTGCGGGCGTCGCGCGCGGCGCGCTCTCCGGTTCGACCTTCAGCCAAGCGGAAATCGACCCGCGCATTCGGCGCGCGGGGAGGTGTCGGCCCCCGTCCGCCCGGAGGCGGACGGGGGTTTCGGCTTGTTGCTCTCGCTCTCGACGTGGCTGCCGGAAGCGCTGCTCTGTTCGGTGCGGCCTGCCCGGAACCGCTGTGCGCGCCCGACCAGGTGGTTAGCGTCAGCCGGTGTGCTGCGCATCCACTTCACGGACGCCGACCTGGCGCGCACCGAGCTGGCCCGCGACCCCGACCCCCTCTGGGAGACCGTGCTGGGCCTCTACCGCCTGGCGAACGACGACGTGCCGGTGTTCGAGCCGTGGCGCAACCGCGCCCGGCTCGCCGTGGTGGAGCGCGGGGTGCAGGCCCAGGTGCGGATGGTCCGCCAGCTGGTGCCGCGCGAGGGCTACTTCCCGGACTTCCTCACCCCGGCCGAGGGGCGGCACGGCATCGCGGCGGGGCTGGAGGCGGTGCGCGGCACGCCGTCGCTGCGGCTGCTCGGCGACATCGCCTACGCGGCCCGCAGCCGCCCGCTGCCCGCGTGGGCCCACCGGGTGGCCCGGTGCGACCGGGACGCCCTGGACGAGCTCGTGAGCGCGCTCAAGGGCGTGCACGACGTCCTCGTGCGCCCGGCGTGGGAGGACGCGCAGGCGGCGGTCGCGGCGGAGCGCGCGGTGCTCGGGCGGACCATCCTGGACGCGGGCGTCCACGCCGCGCTGGAGACCCTGCGCCCCACCCTGCGGTGGAACCCGCCGGTGCTGGAGGCCGACTACCCGAAACCGCTGGACGTCCGGCTCGGCGGGCGCGGCGTGCTGCTGATCCCGTCCTACTTCTGCTGGGGCAACCCGGTGGCGCTGGTGGACCCCGCGCTGCCCCCGGTGATCGTCTACCCGGTCCGCCACCCGGCCAGCTGGACGCCCGACCGGTCCCGCTCGCTCGGCGCGCTGCTCGGCCGCACGCGCGCCGCCGTGCTGGCCGCGCTGACCGGGACGGCCACCACGACCGAGCTGGCGGCCAGGCTGCGGCTGTCCCCGGCCTCGGCGAGCGAGCACGTCGGCGTGCTGCGCGACTCCGGCCTGGTGGTGAGCAGGCGCGAGGGCCGCACCGTGCTGCACTCCCTCACCCCGCTCGCCCAGGCCCTGCTGGAGGGCCGCCGGGCCTGAGCGCCACCGGCCCTGAGCGCCGCCCGGCCCGAGAACCGCCGGAAACGGCACCGGGAGGCCGGCGGGTCAGCCCGCCAACCTCCCGGTGGTCCCTGCGCGGGGGCCGCCCCCCGCCCGACCTCAGATCCGGAACCGGTCCACCTGCTCCTGCAGCTCGGCCGACATCCGGGACAGCTCCACGGCCGCGCCCTGCGTCTCCACCACGGTCGCCGAGGTGGTCCGGGTCGCCCCGGCCACCGTCGAGATGCTCCCGGCGATCCGGGTGGTCCCGACCGCGGCCTCGTTGATGCCGCGGTTCATCTCCTGCGTGGTGGCGGTCTGCTCCTCCACCGCCGAGGCGATGGTCAGCTGGTAGTCGTTGATCCGGGCGATGATCTGCCCGATCTCCTCGATCGCGGTCACCGCGCCGCCGGTGTCGGCCTGGATCGCCTCCACCCGCCGCGAGATGTCCTCGGTGGCCTTCGCGGTCTCCTGGGCCAGCTCCTTGACCTCGTTCGCGACCACCGCGAAGCCCTTGCCCGCCTCACCGGCGCGCGCGGCCTCGATCGTGGCGTTCAGCGCCAGCAGGTTGGTCTGCTCCGCGATCGAGGTGATCACCTTGACCACGTTGCCGATCTCCACCGACGACTCGCCCAGCTTCGCCACGGTCGCGTTGGTCACCGCGGCGGCCTGCACGGCCTGCGCCGCCACGTCCGCCGCGTCGCTCGCGGACTGCGAGATCTCCTGGATCGCCGCGCCCATCTGCTCGGCCCCGGCGGCGACGGTCTGCACGTTCCGCGAGACCTCCTCCGAGGCCTCGGCCAGCTCGTCGGTCCGCCCGGCGGTGTCCTGCGCGCTCCCGGCGATCCGGTCCGCCGAGGAGCTGAGCTGCCGCGAGTTCACCGCGAGCGCCTGCGCGCTGCCCGCCAGCGCGGCCACGGTGCCCCGCACGTTCTGGGTCGCCCGGTTCACCGCCAGCGCCATCTCGCCGACCTCGTCCCGCGAGTCCACCGGCGCCGACCCGGTCAGGTCGCCGTCGGCCATGCCGGTCAGCACGTCGCGCACCCGCTCCAACCGGCGCCCGATGCTGCGGCCGGTCAGCAGCGCCAGCGCCAGCGCCGCGGCGAGCCCGACCACCAGCACCACGGCCGTCCACAGCCGGGCCGACTCGACGGTCGCGTCGGCGGCCTCGGCCGCCGCCTGGCCGTCGGACTGCTCCAGCGCCGACAGCGCGGCGATCGCGGAGTTCATGCCGTTCTCGGCGTCGACGAACGCCTTGCCCAGTTCGGCCGGGCTGGTGGGCACGGTCACGCCCGCCGGGGCCGCGTCGCCGAACAGCACGACGTTCAGCAGCCCCCGGTAGGTGTTCCAGGAAGCGCCGTACAGCTCGACCTGCTGGCGCCACCCGGCGCTGGACGACGGCGTCGAGGTGTAGGCGGAACCCGCCGCGTCCAGATCGGACTCGGCGTCCTTGACCAGCTTCTCGCCCTCGGCCTTGCCCTCGGCCGAGGCCGCGCTGTCGAACAGGTACATGCCCCGGTACATGGCGGCTGTCGCGTTCTGCACGCGCAGCAGGTTCGCCTGCCGGACCATGCTCTCGTTCTTGATGCCCTGGACCTGCTCGTTGAGCGCGCCGAGGCGCACCCACGACACCACGCCGGTCACCAGCGCGACCAGTGCGACGAGGCCGACGGCGAGCAGGATCTTCACGCTCACGCGCGCGTTCGTCCACCACCCCGCGCCGGTGGTGGCGGATCGGTCCGTGGGGTTGCCCATGGTGCTCCCTCTCGGGTGGTGGTTGCCCGGTCGGGTGACCAGGTCTCGGGGCCCCGAACGACCGCGCGCCACGCCTCCTGAGGGGAATCCGGGAGGACGTGGCGCGGGTCGCACGAGCGGGTGAGCGGAGGTCCGGGGCGGTCAGGCCCCGACGATGTCGCGGGTGACGGCGGCCTGCTCGGTCAGCACGCCGCCGATCATCGTCTGGGTCTCGTTGATCCGGTCGACGATGTGCTCGATCTCGGCCAGCGAGGTCACCACGCTGCTCGCGTCGGACTGGATCGCGCTGATCAGCCGCGCCACGTCCTCGGTCGCGCGGGCGGTGCCCTGCGCGAGGTCCTTGACCTCGTTGGCGACCACGGCGAAGCCCTTGCCCGCGTCACCGGCGCGCGCGGCCTCGATGGTGGCGTTCAGCGCGAGCAGGTTGGTCTGCTCGGCGATGCTGTTGATGACCTTCACGACGTCGCCGACCTCGTTGCTGGACTGCGCCAGCCTGCCGACCGCCTGGTTCGCGCCGCTGGTCAGCGTCGCCGCCTCGGCCGCCACCCCGGTCGCCCGCACGACGTTGCGCTCCACCTCCTCGATGGAGGTCACCAGCTCCGCGCCCGCCGAGCTGATCCGGGTCGTCTCCCTGATCCGCTCCAACGACTGCGACACCAGGAAGGCCGTGTTGCGCAGCGCGTCCGCCCGGCTCCCGGTCAGCTCGATCTCCGACAGGGAGAAGAAGTCCATCGTGCCCACGACCGCGCCGTGCACGACCAGCGGCAGGCACACCCCGGACTTCACGCCCACCCGCCGCGCCGCGGGCGCCCGCACGCAGTCGGTCATCTCGGCCAGGTCCGGGACGAACAGCATCTCGCGCGACTTCCAGGCCCGCCCCGCCAGCCCCACGCCCTGCCGGAACGAGGCCTCGCGGGTGATCCGGCGGAACTCCTCGCCCGCGTCGCCGGACTCGGTGACGAACCGCAGCTCCTGCCCGGTCGGGTCCACCGCCCAGAACGAGCCGTACGCCCAGCCGAACTCGCTGCGCACCGTCTCCAGCGCCTGCCGGGTCGCCTCCTCCTCGGAGGCGGCCGAGCCCAGCCCGCGCAGCACCGCGTTCACCGCCTGGATGTCCAGCGCCGCCGCGGCCTGGTGCTCGACGTCGGCCACCCGCTCCATGGCCTGGGCGACCAGCAGCCCGATGCTGCGCAGCACCTCCAGGCGCTGCTTGGACGGGTTCAGCTCCTCCAGGGAGAAGAAGTCCATCGTGCCGACGACCCGGCCGCCCTCGGTCAGCGGGAAGCAGATGCCGGACTTCACGCCGACCTTCTGCGCGACGGGCGCGCGCACGCAGTCCCGCAGCGTGCCGAGGTCCCCGACGAACACCAGGTCGCGGCTGCGCCAGGCCCGCCCGGACAGGCCGACGCCCTCGGCGAACGACGCCTCCTGCGTGACCTTGCGGAACTCCTCGCCCGCGTCGCCGGACTCGACCGCGAACCGCAGCGCCCCGCCCGTCCCGTCCACCTGCCAGTAGGAGCCGTACACCCAGCCGAACCGCTGCCTGACGACGTCCAGCGCGGCCTTGGCGGCGTCGCGGGAGGACCTGACCCCGTCCAGCGCCTTGACCACGGCGGTCACCGCGGCGGTGTCCTGCTCCGCCTCGGCCAACGCCCCGGTGGCTCGCGCGAGTTCCGCTCTGACTCGGTTGCTGGTGAACGGCACGACGGTGCTCCGCTCTCTTCGCCGGACTCTGTTCGCCGGTCTCGGTCGGAGGATCGCCAACGGCCGAGTCGAGCTGAGGGGTAACCGAGATCCCCCTGAGCGGATCGGGCGACCCCTCAGGTCGAGGGGCCGCCCTGCCGTTCCCAGAACCCGCTCAGGGCTCCCGCGCGCCTACTCCTCCTCCGCCTGCTCCTGCTCCACCTACTCCTTCTCCACCAGGACCTGGTAAGCGACGCCGCCCAGCTCCTCCTCGCCCAGGCGCTGCACCACGTGCAGCAGGTACTCGCCGCCCGGCTCGCCGCCGTGGAACTCCAGGCCCGCCGTGAACCGCTCGCCGGGCCGCACCGCGATCCCGGTCAGCGCCGCCTGCTTCGGGTCGAGCACCTGCACGGCCGTCTCACCGACCCGCTCGATCCCGCGCGCCTGCCCGCCCGAGGCCTGCCACCGCTCGAACAGCTCCCGGCCCAGGTCCACCACGACCTTGCCCGCGCCGACGAACGGCTTGCCGGGGCTGGTGAACAGCAGGTCGGTGCGGATCTCCTTCTCCACCGCGTTGCCCAGGGTGAAGCTCGTGCGGCCGGGCGCGGTCGGGCGCACCCGCACGGTGTCCACGTTCCGCCACGCGATGTTGTTGTTGTTCTTCGCGTTCTGCGCGGTGTTGGGGCCCTCGACCCAGGTCATCGGGTCGTTCGCGGACACCCAGCGCGCCAGCAGGCAGAAGTGGCCGGGTCCGGGCACGTTCGTCCACGGCACCTTCACCACGGTCGTGCCCGCCGGGACGGTCGCGGCCTGCTGGCCGATGAACGTCCAGTCGCCGCCGGTCGCCTCGTTCCACACCGTCGACCCGCTCGGGTTCACCCAGTACAGCTTGAGCGTGCCCGCGCCCGTGCCGGACCCGTACGGGCCGGGGTTGTTCAGCCGCACGTGGATCCAGCTCGTGGAGCCCACGGGCGGCTGGTAGGTCGTGGCGCAGTCCGCCGTGGTCGGGCAGACCTTGATGTCCGGGCTCGCCCACACCGGGTCGGTCCCGTTGGGCTCGACCCCGGCGTCGGTGGCCTGGTCCCGCAGGAACACGTCGGTGCGGCGGCAGTCGGACAGCGCCCTGCGGATCGCGTCGGCGGTGCCGCTGCCGTCCGCCTGGGCCTGCACGTAGACGCCGCTCGTGGTGGTGGCGTAGTTCTGCATGATCGGCGCGATGGTCGGCGTCATCGACGGCGAGGTGGGCACGTAGACCGCTGACAGCTTGACGCCCGCCGCGAGCGCGCTGTTCGCCACGGCGGTGGCGCTGGCCTGGTCGGCGGCCGTGAAGGCGTCGTCGAAGCCGCCGGGGCGGGCGTCGGTCACCAGCACCACGAACTTGCGCGCGTTCGAGCGCCACGGGCCGGTGAAGTCGGCGTTCTGCGGGATGCCCGCCGCCGGGCGCAGCGACACGGCGGTGCGCAGCGCCTCGTCGGAGGCCTCGGGCTCACCCCCGCCGCCGCTCGCGGCCAGCACGTTCGTCACGTAGCTGGTCACGGCGCCCGCGTTGCCCGCCGCCAGGCCGGTGACCACGTTGATCGAGTCCTTGAACGTGACCAGCCCCAGCCGGTAGTCCCCGCCGGACGACGACACCACGTCGCCGACGACCGCGTTGATGCTGGTCTTGATGTTGTTCAGGGCCCCGCCCATGCTGCCGGTGTCGTCGAGCGCGAACACCACGTCCATCGGCCCGCACCGGGAGGCGGCGGGCGCGGCGGCGGCCACCTGCGCCACCCGCTCGGTCGGGGGCGCCGCGTGCGCCACGGCGTGCGGGGCCGCGGCCAGCGCGGCGGCGGCCAGCGCCACCGCCGCGGTGGTTCTCCGGGGAACAGCCATCTTCCGGACCTCCCTCGCTCACACCCCGGCCGCTGCGCCGGGGGTCTGCGGACCGCGCCGGGACCTCGGTGTCCCGGCACGCCGGACGGAGGTGCGGGGGAATGCCGGAAATACGCCCCGATACGGGGACGTCGGGTTTCGGAAGAAAGCTCGCGCGGGCGATCCTATGACCTTTGTAGGGGGTGCCAGTTC
Source organism: Actinosynnema pretiosum (assembly GCF_002354875.1). Classification (GTDB taxonomy): domain Bacteria; phylum Actinomycetota; class Actinomycetes; order Mycobacteriales; family Pseudonocardiaceae; genus Actinosynnema; species Actinosynnema auranticum. Next base: position 411,647 of record NZ_CP023445.1, read on the forward strand.
ACCCGCCGGGAGGAATCGCCGACGTGGTTCCGGGCGGCGAAGGGGCGGGGTCCGCACCTGGTCGGGGGAGTGGCGGGGCATCCCGACCACGACCTGCGCCCTGGCGGCGCAACCGGCGGAAAACCGTCACCGCGCTTCGGGAAGCCGCACCGCCGGGGGTGTCCGGGGGGTTGTCGGGAGCGCGCGCGGGGAACCGCATTGATCGGGTTTCCGCTCAGGCTCCCGGACGAGCGCGGGAAGTTCACCGGAAAGGTGGTTGTCCCCGCGCCGCCGACCGGGGTCGGGGACGGTCAGCGCGGCAGCGTGATCGTGAACGTCGTCGAGCCCGGACGGCTCTCCAGGTCGACCCGCCCGCCGTGCGCCTCCACCAGCGACCGCGCCACCGCCAGCCCCAGCCCGCTGCCACCCCGGTCGCGGGTGCGCGAGTGGTCCACCCGGTAGAACCGGTCGAAGATCCGCTCCTGGTCGCGCGCCGGGATTCCGGGGCCCGAGTCGCTCACCCGCACCACCGCGTGACCGCCCACCACGTCCACGGACACCGACACCGCCGTGCCCTGGGGCGTGTGGACCGCCGCGTTGGTCAGCAGGTTGTCCAGCACCTGCCGCAACCGCCCCGCGTCGAACCGCGTCGGCACGCTCGGGCGCGCCACCGCGAGCGCCACCGGGTGCCCCGGCCGCGCCACCCGGAACGCGTCCACCGCCTGCCCGACCAGCTCCACCAGGTCGCCGCTCTCCAACCGCACCGGCAGCTCGGCCTCCGCCGAGTCCAGCCGCGCCAGCAGCAGCAGCTCCTCCAGCAGCACGCTCATCCGCGCCGCCTCGGCCCGCAGCTTCTCCAGGTGCGCCTCGCGCTCCTCCGGCGCGTTGGCCGCCGCGTACCTGAACAGGTCCGCGTACCCCCGGATCGAGGTCAGCGGCGTGCGCAGCTCGTGCGAGGCGTCCGCGATGAACCGGCGCAGCCGCTGCTCGGCCGCCGTCCGCGCGGCCAGCGAGGTGTCGATGTGCTCCAGCATCGTGTTGAACGCCGTCCGCAGCTCGGCCACCTCCACCCCGCCGTACGAGCCCTCCGAGCGCACCGGCAGCCGCGCCGAGTCGGTCAGGTCGTGCGAGGTGATGTCGTGCGCGGTGCGCGCCATCTCGCTCAGCGGCTGCAACCCGCGCCGCAGCACCGCCCGCCCGACCACGACCAGCGTCACCAGCGCCAGCGCGAACAGCGCCACCAGCACCATGGTCAGCTGCTGCACGGTCGTGGTCAGGTCGTCCATGGGCGCCGCGCTCACCAGCACGGTCCCGTTGCCCGCGGGGCAGCCGCGCACCCGGTAGGTGCCCTCGCCCTCGAGGTGGACGGTCTTGAACACCGGCTGGGAGCCGGTGACCAGCGTGGCCACCTTCGCCATCGGCCGGTCGTCGCCCGGCAGCTTGTGCGTCGGCAGCGGCCTGGCCACCCCGTCCCGCACCTCGTACACCGCGTAGTACCAGCCGTACACCGGCCCGAGGACGTCGCCGTTCTCCTTGAAGTCCTTCTCCTGCGCGATCTGCGTGGACTTCATCTGCGCGTCGAGCTTGCGCGCCAGGTAGTCCTCCATGGAGGTCACCACCAGCGCCCCGACCAGCCCGAACACCGCCAGCGCCAGCGCGCCCAGGCCCAGCGCGAGCCGGGTGCCGAGCCGCATCCTGCGCCCGGTGACCAGCTCGCGCATCAGTTCGGCGCCCGGCGCAGCACGTAGCCCACCCCGCGCACGGTGTGGATCAGCGGCTCGTCGCCCTCCACGTCCAGCTTGCGGCGCAGGTGCGACACCACCAGCTCCACCACGTTCGAGCGCCCGCCGAAGTCGTACTCCCACACGTGGTCCAGGATCTGCGCCTTGGTCAGCACCGTGGGGGAGCGGCGCATCAGGTAGCGCAGCAGCTCGTACTCGGTCGGCGTCAGCGTCACCAGCCGGTCGCCGCGCCGCACCTCGCGGGTGTCCTCGTCCAGCGCCAGGTCGGCCACCTTCAGCACCGAGCGCTTCCACGACGGCCCGGTGCTGCGCCGCAGCACCGCGCGCAGCCGCGCCATCAGCTCCTCGACCGAGAACGGCTTCACCAGGTAGTCGTCGCCGCCCCTGGTCAGGCCCGCGACCCGGTCGGCGGTGCCGTCGCGCGCGGTCAGGAACACCACCGGCACCATCGCGCCCTCGCCGCGCAGCCGGTCCAGCACGGTGAACCCGTCCACGTCGGGCAGCATCAGGTCCAGCACCACGATGTCCGGCTGGAAGTCCAGCGCGGCCCTGATCGCCGCCTCGCCGCTGCCCGCCGTCACCGCCTGCCACCCCTCGTAGCGGGCGACCGTGGCCACCAGGTCGGCGATGTGCGGCTCGTCGTCGACGACGAGCAGTCGGACCGGTGAACCGTTCTCCACGCCTACATCCTGCGCCAGGCGGCGGCCCGCGCGGCACCGGGCCGACCGCCGACAGCGAATCGACAGGAGCCGACAGCCGATCGACAGGTCCGGAACAGGACCGCCACAGCTTCGCGGCCCAAGCTTGCGGCAGTCCCCACCCGAGGAGCCCCCGTGACAACCCTCCAGGCCCAGGCGCCCGCGGTGCGCCCGAGAGCGGTGGCCCGCACCGGCCTCCACGCCGTGCTCGGCGCGAACGCCGCCGTGGTCGCGGTCCTGTTCGCCCAGGCCGGGTTCGGCTCGAACGCGCTGATCCTGCTCGGCAGGCTCACCGGCCTGTACGCGGCGCTGGCGCTGGCGTTCCAGTTGCTCCTGGTGGCCAGGCTGCCGTGGTTCGACCGGCGGCTCGGCATGGACCGGCTCACCGCCTGGCACCGCGCCACCGGCATCTCGGTGCTGTGGCTGCTGGTGGCCCACGTGGTGTTCGTCACCACCGGCTACGCGCAGCTCGCCTCGCTGCCGCCGCTGGACGAGCTGGTGCACCTGGCCACCACCGTCGAGGGCGTGCTGCGCGCCGCGGTCGCGGTGGTGCTGGTCCTGGTGGTCGGCGGCGCGTCCGCCCGCTGGGCGCGGCGCAGGCTCGCCTACGAGACCTGGCACTTCATCCACCTGTACGCGTACCTGGCCGTGGTGCTGGCGTTCTCGCACCAGGTCGCCGCGGGCACCACCTTCACCTCCTCGCCGCTGGCCACCGCCTACTGGTGGGCGCTGTGGGGCGCGGCGCTGGCGGCGGTCCTGGTCGGCCGGGTCGGCCTGCCGCTGTGGCGCAACCTGCGGCACCGGCTGCGCGTGGCGACCGTCGTGCCGGAGTCGGACGACGTCGTGTCGATCCACATCACCGGCCGAGACCTGGACAAGCTGCCCGCCCGCGCGGGCCAGTTCTTCCTGTGGCGCTTCCTGGAGCGCGGGCGCTGGTGGCAGGCCAACCCGTTCTCCCTGTCCGCCGCGCCCGACGGCCGCTCGCTGCGGCTGACCGCGAAGGCGCTCGGCGAGGGCAGCGCCTCGCTGCGCTCGCTGGAGCCGGGCACGCGGGTGTTCGCCGAGGGCCCGTACGGCGCGTTCACCGCGCTGCACCGGACCCGGCCGAACGCGCTGCTGATCGCGGGCGGGGTCGGGGTGACGCCGGTGCGGGCGCTGCTGGAGGAGATCGGCGGGCACGCCGTGGTGGTGTACCGGGTCAGCGAGCGGCGCGACGCGGTGCTGCTGGACGAGCTGCGCGAGCTGGCGCGGGCCAAGGGCGCGGTGCTGCACGTGGTGACCGGCGCGACCGCCGACCACGCCCCCGACTCGCAGCCGCTCGGGGCGCGGGCGCTGGGCGCGGCGGTGCCGGACGTGCGCGAGCGCGACGTGTTCGTGTGCGGGCCGGGCCGGATGACCGAGGCCGTCCTGGCGTCCCTGCGCGAGCTGGGCGTGCCGCGGCGGCAGGTCCACGCCGAGCGCTTCACCCTGGCCCGGTGAGGGCGCTGTCCGCGTTGCCGCTCGAGGAGGAGAAGTCGTGAAGAGGGCGATCCCGGTCCTGCTGCTGACCGTCGCGGGCCTGGTCCCGCTGTGGCGCTACGAGCCGCAGGCGGAGACGACGGTGGCCGCCGAGGCCCCGGCGGACCCCGGCTCCGGTTCCACCGCGGCGGGCCGGGTGGTGGCGGGCGAGGTGCAGGAGACCCGGTACGGCCAGGTGCAGGTGCAGCTCACCTACGAGGGCGACCGGATCACCGCCGTGACCCTGCTCAAGCAGCCGAGCAGCGCCCCGACCCGGCAGGCGGTGCCGGTGCTGGTGGAGGAGACGCTGGAGGCGCAGAGCGCGGAGGTCGACTCGGTCTCCGGCGCGACCACGACCAGCGCCGCCTACGTGAGGTCGCTGCAGTCGGCGATCGACTCGGCGGAGTGAGCCCGTGCGCCACGTCGAGCAGGTCATGGGCTTCCCGGTCTCGGTCAACGTCCCGGACGGCGGCGGGCACGGCGCGGCGATCGCGGACGTGTTCGAGTGGCTGCACGAGGTCGACGCCCGCTTCAGCCCGTTCAAGCCGGACAGCGAGGTGAGCAGGCTGGGCCGGGGCGAGGACGTCGAGCCCTCGCCCGACCTGGCGCACGTCCTGGCGGTGTCCGAGTGGTACCGGGAGGCCACCGGGGGCGCGTTCGCGGTGCGCCGCGCGGGCGCCCTGGACCCGTGCGCGGTGGTGAAGGGCTGGGCCGTCCAGCGGGCGGCGGACCTGCTGCGGGCGGCGGGCGTGCCCCGCTTCGTCCTGAACGCGGGTGGCGACGTCGCGACGGAGGGCGGCCCGTGGCGCGTGGGCGTCCGCCACCCGGACCGCCCGGACCGCTTCTGCGCGGTGCTGGAGGTGGACGGCCTGGCGGTGGCCACGTCCGCGCGCTACGAGCGCGGCGACCACATCGTCGACGCCAGGACCGGCGAGCCGGTGACCGCCCTGCTGAGCCTGACGGTGGTCGCCCGCTCGCTGGAGGTGGCCGACGCGACCGCGACGGCGGCCTTCGCGCTGGGCCGCGAGGGCGTGGCGTGGGCGGCGGCCCGGCCGGGCTGCGAGGTCCACGCCGTGGACGCAGACCGCGGGGTCCACCGCACACCGGGCCTGCCGCTGGCGCCGTGAGCGCTCCCGGCGGTCGGGGGAGATCCACAAGGGACGGTGCCGGATTCCGCGGAACCACGTGACCGGACCGAGGACCTCTGCTACGGTTCCGCGCACGGGGTTTCCCCGCTCCACGCAGGTCAGCCAGGTGCTGCGCTCGGGGCGCCGCCCAGGCGACCAGCGGGAGAGCCGACCTCGGTCGCACGCTTTCGGGAACGCGCGGCCGAGGACGGCTTCTCATCACAACCCCGAACCCGGCACGGGGATTCCGCGCCCGCCCTCGTTCGGGGAGTTCCTCCGGCCGTGCGCTGACCGGGTCGACCACGCCCGCTCAGCCCTCCCCGCGGACCAGGGACAACGCGTCCGCCAGCAGCCGCTTCCCCGCGCTCCTGCTCCGCGTGTCCGCGCTGTCCAGCAAGTCGACCGCCACCACCAGGCGGGGCGCGAGCGCGAGCCCGTCGACCACCCGCGCCGTGCGCAGGTGCCAGTCCTCGCCGCTCTCCTCGACGCGCACGAGCAGGTTCCCCGCGTGGACTCCACCAGGAAGAACTCGTCCACCAGCCCGGCCACCGCCGAAGCGCCCACGTGCACCTCGCCCTCGCCGGAGTGCGAGAGCCCCAGCCCGCAGGTCGCCGCCGCGCTGATCCCCCCGGCGACCACGGCCTCGTGGGCCAGCAGCTCGACGAGGTCCCCCTCGGCGACGCGGTACCGGGTGGCCGTGGCGCGCCTGCGCAGCCACGACCGGTGCGCGAAGGCGCTCTCGGCGACCCGCTGCTCCGCGCTGTCGGCGCTGATCACCCACCGGGAGCCGATCCGCCTGTGTCAGCGACAAACCCCGACACAAAACTGCCCGCTCACCCGTACAGCGACTCGTCGAACTCCAGCCCCGACACCGAGCACCCCAGGTCCGCCCCGAGCGCGGCCAGCACGTCCACCAGCTCCAACCCCGCCAACCACTCGCGCGGGAGCCCCGCCGTGCCGTGCAGCGCGCCCAGGATGTTCCCCGTCAGCGAGGCCGTGGCGTCACTCCCCCCGGAGTGGTTCGCCGCCGTCCGCAGCGCGTCCACGACCTGCGACCGCTTCGGGTACACCAGCGCCGTGTGCACCGCGATCGCCAGCGCCTCCGGCCCGGTCCACCCGCTCCCCAGCCGGTCCACCCGCACCGGCCCGCCGGTCGCCCGCTGCTCCTCCGCGTACACCACCGCGCGGTTCAGCGCGTTCGCCGTGTACGGGTCGTCCCGCAGCACCCGCCCGATCACCTGGTCCACCGCCTCGCGCAACGGCCGCCCGCGCACCGCCAGCAGGTGGATCAGCAGCGCGAACGCCCCGCCCGACACCCACCCCCCGGTGCCGCCGTGCGTCAGCGCCGCGAACCGGCACCCCAGGTCGTACGCGATGTCCGGGTGCGGCGCGAAGCCCGCCGGGGCCGTCCGGGTCACCCCGTTGCAGCCCGACGACTCGTTGATCGGCGCCTCCGGCGTCGGCGGGGCGTCGGCGGCCAGCGCGCGCAGGCACGTCAGGCCCGGCGACCGGCTCGCGTACAGCCGCCCCTGCGCCAGCAGCCCGGTGGCGCCCTCGTCGGGCGCGGCGAACTGCTGGGTCACCAGCCACCTGCGGTAGCTGTTCCACACCTCGTCGACCGGCTCCCACTCGCCGGTGCGCTTGCCGCGCACCCACGCCCGCAGGTACCCGTCCGCGCTGAACAGCGTCAGCTGCGTGTCGTCGGTCACCAGCGCGGGCCACGGCGGCTCCAGCACCCCGTCCGGCCCGTGGTCCCGCTGGATGTCCGGCAGGCCCAGGTACTGCACGGGCGCGCCGAGCGCGTCGCCGAGCGCGCCGCCCAGCAGGCACGCCGCGCCACGGTCCACCACCGCCATCGGCTCGCGCGGCACTCGCCCTCCTGCACTGCGGCGCATCCGGGGGCCAAACCCCAACCGCCGTTCGGTCGTCCGGTCATCGCACCACAGAAGTTGTCCGGACAAACACTACTCGCAGGTATCCACCGGGAGATGTGGCGCACCTGAACGTGTGACCGGTTCACGAAAGACGGCGGGGGGAGGGACATGGGTGACCGGAGCAGGTGCGGTCTCGAGTTCGGCGTCCTCGGTCCGCTCAGGGTGGTCGCGGACGGCGGGCCCATCGCGATCGGGCGCAGGGGGGTGCGGGCGCTGCTGGCGGTCCTGGTCCTGGAGGCCAACCGGGTCGTGCCGATCGACGAGCTCGTCGACCGCCTGTGGGGCGACGAGCCGCCCGCGACGGCCAGGACCATCGTCCACGGCTACGTCTCGCGGCTGCGCAAGGTCCTGGACGCGGCGGACCCGGCGGGCTCCGCGCGCATCCTCACCACCCCGCCCGGCTACCAGCTGGCCGTCGACCCGTGGCGCCTCGACCACCACCGCGCCCGCAGGCTGATCTCCTCGGCGCGCGGCAAGCCCGCCACGTCCAGGGCCCCGCTGCTGCGCGACGCGCTGCGGCTGTGGCGCGGCCCGGTGCTGGCCGACGTGCCCAACGCCCCCGGCAGCGACCTGGCCGAGCTGCGCCTGGTCGCCCTGGAGGAGCGGGCCGCCGCCGAGCTGGAGCTGGGCCACCACCTGGAGGTCGTCGGGGAGCTGCGCCAGCTGGTCGCCGAGCACCCGTTCCGCGAGCGCCTGGTCGCCCAGGCCGTCCTCGCCCTCTACCGCTCCGGCCGCCGCGCCGACGCCCTCGACGCCTACCAGCGCTTCCACCGCAGGCTCGTGGACGAGCTGGGCATCGACCCCGGCCCCGACCTGCGCGCCTTGCACGAGCGGGTGCTGCGCGACGACCCGGCCCTGCTGCCCGCCAGCGCCCCCGAGCCCCCCGGCGCCGCCCCGCGCCCCGGCGTGGTCGTGCCCGCCCAGCTGCCCGCCGCCGCCAGCGGCTTCGTCGGCCGCGACGAGGAGCTGGCCTGGCTCGACCGGCTGTGCGACACCCGCGACCGGGACGCCACCACCACCGCCGTCCTCGACGGGCCGCCCGGCATCGGCAAGAGCGAGCTGGCCGTCGCCTGGGGCCACCGCAGGTCCGCCCAGTTCCCCGACGGCCTGCTGTTCGCCCAGCTCGGCGGGCACGCCGACGACGAGCGCGCGCGGGTCGGCCCGGACGAGGTGCTGGCCAGGTTCCTGCTCGCGCTGGGCGTGCCCGCCGACGCCGTGCCCAGGGGGACGGCCGACCGGGTCGGCCTCTACCGCTCCGTGCTGGCGGGCCGCCGCGTCCTGGTCGTGCTGGACGACGCCCGCGACGCCGAGCACGTCCGCCTGCTCCTGCCGCCCGGCTCCGGCTCGCTCGCCCTGGTCACCAGCAGGCTGCGCCTGGGCTCGCTGGTGGTCAGCGCGGGCGCCCGCGTGCTCACCCTGGACACCCTCGCCGAGGACGAGTCGGCCCGGCTGGTCGACGAGGCCGTGGGCAAGCCGCTGTCCGAGCAGGAGCCCGACGCGGTCCGCGACCTGGCCCGGCTGTGCGGCAACCTGCCGCTGGCGCTGCGGATCGCCGCCGCCAGGCTCGTCTCCAGTCCGGAGTGGGCGGTCGCGTCGCTGGTCGACGCGCTCGCCGACGACAGCACCCGCCTGCGCGCGCTCGACCTCGCCGACGCGGACGCGGGCGGCGGCGTCGGCGTGGCCCGCGCGCTCGCCCTGTCCTACCGGGAGCTGCCGGACGAGCTGGCCGAGGCGTTCCGCGCCGCCGGGCTGGTCCCCGGCCGCAGGGTCACCGCGCAGGCCGTCGCCGCGCTGTGCCGGACCGACGCGGGCACGGCGGGCCGCCGCCTCGCCGAGCTGGCCGACGCGCACCTGCTGCTGGAGCGCGGGCGCGGCGACTACGCCCTGCACGACCTGGTCCGCCTCTACGCCAGGGAGCTGCTCGCCGACGTCCCGCCCGAGCGCACCGCCGCCGCCCTCGGCAGGCTCCTGGACCACTACCTCGCCGCGTGCGACCGGGCCCGCAGGCTGCTGCGCCCGGCCACCGACGGCCTCGACCCCGGCCAGTCCGACCACCGCGCCGCCCGCCCCGCCACGTCCGGCCAGGCGCTGCTGTGGTTCGACAAGGAGTGGCCGAACGTCGTCGCCCTGGCCAGGGCGGGCGCCGAGCGCGGCCTGCACCGCCGGGTGTGGCAGCTGGTCCGGCTCGTGCACACCCGCTGCGCGGTCCGCGCGGTCGACGACGGCTGGTCCGAGCTGGCCGCCATCGGGCTCGGCTCGGCCCGCGCCGCGGGCGACCCGCGCGGCGAGGTGCTGGTGCTGCACGCCGCGCACAGCGTGGCGCTGCGCACCGGCCCGGCGCCCGGAGCGCTCGCGGACGCCCGGCGGGCGCACCGGATCGCCGAGGGGCTGGGCGAGGCCCGCTACCTGGTGCTGGCGCTCGACCAGCTCGCCTCCGCGCTGCTGGCGACCGGCGAGACCGAGGCGGCCATCACCCGCTACCGCGAGGCCGTCGAGGCGGCCCGCCGCGACGGCGACGTGCTCGGCGAGGCGCACGTGCTCAACAACCTCGCCCAGGCCGAGCAGGCCGCCGGGCGCAGGGAGACGGCGGCGCGCCACCAGTTCCAGGCCGCGGAGCTGTTCCACCGCACCGGTGACCAGCGCGGCCACGCGCTCGCGCTCGGCAACCTCGCCGAGCTGTACGCGGAGCTGGACCTGCTGGCCGAGGCCGAGGAGAGCGCGAGGCAGGCCGTGCAGCTCGCGGTCGGCGGGACCGCCCAGTACGAGGAGGCGTTCGGCCGCCAGGTCCTCGGCGCGGTGCTGGCCGGGCGCGGCGAGCGGTCGGCGGCGCGGGCCGAGCTGGCGGAGTCGCTGCGGCTGTTCGAGCGGCTCGGCTCGCCGAGGGCGGCGCAGGTCCGGATCGCGCTGGACGGCCTCGGCGGGGAGTTTTAGCGGCTGTTTAGTCCGCTGTCCGCCGAACGTGGCAGGTTGGGCGGCGCGCGCGGGCCTCGCCCGCGCCAGGGGTGGTTCCGGGGGGCTCAGGCGCCCAGGGGGGAAAGCCACCCCGACCCGGTCGGGCCGGCGCTCGGGGGAGAGCGCCGGCCGGGCCGGGTCGCCCCGAGGCGCCCCGGCCCGCGTCCGGCTAGTTGTTCTCGCCGCTGCTGATCGGCAGCAGCTCGGGCCGCTTCGGCACGACGCCGTCACCGAGCGACGCGCCCCGCAGGTGCCTGGTGATGAACGGGACCACGTGCTCCCGCGCCCACTTCAGGTCCTGCCTGCGCTGGGTCATCCAGTCGTCCTCGGCGATCACCGGCCACGGCGTGCGCCACTGCTCCTCCTGCTCGTGGCCGAGCAGCTCGGCCACCCGCAGCGCCACCCGCTGGTGCCCCTCGGGCGCCAGGTGCAGCCGGTCCGGACCCCACGCCCTGATGTCGTGCAGCACCGTCATCGACCACAGGTCCACGACCTTGCAGTCGTAGCGCTCGGCCACCGACCACAGGTGCGAGTTGTAGATCGCCACCTTGCCCCGCAGCGAGCGCAGCACCGGCGCGTGCCTCGGGTCGAAGCCCGTGAAGATCACGACCTCCGCGCCCGTGGCCCGCAGTTCGGCCACCGCGATCTCGTACACCTCGGCCACCGCGTCCGGGTCCGCTCCTGGCATGAGCAGGTCGTTCCCGCCCGCGCAGAACGTCACCAGGCTCGGCTTGAGCGCCACCGCGACCGGGACCTGCTCCTCCACGATCGCCTGGAGCAACCTGCCCCGGATCGCCAGGTTGGCGTACCTGAACCCCCGCTGGCGCGAGGAGATCATGGCCGCCAACCGGTCGGCCCACCCGAGATACCCGCCGTGGGGTGCTGGATCGTCCAGGCCTTCGGTGAAGCTGTCCCCCACCGCGACGTAGCTGTCCAACTCCTGCACAGCTCCTCCCTCCTGCGCGACACCCCCGCACCGCGCGGACAAGGATGCTCCCGCACTTCGGATTCGCGCCACCTCCGGGTCCCGCGAGACGGGACGCGCGTATCACTCGATGGTGGGACAGGGTGTCGGCAATGGGCGTTTCGCCGGGTGCCCGCACGTAGCCTTGCCGACCGTGCCCCGACTTCCCCTCCCGGCGGTGACGTTCGCGCTCATCGCCGCGCTCACCGGCATCACCACGGCCGTCCTGCTCGACGACGGCCCGCCGAAACCCGCTGAGGGGCAGCGGATCGAGCCCAGCCGCACGTCCACGACCCCGGCGGGCGACGGCCCGCCGATGGACCGCGGCGGGGGCGTCGACCCGACCGGCGCGACCCCGAGCACGGTCACCGAGACGTCCAGGGTGGTCGTCACGAAGGTCCCGCAGGTGACGTCCACCACCACGACGAGTGCGACGGAGATCACGACTTCCACGACCGCCTCGACGCCCCCCTCCGAACCCGACCGGCGACTGACCGTGACCATCGGATCGCGCGAGCTCACCATCGGTTAGCGGTCCGGTTCGTCCGGTTCGATCTTCCCCGTCCCGGTTCGGGCTGGTGGCCGCCGCTCGGCGGACCGCGCTCGGGCGCGCGGGGCGGGGGCCGCACCGACACGCGACCGTTACCGGGGTGCGTGGTCGCGGTAAGGGTCCCCTCATGCACCCTGGGAGCATGACCGACACTCGTCAGGAGTCGCTGGCCGAACTGCTCGGCGGGCGCAGCGGGGCACTCGACGCGTCACTGCCGCCCGCGGTGTTCGCGCTCGGCTGGCTGCTCGGCGAGCGCTCCATCGGCGCGGGCGCGCTCGCGGCGGTGCTCTGCGGCGTGGTGATCGGCGCCTACCGGCTGGCGCGGGGCGGTAAGCCCAGGGCGGTCGTGGTGAGCCTGACCCTGGTGGTGCTCGCGGCGTACGTGGCGCTGCGCACCGGGCGGGCCGAGGACTTCTTCCTGCTGCGCATCCTGCTCAACGTCGGCAGCGCCCTCGTGTGGGCGGCGAGCATCGTGCTGCGCTGGCCGCTGCTGGGCGTGGTGGTCGGGCTGGTCACCGGGCAGAGGCTCAAGTGGCGCAAGGACCCCGACCTGATGCGCGCCTACCGGTACGCGAGCTGGCCGTGGGTGGGGCAGTACCTGCTGCGGGTGGCGGTGTTCGGCGGGTTCTGGCTGGCGGGGCAGGTGGTGGCGCTGGGGGTCGCGCAGGTCGCGCTGAGCTGGCCGCTGCAGGTGGTGTGCGTCGTGGTGAGCTGGTGGGTGATCCGCAGGTCGCTGCCCGCCGACCACCCCGGCCTGCGGCACCCGCGCGTGCCGGGGGAGGCGGCGGGCCCCGCGCCCGCCGGGAACCCGGCTGCCGCAGCGGGTTCTGCCGCTGGGACCCCGGCTGCCGCAACCGATCCCGCCGGGAACCCCGCTGCCGCAACCGATCCCGCCGCCGAGAGGTCCGAGCGGGTCGACTAGGGCCCGTCCCGCCGGGAGGTCGGCGGTGCGGGCCCCGCGCGCCGATCCCCCGGCGCTAGGCGGTTTCCGCGCGCACCGCGGGCACCACCTCGGTGAGGAACAGCTCCAGGCTGCGGTTGGTCATCGCCACCGGCATCCCGCCCACGTCGAACTGGCCGACGTACCGGTCCACCCCGAGCACCTCCCGGTGCCGCAGGATCTTGTCCACCACCTCCTGCGGGCTGCCCACCAGCAGCCCCGCGCGCAGCCACTCGTCGTAGACGCCCCTGGGCATCCCGTCCCTCATGCGCGGGTGCAGCGAGAAGTAGTCCGAGTAGTACGGGTAGAAGTCGTCCTTCGCGCCCTGCGAGGTCCGGCCGACGAACATGTGCCCGCCGCTGGCGAGCCGGAGCGACGCCGGGTCGTGCCCGGCCTGCTCACCCGCCCGCCGGTACAGCTCGGCCGTGCCGCGCGAGGTCTCCGGGCCGGTGAAGAACGCCAGGAACATCGGCGTGCCCAGCACCCCGGCCCGGATCGCCGACTGCGGCGTGCCGCCCACCCCGATCCACACCGGCAGCTCGGGCTGCAACGGCCTCGGCACGACGTCGACGCCGTTGACCACCGGCAGCTCCCGCGCGCGGGTCAGCTCCAGCAGCGCCCTGACCTTGGTGTCGAACAGCGCGTCGTAGTCGCGCAGGTCGTGCCCGAACAGCGGGAACGACTCGGTGAACGCCCCGCGCCCCACGATGACCTCCGCGCGCCCGCCGGACAGCTGGTCCAGCGTCGCGAACTGCTGGAACACCCGGACCGGGTCCTGGGTGGACAGCACGGTCACGCCGGAGGCGAGCCGGATCGACGAGGTGACCCCGGCCAGCGCGGCGAGCACGATCTCCGGCGCGGAGACGGTGAACTCGCGCCGGTGGTGCTCGCCGATCGCGACGACGTCCAGCCCGGCCTCGTCGGCGGTCCTGACCTGGGCGACCAGGTCGGCGAGCCGCCGCGCGACGTCGGTGGGCCCCCCGACCGCGCGGGGGGCGAGGTCGCCGAACGAGTAGATGCCGAGTTCCATCGGGGTTCCTTCCACGAGTGCCTTCACCCCGTCCAACCCGGTGCTCGGGACGCCCCATCTCAGCTCCGCCGCACCTGGTGGAGTTGTCTTCCATCTCTCCGGGAGATAATCGCGGGGTGGAACTGCGGCACCTGAAGCACTTCGTCGCGCTGGCCGAGGAGTCCAGCTTCACGCGGGCGGCCGAGCGCGAGCGGATCGTGCAGTCCGGCCTGTCCTCGTCGATCCGGTCCCTGGAGCGCGACGTCGGCTCCGAGCTGTTCGTCCGGGGCTCCCGCCCGGTCCGCCTGACCACCGCGGGCCGGGCGCTGCTCCCCGGCGCGCGGCGCACCCTGCAGGAGTCCGAGCGGGCCAAGCAGCTCGTCCGGGACGTGCGGGGCCTGGTCGCGGGCCCGTTCACCATCGGCGCGCTCCCGCTGCACAACCGGGACGTGTCGTGCCGCTTCGTGAACTGGCTGGCGTCGTTCGCGACCGCCCACCCCGGCCTGGACATCTCGGTGCGGCAGCCGGGCCGCGACCGCGCGCTGGCGCTGGTCGCCGAGGGCGGCCTGGACTGCGCGGTCGTCACCGGCGCGCCCGCCCGCCTGCCCGGCCTGCGCGCCACCCGCCTGTCCACCCAGCCGGTGGTCGCGCTGCTCGCGTCGGGCCACCCGCTGGCGGGCCGGGACGGGCTGGCGCTGGCGGACCTGGCGGGGGAGCGGTTCGTGGACACCTACCCCGGCCACGAGAGCCGGGACCTGGTGGACCTGGCGTTCGCCGAGCGCGGGCTGACCCGGCGGATCAGCTGCGAGGTGGTCGACCTGCCGATGGTGTTCAACCTGACCAGGGCGGGGCTGGGCGTGGCGCTGGTGCCCGAGCGGACCGACCTGCCCGCCGAGGGCGTCGTGGCGGTGCCGCTGCGCGAGGAGGGGCTGGTGCACACCGTGGACCTGGTGCTGCCGAGGGACCCGGCGACGTCACCGGCGGCGGCGGCGTTCGCGGCGCACGTGGCGGCCGGGTAGGGGCGGGGCGCGAGCGGGACCGGGGCCTGTCCCGCGGCGGTCGAGCAGGGCGTCTCGCGCCCGCTACACCGTGCCGGGCGCGAGTTGGCTGATCCGCTGGGCGGAGACGCCCAGGATCCGTGCGGCGTCCTGTTTGGACAAGCCTGCGGCGAGCACGCGCCGAACCACCGCACGAGACTTGTCAGCGGCCTGCTCCTGCGCCCTTTCCGCTTCTCGCTGCGCCTGCTTCACGTGCTCCACCTCGGCAGCCAGGTCACCCCCGAGTTGGAACGTGATGTCGACGGAGATCTCTTCAGCGGAAACGTCCAGCGTGATCGCGACCAGATCCGCGGCCATGCGCTCGGCTTCCCGGGTCGTGCGGCCCTGCGTCACGCCGACGCCGGCGACCTCGACCACCCACCAACGGCCTTCACGAGTCGCGGTAGCGCTGTACGACTTCACTGCAACCACCCCTTTGGAAGACATCCCATCTGCTTGCCGACGCTGTCCACGACGCCAGCCGAGATCTCTTTGTGGTGGGGGAGCGCTGCGGTGTGCTTACCACAGGCGCAGCCGTACTTGGTGTGCCTGCCGTTGTCGCTCACCACGTAGCACCCCTCTCTTGCCAGCGCCGCTTCCACCACGCGCCGCTTCATCGGCTTGGTCACAGTATGACTCTAGCCCCCCTTGATTATCAACCTAAAGGGGGCCTAGAGAAGGGGGTTGTGAAGCGTGCTGCTGGAGCTGAAGTGCGATGAACCGATGGTGTTCACCCTGACCAGGGCGGGACGGGGCCCGCCGCGCTCACCCCAGCGCCCGCTCCCGCCACCCGTCCTCGGCCCCGCTCTCCAGCGCGGCCAGCCACGCCGCGCCCGCGGCGGCCTCCCGCACCACCACGACCTCGCCGTCCACCCGCGCCGCCAGCTCCGCCCGCAGCCGCTCCCCGAGCACCGGCGCGCCCACCAGGCTGCCCACCAGCACCACCGGCGCCACCTCCTCCGCCGTGCGCGCCGCCACCGCCAGGTCGGCCAGCACCCGAGCGCACCCGTCCACGATCCGCGCCGCCACGACCTCGCCGGGAGCCCCGGCCGCCGCCGTCACCAGCGGCGCGTACCCGGCCAGCGCCACCGGCGGCCCCGCGTTCGCCGCCGTGATCAGCCGCGCCCACGCGCCCGGCCCCTCGCCGACCCCGGCCCGCTCCAGCACCGCGCGCGCCAGCCCGTCCAGCTCGCCCGCCTCCAGCGCCCGCAGCGCCGCCCGCACCGCCTCCCGGCCCAGCCAGAACGCCGACCCCTCGTCCCCGAGCAGCCACCCGTGCCCGCCGACCGTGCCGACCACCCGCCGCCCGCGCACCCGCGCCGCGATCGACCCGGTGCCCGCGACCAGGACCGTGCCGTCCGGCGCGGGCGTCCCCGCGGCGAACGCGGCCTCGCAGTCGGTCACCACCCGCATCGGGCAGCGCAGCCCCGCGCCCGCCCAGGCCGCCCGGAACAGCGCGTCCACCTCGGGGTCGGTCAGCCTGCTGGACCCGGCCATCCCGAGCACCCCGGCCGCGACCGCGCCCGCGTCCACCCCGGACAGCGCGCCCTCCAGCGCCAGCCGCAGGTTCGCGGCGGCCGTCCCCGCCCCCACCGAGTTCGGGTTCGACCCGCCCGCGACCCCGGCCCCCAGCCGGGTCCCGTCGGCGCCCAAGACCAGCGCCCTGGTGGACGTGCCGCCCCCGTCAACGCCGACCACGAAGCTCATTCCCCGGAGTAAACCACCACCTCCGCGCGGGAACCGCCGCCGTTGTGGTGGTGCAGCACCAGGACCTCGCCCGCCCCGCGCACCGGCACGAGCAGCCCGTCCCGCGCGGGCGACCCGACCGGCAGCGCCACCCGCGACCCGGCCGGGTCGACGTCGAACCAGCCGTCGAAGCGGTCCACCACCCCGTCCTCGGTCCCGGCGGGCAGCGCCCACCCGCGCGTGCGCACCCGGTACCGCACCGGCCCGTCCCCGAGCGCGACCCCGATCGCCCCCAGGGACACCGGCAGCGCCAGCACGTCGTTGTCCATCACCGCGCTGTCCACCTCCCCGTGCCACCCGTTGACCGGCCGCTCGTCCACCACCTCGTCGTCGGACACCCGCGTGGTGCGCGCCAGCCACAGGTCCGCGACGACCTTCCCGCTCCCGTCGGACGGCCGCGCCACCTGCACCCGGTAGTCCTCCGCCCCGTCCCGGTCCACGTCCACGCCCACCACCGGCGTCGTCCCGCCCGCGCCCAGCCCGGTCCACGTCCCCCACGTCGCGATCCCGAACGACAGCACCCCGTCCGCCGCCGACGCGCCCGCGTACCGCAGGTCGCCGCCCCGCGCCGACCCCGCCGCCAGGCACCCGGTCAGCAGCTCCGACCCGCACGGCGGCAGCTCCGGGCTGCGCCCGTGCAGCTCGAACGCGCTCACCAGCGACCGGTAGGCCCCGGCCCCCTCGCCCTGGTCCAGCCCGCGCCCGACCAGCTCCACCCCGCCGGGCGCCGGGCGCGCGGCCAGCGCCGACACCGGCCGGGGCGCGGCGTACACCGGCAGCACCGCGTCCTGCGCGCCCGCCCGGAACACCACCCGCCCGGACACCTCGGCCAGGAACTGCCGCGCGTGCCCCCGCTGCTCCACCTCCAGCGTCGGGTCGCCGACCTTGCGCAGCGCGGCCGGGTCGACCCGCAGCCGCACCGACACCCGCGCCGCGCCCCCGGCGGGCACCCGCGCGGTCCTGGGCAGCACCTCGACCTCCGCGCCGGGCACCTCGGTGGCGGGCCGGTAGGCGGCCACCGCCGCCAGGTCCTCCCCGGTCTTGTTGACCAGCTCCACGGTCCGGGTCAGCTCCACCGGGGCGCCCGCCTCCACGGTCCCGAACGACACCCCGACCGCACCGGGGGCCTCCGGCACGACCGCGAGCAGCCCGGTGCGCACCGCCGCCCGCGCGTCCACCCGGCCCGCGCCCACCCGACTGGTCGCCTCGGTCAGCCCGGTCGTCCGGTCGTCCCCGGACACCACCCGCGCGGACGCGGTGTTCACCAGCGCCGCCTTGACCTCCTCCGCGGTCCAGTCCGGGTGCGCCTGCCGCACCAGCGCGGCCAGCCCGGCGACGTGCGGCGCGGCCATCGACGTCCCGCCCTTGCTGACCCCGCCGCTCCCGCTGCCCACCAGCGCGGACACGATCGTGTCGCCGGGGGCGGCCAGGTCCGGCTTCGCCCCGCCCGCCGCCCGCGACCCGCGCGCCGACGACGGCGTGACGGTGTCGGCCAGGGTCTCGATCACGGTCGGCGCGGCGTCGCGCAGCGACCCGGCCAGGCGCAGCCGCAGCGAGCCGTCCGCGAGCAGCGGGCGCACCCGGTCGGTGGCCGGTCCGGTGAGCTGGAACACCGGGACGTCCGCGTTGCCCGCGATCCCCGCGCCGAACACGGCGCGCCCCGAGGTGAGCACCGCGCCCGCCGCCCCGGCGTCCCGCGCGTGGTCCGCCCGCACCGCCGACCCGCACTCGCGGGTGGAGTCCGCGTCGTCCCACTCCAGCCACACCAGCCGCCCGGACAGGTCCTGGTCGATCGGGGCGCAGCCGTCGGCGTTGCCCGCGTCCGCGACCGGCACGACGGGCAGCTCGACGTCGAGGTCGGCGTACCCGGTGAACTCCTTGCCGTACTGGCCGGGCAGCACCTCCTCACCGCCCGACCCGCCCGCCTCGCCCGACCCGCCCGGCAGCCCGACCCCGTCCAGCAGCACCGACGCGTCCCGCGTGTTCGCCACGGTCACCGCCTCCGGCGTGCTCCCCGGCGACCCGCCCGCGTCGTACAGGTCGCCCGCGTTGCCCGCCGACGCCACCACGACCACCCCGTGCCGCACGAGCTTGCGCACGAACGCCGAGTCCGGGTCGTCCACCGCGCCGAAGTCGCTGCCCAGCGACAGGTTCACCACGTCCAGGTGGTCGGAGGGGTCGCCGTCGCCGTCCGGGTCGAGCGCCCAGTCCAGCGCCTGCGACACCACGTTCGTCGACCCCTCGCAGCCGAACACCTTCAGCGCGTACACCCGCGCGGCGGGCGCGGTGCCGGGGCCGATCCGCATGGCCGCGAGGTCGTCGTCGGACAGCCCGGAGTGCGCGCCCGCGAAGGTGGACCCGTCCGCGTTCACCCCGTACCCGGCGGCCGTGCCCGCGACGTGCGTGCCGTGGCCCTGGCAGTCGACGGGGTTCGGGTCGGGGGAGGGCGTCCCGCGCTCGGGGTCGTTGGCGTCGTAGTCGTCGCCCGCGAAGTCGTACCCGCCGACGACCTTCGCGTTCGGCTCCCACGGCCCGGTCCGGTCCACCTCCTCGTACCCGCCCGAGCCGCCGAAGTCGGCGTGCGTGTAGTCGACGCCGGTGTCGACCACCCCGATCCGCAGCCCCTCGCCGCGCAGGCCCTCGCGCAGGCCGTCCCCGGCCGCCGCGCCGCCGTGGCCCGGCGCGGTCGGCCCCACCGCCCGCCAGACCGCCGCCGCGCCGGTCAGCCGCACCGCGCCCGCGTTGTCCACCCGCTTGGGCACCGCCTGCCGCACCGACCGGACCTGCGGCATTCCCGCCACCCAGCGCAGCACGGCCGGTTCGGCGGTGAGCACCACCCCCGGCACCGCGTTCACCGTCACCCCGACCCGCGCGGCGCCCCGGTCGACCGAGCGCACCGCGTCCAGCACGGCGTCGGCGTTGTTCCCGGTGCGCGCCCGAGCCGCCCGCGCCGCCCCGCGCGGGTCGCTGCGCGCGGTCGCGGCGGCGTCCACGGCGGGCACCCCGACCAGCTCGACGAACGCGGTGACCCGGTGCGGCCGGGGGCGGTCGGGCGCGGCGTGCCCGAGCGGGGCGAGCGGCGCGGCGAGCGCGGCGGCCAGCGCCGCCGCCGTCACGACCCGGCGGTGCAGTCTCATCGTGCGGACCCTTCGGGAAAGCGGACAGTCATCGGACCAATCGACGCGCGCGCACTGGACGCCCGGCCTGCGAGGCGGGTAGACACCCGATGTGTCGTCGCTCATCGAGGAGGGGCTTCCGTGCAGCTGATGCGCCTGGGGGAACCGGGTTCCGAACGCCCCGCCGTCCGCGCGGACGACGGGACCGTGCACGACCTGAGCGGGCTCACCGCCGACGTGGACGGCGCCTTCCTGGCGTCCGGCGGCATCGCCAGGGCCAGGGCCGCGCTCGACCGGGGCCTGCTGCCGCGCCTGGCGGTCGAGGGCGTCCGGGTCGGCCCGCCGGTCGCGGGCATCGGCAAGGTCGTCTGCATCGGCCTCAACTACCGCGACCACGCCGACGAGACCGGCCAGGCGCCGCCCGCCGAACCGGTGGTGTTCCTGAAGGCCGCGGACACCGTCGTCGGCCCGGACGACGAGGTGCTCCTGCCGCGCCGGTCGGTCAAGACCGACTGGGAGGTCGAGCTGGGCGTCGTGATCGGCCGCACCGCCCGGTACCTGGACAGCGCCGAGGAGGCGCTGGACCACGTCGCCGGGTACGCGCTCTCGCACGACGTGTCCGAGCGCGAGTTCCAGCTGGAGCGCGGCGGGCAGTGGGACAAGGGCAAGAACTGCGAGACGTTCAACCCCCTCGGCCCCTTCCTGGTGCCCGCCGACGAGGTGCCCGACCCGCAGGACCTCGGGATGCGGCTGCGGGTCAACGGTCGGCTCCGCCAGGACTCCTCCACGCGGCGCATGATCTTCCCGGTGGCCGAGCTGGTCCGCTACCTGAGCTGGTTCGTCGTCCTCCGACCGGGTGACCTGATCAACACCGGCACGCCCGCGGGCGTCGCGCTCGGCCAGCCCGAGCCGAAGCCGTACCTGCGCGAGGGCGACGTGGTCGAGCTGGAGATCGACGGCCTCGGCGCGCAGCGGCAGCGCATCGGGCAGGCGTGATGCCCACGCCGGAGCCGGGCGCGCCCGCCGCCGCCCGCGTGCCCACCGCCGCGTCGACCGGCGCCGCGCCGACCGGCACCCGGAAGACCACCTCTCCGGGTGGCGCCACGCCGCGCCCGGACCCGCCCGCCCCCACCGCCCCCGCGACGATCACCGCCGTGGACGTGGTCGACGTCCGCTTCCCCACCTCGCGCGAGCTCGACGGCTCCGACGCGATGAACCCCGACCCCGACTACTCCGCCGCCTACGCCGTCCTGCGCACCGACTCCGGCCCCGAGGGCCACGGCCTCGTCTTCACCATCGGCCGGGGCAACGACGTGCAGGCCGCCGCGATCCGCGCGCTCGCCCCGCACGTCGTCGGCAGGCCCGTCCCCGAGGACGCCGCCGCGCTCGCCGCCCTGTCCGCCGACCTGGTCGGCGACTCGCAGATCCGCTGGCTGGGCCCGGAGAAGGGCGTCGCGCACATGGCCGTGGGCGCGGTCGTGAACGCCGCCTGGGACCTCGCCTCCCGCCGCGCGGGCCTGCCGCTGTGGC
Organism: Actinosynnema pretiosum; assembly: GCF_002354875.1. GTDB lineage: Bacteria > Actinomycetota > Actinomycetes > Mycobacteriales > Pseudonocardiaceae > Actinosynnema > Actinosynnema auranticum. The sequence goes on from NZ_CP023445.1 coordinate 432,468, forward strand.
GGTTCCTGTCGGACATGTCCCCCGAGGAGCTGGTCGGCCTGGTCGACTTCCGCTACCTCACCGACGCCCTCACCCCCGACGAGGCGCTCACCATCCTGCGCGACGCCCAGCCCGGCCGCTCCACCCGCGCCGAGGAGCTCCAGCGCTGCGGCTACCCCGCCTACACCACCTCGCCCGGCTGGCTCGGCCACCCCGACGACAAGCTCGCCGACCTCGCCGCCCGCGCGGTCGCCGACGGCTTCGACATGATCAAGATCAAGGTCGGCGCCGACCTGTCCGACGACATCCGCCGGATGGGCCTGGCCCGCTCCGTCGTCGGCCCGTCCGTGCGGATCGCCGTCGACGCCAACCAGCGCTGGGACGTGGGCGCCGCGATCGGCTGGGTGCGCGAGCTGGCCCCGTTCGACCCGTACTGGGTGGAGGAGCCCACCTCGCCCGACGACGTGCTCGGCCACCGCGCCATCGCCGAGGCGGTCGCCCCGGTCCGGGTCGCCACCGGCGAGCACGCGGCCAACCGGGTGGTGTTCAAGCAGCTGCTCCAGGCCGGGGCGGTGGACGTGGTGCAGCTGGACGCCTGCCGGGTCGGCGGGGTCGGCGAGCTGCTCGCGATCCTGCTGCTGGCCCGCAAGTTCGGCGTCCCGGTGTGCCCGCACGCGGGCGGCGTCGGCCTGTGCGAGCTGGTGCGGCACCTGGCGATGGTCGACTACGTCGCGGTCTCCGGCTCGCTGGACGGCCGCGTGCTGGAGTGGGTCGACCACCTGCACGAGCACTTCACCGACCCGGCGGTGGTCCGCGACGGCCGCTACCTCGCGCCCACCGCGCCGGGTTTCTCGGCCCAGCTCAAGGAATCGTCGGTGCGCGACCACCGCTACCCGGACGGTCCGGTGTGGGCGGGGACGGGGGAGCGGTGAACGACTTCGACGGGCTGGTGGCCGCGGTCACCGGCGGGGCGTCCGGCATCGGGCTGGCCACCGCGCGGCTGCTCGCCGAGCGCGGCGCGGTGGTCTACGCGCTCGACCTGGACCCCGAGGCGCCCGAGCCGCTGCGCGGGCTGCGCACCGACGTGGCCGACGACGCCTCGGTGCGCGCGGCGCTCGCCGAGCTGACCGCCGAGACCGGGCGGCTGGACGTGCTGGTGGCCAACGCGGGGATCGGCGCGCAGGGCGACGTGGCGGCGGCCGACGACGCCGAGTGGCTGCGGGTGCTGGACGTCAACGTCGTCGGCGTCGCCAGGGTGGTCCGCGCGGCCCTGCCGCACCTGCGCCGCTCGCCGTCCGCCGCCGTCGTCACCACCGGCTCGATCGCCGCGCGCGCCGGCCTGCCGCAGCGCGCGGTGTACTCGGCCAGCAAGGGCGCGGTGCACGCGCTGACCCTGGCGATGGCCGCCGACCACCTCCGCGAGGGCGTCCGGTTCAACGCGGTCGCCCCCGGCACCGCCGACACCCCGTGGGTGGGCAGGCTCCTGGCGTCGGCCCCCGACCCGGTCGCCGAGCGGGCCGCGCTGGAGGCCAGGCAGCCGCACGGCAGGCTGGTGGCGGCCGAGGAGGTGGCCGCCGCGATCGCCCACCTGGCCAGCCCGCTGTCCGGCTCCACCACCGGGACCGTGCTGGCCGTCGACGGCGGGATGCACGGCCTGCGGCTGCGGCCGGAGCCGTGACCGGGCTGTCCCGCCTCGGCTTCGGCGCCGCGCCGCTGGGCAACCTGTACGAGCCGGTGGCCGACGCGGACGCGGAGGCCGCCGTGCGCGCCGCCTGGGAGGCGGGCATCCGCTACTACGACACCGCCCCGCACTACGGCCTCGGCCTGTCCGAGCGGCGGCTGGGCGCGGCGCTGGCGGGCGTCCCCAGGGCGGACTTCGTGCTGTCCACCAAGGTCGGCAGGCTCCTGGAGCCCGTCGACCCGGTCGGCGACGACCTGGCGAACGGCTTCGCGGTGCCCGCCCACTCCCGGCGGGTGTGGGACTTCAGCGCGGACGGCGTCCGCCGCTCCCTGGAGTCCTCCGCGGACAGGCTGGGCGTGGACCGGGTGGACGTGGTGTACCTGCACGACCCGGACCACCACTGGCGGCAGGCGATCGACGAGGCCTACCCGGCGCTCGCGGACCTGCGTGACCAAGGGGTGGTCCGCGCCGTTGGAGTCGGCATGAACCAGTGGCGGGTTCCCGAGCGGTTCGTCCGCGAGACCGACGTGGACGTGGTCCTGCTAGCCGGGCGGCACACCCTTCTCGAACGCGGCGCGACGGGTCTGCTCGACCTGTGCGCGGAGCGCGGCGTCGAGGTGGTCGCCGCGGCTCCCTTCAACTCCGGCCTCCTGGCCGAGCGCGTCGTCCCGGACGGGGCGACCCACGACTACGCCCCCGCGCCGCCCGAGCTGCTGGCGCGCGCCAGGGCGCTGGCGCGGACGTGCGCCGCGCACGGCGTCGCCCTGCCCGCCGCGGCGCTCCAGTTCCCCCTGCGGCACCCCGCGGTCCGCTCGGTGCTGGTGGGGATGCGCTCGGCCGCGCAGGTCCGCGCGAACGCCGCCGCGCTCGCCGCGGCCGTGCCCGGCGCGCTGTGGGAGGAGCTGGCGTGATCGTCGACGCGCACCACCACGTGTGGGACCTGGCGGTCCGCGACCAGCCGTGGATCACCGGGCGGATGTCCGCGATCCGCCGGGACTTCACCGTCCACGACCTCGCCAGGGCCGCCCCCGAGGTGACCACGACCGTCCTGGTCCAGACCGCGGCCGGGCCGGCCGAGACCCCGGAGCTGCTCGCGCTGGCCGACCGCGAACCGCTGGTGGGGGCGGTGGTCGGCTGGCTGGACCTGACCGGCGACGTCCCCGCCCAGCTCGCGGCCCTGCGGGCGCTGCCCGGCGCGCGCTGGCTGCGCGGCGTCCGGCACCAGGTGCAGGCCGAGCACGACCCGGACTGGCTGATCCGGCCCGACGTCCTGCGCGGGCTGGCGGCGGTCGCGGCGGGCGGGCTGGTGTACGAGCTGCTGACCCTGCCGCACCAGCTCCCGGCGGCCCGCAGGGCGGCGGCTGCCCTGCCGCAGCTGACCTTCGTGCTCGACCACTGCTCCAAGCCCCCGGTGGGCGGCGACCTGCGCGAGTGGGCGGCGGAGGTGCGCGCGCTGGCGGCCCGCCCGAACGTGCTGTGCAAGCTGTCCGGGCTCGTCACCGAGGCCGACTGGGCGAACTGGTCGGTGGCGGACCTGAGGCCGGTCTGCGAGACCGTCCTGGAGGCGTTCGGGCCGCGCCGCCTGATGTTCGGCTCGGACTGGCCGGTCTGCCTGCTGGCCGCGAGCCACGCGGAGGTCCTGGCGGCGGCCCGCGAGCTGACCGCCGACCTGTCCGGGGCCGAGCGCACCGCCCTGTTCTCGACCACCGCGACCCTCGCCTACCGCCTGTGAGCCCCTGAGCCGGACTCCGGGACCTCCCCGATGCCGGGGAGGCCCCGGACCGGGCAGCTTCTCCCCATGCGCACAACGATCACCGCTCTGGCCGCCGCAGGGCTCCTCCTGGCGGCGGCGGTCCCGGCCCGGGCGGCGCCCGCCGTCCCCCCGCTCGACCGCGCCGCGCTGGCCGCCGCCGTGGCGGGCCTGCCGGACGGGGAGGCGTCCGGGGCGCTGGTCCGCGTCTCCGGCCGCGCGGGCTCCTGGACGGGCTCCGGCGGCGTCTCCCGGCTCGGCACGACCCGCCCGGTGTCCCCGGAGGGCCGGTTCCGCATCGGCAGCGCCACGAAGCTCCTGACCGCCGCCACCGTGCTCCGCCTCGACGAGCGCGGCGTGCTCGACCTGGACGACACCGTGCAGCAGCACCTGCCCGACCTGCTGCCCGCCGCGTTCGAGCCGATCACCGTGCGGCAGCTGCTGAACCACACCCACGGCATCGCGGGCAACGGCCTGCCGCACAAGAGCACCGGCTGGTTCGCCGAGAACCGCTACCGCACCTGGGACCCGCGCGAGGTGGTGGGGCTGGGCGTGGCGAAGGGCCCGCTGCACCGCCCCGGCGCCGAGCAGCGCTACGGCAACCAGGGGTACCTGGTGGCGGGCCTGGTGATCGAGGCGGCGACCGGCAGGCCGTACGCGGACTCGGTGCGGGAGCTGGTGATCCGCCCGCTGGGGCTGCGCGACACCTACCTGCCCGGCGCCGAGACCGGGATCAGGGGCGAGCACTCGCACGGGTACCAGCTGCGGGAGGACGGCTCCCACTGGGACGTGACGGGGGCGAACCCGACGTTCCAGTGGGCGGCGGCGGAGGCGGTCTCCAGCGCGCGCGACCTGGACCGGTTGATCAACGCGCTGGTGTTCGGCGACCTGATCGGCGAGCGCTCGCGGGCGGAGATGCTGACGCTGCCGCTCCCCGGCGCGGCGCACGGGCTCGGCGTGAACCGGATCGAGCTGGGCGGCGTGGTGCTGTGGGGCAAGACCGGCGACCGGCCCGGCTACAACACGGGCGTCGCGGTGACCGAGGACGGCTCGCGCACGATCGTCTACTCGGTGAACACCCTGGACATGGAGGCGGGCGAGCTGCCGCCGACGGCCGAGCGGATCATCACCGCGGCCCTGACCCCCTGAGCCCTGAAACCCGCGCGGCGGCGGGACCCCGGTCCCGCCGCGTCAGGCCAGCACCAGCAGCCACTGCTCGACCCCGGCGATGTGCACCGTGCTCCACGACCGCGCCACCTCCGGCTGCCCGGCGGCGAGCGCGTCCACGATCGCCCGGTGCTCGGCCACGGTCCGCGACTTGGCCCCGGCCTGGGCGATGCCCCGCCAGATCCGGGCCCGCACCGTCGGCCCGGCGAGCGTGTCCAGCAGCTGCGCCAGGTAGGCGTTCCCGGAGTGCGCGGCGACGGCCCGGTGGAACGCCAGGTCGTGCTCGACCAGCTCCTCGACCGTCTCGGCGGCCTCGGCCGCGTCGCACAGCGCCCGCAGCGCCGCGGCGTCCTCGGCGGTGACCCGCTGGGCCGCGAGCGCGCACGCCGCCGGTTCCAGGATGCGCCGGACCTGCACGACCTCCAGCAGCGACTCCTCGCCCCGGTGCAGGTCGAGCACGAACGACAGGGCCCCGAGCAGCTCGTCGGCCCGCAGGCTGGACACGTAGGTCCCGTCCCCCTGCCGCACGTCCAGCACCCGCACCAGCGACAGCGCCCTGACCGCCTCGCGCAGCGAGTTCCGCGACAACCCCAACCGCTCGGCGAGCACGGCCTCGCGGGGCAACCGGTCACCGGGCTTGAGCTCCCCGGAGACGATCATCTCCCGAACGCGCAGGATCGCGTCGTCGGTAACGGCCACAACACAGCCCTCGGATCGTCGGGTGAACCGCAGACCGCTGAAGTATGACCCACCCGGCCAAGCGCGGGCGGGCTCCGCGCCCGCGGAACCCGCCCGCGCTTGGCCCAGGACCGTCACCGCGTCCGGGTCACCGGGTCCGCGTCACCTTGTTCAGCCCGCGCGGGCTGTCCGGGTCACCGCCCCGCGCCAGGGCCAGCCCGTGCGCCAACCGCTGCACCGGCAGGATCTCCAGGATCGGCGCCACCTCCTCGGCCGTCTCCGGGACCGGGATGCGCAGGGCCGCGGGCGCCTTCTCCGCCGCCGACCCGACCGCCACCACGTCCGCCCCGCGCCCGTGCACCACGTCCAGCACGTCGTGCAGCGCGTCCCCGCCCAGCCCGGCGCTGGTCACCGCCAGCACCGCCGTCTCCGCGTCGACCGCCGCGACCGGCCCGTGCAGCAGGTCCGCGCCGCTGTAGGCCCGCGCCGCCAGGTACGAGGTCTCGGCCAGCTTCAGCGCCGCCTCCAGCGCCGACGGCAGCGAGTAGCCGCGCCCGGTGGTCAGCACCCGGTCCACGAACCGGTAGCGCCGCACCGCCTCCTCCACCGGGTCCACCGACCCGTCCAGCGCCGCCCGCGCCAGCTCGCCGATCCCGGCGACCTCCGCGCCGCTGCCGCCGCGCACCGCGTCGACCATCAGGTACAGCGCCAGCAGCGTCGCCGAGTACGTCTTCGTGGCCGCCACCGCGTGCTCCACGCCCGCGCCGACGTCCACCGACATCTCGGCGACCCCGTTCAGCTCCGAGTCGGGCGTGTTCGTCACCGCCACGGTCAGCGCCCCCCGCTCCCGCGCGGACTGCGTGACCTCCAGCAGGTCCGGCGACCCGCCGCTCTGCGACACGGTCACCAGCAGCACGTCCCGCAGGTCCGGCCGCGCCCCGTAGAGCGTGGTGGTGGACGGCGACACCAGGCCCGCGGGCAGTTGGAGCAGCACCTCGGTCAGGTACTTGGCGTACAGCGCCGCGTGGTCGCTGGACCCGCGCGCGGCGAACAGCACGAAGCGGGGCGCGCGCGCCCGGATCGCCCCGGCGACCGCCGCGATCTCGGCGCGCCGGGCCACCAGGTCCGCGAAGATCGCGGGCTGCTGGTCGATCTCGGCGGCCATGTGCCCGCCGGGCTGGTGCTCGGTCATCGGGTAACCCCTGTCCTCCGGGCCCGGTCCGGCAGGCCCCACGCCACTTAGGTCTAGACCAATATTAGCGAGTCCGACCGCCGCGGGGCGAGTCCGAGGACCCGTCCGGCCCACCGCCGGATGACGCCTGCGACCACGGTACTTCGGCGCGTTCGCGCAGTTCGTCCCCCAGGTGCTGCCCCACCCGGACGCGCCTGGCCTGCGCGGGAGGCCGGGCGCCGCCCACCCGGCCGCCCCGCCGCGCGCCCCGCGACCCCGCAGCGACGCTCGCCACAGGAAATCCCCCCGGAACAACGCCGCGCCCGCCCCCCAGCGGGAGCGGGCGCGGCGCACGCGGTGAACGAGGACTACCCCTTGACCGCCCCGGCGGTGACCCCGGTCACCATCTTCCGCTGCACGATCAGGAAGAACACCAGCACCGGCAGCGTGAACAGCGCCGAGGCCGCCATCGCGCCGCCCCAGTCCGTGCCGAAGTTCGACTTGAACCCGCTCAGCCACACCGGCAGCGTCTGCTTCGACTGGTCGTTGATCAGCGACAGCGCGTACAGGAACTCGTTCCACGCCGTCACGAACGCGAACACCGACGTCGCCACCAGCCCCGGCCCGAGCAGCGGCAGCGTCACGCGCCGGAACGCGCCCCACCGCCCGCACCCGTCGACCATCGCCGCCTCCTCCAGCTCCAGCGGGATGCCGTTGACGAACCCGCGCAGCGTCCACGCGCAGAACGGCAGCGTCACCGCGAAGTAGATCAGCGTCAGCGACGGCAGCTTGTCGAGCAGGTCCAGGTCCCGCATCATCAGGAACATCGGGATCAGCAGCGCCTCGAACGGCGCCATCTGCGCGATGAGCATCATCATCACGAACCCGCGCCGCCCCCGGAACCGCATCCGGGACAGCGCCAGCGCCGCCAGCAGCCCGACCACCAGCGCCGCGGCCACCGCCGACAGCGTCACCAGCAGGCTGTTGCCCAGCGACTCCAGGAACCCCGGCTTGTTCCACGCCGACGCGAAGTTGTCCCCGGTCACCGACTTCGGCACCAGGTCGTAGTCGCTGGACAGCAGGTCCTTGCGCGGCTTGAGCGCCGTGGCGACCATCCAGTACGTCGGGAACGCGAAGAACAGCGCCACCACGAGCGCGACCGCGTTGGCCGAGATCCGCTTGGCCCTCACAGCTCACCCTCCTGGGACCGCACCAGCCTGCGCAGGTACTGGAACGTCACCGCCGCGAGCAGCAGCATCATCAGCACGCTCACCGCCGCCGCCACGCCGAAGTGGCTCTGCGAGATGCCCACCAGGTACTGGTAGACCGCGAGCGTGGTGCTGGCCCCGTCGGGACCGCCCTGCCGGAACGCCCAGATCTGCGCGAACACCTTGAAGTCCCACAGCACCGACAGGAACGTCACCATCATCAGCAGCGGGCGCAGCTCCGGCCACGTCACCGCCCGGAACGTCTGCCACGGCGAGGCCCCGTCGATGCCCGCCGCCTCGTACTGGTCGCGCGGGATGCCGATCAGCCCGGCGTACAGCGAGAACGCCAGGAACGGCACGGCCTGCCAGGTGATCATCAGACCGACCACGCCCAGCGTGGACAGCCCGGTGGAGAACCACGAGTACCCGGCGTACGAGTCGAATCCCAGCTGCACCAGGGTCTTGTTCAGGATGCCGTACTCCTGGTCGAAGATCCACTGGTAGACCGTGGTGGCCGCCAGCAGCGGCATCGCCCACGCCAGCAGCATCGCCACCTGGAGCACGATCCGCACCAGCGGCGAGACCTGCCGCATCAGCACGGCCAGCAGCAGGCCCGCCAGCACCGAGGCCCCGACGACGGCGGCGGTGAACGCCACCGTTCGCCCGGTCACCAGCCAGAAGTCCGGGTCGCCCAGCACCTCGGTGTAGTTGTCCAACCCCGTCCACACGACCTGGCCGCGCGTGAGCTCGCGCAGGTTCAGCCGCCGGAAGCTGGTCAGCAGCACCGACAGCACGGGGAAGCCGATCAGCCACAGGATGGCCACCAGCGCGGGCGCCAGCAGCAGGTACGGCAGCGCGCGGTCGAACGCGCTGCCCCGGCGGCGGCCACCGCCGCCCTTCGCGGAGCGCGGGGGCGCCGGCGGGACGGTGCCCGTCGACGCCCCCGCGCCGGTCGTGTCGACTGCCGTCATGCGACCGTCAGCCCGCCAGCGTCTTCGTGAGCGCCGCGTTGGCGTCCGCCGTGGCCTGGTCCAGCGACTTCGCGCCGGACAGGTACGCGGTCAGCATGTCCTTCAGCGGGTTCTGGCCCGCCTCGACACCGGCCCAGGTCGGCGTGGTCGGGGTGACCTTGCCGTTGGGGGCGGCGGCGGCGAGCGCCTTGCCGACCGGGGTGGTCTCCAGCTTCGCCGTGTCGGTGGAGGTGCCGGGCACCGAGCCGCCCTCGGCCAGCATGTCCTGGTACTTCTTGGAGGACAGCAGCTTCAGGTAGTCCTTGGCCAGGTCCGGGTTCGCGCTGCCCGCCGGGATGGCCAGGTTCGAGCCGCCCAGGAACACCGGCGCGGTCTTGCCCGCCGTCTTGGACGGGATCGGGAACGCGCCGAGCTTGCCCTCCAGCGTCGGGTCGGCCTTGACCGCGCCCGCCAGCTCCCACGGCAGACCGATCATCATGCCGACCTTGCCGGTGCCGAACACCTCCATCTGCTGCGGCGTGGCCTCGTCGGTGTCCTTCGGGGCCTTGGTGCCGGAGGCGTCCACGAGCTTCTTGTAGAACTCCAGGCCCGCCTTGGCCTCGGCGCTGTCGAGCGCGCCCGCCCACTTGTCGCCGTCCTTCTTGGCGACGTCGCCGCCCTCGTCCCAGATGAACGACAGCAGCACGTACCAGGACTGGCCCGGCAGGTACAGCGACTGGAACTCGGGGTCGGACGCGTTGGCGGCCTTGAGCTTCTCGACGGCCGCGACCCACTCGTCGCGCGAGGTCGGCGCGGCGGTGATGCCCGCGGCCTGGAACAGGTCGGTGCGGTAGACGACCGTCCGGTTCGCGGCGTAGAACGGCATCCCGTACTGCTTGCCGTCCCAGGTGAGCGAGTCCTCGAGACCCGCGAGCCACTGGTCGCCCGCGAGCGACGAGACGTCGCCGGACAGGTCCTCCAGGGTGTCCTCGGACGCGAACTTCGCGGTCTGGGTGTTGCCCAGCTCGATGACGTCCGGCGGGGTCTTCCCGGTCAGCGCGGTGGTGAGCTTCTCCTGGATGCCACCCCACTTCTGCACCTCGTACTTGACCTTCACGCCGGGGTGGGCGCTCTCGAACTCCTGGTGCAGCGCGTCGGTCAGCGTCGGAGCCGCCGAGCCGTCCATCAGCCACACGGTGAGCGTCTTGTCCCCGCCCTCGCCGCTCCCGCTGTCACTGCTCGTGCCGCAACCGGCCAATGCCACCGACAGCGCGGTGGCGCCGACTGCCAGTCCTCTCCAGCCCTTCACGTTCGCGCCCTTTCCTCGCCGGCCCCGTCCCCTGCGGCCGGACCAACACCACGGACACCTAGGCGGACCTAAGTGGTGTAGACCAATGCGGCCTAGGGTGTGCCCCACCACAGGACCTGTCAAGGTCGTTGCCGAGACGTTGCAAAGTCATCCGATGACTCGACGAGGGGGTTCGACGGCGCGAACGGCCCGCGACAGGGCATCCTTGTGGCGGGAGCGCTGGGAGAAGTCGAGGAGGAAGGCCATGCTGGAGACGAGCCTGGAGTCCAGGTCGCGTGCACAGCGGGAACCGAAGTACTGGGGCCTCAAACGCCACCTGCTCGACCTGCTGCGCGCCATGCCGCCGGGTTCGCCGATCCCCACCGAGCGCTCGCTCGCCTCGGAGTTCGACGTGTCCCGCACCACGGTCCGCCAGGCGCTGGCCGAGCTGACCGTCGAGGGCAGGCTGCTGCGGGTGCAGGGCAAGGGCACGTTCGCCGCGGAACCCAAGGTGGCGCAACGGCTCCAGCTCTCCTCGTACACGCAGGACATGCTGGCGCAGGGCCGCCAGCCGTCGTCCCGGCTGATCGACGCCTCCGAGCAGCCCGCCGAGGCCGAGCTGGCCCGGCTGCTGGGCGTGCGCGCGGGCGCGAAGGTGCTGCGGCTGCACCGGCTGAGGCTGGCCGACGGCGAGCCGATGGCGATCGAGACCACGCACCTGGCCCTCGGCCGGTTCCGGGGGCTGCGGCGGTACCTGTCGCCCGGCGGGTCGCTGTACCAGGTGCTGCGCGAGCGGTTCGGCACCGAGATGGGGCACGCCGAGGAGACCATCGAGACCGCGCTCGCCTCGCCCGAGGAGGCGGAGCTGCTGGGCGCGGACATCGGACTGCCCATGCTGCTGCTCTCCCGCCACTCCTACGACACCGAGGGCAACCCGGTGGAGTGGGTGCGCTCGGTGTACCGGGGCGACCGCTACAAGTTCGTCGCGACCCTGAACCGCCCGGTCGGGGGCTGAGCGCGCGCGGCAGGGGCGGCCCGCTCTCGGGGCCGCCCCGCGCGTCACGCCTCCCGCAGCACCTCGGCCAGCAGCGCCGGGTCGACGTTGCCGCCGGACAGCACCGCGACCACCGGCCCGTCGCCCAGCTCGCCGCGCTCGCGCAGCTGGAGGAACGCCGCCAGGGTCGTCGCCCCGCTCGGCTCCACCACCAGCCGGGCCCGCACCGCCAGCTCCCGCACCGCCGCCCTGATCCGGGCCTCGGAGACCGCCGCGAACCCGTCCACGTGCGCCCGGATGTGCGCGAACGTCCGCTCGGACGGCTGGGCCCGCAGCCCGTCCGCGATGGTCCTGGCCCGGTCCGCGTCGGGCCAGTCCACCCGGCGCCCGGCCGCGAAGGACTCGCCCGCGTCGGCGGCCAGCTCCGGCTCCACGCCGATCACCCGCGCGTCCGGCCGCAGCGCCTTGACCGCCACCGCCACGCCGGACAGCAGCCCGCCGCCGCTGACCGGCACGAGCACGGTCGCGACCTCGGGCAGGTCCGCCACGACCTCCAGCCCGATCGTGCCCTGCCCGGCGATCACGTCCGGGTGGTCGAACGGCGGCACCAGCACCGCGCCGCGCTCGGCGGCCAGCTCCAGCGCCCGGCTCTCCCGCTCGGCCATGGGCACCCGGACCACCTCGGCCCCGAGCGCGCGCGTCGCCTCGACCTTGACCTCGGGCGCGTTGTCCGGGATCACGATCGCGGCGGGCACGCCGAACTCCCGCGCCGCGCGCGCGACGGCCTGCGAGTGGTTGCCGCTGGAGTAGGCCACCACCCCGCGCGCCCGGTCCTCGGGCGCGAGGCGGGCGAGCGCGTTGTAGGCGCCCCTGATCTTGAACGCGCCCACCGGTTGCAGGCTCTCCGGCTTGAGCCAGAGGCCGTCGCCCCAGGGCAGCAGCGGGGTGCGCAGCACCGCCCCGGAGATCCGCTCGGCGGCGGCCCGGATGTCTTCCAGCGTCACGAGGTCCACGGACCACCATCTTCCCCCCGTCGGGGGGAGCAGTCCACGTTGCCGCGAATGCCCTTCGGATCGGCGGTCTTGTTCACTTCGGGCCGGGGTATTCACGCTTGGGGTGGCGGGAAACCGGGGAATCAGCGGTGAGCGTGATTCCTCGAATGCCGAGTTCGTGACTACCTGTGGCGCGGGTCAACGGTCAAGGGCTACGCAGCGCAGTCACGGTGACGTGGCCTGTGACACACTTCGACTCTGATGGTCTCCAGCTGTCACACGTAACGGAGTTGTAACGTAGCTCGAAAGGTCCACTACTCGCGGGTAGGCGGGCGTGCGCCGGGGCGGCCTGCGACCCCGGTGGCGAGCTGTGCGGTTCACCGCGCCGAGCGGCGGGGGAGAAAGAGGGGTGGGGCGACCCCTGCCGCCGCCCCACCACCCGTCCCCCTGGGGGGTCGCCGGGGGCGGTCCCTGCCACCGAATCCCCGGCTTCCCCGCATCCGAAGATGAGGGAGACGTCTTCGCGGGCCGCCCGGAGGCGGCCTGTTCGCCGCGCTCGCTTGTCAGCGGTGGCGCGGCTAGTGCTCAGCGTACCGGCGAATGGCGTTCCGGGGGCACTTGCCTCCAATACGGAGAGCTACTTGCCTGAGTTGCTCTGACCGGACCACCCCGTGCTGCGCCTATCCGCCGATCGGGTGAGACGCCGTTTGGTGCGTCACTCCCAGCTTCACATTTGCCGTTCAGGAGACCGCCCCATCGGCCTAAGCGGGCGCGGGGCGGTCACGGTGCGGGCGCGGTCAGCCGAACTGCACCGAGCGCTTGGACAGCCCGTACCAGAACCCCTCGACGGTGGTCCTCGGCGCGCCCTGGTCCAGACTCGCGCCGAGCGCCACGAACAGCGGCGCGAAGTGCTCGGTGCGCGGGTGCGCGAGACCGGCGGCGGGGGCCTTGCGGGCGAAGTCCAGCAACCCGTCCACGTCGCCGGCGGCCAGCGCCCGGCCCGCCCAGTCGTCGAACTCCTCGGACCAGCCCGGCGCGGCGTGGTCCGGGCCGCGCCGGAAGTCCACGCAGCTCAGGTTGTGCGTCATGAACCCGCTGCCGACCAGCAGCACGCCCTGCTCGCGCAGCGGCGCCAGCCCGCGGCCGAGGTCGAACAGCTCGCGCGGGTCCAGGGTCGGCATGGACACCTGGAGCACCGGCACGTCCGCCGCCGGGAACAGCTCCTTCAGCGGCACGTAGGCCCCGTGGTCGAGCCCGCGCTCCGGGTCGCGCGCCACCCGGTCCTCGCCGCCGAGCAGCCGGGTGACCTCGTCGGCGAGCGCGGGCGCGCCCGGCGCGTCGTAGGTCACCTCGTAGTACTTCCGCGGGAAGCCCCAGAAGTCGTAGGTCAGCGGCACGGGGGTGGTGGCGCCGAGGGTGAGCGGCGCCTCCTCCCAGTGGGCGGACACCACCAGGACCGCCTCCGGGCGGGGGAGGTCCTCGGACCAGGCGTGCAGCTCGCCGGTCCAGCGCGCGTCGTCGGCCAGCGGGGGCGCCCCGTGGCCCAGGTAGAGCACAGGCATCACGGGGACGAGGGTACGCCACTTAGTTGAATTTTCAACCAGGCTGCGGCGGCGCGGGGGTCGTCCGACTCGGTGATGGCGCGCACGACCACCACCCGGCCTGCCCCGGCGGAGATCACTTCGGGAAGCCGATGCCGGTCGATCCCCCCGATGGCGAACCACGGCCGGGCGGGAGGGGCCGCACCCGCGCCCGGCTCGCCCGCGCCCGCGCCCGCTCGTGCCGCGCCCCACCCGGCGACCGCGCGCACCAGGTCCAGCCCCGGCGCCGGGCGTCCGGGCTTGGTCGGCGTCGGCCAGCAGGGCCCGGTGCAGAAGTAGTCCACGCCCGGCTCGACCGCCGCCGCCGAGGCCTGCGCGAGGTCGTGCGTGGACCGCCCGATCACCACCTCGTCCCCGACCACCCGCCGGGCCAGCGGGACGGGCAGGTCGTCCTGGCCGAGGTGCAGCACGTCGGCCCCGGCGGCGAGGGCCACGTCCGCCCGGTCGTTCACCGCGAGCAGCGCCCCGTGCCGCGCGCACGCCTCCGCGAGCACCTCGAGGGCGGCCAACTCCTGCCGAGCCTCCATGCCCTTCTCCCGCAACTGCACGACGTCCACCCCGCCCGCGAGCGCGGCGTCGGCGAACTCGGCCAGGTCGGGGCGGTGGGGGGTGCACAGGTACAGCCGGGCGTCGGCGAGCCTGCGCCTGATCTGGGAAGCGTCAAGTCCGGGCACCCCACCACGTAATCACCACCCGCCCCGCTCGACCACGCAGGCCCAGGACCACCCGCGTCCCGGCAGCCCCCGCCTCCTGGCCACACCTCGGGCCGCCCTGGTCCCCGGGGCGACCTCGCCTCCCGCCCGCGCCTCGGGCCGTCCCCGCCTCCCGGCTGGCCCACGCCTTCGACCACCCTCGCCTTGTGGGGCAACGGCGTCTCCCCGCTGGCCGCGCCGTCGCGCCCCCGCGGCCGGCCGGCACACCCACCGGCCGCCCGCGCCCCGCGACTACCGGCCCCCGGTCGCCCCCGCCCCCGGTCGCCCCCGGTCGCCCCCGCCACCTGGCCTCAGCCGCCCCCGCCCCCACCCCGCCCCCGCGCCCCCGCGACCACCTGCACCCCGGCCGATCTCACCCCCCCGGTCAGCCGCGCCCCCTCCGCCCGTGCCGCCGCCCCCGCCCCTCCACCCGCACCGCCGAAGCCCTCACCCGCGCTCCAGAACCCCGCCCGCCCCCGCTGCGCTACGGTGGCGGTGGTCCGCACGGGAGTCCGGGGAGTACCGGACTGAGAGGGAGCGTGAGGCGCTCCGACCGTCGAACCTGATCCGGGTCATGCCGGCGCAGGGAGCGTGAGTGCTGTGGCGCGCAAGCGAGTGACCGTCCTCGGCGGCGGTGTCATCGGGTTGTCGATCGCCTGGCGGGCGGCTCAGGCCGGGTTCGCCGTCGCGGTTCGCGATCGGGGGTCCGCGCACGCGGGCTCGTGGGTGGCGGGCGGGATGCTCGCGCCGGTCAGCGAGGCGTGGCCCGGTGACGAGGCGGTGCTCGCGCTCGGCCTGGAGTCGATCCGCCTGTGGCCCGGCTTCGCCCGCGAGCTGGGCGTGCGGCTCAACACCGCGGGCACCCTCGTCACCGCCGTCGACGCCGCCGACGCCGCCGTCCTCGACCAGCACGCCGCGCACCTCGCCGCCCACGGCCTGGAGTTCCAGGTGCTCGGTGCGGCCGGGCTGCGCGAGCGGGAACCGGGGCTCGGTCCGTCCGTCCGGAGTGGACTGAACATCCCCGGCGACCTCGCCGTCTCCGCCCGCACCCTCCTCGCCGCCCTGCGGACCGCCTGCGCCGAGGCGGGCGTGCGCTTCACCGGCGTCGCCGAGTCCGAAGTGGACGGTTCGACCACCGTCATCGCCGCCGGGGCCTGGAGCGCCGAGCTGCACCCCGCCCTGCGCGACGTGATCCACCCCGTCAAGGGCGAGATCCTCACCCTCCTCGCCCGACCCGGCGCGCTCGAAGCCCCCGAGCGCACCATCCGCGCCCAGGTGAGGGGTCGCGCCGTCTACCTGGTCCCGAACGAGACCCGCTCCGGCCTGCTCGTCGGCGCCACCCAGTACGAGGCCGGGTTCGACCCGACCGTCCGCGTGCGCGGCGTCCTCGACCTGCTCACCGACGCCGAGGAGGTCTGGCCCGCCCTCACCGAGTACGCGCTCGCCGAGACCTCCGTCGGCTTCCGCGCGGGCAGCCGCGACAACACCCCGCTGATCGACTGGCTCGAACCCGGCGTCCTCGCCGCCACCGGCCACCACCGCAACGGCGTCCTGCTCGCCCCCGTCACCGCGCGCCGCGTCGTGGAGCTGCTCGGGGAGGCGGCGTGAGGGCCCGGCTCAACGGCGTCGAGCGCGACCTCCCCGACGGCGCCACCGTCGCCGACGCCGTCACCGCCCTCGGCGCGCCCACCACCGGCGTCGCGGTGGCCGTGGACGGCGAGGTCGTCCCGCGCGCCGCCTGGGACCGGCCGCTGCGCGAGCACGCCCGCGTCGAGGTCATCACCGCCGTGCAGGGAGGCTGACCGTGACCGACCCCTCCGACCCCCTCCGCATCGCCGACCGCGAGTTCACCTCCCGCCTGATCACCGGCACCGGCGGCGCGACCAACCTGACCGCCCTCGAACGCGCCCTGCGCGCCTCCGGCACCGAGCTGACCACCGTCGCCCTCCGCCGCGCCGACGGCTCCGGCGGCACCGGCGTCCTGGAGCTCCTGCGCCGCCTCGGCATCGACCTCCTGCCCAACACCGCGGGCTGCCGCACCGCCGCCGAGGCCGTCCTCACCGCCCGGCTCGCCCGCGAGGCCCTCGGCACGTCCTGGGTGAAGCTGGAGGTCCACGCCGACGACCGCACCCTCCTCCCCGACCCGGTCGAGACGCTCGACGCCGCGCGCCGCCTCGTCGCCGACGGCTTCACCGTCCTGCCCTACACCAACGACGACCCGGTCCTCGCCCTGCGCCTGGAGGACGCGGGCTGCGCCGCCGTCATGCCGCTCGGCTCGCCGATCGGCACGGGCCTGGGCATCCGCAACCCGCACAACCTGGAGCTGATCGTCGCCAGGGCGTCGGTCCCGGTGATCCTCGACGCGGGCGTCGGCACCGCCTCCGACGCCGCGCTCGCCATGGAGCTCGGCTGCGCCGCCGTGCTGCTCGCCACGGCCGTGACCAGGGCGCAGGACCCCGAGCTGATGGCCTCCGCCATGCGGTCGGCGGTGCGCGCGGGCAGGTGGGCGCGCCTGGCGGGCCGGGTGCCGAAGCGGTTCTGGGCGCACGCGTCCAGCCCTGCGCCGGACGCCTGAACGGTGATCGGCTTGTCGGTGGTGCAGGGGGCACCCGGCATGATGGATGCTGAACACCCGTTTTGTCCGGAGGAGGGGCCGCCGGTGACCGACCTGGAGGACGCCACCGCGCGTTTGTACCTCACGATCGGCAGGCTCTCCCGGCTGCTGCGCCGGACCGGCTCACCGGGGCTCGGCCCCGGCGCGGTCTCGGCGCTGGCGACGCTGGCGCGCTGCGGCCCGATGCGGTTGGGGGACCTGGCGAACAAGGAGGGCGTCGCGCCGCCGACGCTGTCCCGGATCGTGGCGACGCTCGTCGAGGCCGGATACGTGCGCAGGGAACCGGACCCCCAGGACGGTCGGGCCTGGCTGGCCAGTCCGACCGACGAGGGGGTCGCGATGGTGTCCGGCGTGCGGTCCGCGCGCGTGCAGGAGCTGAGGGCCCGACTGGAGACCCTCAGCCCCGAGCACCGCGACGCGCTCGTGGGCGCGCTGGGCGCGCTGGAGGCCCTGGTCGAGGAGTAGGCGCGGACCGGTGCGCTACGCGGGGAACCGGTAGCGCACCAGCCGCCCGGCGTCCCGCAGCCTCGGGATCGCGCCGACGATCCCCAGCTGCACCCGCCCGGCCACGGGCAGCCGGTCCCGCATCGGCAGCTCGGTGCTGCGCACCGACCCCACCAGCTCCAGCCCCCACGCCTCGGGCCCGGTCGGGTCGTCCAGCCCCCACCGCAGCACCGCCCCCGACCGCCGCACGGGCGGCACGAGCTTCTGCAGCCTGATGCCGATCGTGCCGTAGACGTCGAACATCAGCTCCCCGGACGGGAACCGCCCGACGGCCCGCCGGACCAGCCCCTCCACCTCCGCGCCGGACAGGTACATCGACAGCCCCTCGAACAAGACCGCGGTCGGCCGGTCGTCGGGTATCGACTCCCACAGCTCGGGCGAGGTCGCGGACGCCCCGACGAGCCGGTAGTCCCCGCCCGGCGGCGGGAGCACCTTCTCCCGCACCGCCACGACGTCCGGCAGGTCGACGTCCACCCAGCGCACGTCGGGGCCGGGGGAGAGGCGGTGGGCGCGGGTGTCCAGGCCGCAGGCGAGGTGGACGACGGTGGCCCCGTGGCGCGCGGCCAGGAACTGCCGCAACCACCGGTCGAGCTGCCAGGCCCGGATGGCGACGCCGACGGCGGACGTCGTCGTCATGCCGGTGCCGGGGAAGTCGTAGTCGAGGCGGGCGACGGCCTCGGCGGCTGCTGCGTCGTTCAGGACGGAGTTGGGGCGGGCGCTGTCGAGCGCTCGTCCGTACAGCGTGGCCAGCATCGTCTCCTGCGCTCCGGTGAGCGTCACGCGCACGCGATCCATCGGCCCGAGCGTAGACCGGAACCGTTGGCGCGACAGGGGTTTCCGGCACAGCGGTCCCGGTGCGACGAGCGCGGGCCCGCTCCGGTCAGACCTGCGCCTGACCGCCGTCCGCGAACAGCTCGACGCCGGTGACGAACGAGGACGCGTCCGAGGCCAGGAACAGCGCCGCCGACGCGATCTCCTCGGGCTCGGCCATCCGCCCCAGCGGCACCTGCTCCCGCACGTACTGCTCGATCATCGGCCCGCCCGCGCGCATCAGGCCGGGCGTGCGGGTGGGGCCGGGGCTGAGCACGTTGATCCGGAACTGCCGTTCCCCGGACTGCGCCGCCCAGTTGCGCACCAGGTTCCGCACCGCGGCCTTGGACGCGCTGTACACCGCGAGGGCCGGGTTGGGCCGGGTGCTGTTGCTGGACCCGATCACGATGATCGACGCGCCCGCCGACAGCAGCGGCAGCGCCTTCTGGATGGTGAACAGCGTGCCCTTCACGTTCACCGCGAGGGTGAGGTCGACGCCCTCCTCGGTGTGCTCGCCGAGCGGGGCGTCGGCCGCCAGGCCCGCGTTCGCGACCAGCACGTCGACCCGCCCGGCCTCGGCCCGCACCCGCTCGTAGAGCGCGTCCAGCGCGGCCGGGTCGGCGACGTCGGCCCGCACCCCGGTGGCGGCGGCCCCGATCGCGGCGACGGCCGCGTCGAGCCGCTCGGCGTCCCGCCCGGTGACGAAGACCCGCGCGCCCTCGGCGGCGAACCGGTGGGCCATGGCCAGCCCGATCCCGCTGGAACCCCCGGTGATCACGGCGACCTTGTCCTGCAACACGCCCGGCATGGGTGAACCCCTCGTTCTGGAATGGATCGTCCAGAACATAGCCGGTTGTGGACGAACGAGTCAAGAACGGGTAGTTTCGGCGCCGTGCCCAGGCCCAGGAAGTTCGACGAGACCCAGGTGCTGGAGCTGGCGCGGGAGCAGTTCTGGACCACCGGGTTCGCGGGCACGCGCATGGACGACATCGCCCGCGCCACCGGTCTGGGCAAGGGCAGCCTCTACGGGGCGTTCGGCGACAAGGAGGCCCTGTTCCACCGCGTCTTCGACGACTGGTGCGGGGCGATCGTCGCCCTGGCCGAGGAGCACCTGAGCGGCCCGGACGAGGGCGCGCTCGCGAGGCTGGAGGCCTACGTCCGCTTCGTCGCCGCGAACACCGCCGCCGACGTCGGGCGCCGGGGCTGCTTCCAGGCCAAGGGGACCGCCGAGCTGGCCGCGTCCGACGAGTCCGTCGCCGACCGCTCGGCCACCACCCTGCGCGCGGTGCTCGGGCTGCTGAGCCGGGAGATCGCCGCCGCCCAGCGCTGCGGCCACCTCGCCCCCGGAGCCGACCCGGACGCGCTGGCGTCGCTGCTGCTGGTCGTGGTCCGGGGCGTCGAGGCGGTCGGGAAGGCGGGCCTGGGCGCGGAGGTCGTGACCGGCGCGGCGGACACCGCGCTGGCGCTCCTGCCCAGGCCCTAGCGCGCTCAGCCGGTGGCGCGCACCGCCGCGAGCACCAGCTCGGCCACCACCTCCGGCCGGGACACCGCGACCGCGTGCGAGGCGTCGACCCGCGTCGTGGTCGACCCGGCGCGCTCGGCCATGAACTCCTGCGAGGCCGCCGGGATCGCGTTGTCCTGGTTCGCGACCAGCGCCCACGACGGCAGCGAGCGCCACGCGGGCTCGCCGTCGAGCCCGCCCGCCAGCGCGGCCTCGGCCACCGGGCGCTGGGTGGCGGCCAGCACGGTCGTCGCGCTCTCGGGCAGGTCGGCCGCGAACACCTCGCGGAAGTCCCCCGGCTTGATCGACAGCTCCGGCGCGCCCTCGTGCACGAGCACGTCCAGGGTGTCCGGGCCGAGCTTGGCGCCGGGGAAGCGGTTCGCCAGCTCCAGCGCGCTCTCGCCGGTGTCGGGCTGGAACGCCGCGACGTAGACCAGCGCCCTCGCGCCTGCGACGTCCCGCGCCGCGCGGGTGATCAGCGCGCCGCCGTAGGAGTGGCCGACCAGCACGACCGGGCCTTCGACGCCGTTGGCGACCGAGGCGACGTAGCGGGCGTCGGGCTCCAGGCCGCGCAGCGGGTTCGCGACGGCGACGACCGGGACGTCCTCGGCCTGGAGCCTGCGGACGACGTCGGTCCAGCTGGACGAGTCGGCGAACGCGCCGTGGACCAGGACGACGGTGGGGGTGCTCATGGTGGGGACTCCTCGCGTCCGTTGCGGTAGAAAGAACGATCGTTCTTTCTGTGGACAAGACTAGCCCTCCGCTCGCGGTGGTCAACGTGGGCGATCACACGGTGCAGAACGACCGGTCTTTCTCTACGGTGGGGGGATGACGACTGCCCAGGTCCGGGACGAGCACCCCAGGGAGAGGCTGCTGCGCACCGCGACCCGCCTCTTCTACGCCGAGGGCGTCCACGCGGTCGGGGTGGACCGCCTGGTCAAGCAGGCCGCCGTCACCAGGGCGACGTTCTACCGCCACTTC
Organism: Actinosynnema pretiosum; assembly: GCF_002354875.1. Lineage (GTDB taxonomy): Bacteria > Actinomycetota > Actinomycetes > Mycobacteriales > Pseudonocardiaceae > Actinosynnema > Actinosynnema auranticum. The sequence goes on from NZ_CP023445.1 coordinate 453,029, forward strand.
CCGGCCAAGGACGACCTCGTCGCCGCGTACCTGACCGAGGAGAGCCTGCGCATCCGCGAGGGCATGGCCGCGCTCACCGAGGGCCGCCCGCCGCGCGCCGCGCTCGTGGCGATGCTCGCCGAGGTCGGCGACGCGACCTGCGCCGACGGCTTCCGGGGCTGCCAGTTCCTCAACGCCGCCGCCGAGCACCCCGACCCGGCCCACCCGGTCCGCGCGGTCGTGGACGAGCACCGCCGCTGGTTCGCCGGACGCCTGCGCGAGCTGGCCGCCGAGGCCGGTTGCCCGGACCCGGACCACGTGGCCCGCGTCCTGGTCCTGCTGCGTGACGGCGCCCTGTCCGGCGGCGACCTGGACGACCCGGCGCTCGTGCGCGCCACCCTCCGCCGGGCCGTCGAGGCGGTCGTGCCCGAGCGGTAGTGCCCGGTGAGGGGGTCTCGCCCCGCGGCGTGAACCGGTCCGCACCCCGGTTCCCCGCCGCGCGTTCGCGCCAGCAGGGAGGGGGCCGGTCCCGCGCGGTCCCGAGTGGGGATCGACAACCCGTGCCGGTCGTGCCAGTCGGGCTGTTCTCCCGCGCCTTCGTCCTCGCCGTCGCGGCGCTCCCCGCCGCGATCGCGAGCGCGGAGGAGCCCCGGCAGCGGTCCGCCCCATCTGGTGATCGGCGAGGTGGGCGCGATCGGGGAAACGCCGGTCGCGAAGTGCCCCGGCGGCACCGGGGTGGCCACCGGCGGCTTCGCCTCGGCGAGCCTCGGCCAAGCCAACGGCGGGGATCTGCGACCTCGTCATCGCCTGCGCCCCGGCGTCTCCCGAGCGCCCGCCGCCCCGCCGACGGCTAGTCGACCGCCAGCACGATCTTGCCCCGGATGTGCCCGCGCTCCGCCCGCGCGTGCGCGGCGGCGGCGTCCGCGAGCGGGAAGACGCTGTCGACCCCCACCCGCACCGCGCCCGACCCCAGCAGCGCGCCCAGCTCCGCCAGCTGCGCCCCGCTCGCCCTGACCTGCGTCGCCGAGACGGTCACCTCCCGCCGTGCCGCCTCGGCCGCGTCGTACGGGCCGGGGAACACCGGGAACAGCGCGCCCCCGCGCCGGACCAGCGGCAGGAACCGCCCGGCCGCCTCCCCGCCGACCGCGTCCAGCACCAGGTCGACCTCGTCGACCACGTCCTCGGCGCGCTCGCGGGTGTAGTCCACGACCACGTCCGCGCCCAGCTCCCGCAGGAACTGCCCGTGCGACCCCGAGGCCACCGCGACCACCCGCGCGCCCCGCCACTTCGCCAACTGCACCGCGAAGTGCCCGACCCCGCCCGCCGCGCCGTTGACCAGCACCGTCGTTCCCGGCTCGATCGCCACCGGCCGGTGCGGCTCCGGCTGGAACGGCGGCGCGACCTCGTGCCCGAGCGCGATCAGGAACTGCCACGCGGTCAGCCCCGCCATCGGCGCGCCCGCCGCCCGCACGTGGTCCACGCCCGCGGGCTTGCGGGCGAGGTCCGCCGCGGGCGCCACCACCTGCTCGGCGTACGCGCTGCCGCCGGGCGAGGGGAAGCGCAGCATCCCGAACACCTCGTCCCCGACGGCCCACCCCGCGCCGTCGCCGACCTCCTCCACCACCCCGGACACGTCCGTGCCGGGGATCAGCGGCAGGTCGAGCACGGGCCGCAGCTCCGGCGGGATCTTCGTCATGCCCTCCCGCAGGTACCAGTCCGGCGGGTTGAGCCCCACCGCCCGCACCCGCACCCGGACCTCGCCCGGCCCCACCTCGGGCACCGGGACCTCGTCGAGCCGCAGCACCTGGGGCCCGCCGTGCTCGTGCACCCGGATCGCCTTCATCGTGCCGGTCACCATGGCCTCCACCTGCTCGGACGTTGAACGGATCAGTGAACCGGATTAACCGGTTCACTGATCCGGATACTAGGAGTGGGCGTGCGACCGGGTCAAGTGGTTCACTGAACCGGAAAGGGGGCGGACATGCGGGCGGACGCCAGGAAGAACCGCGACCACCTGCTCGCGATCGCGGACGCGGTCATCGCCGAGCAGGGCGCGGACGTGTCGATGCGCGACCTCGCGCGCCGCGCCGAGGTCGGACTCGCGACCCTGCTGCGCCACTTCCCGACCAGGGACGCGCTGCTCGACGCCCTGCTCCGCGCGGGCTTCGACGAGCTGACCGCCCTCGCGGACCGGCTGGAGGCGCGCCTGCCCCCCGGCGAGGCGCTCAAGGCGTGGCTGCGCGACTTCGTCGCCTGCGCGCACACCTACCGGGGCGCCGTCACGACCATGATGGGCGCCATCGAGGACCCGGACTCCGCGCTGCACGCCTCCTGCGTCGCGATGCGCGGCTCCGGCGCCCGCCTGCTGGAGCGCGCCCAGTCAGCGGGCCAGGCCAGGACCGACCTGACCGGCCCCGACCTCTTCGCGCTCGGCGGGGCGCTCATCTGGCTGCACGACCAGCCCACGTCCGCGCCCCGCGCCGACCACCTGCTCGACGTGGTCGTCGCCGCGATCCTGACCCCCCAGAAGCCGCAGGCCCGCCCGCGCGAACGCGGACGGGCCCACGGGGAGAACCCCACTCACTCAGCCAGCCGCCACAGCGGCGACACCGGCCCGACCCCGCTGCCCAGCGGGTAGGCCGCCAGCACCGACCGGACCACGAAGTCCTTCCCGAACCGCACCGCGTCGACCACCCCGACCCCGCGCGCCAGGCGCGAGCAGATGGACGACGCCAGCGTGTCCCCGCTGCCGTGCGTGTGCAGCACGTCGTACCGGGGCCCCACGTACTCGTGGAACTCCCGCCCGTCGTACAGCAGGTCCAGGCACTCCGGGTCGCCCCTCATGTGCCCGCCCTTGACCAGCACCCACTCCGGGCCCATGCCGTGCAGCACCCTCGCGACCTCGCGCTGCTCCTCGCGGGTGCGCACGTCGACCCCGGTCAGCAGCCGCACCTCGTCCAGGTTCGGCGTCACCAGCGTCGCCCTCGGGAACAGCAGGACCCGCAGCGCCTCCAGCGCGGCGTCGGTCAGCAGCGGGTCGCCGTGCATGGACGCCGACACCGGGTCCACCACGAACGGCGTCCCGCCCGAGCCGATGCCGACCTCGTCGCACGCCTCCGCCACCGCCTCGATGATCGGCGCCGACGCGAGCATCCCGGTCTTGGCCGCGTCCACGCCGATGTCGGTGGCCACCACCCTGATCTGCGCCGCGACCTGCTCGGCCGGGATCTCCACGACGCCGCTCACGCCCAGCGAGTTCTGCACCGTCACGGCGGTCACGGCGGTCATGCCGTGCACCCCGCACGCCGCCAGCACCCGCAGGTCGGCCTGCAACCCCGCGCCACCGCCCGAGTCGGAACCCGCGATGGTCAGCACCTTCTTCGGCGTCTCCACGACGCTCGGCCGCTCCACGTCAGTCCACGACCGGCAGGTAGACCTTGCCGCCCCGGTCGTCGAACTCGTGCGCCTTCTCGGCCATACCCGCCTCAATCGCTTCCACAGTGGACAGACCCCGCTCCTCAGCGTAGCGCCGCACGTCCTGCGTGATCCGCATCGAGCAGAACTTCGGCCCGCACATCGAGCAGAAGTGCGCCGTCTTCGCGGGCTCCGCCGGGAGCGTCCGGTCGTGGAACTCGCGCGCGGTGTCCGGGTCGAGGGAGAGGTTGAACTGGTCCTCCCAGCGGAACTCGAACCTGGCCCTCGACAGCGCGTCGTCCCACGCCTGCGCGCCGGGGTGGCCCTTGGCGAGGTCGGCGGCGTGCGCGGCGATCTTGTACGTGATCACCCCGGTCTTCACGTCGTCCCGGTCCGGCAGCCCCAGGTGCTCCTTCGGGGTCACGTAGCAGAGCATGGCCGTGCCGAGCGCCCCGATCTGCGCCGCGCCGATCGCCGACGTGATGTGGTCGTAGGCGGGCGCGACGTCGGTGGCCAGCGGGCCGAGCGTGTAGAACGGCGCGCCGTCGCACCACTCCTGCTCCAGCCGCACGTTCTCCGCGATCTTGTGCAGCGGCACGTGGCCCGGTCCCTCGATCATCACCTGCACGTCGTGCGCCCTGGCCACCCGCGCCAGCTCGCCCAGGGTGCGCAGCTCGGCGAACTGGGCCTCGTCGTTGGCGTCCGCGATCGAGCCGGGCCGCAGCCCGTCGCCCAGCGAGAACGTCACGTCGTACTCGCGCAGGATCTCGCACAGCTCGGCGAACCGGGTGTACAGGAAGCTCTCCCGGTGGTGCGCCAGGCACCACGCGGCCATGATCGACCCGCCGCGCGAGACGATCCCGGTCACCCGCCGCGCCGTCAGCGGCACGTACCGCAGCAGCACGCCCGCGTGCACCGTCATGTAGTCCACGCCCTGCTCGGCCTGCTCCACGACGGTGTCCCGGTACACCTCCCAGGACAGCGCGGCCGGGTCGCCGCCGACCTTCTCCAGCGCCTGGTAGACCGGCACCGTCCCCACCGGCACCGGCGAGTTGCGGATGATCCACTCGCGGGTCTCGTGGATGCGCTTGCCGGTCGACAGGTCCATCACGGTGTCGGCGCCCCAGCGGGTCGCCCACACCATCTTCTCCACCTCCTCCTCGACGGACGAGGTCACCGCCGAGTTGCCGATGTTGGCGTTGACCTTCACCAGGAACCCCTTGCCGATGACCATCGGCTCGGACTCCGGGTGGTTGCGGTTGGCCGGGATCACCGCGCGCCCCGCGGCGACCTCGTCGCGCACGAACTCCGGCGCCAGCGACTCGCGCAGCGCCGCGAACCGCATCTCCGGGGTGATCACGCCCGCCCGCGCCCAGGCCAGCTGGGTCGCGGCCCCGTTCACGGGCTCGCGCGCGGAGATCCAGCCCGCGCGGATCTTCTCCAGCCCTCCGCGCACGTCGACGTCCCCGGCCGTGTAAGGCCCGGAGGTGTCGTACAGGTCGAAGTGGTCGCCGTCGGTGAGCTCGACCCTGCGGAACGGGACCCGCACGCCGTCCTCCGCGTCGCGGTGGACCTTGCGGGACCCCCGGATCGGCCCGGTGGTGACGCTCGGCCGGACCGAGCCGTCCCCGAGTGCCGTCACGGCATTCCTCCCTACGCCGGCATTACCCGGTCAGGTTCAGGCGGTCGGCGGCCCCGCGACCCCAAGGTCGCAGCCGCCCTCTCAGCCCGCTCTGGTGCGAGCTCCCGCGATGTTGAGTTGTCCGATCGACCATAGCCACGGCGCGGTGCCGGTGCCAAGGGCCGGGCCCACGGCGTAAGTTGCACGCGTGGCTGATCACCCGCCGTTCCCGCCCGGCGCGCGGCGCGTTGCCCGCCGCGCCCCGGTCTCGGCCTGCCCGACCTGCGGTGACCTGGCCGGACGCGGTTACCCGACCTGCCGGTTCTGCGCCGAGCTGGTCGACCAGGTGTGGCTGCTGGACTGGCAGGAGCTGCTGTCCGCCGAGCAGCTGGCCGAGGGCGGTTCGGGGGAGCGCGAGCTGGCCGAGCGGGTGCTGGCCGAGCCGGTGGGCAGGCACGCGTGGACGTGCGTGGACTGGGCGATGACCCTGGTCACCTGCTCGCAGTGCGGCGCCGAGCCGACCGCGGGGCCGTGGGACTGCGTCCGCTGCGCGGTGACCGAGTCGGCCCGCTGGCAGTGGGACCACACCGCGGTGCCGGGCTCGATCACCCCGGCCGAGCACGCCCTGCGCGCCGCGAGGGCCGCGCTGCGCGCCCCGCACCGCAGGCGCTCCCCGGTGGTGGACGCCTGGCGGCTGCTGCTGCCGTTCCTGGTGGCGGGCCACGGCGTGACGTCGGCGGACGTGTCGCGGCTGCGCGCCCAGGTCATCGGCGGCTGGTACGCCGAGCTGGCCGCGTGCGGCAGCGCCGTCGAGCTGACCGGCTTCGTCGAGCTCCCGTGGCGCCGCACGTCACCCACCGGCGACCACCGGCCCCAGCCCCAGCCCCACCGGCCCGGCCCCCGGCGGCAGCTGGAGGCCGCGCCGGACGCGGGCGCGCCGCAGGTCGCGCCCGACCCGGTCTAGGGAAGGCGCCCGGTCCGGGCAAGGCGCGGCGACGCCGCTCCGCGCGCCTGCGCGGTGGAGCGGGCGTCGCCGGTCCGGCAGGCCCTCAGTCCTCGTCCTCGTCGTCCGCGAACGGGTCCTCCGAGGTGGCCGGGTCCCAGGACAGCCCCGGAACGCCCCACCCGTTGGCCTTGATCATCTTCTTCGAGGCCCGCTTGTGCCGACCCACCAGCCGGTCCAGGTACAGGTACCCGTCCAGGTGGTCCGTCTCGTGCTGGAGGCACCGGGCGAAGAACCCGGTCCCCTCGACCTCGACCGGGTCCCCGTTCCCGTCGGTCCCGGTGACCTTCGCCCAGGACGCGCGCCCGGTCGGGTAGGACTCGCCGGGCGCCGAGAGGCAGCCCTCGTAGTCGTCGTCCGGGTCCGGCATCCCCAGCGGGACGTCCGAGGTCTGGAGCACCGGGTTCACCACCTCGCCCCGGTGCCGCACCCCCTCGTCGTCCGGGCAGTCGTAGACGAACAGCCGGAGGTCCACGCCGATCTGGTTCGCCGCGAGGCCGACGCCGTTGGCGGCGGCCATCGTCTCGTACATGTCCGCGATGAGCGCCCTGAGCTCGTCGTCGTGCTCGTCCACGGGGCGGGTCGGGTTGTGCAGGACCGGGTCGCCCGCGATCCGGATGGGGTGTACTGCCATGCCGCGCACCCTATCGGCGCGCCACCCCCGCGCCCGCCGCGCGGCGCGCCGACCCCGCGCCGCGCCGCCGTCCCGCCCGGCGTGTCGGGTCGCGCGACCCACGACGACCAAGATCACGTGATGTAATGAGATCACCCACCGAACCGCAGGCCGAGGAGCCCGATGGACGCCGCACTCGCGCACCCCGCAGCCCCTGGCGGGCTCGACGAGCGGGAGCGCGAGATCCTGGCCTTCGAGCGCCAGTGGTGGAAGTACGCGGGCGCCAAGGAGCAGGCCGTCCGCGAGCTGTTCGACCTCACGCCCACCCGCTACTACCAGCTACTCAACGCGTTGATCGAGAAGGAGGAGGCCCTCGCGGCCGATCCGATGCTCGTCAAGCGGCTGCTCCGGTTGCGATCGGGCAGGCGGCGGGCTCGGGCGGCTAGGCGCCTGGGCGTGGACGGATGAGCAACCCCGAGTCCTCAGGTTCGGCCCAACCCGCCCGCGCCGCGGGCTTCGCGCTGCTCGGCCTCGCCGGGGTGGCGCTGGTGCTCGGCCTCGTGACGCTGTTCACCGGGTCGGACGACGACCCGCAGGCGCAGCGGCAACCCGCCCCGAGCACCTCCGCGCCCGCCGAACCGGGTCCCTCCGGCGAGTCGCCCGCCGGTGAGCCGCCCGCGAGCGAGCCGCCCGCGAGCGAGTCCGGCGGCGCGCCGACGACCACCACCACCACCACCGAGCAGCCGCCCGCGACGACGACGGAGCAGCAGCCCCAGCCGCAGCCCCCGGCGCAGCAGCCCGGCGACCAGTCGCAGGGCACGCCCGCGACCCGGCCCTCGGTGCGCGTCTACAACAACAGCAACATCAGCGGTCTGGCCGCGCGCGCGTCCGACGACATCGGCAAGTCCGGCTGGGCGGTCCAGGCCACCGGCAACTACCCGGACGGCATCATCGAGACCACCACGGTCTACTACCGCGCGGGCACGGCCGAGGAGGACGCGGCCAAGCAGCTGGCCCAGTCGATCCGCGCGCGCGTGATGCCCCGGTTCGACGGCATCAAGGACGCGCACGACGGCGTCATCGTGATCGTCACGAACGACTACCGGGGGCCGGGCGGCAAGACGGGAAGCTGAGCCCTCCCGACGGCGTCGACCAGGGGTGATCCCCGGTCGGCGCCGTTCGCGCCTCACCCCTCGCGCCGCTCGCCCCCGCAGTCCTCCGGGCACAGCAGGTCGGACCAGTCGTCGTCGTCCGACAGCTCGAACACCCGCCTGCGGTGCTCCCCGAGCAGCGCGCTCGCGGTGGCCGCGTCACGGGTGCGCAGCGCGGCGACCAGCTCCCGGTGCTCCTCGGCGCACCCGTCCCGCAGCCCCTCGTCCCGGCTGATCCGGGTGAGCAGGAACAGGTGGACCTGCCGCCGGATGCACCGCCACGAGCGGGTCAGCCGCTCGTGGTGCGCTGCGGCGAACACCGCGTCGTGGAAGTCGACGTCCCGCTGCGCCAGCTCGTGCGCCCCGACGGCCCGCGCCAGCGCCTCGGCGGCCCGGTCGAGCGCGGCGAAGTCCTCCTCGGTGGCCCGGTGCGCGACCTCGTGCACCGCGAGGCCCTCCAGGGCCCCGCGCAGGCTGTCCAGCTCGGCGACGTCCCTGCGGGAGAAGCGGGTGACCGTCGCGCCCCGGTGCCAGGTGACGTGCACGAGCCCCTCGTGCTCCAGCAGCCGCAGCGCCTCGCGGACGGGGCCCCGGCTGACGTCCATGACGGTCGACAGCTCGACCTCGCGCAGCTGCCTGCCGGGTTCGTAGGCGCCGGTGAGGATGCCCTCGCGGATGCGGTCGGCCACCTCGTCGGCCAGGCCCCTGCGGCGGGCGGGTGACACGGTGCCCTGGGTGCTCATGACTCCCCTCACGTTCGTGCCCCTCGATGTTAACAACTCGCCGAGGTCGTCCTATTGTTAACATTGCGACAAGTGAGGAGCACCCGTTGAGCACCCTGTTCAGCACGCTGACCCTGCGATCCCTCGACATCCCGAACCGGGTCTGGATGTCCCCGATGTGCACCTACTCCGCCGCCCCCTCGGGCCCGGAGGCCGGTGTGCCCACCGACTTCCACCTCACCCACCTGGCCAGCCGCGCCGCCGGTGGCGCGGGCCTGGTCATGGTGGAGGCGACCGGCGTCCGCGCCGACGGCCGCATCAGCCCGTGGGACCTCGGCCTGTGGAACGACGCCCAGCAGGAGGCGTTCGCCCGGATCACCGCCGCGATCAGCGCTTACGGCTCGGTCCCCGCGATCCAGCTCGCCCACGCGGGCCGCAAGGCGTCGACGAACAAGCCGTGGCTAGGCGGGGGTTCCGTCGCCGACACCGAGCACGGCTGGCAGCCGGTCGGCCCCAGCCCGGTCCCGTTCCACGGCCTGCCCGTGCCGCACGAGCTGACCACCGACGAGATCGCCGCGCTGGTGGAGGACTTCGCCGCGTCCGCGCGCCGCGCCCTCGCCGCCGGGTTCCAGGTCGTCGAGGTGCACGGCGCCCACGGCTACCTGATCAACTCCTTCCTGTCCCCGATCTCGAACCAGCGCACCGACGAGTACGGCGGCACGACCGAGAACCGGATGCGCTTCGCGCTGGAGGTCGTGGACGCGGTGCGCGCGGTGTGGCCGGAGCACCTGCCGGTGCTGTTCCGCACCTCGGCCACCGACTGGACCGCCGAGCAGGGCGGCGCGGGCTGGGCCGAGGACGACACGGTGCTGCTGGCCAAGGAGCTCCAGCGGCGCGGCGTCGACCTGCTCGACGTGTCGACCGGAGGCATGGCGCACGACGCGGTCATCCCGGTGGAGCCGCACTACCAGGTGCGCTTCGCGGCCAAGGTCCGCGAGGCCACCGGCCTGCCCACCGGCGCGGTCGGCCTGATCACCGAGCCCGCGCGGGCCGAGGAGGTCGTCGCGACCGGCCAGGCCGACGCGGTCCTGCTGGGCCGCGAGCTGCTGCGCGACCCGTACTGGGCGCACCACGCGGCGCAGGAGCTGGGCGTGGACTCGAACTGGCCGGAGCAGTACGGGTACGCCGTGCGCCCGCGCCGCTAGGAGCGCGGGGAGCGGGGCCGCCACCCGGCCCCGCTCCCGCCCCCTGAACGCCCCGCCCGCACCACCGGGCCGCACCACGACCCGCGCGATCCCCCGCACCTCGCGGCTCGTGCGGCCCGAGGCGCGGGCGGGGCGCCACTCCCACCGCTCCCGCCACACGCCCCGCAGGCCCCCGTGGCCCGTCCCGCTCCGGCTGGTCTGCCGCCCGCCACCCGCCACCCGGCCTGCCCGGCCCGCCGGCCACCCGGCCCGGCCCGCCCGGCCCGCCCGGCCCGCCAACCGCCCCGCCTTGCCCGACCCGTCCGGCTCGCCTTGCCCTGCCCTGCCCGCCCAGCCCCAGCCCCGGCCCGGCCCGTCCCGCTGCCAGGCCCTGCCTGCCGACCACCCCGACCGGGGCTCGCCGCGCCGCTCGCCTGCCGCCCCCACCCCTCCTCCCCGCGCCCGCCCCCCTTCCGGTTTCGCACCACCCACCCCCGCCCGTCGAACTACCCTGGCCCCGTGATCACCCTGACCGCGAGGCTCTCCCCGTCCGCGCTGGACACCCGCCGCGGTGTCGTCCGGATGCACCGCGAAGTCCTGGACGCGCTCGGCCTGCGCCAGTGGGACGCGGTCCGCCTCACCGGCGCGCGGGTCAGCGCGGCCCTCGCCGCCGCCGCGCCCGACGGCAGCCCCGTCGGCGTCGTGCTGGTCGACGACATCACCCTCTCCAACCTCGGCGTCACCGAGGGCGCGGAGCTCGTCGTCGCCCCCGTCGAGGTGTCCGCCGCCCGCACCATCACCGTCGCGGGCTCCCGCCTGGCCAGCACCGCGCTCACCCCGGAGACCCTCCGGATGGCGCTCACCGGCAAGGTCCTCACCGTCGGCGACGCGGTGTCCCTGCTCCCGCAGGACCTGGCCCCGCCGCCCGGCGCCGACGTCTCGGCCACCCGCCGCAAGCTGTCCGCCGCCATCGGCACGACCTGGACCAACGAGCTGCTCACCATCACCTCCGCCGACCCCGGCGGCGGCGCGGTGGCCGTGCGCCCCTCCACGCTCGTGGCCTGGCGCGACGCGACCGCCCCCGCCCCGGCGCAGGCCGCCCCGCCCGCCGTCGACGCGGGCGTCGCCCCGGTCGCCCCGCCGCCCCCGCCCGCCGAGGCGCTCCCGGTCGCCGACCTGGTCGGCCAGCAGGACGCCGCCCGCCGCCTCGCCGAGTGGCTCGACCTCGTCCTCACCCAGCCGGAGCTGCTCACCAGGCTCGGCGCGGCCCCCAGGCTCGCCGCGCTGGTCAGCGGCCCCGAGGGGGTCGGCAAGGCGACCCTGGTGCGGGCCGTGGCGCACGCGGCGGGCACGCGCGTGGTCGAGGTGTCCGCGCCCGCGATCGCCGTGCTGGAGGCCAACGCCACCGCGCGGGCCCTCGCCGACGCGATCACCCAGGCCCAGTCCCAGCCCGGTTCCCCCGCGGTGCTGGTGCTCACCGACGTGGAGGCGCTGCTGCCCGCCGCCACCCCGCCCCCGGTGGCCACGGTCGTGCTCGACGCCCTGCGCGCCGCGCTCGCCACCACCCCGCTCGTGGTCACCAGCGCCAACCCGGAGCTGATCGACCCGCGCCTGCGCGTCCCCGACCTGGTCGACCGCGAGCTGGTGCTGCCCCTGCCCGACGGCGCGACCCGCCGCGAGCTGCTGCGCGCGCTGCTGCGCGAGGTGCCCCTCGAACCGGACGTGGACCTGGCCGAGGTCGCCGACCGCACCCCCGGCTTCGTCGCCGCCGACCTGGTGGCGGTGCGCCGCGAGGCCGCCGTCCGCTCCGCGCTGCGCCAGCGCCAGGAGGCCGAGCCGCGCGTGGCGCAGGAGGACCTCCTCGGCTCGCTGGACACCGTCCGCCCGATCTCCATGTCCACCTCGGACACCCTGCGCACCGGCGGCCTGACCCTGGACGACGTCGGCGACATGGCCGAGGTCAAGCAGGCGCTCACCGAGGCCGCGCTGTGGCCGCTCCAGTACCCGGACTCGTTCGCCCGCCTCGGCGTCGAGCCCCCGCGCGGCCTGCTCCTGTACGGCCCGCCCGGCTGCGGCAAGACGTTCCTGGTCCGCGCGCTGGCCGGGACGGGCAAGCTGAACGTGCTGTCGGTCAAGGGCGCCGAGCTGATGGACAAGTTCGTCGGCGAGTCCGAGCGCGCGGTCCGCGAGCTGTTCCGCAGGGCCGCCGAGGCCGCGCCCGCGCTGGTGTTCCTGGACGAGGTGGACGCGCTGGCCCCGCGCCGGGGCCAGTCCTCGGACTCGGGCGTGGCGGACCGCGTGGTCGCCGCGCTGCTGACCGAGCTGGACGGCGTGGAGCCGCTGCGCGACGTGATCGTGCTGGGCGCGACGAACCGCCCGGAGCTGGTCGACCCGGCCCTGCTGCGACCGGGCAGGCTGGAGCGCCTGGTCTACGTGCCGCCGCCGGACGCCGAGGCCCGCGCGGAGATCCTGCGCTCCGCCTCCCGCAACACCCCGCTCGCGGAGGACGTCGAGCTGACCGCGCTGGCGGACGACCTCGACGGCTACTCGGCGGCGGACTGCGCCGCGCTGATCCGCGAGGCGGCGCTGACCGCGATGCGCGAGTCCCTGTCGGCGACCGCCGTGACGGCGGAGCACCTGGCCAAGGCGCGCGGGGTCGTGCGCCCGTCGCTGGACCCGGCGCAGCTGGCGTCGCTGGCGGCCTACGCGGAGTCCCGGAAGGCCTGAGCCGCAGCGGTTCCCGGTCCCCCTCGGCACTGCGGGGGGACCGGGAACCGCGCTGGTGGGCCGCGCCCCGTTCCGCCGCCCGCGCGCGCCGTCCGGGACCCGGCCCCGCGGTCCGGGGCCCGGACGGGCCGTCCGAGATCCCAGACGCCCGTCTCCGGGGCCGGGAGCCGCCTGTCCCGAGCCGCACCCCCGCCGCAGTGAGATCTCCCCGTCGAGCAACCGGATGCCCGCCCCCGCCGGTATCAGGCCGGTGACAGCAGGGGAGGCGTACTGGTGGATCGTCAGGACTTCACGCGGATCGCGCGTGAGCGGGCGGTGCCGTGGCGGCGGGTCGCGTACCTCATCTGCGGGGACTGGGGCCGCGCCGAGGACCTCGTGCAGGCGGCCCTCCTGCGCATGTACAAGCACTGGCACCGCATCGAGCCGCGCGGCCTGGAGGCCTACGCGCGCAAGGTCATCTCGCGGCTGGCGCTGGACGAGGCCAAGCGCGCCTCCCGGCGCAAGGAGGTGCTGGGCGAGGTCCCGGACCGCCCGGCCGCGCAGTGCGACGAGGAGGTGGACGGCGCCCCCGAGGTGCGGGCCGCGCTCAAGGCCATGCCGCCCCGGCAGCGGGCCGTGATCGTCCTGCGCTTCTACGCCGACCTCGACGTGGCGGCGACCGCGAAGGCGCTCGGGATCACCCAGGGCACGGTGAAGTCCCAGTGCTCGCGCGGGCTGGACTCGCTGCGCGAGGCGCTCGGCCCGCACCACGCGGCCCTCGCGACCAGGACCCCGGAGCGGACGGGAGGCAGCAGGTGAACGTGCGCAAGGACTTCTTCGACCACGCCATCGGGAGGGGCGAACCCCCGGTGGAGCTGGACTTCGAGGCCATCGAGCGCGAGGGCGCGGACGCCCTGCGCCGCCGCAAGCGGGTGGTCCCCGCGCTGGCCATGGCGGGCGTCGCGGCGGTCGCGGGCGGCATCATGGCGCTCGCGTCGGGCCTGGGGAGCGCGGGAGGACTGGTCGAGCAGGGCTCGGGCGGCGGCGACCCGATCCCGGCCACGCCCGCGCCCCCCTCGCGGCACAGCCCGGACGCGGGCCCGTCCAGCACCGCGCCGGCCCCGTCCCCGGCCAGCTCCACGCCACCCGACACCGGGTCGGCGCCCAGCAGCACCGCGGCGGGCTCCCCCGAGGGCCGCCGCTCGGACGCCTCGGTCGTGGACCCCACCGCGGTCGCCGCCGCCGACCGGCTCCCGATCTGCTTCAGCAAGGCGAGCATGGCGGGCTACGGCCAGCCGTGGGGGCCGGAGACCCTCCTGGTCCGGCCGGTGCCCGCCGCGTCGCTCACCCCGACCCAGGGCAGCCCCGACCGCTTCGACGTCGCCCTGGACGTGTGCAGGCAGTACTGGACCGACAACGTCCGAGGCTGGCGCGCCCCGGACGCCCCGGTGCCCGCCCTGGTGCGCTGCGTCCTCGTGCTGCCGCAGTCGCCGGAGCACGGCTCGCTCGGCGTGTACCCCGGCGACGAGGGGACCTGCCGCGAGCTCGGCTTCCCGGTGGCGGTGCCCGCGAAGTAGCGCCGACCCCGCCCGCGCACGGGCCTGGGGGCGGTGCGCGGCGCGCGAAAAGGGCCGGGGCGGTGGGATTCCCACCGCCCCGGCCCTTCGGCTTGCCGAACCGATCACCAGCCTGTGCTCACCGGCCTGTGCTCATCGATCCGCGTTCACCCGGCCTGCGTTCACCGGCCTGCGTTCACCGGCCCGAGCCCCTCGGCGCCGAACGCGCTCCCGCGCCCGACGCCCGCGCTCACTTGCGCCGCAACCCGAGCTGCCGCCAGGCCCGCCGCCCGCCGCCGGTCTCGCGCCGCGACCCGGCGCCGTCCGACCCGGCCCCGTCCGACCCCACCGGGCCGAGCACGTCGTCCGAGTCGACCCGCCTCGGTCGCCGCACGGCCCGCCGCGCCGCGCCCGCGACCCGGTTCCGCATCGGCTGCCGCAGCCCGAGCCGCCGCGCCGCCACCCCGTGCGCCCTGCGGATCGCCCGCCGGTCGGCCGGGGGCACCTCCCAGGCCTCGGGGTGCTTGGCCAGCCACCGGTACCGCCGCACCGCGTACGGCAGGTGCACCAGGTACCCGACCTCGATCACGACCAGCACCGCGAGCGGGAACGTGATCAGCGCCGCCGCGACCAGCGCGACCACCACGAGCAGCGGGGCCACCAACCGCTGCGGCACCTTGATCGTCTTGATGGACAGCGTCGGGATGCGGCTCACCAGCAGCATCGCGACCGTCACCGTCCACACCGCGACCACCGGGGTGGAGGACCACCAGCCGGACCGGCCCAGCTGCTCGTCCAGCGTCAGCGGGAGCAGCAGCAGCAACCCGCCTATGGGTGCGGGCACGCCGACGAAGAACTCCTTGGCGTACGGCGGTTGCTCGACGTCCAGCAGGGTGTTGAACCGCGCCAGCCGCAGCACCATGCACACCGCGAACACCAGCGACACGACCCAGCCGAACCGGTCCGGGTCGAACTTCCACACGTACAGCACCATCGCGGGCGCGACGCCGAACGAGATCGAGTCGGCCAGCGAGTCCAGCTCGGCGCCCATCTTGCTGGTGGCGTCGAGCATCCGGGCGAGCCGCCCGTCGAGCCCGTCGAACAGGGCCGCCGCCGCGATGGAGGCGATCGCCGCCCCGTACATGCCCCTGATCGCGAAGTGCACGGCCGACAGGCCCGCGCACATCGCCAGCACGGTGATGGCGTTCGGCAGCAGCCGGACGCCCGGTGCGGTCGACGCCACGGCTCAGTTCCCCGGCAGCTCGGCGAGGACGGTCTCCCCGCCGATGGTGCGCTGACCCGCCTCGACCAGGACGCGGGACCCGCGCGGCACGTACAGGTCGACGCGCGACCCGAAGCGGATCAGGCCGTAGGTGGAGCCCGCGGCGACGGCGTCGCCCTCGGACACCTCGCACACGATGCGCCGGGCGACCAGGCCCGCGATCTGCACGACGACGATCTCGTGGCCCTCCTCGGAGGTCAGCCACACCGTGTTGCGCTCGTTCTCCTCGCTGGCCTTGTCCAGGTCGGCGGAGAGGAACTTGCCCGCGTGGTAGGAGACCTGGCGGACGACGCCGGTCACCGGGACGCGCTGCACGTGCACGTCGAACACCGACAGGAACACGCTGATCCGCGTCATCGGCTCGGAGCCGAGGCCCAGCTCGGCGGGCGGCAGGGCCTCGACGACGTGCGAGACGGTGCCGTCGGCGGGCGCGATCGCCAGGCCCGCGCGGGTGGGGGTGGTGCGCTTGGGCTCGCGGAAGAACCACGCGACCCACGCGGTGACCAGCGCGCCGACGACACCGGCGGGCTTGGAGATCCGGCGCAGCAGGAGCGTCGCCGCCGCCGCGCCTGCGACGAACGGGCGGCCCGCCGGGTGCATCGGGGGGACGATCCCCTTGGCGAGCTCGATGAAGTGGGAAACGGCACCACTGTTGTGCTTGTCGCGATCGACCGTCATGTCTCTTCCGATGTGTGGGCGTGGTTCCGCCACACGCTACGCGGTCTGCCCCGGAACGTCCGGGTTGCCCGTGCGCCCCCGACGAACGCACGGGCGATCCGACTGGCAAGTGGTACGGCCGTATCGCAGAGTGTAATTCAGATCACAATGCATGTTCCATCGTTGAATATGAGCCCTCGGTCACACCCGGTCGGACGCACGCGCCGGACCCGCCCTCACGCGGTCGGCGCGACCTGCTCCCCGGTGGTCCGCGTCACCCGCGTCACCCGCGCGCGCCGCGTCCCGAGCACGTCCGCCGCCCGCTTCCACGCCTCCGCCGCGCGCTCCGGCCCGCCCAGCACCTCGGCGAACAGGGGCGGCCCGTCGACAGCGCGCCCGTCCTCCAGCCGCACCACCCACCGCTTGTCCCAGTCCGCCTCGTACGCGCCGACCCCGGCGGCCACCAGCTCGTGCTCCAGCACCGCGCCCAGCAGCCCGGCCAGCACCTGCGCCCGCTGCTCCTCGGGCACCTCGCCGCCCAGCAGCTCCGCCGACAGCAGGCGCCCCAGCAGCGCGTCCCGGTGCTCGGTGGAGGCCAGCGCGGCCAGCGCGTCGTCCAGCGACACCTCGCCCGCCAGGCCCGCCCGCGCGCCCGCGACGGCCAGCAGCCCGGCCCGCCGCTCCCCGTGCTCCCGCGCGACCACGCCCACGACCTCGTCCCAGTCGGCGGTCGGCCCGAAGCCGCCGCCGACCATGATCGAGCGCTCCAGGTCGGCGGTCGCCCCGCTCAGCAGCGTCCACGCCGGGCGGTCGTCCCGCTCGACCTCGGGGGAGGGCAGCGTCGCCATCCGACCGACCCGCTCGCGGATCGGCGGGTGGCTGTCGAACACCGACTCCGGCTCGCGCGCCAGCAGCTCGGCCCGCGCCTCGTCCATCCGGCCCCGCCGCTCCGGCTCCGACAGGTAGGCGTGGAACCCGGCCATCACCGGCGGGGTCAGCTCGGCCTGCGCGCCCAGCGACAGGAACTGCGCCTGGTAGCCGTTCCACGCCGCCCCCAGCACCGGCAGCTTCCGCAGCGCGGACTGCGCGGCCTCGCGGCCCGCGGCGGTCACCGACGCGGTGTCGGCGTCCAGCTCCTGCCTGCGGTTCACCGACGCGGCCACCCGCGCGTAGAGCCGGGCGTACCAGGCGAACGGGCGCCGCAGGAACGTGTCGTCCAGCCCGTCCACCACGTGCACCAGCGCCTCCTTGGCGCGATAGGTCAGCGCGGACAGCTTGGTGTGCCCGCCGCCGTAGTGGCCCAGCTCGTGCGCCAGCACCGACCGCAGCTCGCTCGCGGTCAGCCCGGCCAGCAGCGGCAGGCCGATCAGCAGGGTCCGGCGGCCCGCGCGCAGGCCCAGCATCGGCGCCTGCTCGGACACGGCCGCGTTGACCGCCCCGATCAGCCGGATCTCGTCCGGGCCCCTGGTGCCCGCGACGGCGGCCAGCTCGTCCACGGTGGCCCACAGCCCTGGCTGCGCCTCGCGGGTGAGCGGGGCGCCCTCGACCTCGCCGCGCGCCTTGAGCGCCTTGTGGAGGGCGCTGACCAGGACCAGGACCAGCGGGACCGCGATCAGCGCGACCTTGATCGCGTTGAGCTCGCGGCCTGTCGTGAAGCCGTGCACGGTGAGCGCGCACAGCCCGACGGTGAGCGCCGTGAAGAGGACGAAGAAGCCGATCAGCAAGCCGACGGCGAGAACCGCGCGCATGGCAATCCCTCAGTGGGTGGAGAAGGCCCGCCCCCCTGGCAGGCGGCGGCACCGTAGCACGCGCCCTGCGCAGGTCACGCCCGATATACGAAGATCATTCAGAAGCCACCGGGAAGCGTGGCGCGCACCCTTGCAAGGGGGAGCCCTCAGAGCAGCCGGACCAGCACCTCGGCGCCGTCCGCCAGCTCGTCCACCTCGGCGGGCACCTCGATCAGGCAGTTGCTCAGCGCCAGCGACGACAGCAGGTGCGAGCCCGGACCGCCCACCGGCGTCACCACCTGGCCCGAGCCCGCGTCGTACGCCCCGCGCCGGAACTGGGTCCTCCCCGACGGCGCGGTGATCGACCCGCGCAGCCGCGCCACCACCGTCGGCCGCTCCGCGTCCGCGAACCCCATCGCCGCCCGCAGCGCGGGCCGCACGAACACCTCGAACGACACCTGCGCGCTCACCGGGTTCCCCGGCAGCGTCGCCACCGGCACCCCCAGGTACCGGCCCGAGCCCTGCGGCCCACCCGGCTGCATCGCCACCTTCGTGAACTCCACGCCCCGCCCGGTCAGCGCGTCCTTCACCACCTCGTACGCGCCCGCGCTCACCCCGCCCGAGGTCAGCAGCAGGTCGAACCCGCCGATCCGCTCCTCCACGACGGCCCGGAACCGGTCCACGTCGTCCGGCACGAACCGCAGCTGCTCCGCCTCGCCGCCTGCCTCGCGCACCGCCGCCGCCAGCATCAGCCCGTTCGACTCGTAGATCTGCCCCGGCAGCAGCGGCTCGCCGGGGGCCACCAGCTCCGACCCGGTCGACAGCACCAGCACCCGCAACCGCCTGCGCACCGGCAGCGCCGGGATGCCCAGCGCCGACACCAGCCCCAGCTGCGCCGCGCCCAGCACCCGGCCCGCCCGCAGCGCGACCTCGCCGACCCGCACGTCGTCCTCGGCCCGCCGCACGTTCTGCCCGAGCCGCACGCCCCGGTCGACCCGCACCGACCCGACACCCGCGTCGGTCCACTCGACCTGCACCACCGCGTCCGCGCCCGGCGGCACCGGCGCGCCCGTCATGATCCGGTGCGCGGTCCCCGGCTCCAGCGGGACCACGTCCGTCCGGCCTGCCGGGATGTCCTCCGGCACCGGCAGCACCACCGGCAGCTCGGCCAGGTCGGCGACCCGCACGGCGTAGCCGTCCATCGCCGAGTTGTCGAACGGCGGCAGCGCCACCGGGGCCACCGCGTCCGAGGCGAGCACCAGCCCGAGGCAGTCGGCCAGCGGCAGCTCGACCACCGGCGCGACGCCGATCAGATCGGCGATGCGGGCCTTGTGAGCAGCGACTGCCGTCAACGAGTTGGACACGCCGACCATCCTCCCCCTCCCGTGCGAGACTGCACGAACCGGCCGGGCGGCGGGTCGGGTGACGGGGGGATGAGCGCAGTGCAGGTGCGGACCAGGCACACGCCCGGCTACGGCGTGGCGAGGCTGCTGCTGGCCCCGGCCGAACCGGTGCTCGTGGAGCGCGGCTCCGTGCTCGGCACCAGCTACGGCGTCGGCTTCGACACCCGCGCCAAGGGCAAGGGCGTGCGCGCCGCGCTGTGCACGGCGGGCCCCGAGGGCGGCTGGGTGGACGTGGTCCCCGGCGTGCCCGGCGACCTGCACGTCGTCGACCTGGACGGCAAGTCCGGCTGGTGCTTCAGCGGCGACGCCTGGCTCGCCTGCGCTGGCACCGTCGGCCTCGACCCGGCCGCGCCGCCCCTGCGCGCCCTGCACGGCGGCGACGCGGGCTTCCTCAACTACGCCTTCGGCGCAGGCCCGCTCGTGCTGGCCTGCGCGGGCGCCGTCGACGTCGTCACCCTCGAACCCGGCGAGCTGGTCACCCTGCACAGCGGCCACGTGCTCGCCTTCGCCGACACCGTCCAGTGCAGGCTCCGCGCCGTCTCCCCGGACCTGCCGCAGTCGGTCCGCGACGGCGAGGGCCTCGCGCTCGACTTCGCCGGGCCCGGACTCGTCCTCACCCGCACCCGCAACCCGCGCCGCAGGTCGTGAGCGTTGCGGGACAACGGACTCAGCGTGACCGCATGACTCCGTAAGGAGGTATCCCGAGCGCCCTCCGTGCCTCTAGCGTGGCGCTTTGCTCAGGTATTTCTCGAAGGAGGACGTCTTGGCTGTCGGCACGGTCAAGTGGTTCAACTCGGAGAAGGGGTACGGCTTCATCGCCGCCGACGGCGGGCCGGACGTCTTCGTCCACTACTCGGCGATCATGATGGACGGATTCCGCACGCTCGCCGAGGGCGACCGCGTGGAGTTCGAGATCCAGGCGGGCCGCGACGGCCGCAGCCAGGCCTCGGACGTCCGCAAGGCGTCGTGACGCCCGCCCGGTCCGCCCGCCGGGTGGGCCGGGCGTCCCACCCCACCCCCGAGGGGGAGTGATCCGGTGGGAACGGGCGCCGTTTGCACGGGACTGGGCGCGGGCGGGGCCGCTCGCGGGTTAGGCTGCCTCGCGTGTCGGAGGACCTGAGCGGACGGCGGTTGGGGCACTACCGGATCGACGGGGTGCTCGGTCGCGGTGGCATGAGCGTCACCTACAAGGCCACGGACGTCAGGCTCGGCCGCAAGGTGGCGCTGAAGGTCATCGGCGAGCACCTGACGGCGGACGCCGAGTTCCGCGAGCGCTTCGTGGACGAGGCCCGCAACACCTCGGCCATCGACCACGCGAACATCGTCCCCCTGTACGACTTCGACGAGGTCGACGGGCTGCTGTACATCGCCATGCGGCTGGTGGACGGCCAGGACCTCGCCACCCACATCAAGGACGGGCCCCTCGCGCCCTCGCGCGCCCTTGTGCTGCTGGAGCAGGTCGCCGAGGCGCTGGACATGCTGCACGGCAAGGGCCTGGTGCACCTCGACGTGAAGCCGGCGAACGTGCTGGTCACCACGAAGGAGGCCACCCGCGAGCACGTGTACCTGGCCGACTTCGGCCTGACCCGGCGCGGCGCGACCGGCCACCGCACCCGCACCGGCGACTTCCTCGGCTCGCCCACCTACGCCGCGCCCGAGCACCTGCGCGGCGAGCCGCTGGACGGCCGCACGGACCAGTACGCGCTGGCCTGCATGGTGTTCGCCTGCCTGACCGGCCGCCCGCCGTTCCAGGGCGGCGTGCAGGACGTCATCCAGGGCCACCTCGGCTCGGAGATCCCGCCGATCACCTCGCTGGTGTCGCTGCCGCCCGCCGTGGACGACGTGCTGCGCAAGGGCACCTCGAAGGACCCGGCGCAGCGGTTCGCGACCTGCCACGAGTTCATCACCGCCGTCACCGCCGCGCTCGGCCCGGCCGCGCAGCAGACCACCCCGCCCCGCCCGGCGGGCGCGCCTGCCCCGCAGCAGCACGTCGGCCAGCCGCACGCGGGCCCGGCCAGCGGCGGCTTCCCGGCCCAGCAGGGCGGCTACCCGCAGCGCCCCGGCTACCCGCAGCAGCACCAGCAGCAGTACCCGCCGTCGGAGCCGGTCCGGCTGCGCCCGCCGACGCCGGTCGGGGTGAGCGCGTTCTCGGACACCAAGCAGCCCCGGCCCGCCTGGTTCGTGCCCGCGCTCGCGGGGGCGATCGCGGTGGTGCTGATCGTCATCCTGGTGCTGGTCCTCAAGCCCGAGGACGAGCCGACCGCGCCGCCGTCGAGCCTGCCCGCGTCGTCCGGCCCGGTCGCGCCGGGGCAGGCCCTGCCGTCGTCGGCGCTGCGGTCGTCCGCGCTGCCGTCGTCGGCGCTGCCGTCGTCCGCACTGCCGGGTGCCGCCGGGGCCCCGTCCGCCGTGATCGGTGACGCCCAGTCGCCGTCCGTTCCCCCGTCCGCCTGATAGACGCCTCTCCCTGAGCTGCGGTTCTTGCACTCTCGGGTGGTGAGTGCTAAACACGAACCTGGCACTCGGCACTGCTGAGTGCCAGCACAAGCAGGCTGGGACGGTGAGGCCGAGCCCCTCCGGGGGCGGGGTCGTCCGTCGCGGGCACCGATGTCCTGGCCGAAGCACCGTGTTCCGCTGCGGGCGCACGCCCGCAGTGGTCCCCAGTACGCAATCAGGCGGAGGAACACACCGCAATGGCCAAGATGATCGCCTTCGACGAGGATGCCCGCCGCGGTCTTGAGCGAGGCATGAACATCCTCGCGGACGCCGTCAAGGTGACGCTGGGTCCCAAGGGCCGCAACGTCGTGCTCGAGAAGAAGTGGGGTGCGCCGACGATCACCAACGACGGCGT
Source organism: Actinosynnema pretiosum (assembly GCF_002354875.1). Classification (GTDB taxonomy): domain Bacteria; phylum Actinomycetota; class Actinomycetes; order Mycobacteriales; family Pseudonocardiaceae; genus Actinosynnema; species Actinosynnema auranticum. The sequence continues at coordinate 474,895 of NZ_CP023445.1, forward strand.
CTCCATCGCCAAGGAGATCGAGCTCGAGGACCCGTGGGAGAAGATCGGGGCCGAGCTCGTCAAGGAAGTGGCGAAGAAGACCGACGACGTCGCGGGTGACGGCACCACGACCGCCACCGTGCTCGCCCAGGCCCTGGTCCGCGAGGGCCTGCGCAACGTGGCCGCGGGCGCCAACCCGCTGGGCCTCAAGCGCGGCATCGAGAAGGCCGTCGAGGCCGTCACGGAGCAGCTGCTGAAGACCGCCAAGGAGGTCGAGACCAAGGAGCAGATCGCCGCCACGGCGTCCATCTCCGCGGGCGACTCGACCATCGGCGAGCTCATCGCCGAGGCCATGGACAAGGTCGGCAAGGAAGGCGTCATCACCGTCGAGGAGAGCAACGCTCTCGGGCTCGAGCTCGAGCTCACCGAGGGCATGCGCTTCGACAAGGGCTACATCTCCGGCTACTTCGTCTCCGACCCGGAGCGCCAGGAGGCCGTGCTGGAGGACCCGTACATCCTCCTCTACGGCTCCAAGATCGCCTCGGTCAAGGACCTGCTGCCGCTGCTCGAGAAGGTCATGCAGAGCGGCAAGCCGCTGCTGATCATCTCCGAGGACGTCGAGGGCGAGGCCCTGGCGACCCTGGTGGTCAACAAGATCCGCGGCACCTTCAAGTCCGTCGCCGTCAAGGCGCCCGGCTTCGGCGACCGCCGCAAGGCCATCCTGCAGGACATCGCGATCCTGACCGGCGGCCAGGTCATCACCGAGGACGTCGGCCTCAAGCTGGACACCGCGGACCTGTCCCTGCTGGGCAAGGCCCGCAAGGTCGTCGTCACCAAGGACGAGACCACCGTGGTCGAGGGCTCCGGTGACGCCGAGCAGATCCAGGGCCGCGTCAACCAGATCCGCGCCGAGATCGAGAAGTCGGACTCGGACTACGACCGCGAGAAGCTCCAGGAGCGCCTGGCCAAGCTCGCCGGTGGTGTCGCGGTCATCAAGGCCGGCGCCGCCACCGAGGTGGAGCTCAAGGAGCGCAAGCACCGCATCGAGGACGCGGTGCGCAACGCCAAGGCCGCCGTCGAGGAGGGCATCGTCGCCGGTGGCGGCGTCGCGCTGCTCCAGGCCGCCGAGGCCGCCTTCGCGGGCCTGAAGCTCGAGGGCGACGAGGCGACCGGCGCCAACATCGTCAAGGTGGCCGTCGAGGCCCCGCTGAAGCAGATCGCCGTGAACGCCGGCCTCGAGGGCGGCGTCGTGGTGGAGAAGGTCAAGGGCCTCCCCGTCGGCCACGGCCTCAACGCCGCGACCGGCGTGTACGAGGACCTGCTCGCCGCGGGCGTCCCGGACCCGACCAAGGTGACCCGTTCCGCGCTGCAGAACGCCGCCTCGATCGCCGCGCTGTTCCTCACCACCGAGGCCGTCGTGGCCGACAAGCCGGAGAAGGCGGGCGCGGCTCCGGCCATGCCCGACGCCGGCGGCATGGACTTCTGAGTTCCCCACGGGACACCGGAAGCACGCCAGCTAGACCACCGGAGTGCCCGGTCCGCCACGGCGGACCGGGCACTCCGGCGTTTCGTGAGGGGCTCGCGCTCGTTCGAGGGCTTGCGTTCCAGGACCTGTGCCCTGTGCCCTGGGGCTTGTGTTCCGTCGCCGTGCGCCGCCGTCGCCGCTGCTGCTGCTGCTGCCGCCGCTGCTGCTGCTGCTGCTGCCGCTGCTGCTGCTGCTGCCGCTGCTGCTGCTGCCGCCGCCGCTGCTGCCGTCACTGCTGCTGCCGTCGCCGTCGCCGTCGCGCCACCGCCTCCGGCCGCCGAAGCCCGCTTGCCGCGGAAAGCGCTTTCCCGTCGGGCGGGAACCGTCACCGCCCCGTGCGCTCGAAGAGTCGCGGTCCAGGAGGAACGTCATCGCTGAAGACCGCTGCCAAGCCGGCGGAACCCCACCGGACAACCCTGCCGGAGACCCCTGCCGGAGACCCCTGTGCCTGTCCCAGTCGGAGCGCCCGCCGCTGTTTGACGAAGCGCTTCCCTGACCGGTGCCGTGCCGTGCCGTGCTCCCGTCCCGTCACCTGCCACTCGCACCGTGCTCCCGCAGGCCCCCCGACCGCGGTTCCGCCCGGTTCCGCCCGCCGCTACAAGACGATCGTCGGCGTGACCACGGTCTTCCCGGCCACGCCCCCCGCGCCGTCGGCCAGGTGCACGATGATCTGCGTCGTCCCGGCAGGCACGTCCGGCACCACGAACCGCCCGACGTCGTCGGCCTTCGCCGTGGTCGACCCGTGGTCCGCGACCCTGACCTCCACGGTGTGCTCCCCGGCGGGCACCAGCCACCCGTCGATCCGGTGCCTGCCGCCCATGGACGTGAAGTTCACCATCAGGGTCAGGTCGTCCACCGTGAAGGTGATCGTCCCCTGCTGGCCGACGCCCCTGACCCCGGTGAGCGAGGCCGACCGCTCCCACCGGGCGACCTCGACGTCCAGGTCCTCCAGCGCCACGGCGAACTGGATGCGCTCCACCAGGCTGGCGGGCGGCGGGTCCAGCTCGTACACCAGTCGCCGCAGCTCGGCGAGGACTGCGGTGTCCTCGTTGTTCCCTCTGTGGTCATCGCGCGGATCGATGTCGTTGTTCACCGCGATCCTCCTTCCGCTTCGAGATGCGCCCGCAGCGTGCCCAAGCACCGACCCCTGGTGGGGCCGATGCTGCCGCGGGGCATGGACAGTGCTTCCGCCACCGCGCGGTACTCCGCCCGCCCGGCGAGGACGGTGAGCCGCAGCAGCTCCTGGCACCGCTGCGACAGCTTCCCGAAGGCGCGCCACAAGCGCTGGTCGCGATCGTCGACCAGCGCGGCGTCCTCGGGCAGTCCGATGTTGCTCTCCTGCTGCTCCGCCATCTCGTCGGACAGCGACGACTCGCGCCGCGACGGCGTCCAGGTCCGCTGGGCCTCGCGGCGCGTGGCGACCACCAGCCACCCGGCCAGCGCCCTGGGCTGGGTGATCCGCCCCAGGTTCCTGAGCAGGGCCAGCCACACGGTCTGGACGACGTCCTCGGCCGTGCTCCGGTCCAGCCCGTGCCCCCGCGCCACGTGCCAGACCAGCGGGGTCAGGTCGTGGATGAGCACGTCCAGCGCCCGCCGATCGCCCGAGCGGGCGGCGATGAGGCAGACCTCGTGCCGGTCCGTGCCGTCGAGCCCTTCCCACGGTGGGCGCTCACCGGTCATGCGCAGCTCGCCCACGCCGCCACCTCCTCCTCGCAGTGCCCCCGGACCGATCCGATCGTCACACACCCCGACCCCCGGAACGGCGGGGCGGTCCGCGCTGCCCCCCTGACAGCGCGGACCACCGCCGCGGTGGGTGCGGCCCGGTCGACACCCCTCGAACTCGGCCGACGCCGCATCCCTCTCCCCCCTCAGGCATCTCCCCCTCGGCGACCCCTGCGGTCACCAGTTAAGGAGCGGGTGGTTCCGGGCTGGATACGTCACTTCCCATCCACAGTGTCCGGTCCGCCCGTTCGAGTGAACTTTCCGCAGTTCAGCGGTGTTGAGCCGCTCTTGTTCACAGTTTTCCGGAAGCTGCGCCCTAGGAGTTCCCCGCGACGGGTTCTATGGTCTAGACCATGTTGGAGATCATCGCCCTGACCCCGGCGGACGCGGCAGCGGCCCAGGCCGGCGGCGCGGACCGCCTGGAGCTGGTGGCGGACATGGCGTCGGACGGCCTGACCCCGTCCGCCGAGGTGCTCCGCGACGTGCTGTCCACGACGGACCTGCCGGTGCGCGTGATGCTGCGCGACGCGCCGGGCTTCGCCCCCGCCGACCCGCCGTCCCTGCGCCGCGCGGCGGCCCGGCTGCGGGAGGCGGGCGCGACCGAGTTCGTGCTGGGCTTCCTGGGGGCCGGGGGAGCAGTCGACCGGGAGGCGTGCGCGGACCTGCTGGCGGAGCTGGAGGGCTGCGCTTGGACGTTCCACCGCGCCCTGGACAACGCCGCCGACCCGGAGGCGGCCTGGCCGGTCGCGGTCGGGCTGGGCTGCGACACCGTGCTGGCGGCGGGCAGCGCGCGCGGCGTCGCGGAGGGGGCGCCGGTGCTCGAACGCCTCGCGGCGCGCCAGGCGGCGGACGGCGTGCGCCTGCTGGTGGGCGGCGGGCTCAAGCGCGAGCACGTGCCGGGTTTGGCCCGCGCGGGCGTGACGTCGTTCCACGTCGGCGGCGCGGTCCGCGCGCAGGGCTGGGACGGCCCGGTGTCGGAGCCGCTGGTCCGCGAGTGGGCCGCGCTGGTGGCGGACGCGCGAGGCTGACCGCCACGCCTCCGGCGCGGGGAACCCCGCCGCTCCTCGCGCCGAGGGCGCACCGGCCTCCGAGGCCGCTCTTTCGGCCTCGGAGCTGCCGGGGCACCCGGTCCTGGTTCTCCCGGCCGCCCGCGCGGCGCGCCGCCTGCCTCTCCCGCCCTCGTCCCCGCCCCTGCCTCATTTCCGCCCCCCTCCCATCCCGATCCCGAAGCCTCCGGCCCCTCACCTCCTCGCTCTGGTCTAGACCTACCTCCCGTTCCCCCCTAGCATCCCCGTTGCTTCCCATGAAACACGCGTTGCACAGAGTGCAACGCGTCGGAGAAGGGGTTGTCGGATGCGCTTCCTGGTCGCCGCCGCCACGACGGCACTGCTCCTCACCGGCTGCGCGCCGGTCCAGTCCGGCCCCGCCCCCGAGAGCGGCGACGAGCGCGTCGGGCAGCTGCGGGTGTGGCTCTTCGACGAGGTCAACCGGGCGCCCAAGGAGGCCCTCGTCGCCCGCGCCGTCGCCGAGTTCGAGGCCGCGCACGAGGGCGTCACCGTCGACGTCCAGCACATCCAGGTCGCCAGCCGCGCCGAGCGCTTCAAGGCCGCCTTCAGCGACCCCGCCAGCGCCCCCGACGTCGCCGAGTTCGGCAACACCGACCTCGCGGGCTACGTCGCGGGCGGCGGCTTCGCCCCGCTCGACCTCGGCGGCTGGCCCGACGCCGCCGACCTGGCCCCCCGGATCGCCGAGACCGGCGAGGTCGACGGCCTGCTCTACGGCCTGCCCTGGTACGTCGGCGTCCGCGCCCTCTACTACCGCACCGACGTCTTCCGCGAACTGGGCCTGCGACCCCCGGCCACCCTCGCCGACCTCGCCCCCACCGCCCGCGCGATCCGCGCCGCCCGACCCGACCTCCTCGGCATCTCGGCGGGCGGCAAGTACACCTACGGCGCGCTCCCGTTCCTCTGGGCGGCGGGCGGCGACGTCGCGCGCGAGCGGGACGGGCGGCACACCTCCGCCCTCACCGACCCCGAGTCCCTCGCCGGCCTGCGCCGCTACACCGAGCTGCTCGCCGACGACATCTGCCCGCCCGCCCAGTGCGCCGCCAACGGCGGCGACGCCAGCGTCGAGGCGTTCCGCGCGGGCAAGGCCGCCATGGTGATCGGCGGCGACTTCAACCGGAAGTCCGTCGACGACTCCGCCGCGGGCGGCAAGTACGCCGTCGTCCCGCTGCCCGGCGAGACCGCGGGCTCGATCGCCCCGGCGTTCGCGGGCGGCAACCTCCTCGGCGTCCTCAAGGGCACCCGGCACCGCACCCTCGCCACCGAGTTCGTGCAGCTCCTGGGCGGCAAGCGGTACCAGCGCGAGATGTTCGACGCGATGGGCAACCTGCCCACGTTCACCGACGTGCAGGCCGAGGTCGCCGCCGCGAACCCCGCCCTGGAGCCGTTCACCCGCACCCTGGAGGCGGGCACCCGGTTCGTCCCCGCCACCCCGGACTGGGCCAAGGTCGACGCTCAGGGCGTGCTGCCCACCCTCATCCAGGAGGTCGCCACCGGCGCCAAGGGCCTGGACGCGGCGGCGGCCGACGCGGCGGCCCGGATGAACGACATCTTCGGCTCATGACCGTCCACAGTGGACGCAGTGACACCCGCGCCGCGCTCGCCCACCTGGCCCCGGCGCTGCTGGTCCTGGTCGGCCTGCTCGGCTACCCGGTCTACCAGCTCGTCGTCATCTCCCTGTTCGACTACGGCCAGGAGCAGGTCAGCGGCGGCGCCCCGCTCACCTTCCTCGGCCTGGGCAACTACGCGGAACTGCTGGGGGACAGCAGGTTCTGGTCCGTGCTCGGCCAGACCGCGGGCTTCGCCGCGATCTGCGTCGGTGGCGCCCTGCTGGTCGGCGCGGTCCTCGCCGTCGTCGCCACCAGGGTCCGCCCGTGGGCCCGCGCCCTGCTGTTCCTGACCGCGCTCGGCGCCTGGTCCACCCCGGCCGTCGCGGGCTCCACGATCTGGCTGTTCCTGTTCGACGCGAGCTTCGGCTTCGTCAACGAGGCCCTCACCGCGCTCGGGATCGAGGGCGCGCGCGACTTCCCGTGGCTGTACGGGAGGTGGACCGCGTTCGGCGTCGTCGCCGCCGAGGTGGTCTGGTGCTCGTTCCCGTTCGTCATGCTCACCCTCTACGCGGGCATCCGCTCGATCCCCGGCGAGGTCCTGGAGGCCGCCGCGCTCGACGGGGCCTCCACCTGGCGGGCCGCCCGCAGCGTCGTGCTGCCCCTGCTCCGCCCGCTGCTGGTGATCGTCACCATCCAGTCGGTCATCTGGGACTTCAAGGTCTTCACCCAGGTCTACGTGATGACCAGCGGCGGCGGCATCGCAGGCCGCAACCTCGTGCTGGCCGTGCACGCCTACCAGCAGGCGTTCGCCGCCTCCGAGTACGGGATGGGCGCGGCGATCGGCGTCGTCACCACCGCGCTGCTGCTCCTGCTCACCGCGGGCTACCTGCGGGCGCTGCGCCGGGGAGGTGAGCCGCTGTGAGGCGCTGGGCCTGGGAGGCGGTCGCGGTCGGCGCGTCGCTCGTCGTCGCGTTCCCGCTGTACTGGATGGTGCTCACCGCGCTCAAGCCCGCCGCCGAGGTGGTGTCGGCCGAGCCGAGGCCGTGGACGCTCGCCCCGTCGCTGGACAGCTTCACCCGCGCCCTCACCGTCGAGAGCTTCGGCCGCTACCTGGCCAACAGCCTCGTCGTCGCGGTCGCGGTGGTGCTGCTGAGCCTGGTGCTGTCGTTCCTGGCGGCCACCGCGCTCACCCGGTTCCGGTTCACAGGCCGCACCACGATGCTGGTGATGCTGCTGGTGGTGCAGATGGTCCCGGTGGAGGCGCTGACCATCCCGCTGTTCTTCCTGGTGCGCCAGGTGGGTTCGGCCGTTCCCGCGCTCGGGCTCAACCACCTCGGCTCGCTCGTGCTGGTGCACCTGGCGTTCAGCCTGCCGTTCGCGATCTGGATGCTGCGCGGCTTCGTCGCGGCCGTTCCGGTGGAGCTGGAGGAGGCGGCGACCCTGGACGGCGCGTCCCGGACCAGGTTCCTGTGGGGGGTGCTGTTCCCGCTGGTCGCCCCCGGCCTGGTGGCGACGAGCGCGCTGTCGTTCATCCACGCCTGGAACGACTTCCTGTTCGCCAAGACGTTCATCATCTCCGCCGAGGAGAACCAGACCCTGCCGCTCGCGCTCCAGGTGTTCGTGCGGCCCGATCAGAACGACTGGGGGGCGATCATGGCCGGTTCCACCCTGATGACCTTGCCGGTGCTGGTGTTCTTCGTGCTGGTGCGGCGCAACCTCGTCGGCGGCCTCGCCGGGGCGGTGAAGTCGTGACGCTGCTGCCCGAACCGGTGTCGGTGGTCTGGGGCGGGGGGACCGTGCCGTGGTCGCCGCCGGTCGTGCGGCGCGCGCCCGGACCGGCCGAGGGCTACCGGATCTCCATCTCCGCCCGTGGCGTCCACGTCGAGGCGTCCGACGACGCCGGCGAGTTCTACGCCCACCAGACCCTGCGCCAGTTGCGCGGGCCCGACGCGTTCCGGGCCGCGCCGATCCGCCCCGACGGGCCCGTGCCGGTGTGCGAGATCGTCGACCGCCCCGAGCACCGGTGGCGCGGCTGCATGATCGACGTGGCGCGGCACTTCCTGCCCAAGCACGACCTGCTGCGGTACGTGGACCTGCTGGCCGCGCACAAGCTCAACGTGCTGCACCTGCACCTGACCGACGACCAGGGCTGGCGGGTCGAGTCCGAGCGCTTCCCGAGGCTGCACGAGGTCGGCGGCTGGCGGCCGGACTCGCGGTGGGGCGACCGGCGCGGCGGGCTGAGCACGGGCAGGCCGCACGGCGGGTACTACACGCGCGACGACCTGCGCGAGGTCGTGGCGTACGCGGCGGCGCGGCACGTGGGCGTGGTGCCGGAGATCGACGTGCCGGGGCACTCGCAGGCGGCCATCGCGGCGTACCCGGAGCTGGGCGTCGACGGCGGCGGGGTGTGGACCGACTGGGGGGTGAACCCGCGCGTCCTCAACGGGGCACAGTCCACAGTGGACTTCTACCGCGCGGTGTTCGACGAGCTGCTGGAGGTGTTCCCCGGCGAGGTGGTCGGCTTCGGCGGCGACGAGGCGCCGGGTGGCGACGGGCGGTTCGTGCGCCTGATCGCGGAGCACCTGGTGGCGCGCGGGCGCAGGCCGTACGGCTGGGACGAGGTGCTGGACGTCGAGGGCCTGCCGGAGGAGACGGTCATCGCGGCGTGGCGCTCGGAGGAGGCGGCGGAGCGGGCGCTGGAGCGCGGGCTGGACGTGGTCGCCTGCCCGGAGCGGCACGCGTACCTGGACTACCGGCAGTCCGAGGACGCGGACGAGCCGATCCCGGTGGGCACGGTCCTCACCACCGAGGCCGTGCGCGCGTACCGGCCGCCCGCCGGGGTGCTCGGCGCGCAGGCGAACATCTGGACCGAGCACCTGGACAGCCCGAGGCGCCTGGACTACGCCGCGTTCCCGAGGCTCTCGGCGTTCGCGGAGGTGGCGTGGAACCCGGCCCCGGTGGACGGGGCCGGGTTCGCGGCGAGGCTGGGCGCGCACCTGCCCAGGCTCGCCGCGCTCGGCGTCGAGCACCGCCCGCCGGGCGGACCGCTGCCGTGGCAGCGCCTGCCAGGGGTGCCCGGCCACCCGCGCTGATCACGCCTCCTCGGGCACGAGGACCCACGCGGCGAGGTAGAGGATCGCGCCCGCGCCCACGCCGAACAGCGTGGCGGCGACGAGCAGGATGCGGAGCAGCGCGGCGTCGACGCCGAGCATCTTCGCCGCGCCGCCGCACACGCCGGCGATCATGCGGTCGGTGCGGCTGCGGCGGAACTGCTTGACCTTGGTCGTGGCCTGCGCGGTGGCCTCGCCGAGCTTGGCGGCGGCGTCGTTGAGCGAGTTGTTCGTCATGGCTCAAGAGTGCCCCGCGAACGGGCCGCTGCCATCGGGGTCTGACCCTGACTTCCCCCGGAGCCGGGGCCTCGGGGTCGGGGGGGCGCGGCGGGCGCCGGGCCGGGTGGCGCCTTCGACCCCACGAAGCCGCCCACCGGTTCGGGGCGTGACGGTGGTTCCGCGCGTCGGGCATCGTGGGGGACCGGTTCCCGCGCCCCTCCTGGAGGTCGGCTGTGCGCGACGTGCTCCCCGACCTGGTCAGGCGGGTCGCCGGTGGTGAGGTGGTCGGGGTGGGGACGGTGGTCGCCACGTTCAGCTCCGCGCCCCGGCCGCCCGGCGCGGCGATGCTCGTGGGCGCGGACGGCTCCGCCGTGGGCAGCGTGTCCGGGGGGTGCGTGGAGGGGGCGGTGCACGAGCTGGCGCTCGGGGTCGTCGGGGGCGGGGCGCCGGTGCTGCGGCGGTTCGGGGTCAGCGACGACGACGCGTTCGACGTCGGGCTCACCTGCGGCGGGATCATCGACGTGTACGTCGAGGCGGTGTCGGCGGCCGGGTTCCCCGAGCTGCCGCTGGTCGACGCCTCGGTGCGGGCCGGGGAGGCGGTGGCCGTCGCGACCGCCGTCGAGCACCCGACCCGCGCGGGCGCCCGCCTGGTCGTGTGGCCGGACCGGGTGGCCGGGGGGCTCGGGTCGGCGCGGGTGGACGACGCCGTGGCCGACGACGCGCGCGGGCTGCTCGCGGCGGGGCGCAGCGGGGTGCTGCGGTACGGGCCGGACGGGCAGCGGCGGGGCGAGGGGCTGTCGGTGTTCGTGAACTCCTTCGAGCCGCCGCCGAGGCTGCTGGTGTTCGGCGCGATCGACTTCGCCGCCGCGATGGCCCGCCTCGGCGCGTTCCTCGGCTACCGCGTGACGGTCTGCGACGCCCGCCCGGTCTTCGCCACCGCGGCCCGCTTCCCGCAGGCGGACGAGGTGGTCGTCGACTGGCCGCACCGCTACCTGGCCGCCGAGGCGGCGGCGGGGCGGGTCGACCGGCGCACGGCGGTCGCGGTGCTGACGCACGACCCGAAGTTCGACGTCCCCCTGCTGGAGGTCGCCCTGCGGCTCGACCTGGGCTACGTGGGCGCGATGGGCTCGCGCCGCGCGCACCACGACCGGACGGCCCGGCTGCGGGCGGCGGGGGTGGCGGAGGCGGAGCTGGAACGGCTGTCGTCGCCGATCGGGCTGGACCTGGGGGCGCGGACGCCGGAGGAGACGGCGGTGTCGATCGCGGCGGAGATGATCTCGCTGCGGTGGGGCGGAGGGGGCGCTCGGCTGACCACGACCGAGGGAGCGATCCACCGGTGACGGGTGGCGGGTGGCGGGCGGCGGGTGGCGAGGGCTTGTGGCGGGCGCGGGTGGCGGTGGGCACGGGGCGCGGAAGGCTCGCGACGGGCGACGGGCGACGGGCGACGGGTAGTGGGCGGCGGGTGACGGGCTGCGGGGGCGGGCGACAGGCGGCGGCCGACGGGCGGCGGGTAGTGAATGACGGGCTGCGGACTGCGGGCTGCGGGCTGCGGGTAGTGGGTGACGGGCTGCGGGCGGCGGGCGGCAGGGGGCGGGCGATGGCCGACGGGGGCGGATGGCTGGGCAGGGGCCGCCGTGCGTGGGCGCGGGTGCCGGGGCCAGGCCCGTCTGCCGGTGATCGGCGGTGCGGCAGCCGCGCCACCGGTGCGACCGAGCGGTGGTCGGCAAAACCACACCCCTCGCCGCCGGGCGTGGCCGGTGGTTCCCCGCCGTCGGCAGCCCACCGGCGGCAGCCCGCCAGCGGCAGCCCGCCGGCGGTGGCCCCCACCCGCCGTCCTGGCGGTCGCTCTAGCATCGGCGGGTGCTCGTCTACTCGATCCCCATGCGCACCCGGTTCCGCGGCATCACCGTCCGCGAGGGCGTGCTGCTGGAGGGGGAGCGCGGGTGGGGGGAGTTCTGCGCCTTCCTCGACTACTCCGACGCCGAGTGCGCCCCCTGGCTCGCCTGCGCCGTCGAGGCGGCCGAGGAGGGGTGGCCCGCGCCGGTGCGGGAGCGGGTCGCGGTGAACTGCACCGTGCCGGTCGTGTCCCCCGAGCGGGCGCACGCCCTGGTCTCCGCCTCCGGCTGCGGCACCGCCAAGGTCAAGGTCGCCGACCCCGGCGCGCCGCTCGCCGAGGACCTCGAACGGGTCGCGGCGGTCCGCGACGCGCTCGGGCCCGGTGGGGCCGTGCGGGTCGACGCGAACGCCGCCTGGGACGTGGACACCGCCGTCGCCGCCATCCGCGCGCTCGACCGCGCCGCGGGCGGCCTCGAGTACGTCGAGCAGCCCTGCCGCACCGTCGAGGAGCTGGCCGCCGTGCGCCGCCGCGTGGACGTGCGGATCGCGGCCGACGAGTCGATCCGCCGCGCCGAGGACCCCCTGCGGGTCGCGGTCGCGGGCGCGGCCGACGTCGCGGTGATCAAGGTCGCCCCGCTCGGCGGGGTCCGGCGGGCGCTGCGGGTGGCCGAGGCGTGCGGGCTGCCGTGCGTGGTGTCGTCGGCGGTGGAGACCTCGGTCGGCATGGCGGCCGGGCTCGCGCTCGCGGGCGCGCTGCCCGAGCTGGACTTCGCCTGCGGCCTCGGCACCCTGCCCCTGCTCGACGGCGACGTCGCCACCGCCTCGCTCGTCCCGGTCGACGGTTGGCTCCCGGTCCCGACCGCGCCCCCGGTCCCGGACCGCGCCGAGGAGTTCGCCGCCGACCCGGAGACCGCCCTGCGGTGGTGGGAGCGCCTCGCGCGGGTCGAGCGCGTGCGCGGGTGACCCGCGGGCGGGTGATCCAGGGGGCGGGTGGTCCGGGGGCTCGACGGGCGCGCGGAGAACCGCCCGCCGAACCCCGGTCCGATCACCCGACGTCATTTCCCGGAAAACGATCACGTGTCCCGTTCGTGACATTCCGCGGGACGCCCACCGGGGGCCTCACCGCCCTTCCGGCGAAATCGCGGAAAAAGCTAGCCCGTACAGCCGCCGTCACCCCGCTGAACGGGTGAAGATCATCCGATCTTCGGCCCCAGAAGATCATCCGCGTCCACGATCCGATAGGCGTAACCCTGCTCCGCCAGGAACCGCTGCCGGTGCGCCGCGTAATCGGTGTCGAGCGTGTCCCGCGAGACCACCGAGTAGAAGTGCGCCTGCCGCCCGTCCGCCTTCGGCCGCAGCAACCGCCCCAACCGCTGCGCCTCCTCCTGCCGCGACCCGAACGTCCCCGACACCTGCACCGCCACCGACGCCTCCGGCAGGTCGATCGAGAAGTTCGCGACCTTCGACACCACCAGCGTGCTCAGCTCCCCGCGCCGGAACGCGTCGAACAGCTCCTCGCGCTCCTTGTTCTTCGTCGCCCCCTGCACCACCGGGGCCCCCAGCGCCGCGCCCAGCTCCTCCAGCTGGTCCAGGTACGCGCCGATCACCAGCGCGGGCTCGCCGGGGTGCTTGTCCAGCACCGCCTTCACCACCGGCAGCTTCGTCCGCGCCGTCGAGCACAGCTTGTACCGCTCCTCCGGCTCGGCCGTCGCGTACCCGAGCCGCTCGGCGTCGGTCAGCGTCACCCGCACCTCGGTGCACTCGGCGGGCGCGATCCACCCCTGCGCCTCGATGTCCCGCCACGGCACGTCGAACCGCTTGGGCCCGATCAGGGAGAACACCTCCCCCTCCTGCCCGTCCTCGCGCACCAGCGTCGCCGTCAGCCCCAGCCGCCGCCGCGACTGGAGGTCGGCGGTCATCCGGAACACCGGCGCGGGCAGCAGGTGCACCTCGTCGTAGACGATCAGGCCCCAGTCCCGCGAGTCGAACAGCTCCAGGTGCTTGTACTCGCCCTTCGACTTCCGGGTGATCACCTGGTAGGTGGCGATCGTCACCGGGCGGATCTCCTTGCGCTCGCCCGAGTACTCGCCGACCTCGTCCTCGGTCAGCGAGGTCCGCGCGACCAGCTCCCGCTTCCACTGCCGCCCGGCGACCGTGTTCGTCACCAGGATCAGCGTGGTCGCCCCGGCCTCGGCCATGGCCGCCGCCCCGACCATCGTCTTGCCCGCCCCGCACGGCAGCACCACGACCCCGGACCCGCCCGCCCAGAACGCCTGCGCGGCCAGCCGCTGGTAGTCGCGCAGCTGCCAGCCCTCCTCGACCAGGTCGATCGGGTGCGCCTCGCCGTCCACGTACCCGGCCAGGTCCTCGGCGGGCCAGCCGACCTTGAGCAGCAGCTGCTTCAGCCTGCCTCGCTCGCTCGGGTGAACCACGACCGTGTCGTCGTCGATCCGCGCGCCGAACATCGGCTTGATCTTCTTGTGCCGCAGCACCTCCTCCAGCACCGCCCGGTCGAGCGACTGGAGCACCAGGCCGTGCGCGGGGTGCGTGCTGAGCTGGAGCCTGCCGTAGCGGCCCATCACGTCGACCACGTCCACCAGCAGCGGCTGCGGCACCGGGTAGCGGGAGAACCGCACCAGCGCGTCCACGACCTGCTCGGCGTCGTGCCCGGCGGCCCGCGCGTTCCACAGCGCCAGCGGCGTCACCCGGTAGGTGTGCACGTGCTCGGGGGCCCGCTCCAGCTCGGCGAACGGCGCGATCGCCGCCCGCGCCTCGTCGGCCGCCGGGTGGTCGACCTCCAGCAGCAGGGTCTTGTCCGACTGGACGATCAGGGGGCCGTCGGTCACGGGCGCGCTCTCCTCGGTTGGGGCGGGGGTGTGGTGCGGGCGTCCCACCAGTGTGCGCGCCGGGCGCAAGTACGCTGTCCCGCGCCGTGGCCAGCGAGGTCGCGCAGCGACAGCCGAGGTGGTCATGAGCAGCGACGACGCCAGGAACGACACCGGCGGCAGGCCCGCGCCCAACCGCAAGGTCATCGCCGTCGCCGCCGTCGCGGTGGCCGTCCTCGCCATCGCGGGGTACGCGGTCCACGCCCTCACGGGCCCTGGCTCGTCGGCGGGCGAGTGCGTCCGGATCACCGGTGCGGACGGCGACTCGCTCGCGGTCACCCCCGACGACTGCGACGCGGACCTGGCCAACTTCCGGGTCGGCAAGGTCGTGGACGGCGCCGACGCGCCGTGCCCCGAGGAGGGCGTCTACACCGAGGCGCGCGGCCAGGGCTCCAGCACGCTCTGCCTGCTGCCGAACATGGTCGAGGGCGCCTGCTACGGCCCGGACGACCGGGGCTTCGGCGGCCTGGTCAGGTCCGCCTGCACCGGCGAGGCGACGATCAAGGTGACCAAGGTCATCGAGGGCTCCACCGACACCTCCGGCTGCCCGGACGGCGCGGGCATGTCCTACCCCGAGCCGCCCATCACGTTCTGCGTCGTCCCGGCCGACCTGTAACCGGTAGGGGTGAACCCGCTCAACCGCGCCGAGTGATTGTGCCGATGCCCCGTCCATGAGAGAGAGCGGATGGCTGATCGGCGCGGCGGCGCTGGTCCTGGCCGGGGGCTGGCTGCTGGCCGCCCCCACGGCGGGTGAGGACCTGCCCAGCGCGGGCGACTGCGCGAGCTTCGTCGGCACGGCGGACGCCCCCGGCTACGCGGCGCTGGACTGCGGGGCGGAGCAGGCGAACGCGCGGGTGCTCGGCGTGGCCGAGGTCGCGGACGCCTGCCCCGGTTCCGACGCGCGGCCCACGGCGGGCGGCGCGGTGTGCCTCGGACCCAACCTGGTGGCGGGGCACTGCTACCGGGACGACCTCCAGATGGGCCTCGTCCGGGTGACGTGCGACACGTTTGGGGCGGTCAAAATCCTGAAAGTGGCAAACAGCACATTTCCGTGCGAAGAGGGTGATCTGCTCACCCTCGGCGACCGCTCGACCGCGTTCTGCGCAACCCGCGCCGCCGACTCGCGGTAGCGACCCCGCACGCGCGCGCCGCCGGGAGGCGTGCCACCCCGCCCGGTCGGGGATACGTTCTCCGGGTCCGCCCCGCGAGAGGACGACCCGGTGACCACGCCCCCAGAAGGCCCGCAAGACCCCTGGCAGCCCTCCTGGCGGCCGGAGCCCGAGCAGCGGCCGGAGCGTCCCGGACCGGCCGTCGACCCACCTCAGCGGGCCGCTCAGCCCGCTTTCCCCTCCCAGGACACCCCCTGGGGTGCGCGGACCGGCCACGACCGGCTCCCCGACGCCCGGCCCGGCGCGGCCGACCCGGCCCCCGGCCCGCGAACCGACCAGCGGCACGACCCGCGAACCGAGCCGGAGACCCCGCCCACCGGCCTCGCGCAGTTCGGTTTCACCGGCGAACCGGCGGACCACTCCGCGTTCACAGTGAATGGCCGAATTTCCAACCAATCGGAATTCGCAGGTCAGCGGGACCCCGCGCGATTTCCCGATTTCCACCGCGACGAGCGGTCGGCACCACCGCCGTCCGACGATTCCCTGGGTTACGCGGTGCTCGTCCAACCCCTCGGCCCCGGCAGCGCGCCCGCGCCCGAGGTCCGCTACCGCCAGCCCTGGCAGCCGGCCCACCGGGAACAACACCCCCACGACCCGGCGCGGGCGCCCCGGACCGGCCTGGCGCGCCGCACCAAGGTCGTGCTCGCCCTGGCCGCCGTCGTCCCCCTCGCGGCCGTCGTGGCCCTGTCGTTCGGCGGCGAGGACCGCCGCACCGCCGTGGCGGGGGCCGAGGCGGGCGACTGCCTCAAGGTGAACGAGGTCAGCCGCGACGGCGCCGACGTGGAAATGGTCGACTGCGCGGCCGGGGACGCGGCCTACCGCGTCGCCGTGAACCTCCCCGAGGACGATCGCTGCCCGCCCGGTGATTACGACGAGTACATCCGAGGGGGAGCGGGCAACAGGGGTTTTCGGCTTTGTCTGATGCTGAACGCCACGGACGGTGATTGCTTCAAGGAGGAAGGGGGCATCGCCGCCAGCAAGACCACAAAGGTCCGCTGCGGCTCGGGAGCCACCTACAAGGTCGCAAAGGCGCACTCGGGCACGGTTGACGAACTCGTCTGCGAATTCGACGAGAACCCACGCGTCTACCCGACGCCGCCGACCACCCTGTGCATCACCGACCCGTAAAGCAAAGGAGCCCTTCCGGACAGCGGGAAGGGCTCCTCGGCGGGATGGCGCGGGGAAACGGCGATCAGCCGGTGCTGGCCGTTCCCTCCGGCAGCAGGACCTGCACGTCCAGCTTGCCCACCAGCACGTCGGCGGTGTCCATCATGTCCGCGACGCGCTGGAGGCGCACCGAGTTGAGCGACACCGGGAAGGTGCCGATCGACACGAGCGCCGCGGTCTGCTGGTCCACGTCGATGTAGCTGGTCAGGACGTCCTGCACGGCCAGCTTGTTGTCCGAGGCGGCCTGCTGGGCCTCCTGCAGGACCGAGCGGAACAGCTTGAGGGTCTGCGGGTTGGCGTCGGCGAACTTCTTGCTCGACGCGTAGCCCGACATGGGGAAGTCCTGGGTGGGGCCGGTGGCGGTGTCGGTGATGACGCGCGCGCCGACCTCGCGCTGGGCCTTGGTGATGTACGGCTCGATCATCCACGCGGCCTGGATCTTGTCCGCGCGCAGGTCGTTGACCATCTGCGAGAACGGCATGGTGGTCAGCTCGACGCTGGACTGCTCGATCCCGGCGGTCTTGAGCACCGACGTCGTCGTCAGCGCGCCGAGGTCCTTGGTGCTGTCCACCGCGATCTTCGGCTTCCGGTTCGCGGACCTGCCCTTGATCTTCTCCGCGCTGTCGTACTGCGGGTTCGTCGTGACCAGGGCCATCGAGTTGGCCCCGGCCTGGTAGGCCTCGCCCTGGATCTGGAGCTCGGTGCCCTCCGCGACCTTGCTGAACAGCTTCACGTGGCTGCCCCACGTGATGTCGAGCGTGCTGTCGAGCTGCTTGAGGCCTTCGTCTTCGCTGCTCACGTCCACCAGCTGGACCTGGAGCCCGGCGCGCTCGAAGAGCTTGTCGTTGAGCGCGAGCTTGAGCGGAGCGACGTCGACCACGGGCAGGACACCGATCCTGAGCGTGTTGCGCTCGAGAGCGGGTGTCTCGTCCCCGGAGGTACCCGGCAGCAGTCCGCAGGCCGACAGGGTCGTTGCGCAGACGATCAGCGCTGCGGCGCGACGGAGAACACGCGCTGGGGTAGGCATGGCACCTCGTTGGTGGTTGACCTCTGGAACGGGTCTATTTTGATCTACGGAATTGGGTCGACGAACGTCGACGTTCGTGGATGGTAACCACCCGTAGGTATGAAAAGACAGCCCCAACCCGATACGGTGAGTGCTTCCGAAGGCTTCCGTAGGGTAGGGGGCTGGCACTACCATCCGCCTCTGTGGCACTGCACCGCGAGTTGTGCGGAGCGGACGGCGCCGGGGCGGGGTGCCTAGCCAGGGCTACCACCTATGTGCTGCAATTCGGCCCGATTTCGAGTCCATGCTTCGGTCCTGGGGAGAGGCCGAGGAACACTGCTGCTGGAAGAGGAAGCCCAGGGTGGCCCGACGAGAGAGAGGTTCCGGCCAGTCAGGCGTGGGGAAACCACCACGTACCGAAAGCCCCGAAATGGGTGACGGACTGGCTGCGCTGCGTGATGGAACTGTGACTGAATCAACGGGAACCGGGTTGACGACAGGCGTCAGGCAGGGGGAGGCGCGCACCGCCTCGTGGCGGCTGCAGAACTGGCGCCTGCCCACCAAGCTGGGGGCTGTCCTTCTCATCCCGACCGTGGCGGCGCTCGCCCTCGGCGGTCTGCGCGTGCAGTCCGACCTGGCGAACGCCACGCAGTTCAGTCGACTGGCCAACCAGGTGCAGTTGGAGACCGCGGTCGCGGACCTGGTGCACCAGCTCCAGCGCGAGCGCGACCTCAGCACGTGGTATGTGGCGTCGAGCAAGCAGATCGAGAGCGTCGCGCTCGACCGCCAGCTCGTGCGGGTGAGCGACGCGGTCGAGACGCTCAAGAGCAAGATCATCGACCTGAGCGGGGACTTGGCCCCGGAGACGGTCGAGCGGTTCCGCGGCACGGCCGAGCAGCTCACCCGGCTGAACAGCCTGCGCAGCGCGGTCCGCGAGACGCAGTACCCGTCAGACGCGGTCCTGCGCGTCTACTCGGAGTCCGTCGAGAGCCTCCTCGACCTTGGCGAGCAGGCCATCGGTGGCATCGACGACCCCGAGCTGGCACGGCTCCACCTGGCCACGAACGCGATGGCCCGCATCAAGGAGCAGGAGTCGCAGAAGCGCGGCATCCTGTTCGACGTCTTCCAGCGCGGCAGCTTCGCGGCCAACCAGGAGCGCGCCCTCCTGGCCGTCAACGCCGAGCTGGACGCGGCGCGCAACGACTTCCGCAAGTCCGCCACGCCCGACCAGGCCAAGATCTACGACGACACCGTCACCTGTCTGATCATCGACACGGCGAACAACATGCAGGAGACGGCGCTCAACCTCGCGGGCACCACCAGCGGGTTCGGCGACATCAGCCCCAAGGGCTGGGACGTGTCCTCCACCCTGACGGTCAACAAGACCCGCCAGGTGGAGGTCATGCTCATCGAGCAGCTGCAGAGGCTGAGCGACGAGCGCACCGGCGAGGCTCGCGCCGCGGCGTTCTACGACTCCGGCGTCGTGCTCGGCGCGCTGCTCATGGCCCTCGTCATGGCGCTGTTCGTCGCGCGGTCGATCCTCAACCCGCTGCGCCTGCTGCGCCGCACGGCGCTCGACGTGGCGGACAAGGGCCTGCCGGAGGCGGTCGAGAAGATCCTCGCCGACCCGAACCCGCAGGAGGCCGCCAAGACCGCCATCGCGCCGGTGCCCATCACCACGCGCGAAGAGGTCGGCCAGGTGGCGCGGGCGTTCGACGCGGTGCACGGCGAGGCGGTCCGACTGGCCGCCGAGCAGGCGATGCTCCGCGACAACGTCAACGCCATGTTCGTCAACCTGTCCCGCCGGTCGCAGGCGCTCGTCGAGCGCCAGCTGAACCTGATCGACCGGCTGGAGCAGGACGAGCAGGACCCGGACCAGCTCGCCAGCCTGTTCGAGCTGGACCACCTCGCGACGCGCATGCGCCGCAACAGCGAGAACCTGCTGGTGCTCTCGGGCACCGACCTGTCCCGGCGGCTCACCCGCCCGGTCCCCGTCGCCGAGGTCCTCGGCGCCGCGGTGTCCGAGGTCGAGCAGTACGCCAGGGTCCAGGTCGGCCAGACCCCGGAGCTCACCGTCCAGGGCCGCGCGGTCAACGACCTCGTGCACCTGATCGCGGAGCTGCTCGACAACGCGACCGCCTTCTCGGACCCGGTGACCAAGGTCACCGTGCGCACGGCCCGCACCCGCAAGGGCGAGCTGGCGATCGAGATCCAGGACCGCGGCGTCGGCATGAGCGACCAGGACCTGCGCGACGCCAACGAGCGGCTGGCCAACCCGCCGGACGTCGACGTCGCCGTCTCCCGCCGCATGGGCCTGTACGTGGTCGCGCGGCTGGCCAAGCGGCACGACGTCAAGGTCAGGCTCCGGGGCAACGAGGACATCGAGGGCGGCACCACCGCGCTCGTCACCGTCCCCGAGGCGCTGGTCACCTCGGCCGGTCAGACCGCCCACCCGATGGGCGCGGACCTGATCGGCTCGCCCAGCGCACCGGCCCCGAGCGCCTTCCCGAGCCCGAACACCGCCCAGCGCGCCAGCGGCATCGCGGGCGCCTTCGGCGGCGGCAACGGCACGGCGGGCGTCACCACCAGGCACGACGAGGAGTCCAGCTACCCGGCGGTCAGCTTCATGTCGACCGACGTGGACGCCGACGCGACCCGCGCGCCCTACCGGGCCGAGGTGCCGCAGGAGACCTCCGCGGAGATCTCCCAGGCGTCCTGGCTGCCCATGGTCGAGGAGCAGCCCCCCGCGGTGGCGCGGGACGCGCAGAACGAGCCCACGGGCACGTTCGGCTCGCCCACCCTCTTCACCGCCTACGAGGACCGCGACGCCCCCCAGGCGGACCACGAGCACGGCTACCAGACCACCCAGTTCCCGACCGTGGACGACTCGGCGAACGCGTTCGCGCCGTTCGCCGCGCCGCTGCCGGAACCGGAGCCCGAGCCGGAGCCCGAGCCCGAGCCGGAACCGGTCGTCTTCCAGCGGAGCAGCGCACCCAGGGCGTCCGCGCCCGCGCGGCCCGTGGTCGACGACACGCCGACGGAACGCCTCCCGATCTACGAGGCCGTCCTGTCGCAGTGGTTCCAGTCCGTGGGAAGCGAGACGTCCGCGGGGACCACCCAGGCCGTTCCGCCCGCCCCGGCCGCACCCGCTCCGCGCCCCGCGCGGCAGGATGTGCAGCCGGAACCCCAGCGGGAGGAGGCTCCTCTGCCCACGCGCAAGCCACGCCCGGTGTCGGAGCAGGCCCAGGAAGCCGCCGCCCCGAGCAGCGCCATCGAGAACGGTCTGCCCAAGCGGCAGCCCGGTTCGCAGAGCAACATGTCCAAGCGCACACTGGAGACGAGCAGGGTGAGCGAGCCGGAGGCCGTCCAGGCCGAACCGGCGGCAAAGGCGAGCCCCGCGTCCGTCTGGCAGTCGCCCGCGGACGAGGGCTGGCAGGCCGCGCAGTCCCTGCTCAGCAGCACCCCCGACGCCACGACGCAGGCAGGGCTCCCGAAGCGGAAGCCCAAGGCTCAGCTTGTGCCGGGCAGCGCCGCGCCCCTCGCGGGCGCGACGCAGCAACCGCAGCAGCCCCCGCTGCCACCACGATCGGCAGATGTCATTCGTGGACGCATGTCCAGTCTTCAGCAGGGCGTCCGTCGGGGGCGGCACGCGCTGATCGACGCTTACGCTGGTGACATGTCGAGCCGGCAAGACGAGGAGCAGGAGTGACGACCGCAGCTCAGCCAGGAAGCTTTGGTTGGCTTATCACCGACTTCGTGCGTCGGGTTCCCGGCGTCGCGCATTCCGTTGTGGTGTCGGCGGACGGGCTTCTGCTCGCCGGCTCCCAGGGACTGCCGAGGGACCGCGCCGAGCAGCTCTCCGCTGTGGCCTCTGGCCTGGTGAGCCTCACCACAGGCGCCGCCAGGTGCTTCGAGGCGGGCACGGTGAACCAGACCGTGGTGGAGATGGAGCGGGGCTACCTGTTCCTGATGTCCATCAGCGACGGCTCCTGCCTCGCGGTGCT
Source organism: Actinosynnema pretiosum (assembly GCF_002354875.1). Lineage (GTDB taxonomy): Bacteria > Actinomycetota > Actinomycetes > Mycobacteriales > Pseudonocardiaceae > Actinosynnema > Actinosynnema auranticum. The sequence goes on from NZ_CP023445.1 coordinate 496,131, forward strand.
CGCAGCCCCGAACTGCGACATCGGTCTGGTCGCCTACGAGATGACCCTGCTGGTCGAGCGAGTCGGCCAGCAGCTCACCCCGGAGCTGCGCGCGCAGCTCCAGGGCGTGGTTCGGCGGTAGACCTCATGAGATCGTGGGGGTGAGTAAATGGCTGAACGATCTGGCGCTGACGGCCGTGCCTTCGGTAGGAACTTCAACTACCAGGAGTGGGCGACCGGCGGATTCCGGTTCGTGGAGCCGGATGCTCATCCCACGCAGGACGAGGAAGCCGAGGACGCACCCAGCCCGTGGGCGGAGCAGGCCCGAAGAGCACGGGACGAAGGAACAGAGCAGGGGCAAGGCGATATGGCTCAGCGTGAGGTTGAAGACTCGTCGTACGACTACGACGACGTTCCCAACCGATTCGACATCGACGGGTACGGCAGCGGCCTGTTCGGAGGTCCGGGTGCCGACCTGTTCGGTGCCCACGGCTTGCCCGAGAGCGTGCCGGAGCAGCTCCCGTACACAACCGGACCTCAGCCGGTCGTGCGACAGGAGGAGCACCCGGCGGCCGAATCAGGCTCGTTGGTCCGCCCGTACACCCGGACCGGCGGCCGAACCCGGCCCGACTACGACCTGGCGATCGAGGCGCTGATCTCCACCAGCGAACGAGGACTCGAGCGCGACGCGGCGGTGCTCCCCGAGCACCGCTCCATCTGCGGGCTGTGCACCGACACCAGGTCGGTGGCCGAGGTCGCCGCGCTGCTCCGGCTTCCGCTGGGCGTGGCGCGGGTGCTCATCGGCGACATGGCCAGCATGGGTTTGGTTTTGATTCACCAGGGCGGCATGGTTGTGGGGGACAAGCCGTCCATCGATTTCCTTGAGAGGGTGCTCAGTGGGCTTCGCAGGCTCTAGCCCCAACGCCGCCGCAGAAGGCGCACGGAAGCCTACGACCTCCGCGAAGATCGTGGTGGCCGGCGGCTTCGGCGTGGGCAAGACGACGTTCGTCGGCTCCGTGTCGGAGATCGTGCCGCTGACCACCGAGGCGGTGATGACGGAGGCCAGTGCGGGGGTCGACGACCTCTCCGCAACGCCCAACAAGGTCACCACCACGGTCGCGATGGACTTCGGCCGGGTCTCGTTGGACAGCGACCTGATCCTGTACCTGTTCGGTACGCCCGGTCAGCACCGCTTCTGGTTCATGTGGGACGACCTCGTGCGGGGCGCCATCGGCGCCATCGTGCTGGTCGACACCCGCAGGCTGGCCGACGCGTTCGCTTCGATCGACTTCTTCGACGACCGGCAGCTGCCGTACGTCGTCGGGGTCAACTGCTTCGACGGTCTGCTCCACCACCGCATCGAGGACGTCCGCGAGGCACTGACGATCGACCAGTCGGTCCCGATCGTCACCTGCGACGCCCGCAACCGGCAGTCGACCAAGCAGACGCTCATCACGCTGGTCGAGCACGCGATGCGCCAGTGGATGTCCGTTCGCGCGGGCTGAACCGGCTCCTGACGGCCTGAAGGGCGGCTCCCCACCGGGGAGCCGCCCTTCAGCGTTCTAGCGGTTCTAGCCGTTCTGACGGCTCGTTCCTCAGCCGCCGATGTTCAGCAGGCCGCCGAGCAGGCCGCCGTGGTGGCCGCCCAGGCCCAGCAGGCCGCCGTGGCCGTGGCCACCGAGGTCGATGTCGGCGTCGATGTCCAGGTCGAGGTCGAGCAGGTCGTCGAGCAGGTCGCCCAGCAGACCGTCGTGGTCGTGGTGGTGGACCAGCCACAGCCACTCGGCGGCGCTCAGCCTGCCGTCGGAGGCCACCTCGGCGACGTCCTGCTGCGCCTCGGCCATCGGGGCGGCCGTGGTGGTCATGACGATGTCGGTCGCGGCGGGCGCGACCTCGGCGACGGCGGGCTGCACGACCTCCGCGGCCTGCTCCACCGGCTGCTGCTGGGCGGGGACGCCCTCCTTGGAGTCGCCGCCGGTCAGGGAACCGGTGAGCGAGCCGCTGCCGGAGACGGTGGCGGTGACGGGCTTGACCGAGCCCAGGACCGAGCCGACGGTGCTCGTCACGGCCGGGATGGTCGTGGCGGGAGCGGTCGCGGCGGGCAGGGTCGGCGCCGTGACAGCGGGCAGGGTCGGCGCGGTGGCCGGGTTCGAGCCCGCGATCGAGGTGATCGGGTTGGTCGCGGCCTGCGCGATGCTGCTGGCCAGGTTGGTCGCGCTGGTCACGGCGCTGGTGGTGTCGGTGAGCACGTCCTGCACGCCGGTGGTGGCGGTGTCGACGATGTCGCCCGCGCCGGAGACCAGGTCGCCCGCGCCGGACACGATGTCGCCCGCGGTGTCGGTGAGGTCGCCCGCGACCTCGCCCGCGTCACCGGCGACCTCGCCGATGCCGCTGACCGCGTCGGTCACGTCCTCGACGGTGTCGGTGACGGTGCCGGGCAGGCCGGTGACGGCGCCGGGCAGCGCGGTGCCGGGCACGATGGTGCCGGGCGCGGTGTCGCCACCGCTGGTGCTGTCACCGCCGCTGACGCCGGGCAGGCTCGGCAGGCCGGAGCCCGAGCCGGAGCCCGAGCCGGTGCCGGGGAGCACGATCAGGCCGTCGTTGCCGCCGCCGATGTTGAGGTCGGCGTCGACGTCCGCGTCGAGGTCGATGTCCAGCAGGTCGCCCAGGTCGAGCAGGCCGCCGTGGCTGTCGAGCAGGTCGCCGAGCAGGCCGTCGTTCCCGCCGTCGAGGTCGAGGTCCACGACCGCGTCGAGGTCGACGTCGCCGAGCAGGTCGCCCAGCAGGCCGTCACCGTCGCCGAGCAGGTCGCCGAGGAGGCCGTCGTTCCCGCCGTCGAGGTCGAGGTCCACGTCCGCGTCGAGGTCGACGTCGCCGAGCAGGTCGCCCAGGAGGCCGTCACCGTCGCCGAGCAGGTCGTCCAGGTCGAGCAGGCCGCCGTCGGAGCCGAGCACGGCGTCGACGTCCAGGTCGACGTCGCCCAGCAGGTCGTTGCCGCCGAGCAGGTCGCCCACGTTCACCACCGCGTGGGTCTGGTCGAGCAGGTCGTCCAGGTCGGACGGGTCGATCACGACCGTGGCGCCGTCGAGCAGGTCTTCCAGGTCGCCGACGGACCACAGGGACCCGTTGCCGAGCACGTCCTGCAGGTCGTCCAAGGTCCACCAGTGGCACCAGTGGTCGTCACCGCCGAGCGACAGGGACAGGTCGATGTCCCCGTCCAGGTCGAGCAGGCGCTCGGTGGCACCGGGCGCGGTCCGCTCGGCCTGGTCCCCGGTCGACGCCGCGGGGGCGACGGGGGTGGCCAGGGCGTTGCCGGCGGAGAAGGCACATGTCGCGGCGGCAACCGCGAGCACGAGCGCTCCCCTTCGGAAGATCGCCATGCGATTACTCCTCATGAATGGTCTGTTTGGGCGCACGGGAACGCCCGTTCAGACGCTAGAGGTAGTGGCGATCACCGGAGGGTGATCAAGTTCCGTCGATCAGGGATGACTGACCGTCACTTGTGGACGATCGCCACCGAGGTGATCCGGTGCAGCGGGAAGCGCCGCACCTCTCCGTAGCCGACGTCCACCCCCTCCAGGACTCCACCACCCACCACCTGCGGCTTTATCACCCGGCTTGCGGCGGTGCCGTGCCCGTCCACGAAGTCCACCAGCACCTCGCCGCCCTCTCGGGCGGCCTTCTGGAGCACCGCCAAGGTCGCCGACGGCCCCGATCCGAGGTTCCCTGGAACCGTCACCCGTGCACCCGCGGTAGTCGTGGCCGCCCGATCGCCCGCCCGGAGCTGCCGGACGAGCTCCGCCAGCTGCTCCGGCGAGGCCGTCGGAGGGGGCGGCGACTTCCGCCTGCCCCGGCCGGTGATCCGCCGCCCGCCCGCGCGCAGGTCGACCACCTGCCCGCCCGCGTCCTCGGCGACCGGCGCGAAGCCCGCGCCGCGCAGCCCGGCCAGCACCTCGGCCAGCGGCAGCGGCGACACCAGCACGGTCGGCGCGATCCGGCGCAGCTCCAGCGCGTCCGACGCGGGGTGCGCGAGCACCTCGGCCACCAGCACCGGGTCGTCGCAGCGCAGGAACGACCCGGCGGGGCCGCCGCGCAGCCGCCCGTGCTTGCGGGCGGTGTCGTCCACCAGGTAGGTCAGCGACTGGGGGACGGGCGTGCGGGAGCGGGAGCGGAACAGCTCGTGCAGGTCGTCGGCGGTGCGCCCGGAGTCGAGCGCCCGCCGCACGGTCCGCTCGTCCACCCGGTACACGGTGGCGTGCCCGGCCGACTCGACGTCGGCGACCAGCGCCATCTCCTCGGCCAGCTCCGGCTCCAGCCTGCCGGGGGCCACCACGGTCAGGTCGGCCTGCACCAGCACGTGGTCGACCGGGTCGGGCAGCGCGTCGGCCAGCCGCTTCGCCGCCGCCGCCGCGCCCTCGCCGAGCAGCGCGCGACCCGCGCCGGTCACCGCGCCGAGCGCGAGCACGCCCAGCGCCGTGCCCTCCTCGACGGTCCAGCGCACCAGCTCGTCGCGCAGCCTCCCGCCGCGCCGGGGCGCCCGCCAGGCCAGCGTCGCGGCCAGCCCGGCCACGTCCGGCGCGGCGGTGCCCGGCTCCAGCTCGGCCAGCGCCTCCAGCACCCGCCTGCGGTCCTTGGGGGCGGCGGCCCGCGCCAGCTCGGGGGCCAGCGGGTTCAGCAGCCGGTCGCGGTCGTCGCGCCCACCGACCAGCCCCGGCAGCCTGCCCAGCTCCAGCCAGGCCTGCGCGAGCACCGCCCAGCGCTGCTCGGGCCCGGCGGCCAGCCACGGGTCCGCCTGCGCGGTCGGCACCCACTCCGGCTCCAGGCCCGCGCTGTCGCCGACCAGGCCCGCGGACACCGCCAGCTCCACCAGCAGCGCGGCCCGCTCCTCGGTCACGTCCAGGTCCTTGGCCACCCGGCGCAGCTCGCGCACGCCCAGCCCGCCGGAGCGCAGCACGGCGGGCGGCTCCTGCGACCAGGCCGCGACCAGCCCCTCCACGTGCCTGACCAGCTCCAGCACCGCGCCCGCGCCGGTGCCGTCCACCCGGCCGGGGTCGAGCACCTGGGTGCGCAGCGCGGGCTCCTCGGCGACCAGGTCCCCGAGCGGCCGGTCGCCGCGCACGGCCAGCCCCACCTCGCGGGGCAGCTCCACGGTGGACTGGTCGCGGCGCACCAGCAGGCCGCGCGCCAGCAGCTTCTGGATCGGGCTGGTCGCCCGCTCCAGCGACACCACGTGCGCGGCGTCCTTGGTCTGACCGGTCGGCCGCCCGGTCGCCAGCGCGGCCAGCACCCGAGTCTCGCCCTCGTCCAGCCCGGACAGGTCCGCGCCCGCCAGCGACGGCACCGAGCGGCCGAGGCCGCACGGGAACGGCGAGACCGCGTCGCGGGCCGAGGCCGGGACGCGCAGCGCGGAGTCCGGGCCCCACAGCAGCCCGCGCGAGCGCAGCAGCGCCACCGGTCGGGCGACCGTCACCCGGTGCGGCTTGAACAGGGCGCGCAGCGCGGAGATCGGGACCGGGGCGCGGTCGGCGTCCAGCACCAGCAGCGCCTCCAGCGCGGTCAGCGCCAGCGAGTCCAGGTCCTCGCAGGCCCGCGCGACCGAGGAGCGGGACCCCAGCCGGGTGGCCAGCACCGAGGTGTCGGCGGGCGGGGGAGTGGCCAGGTCGGGGCGGGCGCGCAGCAGCGCGACCAGGACCGGGTCGGCCTGGTCGCGCAACCAGTCGGCGAGCGTGGTGCCGGACATCTTCACCACGGTATATGCCGGTGGGGCACACTTGACCACGACGTAGGCACCACCGAGGAGGAATCGTGGCCAAGGCCCGCCCGGAGCGAATCGACCCCCAATGGCCGGAGGCGCCCGCCGGCCACAAGCACGCCGTGAGCGAGCTGGCCAGCGACATGCAGGGCGCGCTGTCCCCGTTCGGCGGCACCACGTTCCCCCGCCCGCCGGAGGAGCTCGGCTACCACCACCCGAGCACCACGATCAACCGCTAGAAGGCCGGTTCGCGCGCGGCGAACGCGAGCCGCGCGCGTTCCGAAAACCGGTCGGGGCTACTCTCGCTCACCAGTTTGAGCAGCCCCGAACTCGGAGGATTCCCGATGCCGGTCCCCGGCCCTGGTTACTCGATCACCGTTCGCCTGGAGGCGCCGCCCTCGGCGAGCGCTGCGGGAGACCTGACCTCCGCCGTCGGCCGGGCTGGTGGCGTCATCACCGCGTTCGACGTCGTGGAGTCCCACAACGACCGGGTGATCATCGACCTCACCTGCAACGCGCTGTCCGCGAACCACGCCAAGGACATCACCGACACCCTGGAGCAGTTGCCGGGGATCGTCGTGCGCAAGGTCTCCGACCGGACCTTCCTGGTCCACCTCGGCGGCAAGATCGAGATCTCGTCGAAGGTGCCGCTGCGCAACCGCGACGACCTCTCCCGCGCCTACACGCCCGGCGTCGCCCGCGTGTGCCAGGCCATCGCGGAGAACCCCGAGGACGCGCGCCGCCTCACCATCAAGCGCAACACCGTGGCGGTCGTCACGGACGGCTCCGCCGTGCTGGGCCTGGGCAACCTCGGCCCCGCCGCCGCGCTGCCGGTGATGGAGGGCAAGGCCGCGCTGTTCAAGAAGTTCGCGGGCGTCGACGCCTGGCCGGTCTGCCTGGACACCCAGGACACCGAGGAGATCATCCGCGCCGTCGAGCTGATCGCCCCGGTGTACGGCGGCATCAACCTGGAGGACATCGCCGCGCCGCGCTGCTTCGAGATCGAGGCCCGGCTGCGGGAGAAGCTCGACATCCCGGTGTTCCACGACGACCAGCACGGCACGGCGATCGTCGTCGTCGGCGCCCTGCGCAACGCGCTGCGCGTGGTCGGCAAGGACATCTCCGAGTGCAAGATCGTGGTCTGCGGCGTCGGCGCGGCGGGCTCGGCGATCATCCGCCTGCTGCTCAAGCAGACCCCCGGCGACGTCGTCGCGGTCGACGTGGACGGCATCGTGCACCGCGACCGGCCGGGCATGGACCCGAACCTGGCGTCCATCGCGGACACCACGAACAAGGAGAACGTCTCCGGCAGGCTGCACGACGCGCTCGTGGGCGCGGACGTGTTCATCGGCGTCTCCGCGCCGAACCTGTTCGGGGCCGAGCAGGTCGCGACCATGAACAGCGACGCGATCGTGTTCGCGCTGGCCAACCCGGACCCGGAGATCGACCCGATGGAGGCGCAGAAGCACGCCGCCGTCGTGGCCACCGGGCGCAGCGACTTCCCGAACCAGATCAACAACGTCCTGGCGTTCCCCGGCGTGTTCCGGGGGCTGCTCGACGCGAACGCCAACACCATCACCGACGAGATGCTGCTGGCCGCCGCCACGGCGATCGCGGACGTGGTGGACGGGGACCGGCTGAACGCGTCGTTCATCGTGCCGAGCGTGTTCGACACCACGGTCGCGCCCGCCGTGGCGGAGGCCGTGCGCAAGGTCGCGGCCGAGCTGAAGGCGGCCGAGCGGGCCTGAGCCGGGACCGGGACCGGGCTCGGCCCGGTTCGGCGGTGCGACCACGTCGCCGGGGTGCCCTCGGGCGCCCCGGCGACGTGCGTTCGGGGGGCGAGTGGTCGGACGGGGCGAGGCTCGGTGGCGCGTTCGGGTCCGGTGCGTTCGGCTGGGCAGGATCCTGGGGGCGCGTGTCCGGGTGCGGTGCGTTCGGCGGGGCGGTGTCCCGGCGGCGCGCGTTCGGGTCCGGTGCGCCCGGCGGGGCCGCGTCCCGGTCGCCTGCGGGTTCGGCGGGCCGGGGTCCGAAGTGGACGGCGCGGGGCGGCGCTCCCCCTTCCGGTGTCGACCGGTCCGGGGACGCGCGGGCCCGGAGGGCAGGTCGGTGGCGGGGTGCGCGGGTGGTGTTGCCTAGCATCGGGCCATGAGCCAGTTCACCCACATCGATGCGAGCGGCGCGGCGCGCATGGTCGACGTCACCGACAAGCCGGCCACCGCCCGCACCGCCGTGGCCACCGGGGTGCTGCGCACCACGGCCGAGGTCGTGCGCCTGCTGGCCGCCGACGACCTGCCCAAGGGCGACGCGCTGGCCACCGCCCGCATCGCCGGGATCATGGCCGCCAAGCGCACCTCGGAGCTGGTGCCGCTGTGCCACCCCATCGCGCTGTCGGGCGTCAAGGTCGACCTGGAGCTGGGCGAGGCCGAGGTGCGGGTCACCGCGACCGTGCGCACCGCCGACCGGACCGGCGTGGAGATGGAGGCGCTGACCGCCGTGTCCGTCGCCGGGCTCGCGCTGCACGACATGGTGAAGGCCGTCGACCCGGCCGCGAGCATGGACGCGGTGCGGGTCGAGCGCAAGGAGGGCGGCAAGACCGGCCTGTGGGAGCGCCCCGCGTGAGCGCGCCGAGGGCGGCCCGCGTGGTGACGGCGTCCAACCGGGCCTCGGCCGGGGTGTACGCCGACCGGGGCGGGCCGCTGATCGTCGGGTGGCTGCGCGAGCGCGGCTACGCCGTGCCGGACCCGGCGGTCGTGCCGGACGGCGAGCCGGTGGCCGAGGCGCTGCGCGCGGCGGTCGCCGACGGGGTCGCGGTGGTGATCACCACCGGCGGCACCGGCATCAGCCCCACCGACCGCACGCCCGAGGCGACCCGGTCGGTGCTGGACTTCGAGGTCCCCGGACTGGCCGACGCCATCCGGATGTCGGGCTGGCCCGCCGTGCCCGGCTCGGTGCTCTCGCGCGGCGTCGCCGGGGTCGCCGGACGCACACTAGTGGTGAACCTGCCGGGATCCACCGGCGGGGTGAAGGACGGTTTGGCGGTGCTCGACGCCGTGCTGGAGCACGCGGTCGAGCAGGTTGGTGGAGGTGATCACCGGTGACCGAGGTGCTGCGGGCGGCCGTGACCGAGGACCCGATCTCGGTCGACGAGCACGCGAAGCTCGTGGAGCACGCCTCGGCGGGGGCGGTGGTGACGTTCTCCGGCGTCGTGCGCGACCACGACCACGGGCGGTCGGTGCGGGAGCTGGAGTACCACGGGCACCCGAGCGCGGGTGACGTCGTGGCCGAGGTGGTGTCGGACGTGGCCGGGCGCTTCGAGGGCGTCCGCGCGGTCGCGGTGTCGCACCGCGTGGGCCCGCTGGCGATCGGCGACGTGGCGCTGGCGGTGGCCGTCTCGGCGGCGCACCGGGGCGCGGCGTTCGCGGTGTGCTCGGAGCTCGTGGACGAGGTGAAGCGCAGGCTCCCGGTGTGGAAGCGGCAGGTCTTCGCCGACGGCAGCGACGAGTGGGTCAACTGCCCCTGAACCGCCAGGAGCGCGGCCTCGGAGGATCTCGCCGAGGTCGCGCTCGCGACGCGGTTCACGTGCGGGGTGTGCGGTGGGGACCGGACGCGCCCGAAGTGGGGGTCTCCTGCTCGGCGGGCGCACTCCGGAGAACGGCTGCGCGTCGGGCGAGCTGAGCGGAAACCCCAGGAAGGCGGGAACCCCCGACGCCGCACGAGGGGGAGGGCGTCGGGGGTTCCGCTACGTCGCAGGGCCGCCGTCACCGGGGCCTGCGGGTCTGGCTGCTTGCCGGCTGGCTCGCCTCGGCTGCGCCATCGGCGAGGGTTCTCGCTCACGCTCCGCGCGAGCGAGCGATCACTTGGTCGCGATCTTCATGCCGGACATGATCAGGTCGGCGTTCGGGATGTACTGCTTGTTCAGCTCGTGCAGCTTGGCCCACCCGCCCTCGACCTTCAGCTCCGAGGCGATCTTCGACAGGGTGTCCCCCGCCTTGATCTCGTAGTCGCCGTTCGGGTTGCTCTGGGGCAGCGCCACGACCACGGGGGCCGCCTGCTGCTGCACGGGGGCCGTCGCGCGCTTCTGCGGCGCCGACTGCTGCTGGGGCGCGGGCGCCGCCTGCTGGGGCGCGGGCGCGGTGCGCGCCGGGGCCGCGCCGCCGCCGAGGCCCTTGGGGCCGCAGACGGGCCAGGCGCCGATGCCCTGGGTCTTCATGACGTTCTCGGCCACGCGGATCTGCTCGGCCCTGGAGGCCTGGTGGGCCATCCCGGAGCCGCCGTGGCTGGTCCAGGTCGACGGGCTGAACTGCAGGCCGCCGTAGTACCCGTTGCCGGTGTTGATGCTCCAGTTGCCGCCGCTCTCGCACGCCGCGACGGCGTCCCAGTTCACGCCGGAGCCCTGCGCGGACGCCGTGCCCGCCATGGCCAGCGGGGCGCCGACGATGACGCCCGCCACGGCCACCTTCGCGATGCCGCGAACGGCCGCGTTGGCGCGGAGGGACTGGAAACGGTGCTTGCCTCGGTAAACCGCCATCTGCCTCTCAGCCCGCTGCCCTGCCACTGGGGACTCCGGATTCGGGCCCGGTGTCCCCCGCCCCCGCCCGGCGGATGTCTCTCGCTCGGGGTGTGTGCCGGGGGCCGCAGGACGGGGTTCAGGCGCGGTCTCCCGGATCTCGCTGGTTGGTCGGGGCCAACCGAGAAGCGACCGTACGTAGCCGCGGACCCGCTCGCCAAACGTTCCGGACTGTGACGGCAGTCACTGTAACGTTTCACGAGGCCGGGTCGACCTGGGTGTAACCGCAGCTCAAGGCGTGCGTTATCGTCCCGTTTCCATTCCGAGATTTGTCGATATCAATTACCGTCGGTGAGTCATGAGTCACCTCTTCGGGCCAGTGATCAACCGCCCGCGAAGGGGGGCAGCACGTCCAGCTCGGCCCCGGCGGACACCGCGGCGGCGTGGTCCCGGACCGCGACCCCGTCCAGCAGGAAGCTCGACGCCGCCAGCACGCGGGAGAGGTTCGCCCCGTGCTTCGCGCGCACCACGTCGAGCACGTGCGCCACGGTGGTCCCGGACCCCGCGCCCGGCACCGCCACGGTCTCGGCGGGCACCCCCGCGGCGGCGCGGGCCCCCGCGAAGTAGCGGACGGTCAGCTCGACCACGTCATCCTCCGATAGCGCTCATGGGGCGGTCCGGCTGCGCGAACCCGTCCCCGTCGATCCCGTGCCCCTCGGCCTTGGCCCAGGCGTTGCCCCGCCACCGCTCGGCGACCTCCTCGTCCGAGGCCCCGGAGCGCAGCAGCGCCCGCAGGTCGGTCTCCGCGCCGCTGAACAGGCAGTTGCGCACCTGCCCGTCGGCGGTCAGCCGGGTCCGGTCGCAGGCCGCGCAGAACGGCCGGGTCACCGCCGCGATCACGCCCACCACCGACGGCCCGCCGTCGACCACCCACCGCTCGGCGGGCGCGGCGCCGCGCGCGGGCACCGGGGCCAGCGCGAACCGGGTCCCCAGCGCGTCCAGGATCTCCCGCGCGGTGACCATCTCCGACCGGTCCCAGCCGTGCTGCGGGTCGAGCGGCATCTGCTCGATGAACCGCAGCTGGTAGCCGTGCTCGACGGCGAACTCCACCAGGGCCACGGCCTCGTCGTCGTTCACCCCGCGCATCAGCACCGAGTTGATCTTCACCGGTTCCAGCCCGGCCTCGCGCGCCGCGGCGAGCCCCTCCAGCACGTCGGGCAGCCGGTCCCGCCTGGTCAGCTCCCGGAACCGCGCACGGTCCAGGGTGTCCAGCGACACGTTCACCCGGTCCAGGCCCGCGGCCCTCAACCCGGCCGCGCGCGCCGCCAGCGAGATGCCGTTGGTCGTCATGGACGTGCGCGGCCTCGGCTCCAGGGCCGCGGTCGCCGCGAGCACGTCATCCAGGCCCTTGCGCAGCAGCGGCTCGCCGCCGGTGAACCGGACGTCGGTCACGCCGAGCCGGGTCACCGCGATGCCGATGACCCGCACCAGCTCCTCGTCGGAGAGCAGCTCGGGCCCCCGCAACCAGTCCAGGCCCTCGGCGGGCATGCAGTAGGTGCAGCGCAGGTTGCACTTGTCGGTGAGCGAGACCCTGAGGTCGGTCGCCACCCGACCGAACCGGTCGATGAGCGCGGGGGACTCCGGACGTGCGGTGACGTGGGGGGCACTGCGCACGACGGGTAGTCCCAAGTCGACTGCCGTCACCCCGACCAGGGTAATGGGCTCACCCGCCGGAACAGCCCGCTGTAACGGGCATAACCGGCAGAGCGGTCGTTCCGCCTGCCCGGACGGGGACTAAATTCCTCCGCATGAGCGAGCACGACGTCCCCGCCGAGGAACTGGAGCGGTTCAGCGCGCACGCGCGGGAGACGGGCGCGCTCACCGCGCTGCTGCACGGCAGGGCGGCGGAGCGGATGGGGCTGTCCACGACGGACGAGAAGTGCCTCGGCCTCGCGCTGGCGGGCGACGCGCCGGTCACGGCCGGGCGGATGGCGGAGCTCTCCGGCCTGTCCACCGGCGCGGTGACCGGCGTCATCGACCGCCTGGAGCGCGCGGGCTACGTGCGCCGCGTCCGCGACCCGCACGACCGGCGCAAGGTGCTCGTCGAGGTGTCCGGGCCGAGGGCGGACGAGGTGGCGGCGCTGTTCCGGGACGCCGCCGAGGTGCTGGAGGCCGCGCTGCGCCGGTTCACCCCGGAGGAGCGCGCGGTGGTCGAGCGCTACCAGCTCGCCCTCCTGGAGGCGATCCGCGGGCGCGTGGCCGACGCCTGAGCCCGGGATCATGGCGGCCATGGGCTGGAACTACCTGATGGACATGGACGGCGTGCTGGTGCACGAGGAGCACCCGATCCCCGGTTCCGGCGAGTTCGTCGCCGAGCTGACCGCGGCCGGGATCCCCTTCCTCGTGCTGACGAACAACTCCATCTACACGCCGAGGGACCTGCGCGCCCGGCTGTCGAGGACCGGTCTGGAGGTCCCGGAGACGGCCATCTGGACGTCCGCGCTGGCCACCGCCCGGTTCCTGGACTCGCAGCGCCCCGGCGGCTCGGCCTTCGTCATCGGCGAGGCCGGGCTGACCACGGCGCTGCACGAGGTCGGCTACGTGCTGACCGACCGCGACCCCGACTACGTGGTGCTCGGCGAGACCCGCACCTACAGCTTCACCGCCATCACCAAGGCGATCCGGCTGGTCGAGGAGGGGGCGAAGTTCATCGCCACCAACCCGGACGCCACCGGTCCCTCGCGCGAGGGCTCGCTGCCCGCGACGGGCGCGGTCGCGGCGCTGATCGAGCGGGCCACCGGGCGCGAGCCGTACTACGTGGGCAAGCCGAACTCGCTGATGATGCGGTCGGCGCTGCGGGCGCTGGGCGCGCACTCGGAGAACACGCTGATGATCGGCGACCGGATGGACACCGACGTGCGCGCCGGCCTGGAGGCGGGGCTGCGGACGATCCTGGTGCTCAGCGGCATCTCGGCGGACTCGACGGCCGAGCTGTACCCGTACCGGCCGACGCGGGTGCTGAGGTCCATCGCGGACCTGGTGGGGCACTCGGCGGACCCGTTCGGCGAGCTGGGCTGATCGGGGGGCGCGCCGCCGAACCGCCCGCTCGGCGGACGCGCCGCCGCTACCGTCCCGGCGTGGGCATCGACCTGCGCGCGGCGGTGGCGGAGCACGGCGACGGTCTGGAGGCCGCGGCGCGCGGGCGGCTCGACGCGCCCGTGCCCGCCTGCCCCGGCTGGCTGGTGGGCGACCTGGTCCGGCACGTGGCCGAGGTCGAGCTGTGGTGGGCGGCGGCGCTGCCCGCCGGTGGCGCCGCGCCCGACGTGGACGGGGTGCGCCGCGAGGTCGGCGAGCTGTTCGCCGGGGAGGGGCAGGCAGGCCTGCGGCTGGCGTCCGCGCGGCTGCGCGACGCGGCCGGGCGGGTCGGGGACGACGCGCCGGTGTGGGCGTGGTGGTCGCCGACCGGGCGGACCCCGGCGACCGAGGTGCTGCGCAGGGTGGCGCACGAGCTGGTGGTGCACCACCACGACGCCCGCGAGGCGGTCGGCGAGCCGCTGGCGGTGGTGCCCGAGCTGGCCGAGGACGGGGTGGCCGAGTTCACCGAGCGCTTCCTCGGCGGCGACCTCGGGCGACCGGGCGTGGTGGGGCTGCGGGCCGTCGACACCGGCCGGACCTGGCTCGTCGGGTCGGTGGGGGACGGACTCCGACTGCTCACCGCCGACGAGGCCGACCGGGTCCGCGCGGGCGGAGGGGTGGAGGGCGCGCTGTCCGGGACGGCGGAGCTGCTGCACCTGGCGCTGTGGCGGCGGGTGGCGCTGGACCGGCTGGTGGTGGAGGGGGACGGCGAGCTGGCGCGCGCCACGATCACCGCGTCCCGCTTGGGCTGACGGTGCTTGGAGTTGGCTGGCGGCGCCCGGCCTGGGCTGGCGGCGCCAGGTGCTGACTGGCGGCGCCCGGCCCTGACTGGCAGCGCCCGGCCCTGACTGGCAGCGCTCGCCCTGGCTGGCGGCGCCCGGCCTGGTTGATGGCGCCCGGCCTCGGCGGGCATGATCCAGTCCTGGCGGGCTGGCGGGCTGGCGGGCTGGCGGGCTGGCGGGCTGGCGGGCTGGCGGGCTGGCGGGCTGGCGGGCTGGCGGGCTGGCGGGCTGGCGGGCTGGCGGGCTGGCGGGCTGGCGGGCTGGCGGGCTGGCGGGCTGGCGGGCTGGCGGGCTGGCGGCTCCGCCCCGCTCCCCGTCGCCGATCGTGCGGCACCGCGCGCCGTGACCTCCGCCGTCCTGTGTCCTTCACCACCGCGCCCCGCGGTTTCACGCCGGGGCGCGCGTGGGTAGCGCCGCGCGTCGCGGAGCAGCTCCCCCGCAGTTGATCACCCCTGCGGGGGAGACCGGTGGGGCGGTCGGGGAGGTCATCTGATCGACTTGCCCGCGCCGTCCCGCGCCGTCGCATATCGTCGCTGTGTGGAACGCCAGCTTTACGTGGTCGGCGACGTGCACGGCCACCTCGCCGAACTCACCCGCGCGCTCAACGCGGCAGGCCTCGTGGACGACTCCGGGGACTGGAGCGGCGGTGACGCGGAGCTGTGGTTCCTCGGCGACTTCGTCGACCGCGGTCCCGACGGGATCGGCGTCATCGACCTCGTCATGCGGCTCTCCGCGCAGGCGGGCGAGAGCGGCGGGCGGGTCGACTCGCTGGTCGGCAACCACGAGGTGCTGCTGCTCGGGATGCACCGCTTCGGCGACGAGGACGTGCCGGGCGCGCCCACCCCGCGCAGCTTCGCCAAGAGCTGGAACCTCAACGGCGGCCTGCGCAGCGACCAGGAGCGGCTCACCCCCGAGCACGTCGAGTGGCTGACCAGCCGCGACGTCGTGCACCTGGTGGACGACCACCTGCTCATGCACTCCGACACGCTCGCCTACCTGGAGTGGGGCGGCACCGTGGACGAGGTCAACGAGGCGGTCCGCGCGATCCTCACCGGCGACGACCTGGCGCAGTGGTGGGAGTGCTGGCGCAAGATGACCACCCGCTACGCGTTCCGGGGCCCCGAGGGCGGGGTCGTCGCGGGGGAGCTGCTCAAGCTCCTGGGCGGCGCCGAGATCGTGCACGGGCACAGCGTCTTCGCCGACCAGCTCGGCGTCATGCCCGAGGAGGTCGACGGCCCGCTGCGGTACGCGGACGATCGGGTCCTCGCGGTCGACGCGGGCCTGTACAGCGGCGGGCCGTGCCTGGTGGTCGAGCTGCGCTGAGGCCGGCGCCCGGCCCCAGCGGGGACGGCGGGTCAGGGGCGGTCGACGATGACCTTGCCCAGCGGCATCAGCGACACCGGGATGAGCTTGAAGTTCGCGATGCCCATCGGGATGCCGATGATCGTGACGCACAGGGCGACACCGGTCACGATGTGCCCGATCGCCAGCCACCACCCGGCGAAGACGATCCAGATGATGTTGCCCAGGAGCGAGGCGGCCCCGGCGTCGTGCCGGTCGACCACGTCCCGGCCGAACGGCCACAGCGCGTAGTTGGCGATGCGGAACGAGGCGAGCCCCCACGGGATCGTCACGATGAGGACGCAGCAGATCACCCCCGCGATCGCGTAACCGACCGCGAGCCAGAAGCCGCTGATCACCAGCCAGATGAGGTTGAGCACGAGGCGCATACCACCATCCTGCCCGATTAAGCTCACCCATCGTGCTGAAAACAGTTCGCTGGGGAATCGTCGCCACGGGTGGCATCGCCGATGTCGTCACCGCCGATCTGCTCGCCCTGGAGGGCTCCGAAGCCCTCGCGGTCTCCTCCCGCAAGCTCGAACGGGCCGGGGAGTTCGCCACCAAGCACGGCATCCCCCGCGCGTACGGCAGCGTGGCGGAGCTGGTCGCCGACCCCGACGTGGACGTCGTCTACGTCGCCACGCCGCACGCCCAGCACCGGTCCGCCGCGCGCCTCGCGCTGGAAGCGGGCAAGCACGTGCTGTGCGAGAAGCCCATGACGCTCACCGTCGAGGACACCCGCGAGCTGGTCGAGCTGGCCCGCGAGCGGGGCCTGTTCCTCATGGAGGCCGTCTGGACCAGGTTCAACCCGCTCATCCGCCAGGTCCGCGCCGCCGTCGCGGACGGCGAGATCGGCGACGTGCGCAGCGTGCGCGCCGACTTCGGCTTCGCCCTGCCGTTCGAGCCCGAGCACCGGCTGTGGAACCTGGAGCTCGGCGGCGGGTCCCTGATGGACCTCGGCCTGTACCCGGTCTCGATCGCCCAGATGCTGCTCGGCGACCCGACGACCATCCAGGTCACCGGCTCCCTCGCCCCGTCCGGGGTGGACGCCGAGGCCGCGCTGCTGCTCGGCTACGAGAGCGGCGCGCACGCGCTGCTCACCTCGACGCTGACCACCTCGCCCGGCTCCTGCGCGACGGTGTTCGGCACGAAGGGCCGCATCGACCTGCACCAGCCCGCGCACTGCCCGACCCGCGTCGTGATCAACGACGTGGAGCGCACCGCCGAGCTGGAGGGCTCCGGGTACGTGCCGCAGCTGCGCGAGGTGGCCGACCGGGTGCGCGCGGGCGACACCGAGAGCCCGGACATGTCCTGGGCGGACTCGCTGTCCATCGCGCGCGTGCTGGCCGAGGGCGTGGCGCGGTTGGGCGTGCGCTACCCGCAGCCGGACCGGGACGTCACCCCGCCCGCCGCGGGCTAGGCCCGAGCAGCGCCACCGCGACCCCCGTCACGGCCTCCACGGCGAGGTCGACCGCCCGGTCGACCGCGCGGTCGGCGCCGTGGTCGGGGGTCAGCAGGTGGCTGAGCGCCAGCCGGGTCAGCACGTCCGCCGCGAACGCGATCCGCGCGGGCGGCAGGTCCGGCCGGTGCCTGGCCAGGTGCTCGCCGACAACGGGCGCCACCAGGTCGAGCACCCAGCCGCCGCGCGTGGTGAGCATCGGCAGCATGTCGTCGGCGTCGGTGCCGGTGAGGACCGAGCGGGCCAGCGGGTCGAGCCGGGTGAGCGCGTGCACCTGCCGCACCGCCTCCGCGACCCCCTCCACCGCCCCCGGCGCGCGGGCCAGGCAGGCGCGGGCGGCGTCCACGAACTCGGCGGCCTTGACCAGCGCGACGGCCTCGACCAGCCGCTGCTTGTTGCCGTGCGCGTTGTAGACGGTCTGCCTGCTCACCCCGGCGCGCGAGGCGACGTCGGCGACCCGCAGCCCGCGCGCGCCGTGCTCGGCGACGAGCGCGGCGGCGGCGTCGATGATCGGGCCGGGGGGTTCGGCCGGGACGGCGGGGATCGGGGCGGTGGCGGGTTCCCAGCGGACGGGGCGGGGAGCGGTGGTCGCGCCCGAGGGGCTCACCGGGGTGGGGAGAGCCGCGGAGGGGCCCTCGGGGGAGGGCGGGTGCGCCGGGCACGGGGGCTGGTGCGCGGCGGGGCTTCCGGGTGGGGCGGGGTGGCCCTCGGGCGGGCGCGGCCCGGTGCCCGTGGCGAGCGGGCGGGCGTCGGCGCGGGCTAAGGGGACGGTCGGCTCGCCGCACGGGGCCTGGCGGGGGACCGGGGGCGCCGCGGCAGGCCGGAGAGCTCTCGCTGGTGTGGCCTCGGGGCGCGCGGTCCCGGAGAACTCGGTCACGACGGACAGTTTTGGCACGAGCGCGGGTCCCTTGTAAAGACACGTGATCACCCGGTTACCGGGTTGGTCGACCGGCCGAGTCCGATCACCGCCCCGCGACGCCGCTCCCCGGCCCGGCCGCGCCGGCTCACGGCCCGCGTCCCGGCCCGCGTCCCGCCCGCCGTGACCCCGCTCCCAAGCCCGCCGAACCGGGGTGGTCCGGCCCTAGAGTGGCCCCGTGCCGCTGACCATCGGTTTCGACCTGGACATGACCCTCATCGACCCCAGGCCGGGCATGGCCGCCGTGATGGAGGCGGTGCGCGCCGAGAGCGGCTACCCGATCGACGGCGCGCACTTCGCCGCCAACCTCGGCCCGCCCCTCGACGTCTCGTTCCGGGGTTACGGCGTGCCCGAGGAGGACGTCCCCGTCCTGGTCGCCCGCTTCCGCGCGCTCTACCCGGAGATCGTCATCCCGGCGACCGTCGCGCTGCCCGGCGCGGCCGAGTCGCTCGCCGCGGTGCGCGAGCTGGGCGGGACCGCGGTCGTCGTCACCGGCAAGTACCGGGCGAACGCGGCCCTGCACCTGGCCGCGTTCGGCTGGGAGGTGGACCACCTGTTCGGCGAGCTGTGGTCCACCGGCAAGGCCGAGGCGCTCAAGCTGCACGGGGCCTCGGTGTACGTGGGCGACCACGTGGGCGACGTGCGCGGCGCGAAGGCCGCGGGCGCGCTGTCCGTGTGCGTGGTCACCGGGCCGTGCGACGAGCGGGAGCTGGTCGAGGCGGGTGCGGACGTGGTCCTGCCCGACCTGACCGGATTCCCGGCGTGGCTGCGCGAGAACGCCGACCGGCTCCACGCGGCCGGGGACGCCGCCGGGGAAGTCGAGCGGCCGGCTTAGGGAAGCGCAGGCCCCGCCGGAGCAGCGGTCAGCCCTGCCGGAGGAGCGTCAGCCCTGCCGCGTGCGGGGGCGCCTGGAGTCGCGGACCACCGTGATCACGCCGAGCGCCAGGCCCGCGGGCGAGCACAGCAGGCCGAGGGCGAAGACCCAGCCGGGGAGACCCGGCGAGCCGACGGCGAACATGGCGACGAGCGCCACGACGCCGATCGCGAACAGGCCCACTGCCAGCGGCATCATCCTCGCGGTCGTCATGCCACGAGGGTAGCCGCGACCGCGTCGCGCTTTTGGAGGTGCCCCGGTCGAGGCGTTCTGGCTACTCTGGTGAAACGCGTCCTGGGCACGCCCCTGGGCGCGTTCGCCATGTTGAAGCAAAGGGAACGGTGAGAGCGGTGCCGACCGGCAAGGTCAAGTGGTACGACTCGGAGAAGGGCTTCGGCTTCGTCACGCAGGACGGCGGCGAGGACGTCTACGTGCGGAAGTCCGCGCTGCCCGAAGGGGTCGACGCCCTCAAAGCCGGTCAGCGCATCGAGTTCGGCATGGCCGAGGGGCGCCGGGGGCCGCAGGCCCTGTCCGTGCGCCTGGTCGACCCGGCGCCGTCGGTGGCCGAGGCGCGCAGGCGCCCCGCCGACGAGCTGAACGTGGTGATCGAGGACATGATCAAGCTGCTGGAGCAGCGGGTCCAGCCCGAGCTGCGCCGCAGCCGCTACCCCGAGCGCAAGAGCGCCAAGCTCGTCGCCGACGCGCTGCGCGCCATCGCGCGGGACCTCGACCCGTAGACCCGCGCCCTGCGCAGACCCGCGTTGTGCGCAGACCCGCGTCCTGCGACGACCGGAGGCGTCATCCCCGAGGGGTGGCGCCTCCGCCGTCTCCGCCTCCGCCGTCTCCGGCAAGGAGCGGTCAGCCCCGCTGCCGGTCGTCCACGGACAGCACCCACGTGCCGCGCGCCACGAAGTCCACGGCGGCGGTCGTGCTGCCCTCGATGCGGGTGCCCAGCTGCTGCACCTCGACGCTCTCCAGCTGGTCGGTGTCGTCCGGCAGCTGGAGCGTGTACGCGTGCTGCGGGTTGTTCGGCGTGAACACCTTGCTGCGCATCGGCTCCTGCGTCACCCCGGCCGCGTCGCGGTAGGTGAACGCCACCGCCCACACGCTGTCGGCCAGCTGCGCGGGCACCGAGATCTGCACCGGCTTGCCCGGCCGCACCCGCAGCACGCCCGCCGCCGACGGGTCCACGTCGCAGTTCTCCGAGTCCAGGTCGCAGTACTGCGTCGGCGGGACCACGACGGTCCTGCCGTCGGCGTGGAAGGTCACCTCGGGGTGCGGGGGCGCACCGCAGCCGGTGGCCAGGAGCAGCGGCAACGCGGTGAGGACGACGGCTCGGCGCACGCCCCGAGCCTACGTGGTGCGCTCAGCCGTCCGCCGCACCGGCCCCGGCCCGCCGGTCCCCGCCCGGCCGGGTCAGCAGCGAGCGGCCCCGCGAGGCCAGCACCACCTGGGCCAGGCCGAGCGCGAGCAGCAGCGAGAGGACCGCGAACCCGATCCACTGCTCGGTGGGCAGCAGCACCCCCAGCGCGCCGCCGAGCACCCAGCCCAGCCGCAGCAGCGCCTCCGGCCGCACGAGCGCGGCCGACCGCTCCGGCAGCCCGTCCCGCGCGACCGCGTCCAGGGTCGCCTTCGCCAGCGTCCCCGCCGCCGCCCCGACCAGCCCGACCACCGCCACCGTCGCCAGCCCCGGCAGCGCCGCCGCCAGCAGCGCCGAGGCCAGCGCCGCGCAGACGCAGCCGATCAGCACCCGGTCCGGCGGGCCCGCCGGGAGCCGCGCGCCGAGCACGCCGCCCAGCAGACCGCCCGCGACCGCCGCCGCCACGACGACGCCGAGCAGCAGCAGCTGCTCGACCGGGTCGTGCTCGACCTCCGCCCGCACCAGGAACGCCGCGAACAGGACCAGGAAGCCCGCGAGCACCCGGATCGACCCGTTCGCCCACAGCGCCGCCACGACCGCGCGACCGAGCGCCCTCCGCCCGCGCTCCCGGCCTGCCGCGTCCGGGGTCCGGACCTCGGCGACCTCCGCGCGCACCGGGACCCGCAGGCAGCACCAGGTGTTCGCCACGCCCAGCGCGGCGCTGAGCCACAGCGCGCCCGGCGGACCGAACGTGTTCACCAGCCCGATCGCCGCCAGCCCGGACACCGCGCCCGCGACCAGCCCGAACGCGGTCAGGCGGGCGTCGGCCCTCGCCCGCTCGACCTCCGGCGGCAGCACCTCCGGGGTGATCGCCTCCCGCAGCGCGGTGAACGACCGGGACAGCAGCGCGCCCGCCAGCGCGGCCGGGTACAGCGCCCAGCCGTCGACGTGCAGCGCCAGCACCACCGCCACCGCCACGCGCAGCGCGCACGACGCGGCCAGCGCCCACCGCCGCCCGCGCCGCAGGCGCTCCAGCGCCGGGCCGATCAGCGGGGCGAGCAGCGCGAACGGGACCGCGGTGACCAGCAGGCAGAGCCCCGCGCGGGTCTTGGACTCGTCCACCCCGGCGGAGAAGAACAGCGCGTTCGCCAGCCCCACGGCGAGCGCCGCGTCGGCGGCCAGGCTCAGCATCACCGCGCAGGTGAGCGAGGACAGGCCGGACTCCCCGGCGCCGTCGGCGTGCGCGGCGGTGCGCAACCGGCCGAGGCCCACCGAGGACAGCAGCCTCGCCCGGTACAGCGCGACGCGGGTGACGGTCAGCTTCCTGGGCAGCTGGGTCGGCTTGTGGGTGGGCTTGGTGCGCTCGTCGTGGCCGGGGATCGGCTTGGTGCGCCCAGGGCCCGCCCGCCCGGTCGGGACGGTGGGCCGCTCCCGGCCCCGCTCGTCGTACGCCTCGCGGTCGTAGTGGTCCCGCTCGGCGCGCCCGCGCCCGCGCTCCCGGCTGCGCCGGTCGTAGCCGTCGGGGTCGTAGGTCTCCCAGGGCTCGCTGTCCGGGCGCCCCCGCCCCGCGCCCCCGCGTTCGGGCCGGGTCTCGTCCTGCCGCGGGTGATCCTCCCGCGGGTGATCGCGATCGTCGGACGGGCTCATCCCGACCATCCTGCCGCAACCGCGGCGGCCTGTCGCGGATCGCCGCACGACCACCGCACGACCGCCGCTCAGCCAGCGGGGAGGCGCACCCGGAACATGCTCGGCCAGTTCTTGCCCGTGACCAGGAACTCGTCCGAGCCGGGCACCGAGGCGATCCCGTTCAGCACGTCCGACGCGGGCACGCCCTCCGGGCGCAGCGACGACAGGTCCGCCACCAGGTCGACCGCGCCGGTGGCCGGGTCGATCCGCACCACCTCGTCGGTCTGCCACACGTTCGCCCACACCCGGCCGTCGACGCACTCCAGCTCGTTCAGGTCCTCCAGCGGCTCCCCGGCGCGCGTCACCGCGACCCGCCCGCGCTCCTCGAACGTCGCCGGGTCGCGGAAGGCCAGCTCGGCGGTGCCGTCGCTCATCACCAGCCGGTCCCCGTCCAGGCACAGGCCCCAGCCCTCGCCCTCGTAGGGCACGCGGCGGACCTCGGCCAGCGACGCCCGGTCGCGCTCGATCGCCACGCCGTCGCGCCAGGTGAGCTGCCAGATCCGCTCCCCCACCACGGTGATCCCCTCGCCGAACAGCGGCGACGGCAGGTCCAGCTTCCTGCGGACCGCGCCGGTGGCCGGGTCGACCTCGCGGATGCTCGACCGGCCCTCCAGACCGGTGCCCTCGTAGAGCACGTCCCCGGAGACCTCCAGGCCCTGGGTGAACGCGCCGGGGTCGTGCGGGATCGTTCCCAGGACCTCCGGGCGCGCCGTGACCGGTGTGGACGGTCCAGCGGGTTCGGTCGACCGAACACCGTCCCCACCGGACGAGCAGCCCGACAGCACCGCCACCACCACGACCGGGACCACCGCCACCTCGAACCAGCGCACGTCCGAAAGGGTGGCACGTGTGCGCGGCGCGGCGAAGACGTGCGGCACAATCCACCTGTGACCGCCACGCCGACTCAGCAGCCCCAGCCAGTGCTCGCCGACCCCGCGGCCGTGCGGCTCGCGCGCGACGCGGCGCAGGAGGAAGCCGGATCGGAGCACGTGGGGGCCCACGTCGGCGTCCTCGTCGAGGACGAGACGTCGGTCACCCACTTCTTCGAGGCCGATCACGCCGGTTACCGGGGTTGGCGGTGGGCCGTCACGGTCGCCAACGCGGGGGAGGGCACGCCGGTCTCGGTCAGCGAGGCCGTGCTGCTGCCCGGCAACGACGCGCTGGTCGCCCCGCAGTGGGTGCCGTGGAACGAGCGGGTCCGCGCGGGCGACCTCGGCGTCGGCGACCTGCTGCCCGCGTCCCCCGACGACCCCAGGCTCGCGCCCGGCTACGTCGAGTCCGAGGACCCGGCGGTCGAGGAGGTCGCGCTGGAGGTCGGCCTCGGCCGGGTGCGCGTGCTCTCCCGCGAGGGCGTGCTGGACGCCGCCGAGCGCTGGCGCGGCGGCGACTTCGGGCCGCGCAGCGAGATGGCGCGCAGCGCGCCCGCCGCGTGCGGGACCTGCGGGTTCTACCTGCGCATCGCCGGGGCGCTCGGGGCGGCGTTCGGGGTGTGCGGCAACGAGCTGACGCCCGCGGACGGGCACGTGGTGCACGTCGAGTACGGCTGCGGCGCGCACTCCGAGGTGGAGGTCGAGGGCGGTTCGGCGGTGCCGGTGGCGGACGTCGTGTACGACGACGCGCTGCTGGAGGTCGAGGTGAACGAGCCGGTGGCCCGGTCCGCCGACGATGCCGTCGACGTTGCCGCCGACGACGTTGCCGCCGACGCCGACGGCGCTGCCGCGGGCGAGGGCGACACGCCCGGCGCCGTGGACGAGGTCGAGCGGGTTTCCGACACCGCCGACGCGACCGGGGTCTCCGCGCGGGCGACAGCCCGGTGAGCGCGGACCACTTCGGCACCGAGGCCCTGCGGGAGTCGGTGCTCGCCGCCTGGCGCGGTTCGCCCACCCGCTTCCGGGAGGACGCCAACGCCGAGGAGGACCTGAGGCTCGGCGGGTACCGCGACCGGCTGCTGGTCGAGCTGGCGCAGAACGCGGCCGACGCCGCGGGCGCGGAGCCCGGCGTGCTGCGGTTGTCCTTCGTGGACGGCGAGTTCCGCGCGGCCAACACCGGCGCGCCGCTGACCGCCGACGGCGTGACGGCGCTCGCGTCGCTGCGCGCCTCCGCGAAGAGCTCCGACGCGGTCGGCCAGTTCGGCGTGGGCTTCGCGGCCGTGCTGGCGGTGACGGACGCGCCGCGCGTGGTGTCCACGTCCGGCGGGGTCGCGTTCTCCGCCGCGCGCACCCGCGAGGCGGTGCCGGAGCTGGCGTCCAAGCGCGGCGGCGACGTGCCCGTGCTGCGCCTGGTGTGGCCGACCGACGAGGCAGGCCCGCCCGAGGGCTTCACCACCGAGGTCCGGCTGCCGCTCACCTCCGCGGACGGCGACGCCCTGCTGCGCGAGTGCGCCGAGCAGGCGCCCGACCTGCTGCTCGCCCTCCCCGGCCTGCGCCGGGTCGAGGTCGGGTCGCGGGCCTGGGACCGCGCCGAGGACGGCGACAAGGTCGTGATCACCGGTCCGGACGGCGAGCGCGCCTGGCTGGTGCACCGGGTCGGCGGCGAGCTGCCCGAGCGCTTCGTGCAGGGCGTCGAGTCCCGGCCGGTGTGGTCGGCGTGCTGGGCCTACCCGGTCGACGGCGCCCTCGGCGGCGAGGTGCTGCACGCGCCGACCCCCACCGACGAGAAGCTGTCCCTGCCCGCGCGCCTGATCGCCACGCTGCCCGTCGAGCCGTCCCGCCGCCGGGTGCTGGTCGGCCCGGCCGTCGAGCACGTGCTGGCGATGGCGGCGCGGGCCTACCCGGCGCTGGTGGCCGCGCTGCCCGCCGTGGAGCGGACCGCGCTGGTGCCGCTGCCCGGCTTCCCGCTGTCCGAAGTGGACGGTGTGCTGCGGCAGGGCGTGCTGGAAGCGCTGCGGGACGCCGAGTGGCTGCCCAAGGCGGACGGCGGCTGGACCTCGCCGAGGCGGGCGAAGGTGCTGGACTCGCCGTCCGAGGACCTGGTCGACCTGCTGGAGGACGTGGTCCCCGGCCTGCTGGACGCCGAGCTGGTGCTGCCCGAGCACGCGCGGGCGCTGGCCGCGCTGGACGTGCCGAGGATGCCGGTGGCCGAGGTGGTGGCCGCGCTGGCGGGCATCGGCGGCGAGCCGGGCTGGTGGCACGACGTGTACACGGCGCTCCAGCCGTGGGCGGACGTGGACTCGTCCGCGCGCGAGGAGCTGGGCTCGCTCCCGGTGCCGCTCGCGGACGGCAGGCTGGTCAGCGGTCCGCGCGGCGTGCTGATGCTGGACGAGCCGGTCGACTTCGAGCTGACGGGGCTGCGCATCGCGCACCCGGAGGCCGTGCACCCGCTGCTGCTGCGCCTCGGCGCGGTGGAGGCGGGGGCGGCCGAGGTGCTCGACTCGGACGCGGTCCGCGACGCCGTGCGGCACAGCGGCGACGACCCGGACGAGGACCTGGTGCACGGGGTCCTGTCCCTGGTGGCGCGCGCGGGCGGCCGGCCGTGGCTGGGCGAGCTGGTCCTGCCGGAGGCGGGCGGCGGCTGGCGGCGCGCGGACGAGCTGCTGCTGCCGGACGCGCCGCTGCGCGAGGTGCTGGCCGACGACGCGCCGTTCGGCGTGCTGGACGCGGAGTTCGCGGCGGACTGGCCGCGCGAGGTGCTGTCGGCGGTGGGCGCGGCGGACGGCTTCACGGTGCTGGTCGACGACGAGCCGACCGACCCCGACCACGACCTGGCCGACGAGGCGGACTGGTGGGACGCCGCCGACGAGCCGCCCTCGCGGGTGGTGGGCGTGCGCGACCTGGACCTGGTGGCCGAGGGGAAGTGGACCAGGGCGCTGGAGCTGATGGCGTCCGACCCCGAGGTGTGGCGCGCGGTCGCGCAGCGCGACGGGTACACCGGGTGGTGGCTGGCGCGGTACGCGCGGATCGACGGTCGGGCGCCCCGCGCGTGGCGGCTGCCGGGGGCGGTGGAGCTGGAGGGGCTGTACGACCCGGTGGGCTCCGAGCTGCCCGCGCACGTCCTTGCGGCTGCCGGGGTGCGGACCGAGCTGGTGGTGCACGACGAGGACGACGTGGTCGACCTGCTGGCGCGGTTGGGCGACGCGGAGCGGGTGGTGCCGGACGCGCTGGTGCTGAAGGCGCACGCGGCGCTGGCGGAGGTCGCGCCGGACGTGCGGGAGGGGGCCGTCGAGCCGCCGGACCGCGTGCGGGTGCTGACCGGGGCGGTGGTGTCCGCGGACGACGTGGTGGTGCCGGACCTGCCGTGGCTGCTGGCGGTCCTGCCGGGCGAGCAGGTGCTCGCGGCGGACGGCGGGGCGGCGGAGCTGGCGGAGCTGCTGGAGCTGCCGCTGGCGTCCGAGGAGGTCGTGGGGGCGCTGCGGAGCGAGGGCGACGAGGTGGTGTGGGCGGAGCTGGGCGCGGTGCGCGTGGCCTGCGCGCTGCTGGGCGTCGAGCTGCCTAGGGGGACCGTGGTGGTGCACGACGAGCTGGTGGTCCACGCGGAGGGCGAGGAGCACGAGGTGCCGTGGTGGGTGGACGGGGAGGTGGTCCACGCGGCGGACACCCCGGAGGGGTTGGCGCGGGCGTTGGCGTGGACGACCGGGCGGTGGGGGGATCGGCACACGTTCGCGGCGTTGATCAGCGAGCCGACGCCTGCGGTGCTGTTGGGGTGAGGGGCGGGATCACGGGGTAAAAGCCGTGGTCACGGGTAAAAGCCTAGATCAAGAGCTGAAGGGCACGCCTCGCCGGCGGGGCAGACCTCCAAAAAAGAGGGGACAGGGCTCTGCCGGCCGGTGGCGCTTCTGTTGGTGGTCCCGTTTACCACTGCGGTGGGCGGGGTCCCTCTTCTCCGTTTGGCCTCCTTTCAGGCAAGCACGCTCGTCAAGACGCCGTTGGGCACCCCGGTCTTCCGCACAGTGCGGCGGCATCTTGACAAGCGTGCTCGGGCTTCGCCAGGCCAAACGGAGAAGAGGGACGCGGGATGGGGTGGCTGCGGGCTCGCTGCGCTCGCCCTGCAGCCCGCGAGGCGGTCAGCTTGCGAAGTGGTCAGTCAGCCTGCGCTCGTCTTGCGGTCTGCGGGCGCGGACCGTTTATTGCGCTATGCGCTACTGCAGCCCGCTCTGCGCGGTTCGTGAGCCCCTGCGGGCGGCTGAGCGTTGCCAGGCGAAGATGCCGAAGCCGATTACCCCGAGTGCGCCGCCTGCCGCGCAGGTCCACACCGCCATCGTGGGCGCCCCGACCAGCAGGGTGATCACCAGGCCCACCAGCCACAACGCGCTGCCTACCACGATCGGGGGCACCGGGTCGGTCAGGCGGGGTGGGAGAGGGGGTGGAGGGGGGAGTTCGGCCACGTCAGGCAGGCTACCTTCCCGAAACACCGATCAGGCAGGCTCCACCCGCTAACCGCCACCCTCGGCAACCGGCCTCGGGGGCGGGGCTGGGCGTCGGAGTGCGCCCGAGCGGTCACACAGGGAACAGGGAGTTGCACGACATGGGCCTGGACGGCTTCTTCAAAATCACCGAGCGCGGGTCATCCGTGGGGCGCGAGGTGCGCGGTGGGGTGGTCACCTTCGTCGCGATGGCCTACATCGTGGTCCTCAACCCCCTGATCCTCGGCAGCTTCTCCGCCGACGACCCGTCCGCGAAGACCGACATCACCGGCGCGATCCTGCCCGTCCCGCAGGTCGCGGCCGTCACCGCGCTGGTCGCGGGCGTGATGACCATCCTGTTCGGGCTCATCGCCAACTACCCGTTCGCGCTCGCGGCCGGTCTGGGCATCAACTCGTTCGTGGCGGTCACCCTCGCCCCGCAGATGACCTGGCCCGAGGCCATGGGCCTGGTCGTGGTCAACGGCATCGTGGTGCTCCTGCTCGTCCTCACCGGGGTGCGCACGGCCGTGTTCAACGCGGTGCCGAACGAGCTGAAGGCGGCCATCGCGGTCGGCATCGGGCTCTTCATCTGCTTCATCGGCCTGGTCGACGCCGGGTTCGTGCGCCGCGTCCCGGACGCCGCGGGCACCACCGTCCCGGTCGGCCTCGGCATCGGCGGGTCGATCGCGTCCTGGCCCACGCTCGTCTTCGTGGTCGGCCTGCTGGTCACCGGCGTCCTGGTCGCCCGCAAGGTCCGGGGCGCGATCCTGATCGGCGTGCTGTCCACCGCGGTCTTCTCCATCGTGCTGGAGGCGGTCGTCAAGGCCGGTCCGTCGGCGGGCACCAACCCGAAGGGGTGGAACCTCGGCTACCCGGCGGTGCCGGACAGCTTCTTCAGCCTGCCCGACCTGTCCCTGGTCGGCGAGTTCTCGTTCGGCGCCTGGACCCGCCTGCCCGCGCTGGCCGCCGCCCTGCTGGTGTTCACGCTCGTGCTCACCGACTTCTTCGACACCGTGGGCACCATGACGGGCCTCGGCAAGGAGGGCGAGCTGATCAAGGAGGACGGGCAGCTGCCCAACGTCAGCAAGGCCCTGCTGGTCGACGGCGTCGGCGCGGTCGCGGGCGGCGCGGCGTCGTCCTCGTCGAACACGGTGTTCATCGAGTCCGCCTCCGGCATCGCCGAGGGCGCCCGCACGGGCCTGGCGAACGTGGTCACCGGCCTGCTGTTCCTGGTCGCGATGTTCTTCACCCCGCTCTACGAGGTCATCCCGGTCGAAGCCGCCGCGCCCGCGCTGGTGATCGTCGGCGCGCTGATGGTCGCCCAGGTCAAGGAGATCGACTTCTCCGACTTCTCGATCGCGCTGCCCGCGTTCCTGACCATCGTCGTCATGCCGTTCACCTACTCGATCGCCAACGGCATCGGCGCGGGCTTCATCAGCTACGTGCTGCTGCGCGCGCTGACCGGGCGGGCCCGCAGCGTGCACCCGCTGATGTGGGGCACGGCGGTGGCGTTCGTCGTGTACTTCGGCATCGGTCCGGTCCAGGCCCTGATCATGGGCTGACGCCCGTCCCCGGACGCCGGGGGAGAGCGCGAAGCCGAAGCGGCCCGCCCGGAGCGAGCGTCGGGCGGGCCGCGCCGCACCACCGTCCTGACCAGCGCGAACGCCGTCCACCAGCCCGCACGCCCAGCGCTGAATGGGCGATTTCACAGTGAAGGCCCGAGATCGTGAGGTATGCTAACTACGTGGCGGAGACCGACGACCATGGGCTGGCGAGCAGGCTGAGGCTCGCCATCATCAGGTTGAACCGGAGGCTCCGCGCGCAGCGGGTCAACTCCACGATCTCGCTCACCCAGGTGTCCGCGCTCTCCACGCTGCACAAGTGCGGACCGCTGACGCCGGGCGAGCTCGCGGCCAAGGAGGGCGTCCAGCCGCCGTCGATGACCAGGGTCATCGCCGCGCTGGAGGAGTTCGGCTTCGCCACCCGCAGGCCCCACCCCACGGACGGCCGCCAGGCCATCGTGGAGCTGAGCCCCAGCGGGATGCAGTACATCAACGCGGAGGTGTCCGCGCGGGAGGCCTGGCTGGACCAGCACCTCGCGGAGCTGACACCCGAGGACAGGGCGGTGCTCTCCAGGGCCGCCGAGATCATCGACAGGATGGCGGGGCAGTAACGAAGTGCCTGCTTATGCGGAGGGCTCGCAGACCGATCGACCCGGTCGAGACACGGCGCTACCTCCGCCGAAGCGCAAGCGATCAGGCACGTTCAGCTCCCTGAAGGTCCGCAACTACCGGCTCTACGCCTCCGGCCAGGTCGTCTCGCTGGTCGGGCTGTGGATGCAGCGCGTCGCCCAGGACTGGCTGGTCCTGGAGCTGTCCGGCGGCGACCCGGTCGCGCTCGGCTTCGCCGCCGCCCTCCAGTTCGCCCCCACCCTGCTGCTGTCGCTGTGGGCGGGCGTGCTCGCCGACCGGCTCGACAAGCGCCGCCTGCTGCTCGCGCTGGAGACGGGTCTGGGCCTGTGCGCGCTCGCGCTCGGCCTGCTGGAGGTCCTCGGCGCCGCCGAGCTGTGGCACGTCTACCTGCTGTGCCTGCTGCTCGGCGCGGTGTCCGCCGTGGAGACGCCGGTGCGCCAGTCGTTCGTGGTCGAGATGGTCGGCCGCGACCAGCTCACCAACGCGGTCGCGCTCAACTCGATGACGTTCAACCTGGCCCGCATGGTCGGGCCGGCCGTCGCGGGCGGCCTGATCGTGGTCATCGGCGGCACCGGCTGGGTCTTCCTGATCAACGCCGCCAGCTTCGTCGCGGTGATCGCGGGCCTGCTGCTGATGCGCCCCGCCGAGCTGCACCGGGGCGAGCCGGTGCCCAGGGAGCCCGGCCAGCTCCGCGAGGGCCTGCGCTACGTGCGCAAGCGCCCCGACCTGGTGATCCTGCTGTTCCTGGTGTTCTTCGTGAGCACGTTCGGGTTGAACTTCTACGTCACCCTCGCCGTGCTGGCCCGCAACACCTTCGGCGGCGACGCCGACGCGTACGGGCTGCTGTCCACGCTGCTCGCGGTCGGCACCCTGGCGGGCGCGACGCTGGCCGCCCGGCGCAGCGCGCGCGGCGCGAAGCCGCGGCCGGTGCTGCTGGTCGTGGGCGCGCTGGCGTTCGGCGTGCTGGAGGTCGTCGCCGGGCTGATGCCCACGCTGTGGCTGGTCGGGTTGGTGCTGATCCCGGTCGGCGTGGCCATGATGACCTTCACGACCACCGCCAACGCGACCGTGCAGCTGTCCGTCACGCCCGCCATGCGCGGCCGGGTGATGGGGCTGTACATGCTGGTCTTCCTGGGCGGCAACCCGGTCGGCGGGCCCGTCATGGGCTGGCTGGCCGACCACTTCACCGCCCGCGCGCCGCTCGTGGTCGGCGGCGCGGTCTCGATCGTGGCCGCGCTGGTCGGCGCGCTCGTGCTCAGCCGCCGGGGTGGGATGGCGCTGCCCGCGGTGCGGCTGTCCCGGCGCAGGGCCGGGCCGGACCGGGCCGCGCCCGCCGCCGCACCCGAGGCGTGACCGCGACCGGAGCGCCCCGGACCCCTCGGGTCGGGGCGTTCTCCTCGCTGCGCTCGCGCAACTATCGCCTCTACGCCTCCGGCCAGCTCGTCTCGCTGGTCGGGCTGTGGATGGAGCGGGTCGCGCAGGACTGGCTGGTGCTCCAGCTGTCCGGCGGCGACCCGATCGCGCTGGGCGTGGCCACGGCGCTCCAGTTCGGCCCGGTGCTGGCGCTGTCCATGTGGGCCGGCGTGCTGGCGGACCGGCTGGACAAGCGGCTGCTGCTGATCGGCCTCCAGTCCGGCATGGCGGTGCTCGCGCTGGTCCTCGGCCTGGTCGACCTGTCCGGGGTCGCGCAGCTGTGGCACGTGTATTCGCTGTGCCTGGCGGGCGGCGTGCTGTCCGCCGTGGAGGCCCCGGTGCGGCAGTCGTTCGCGGTGGAGATGGTCGGCCGCGAGCAGGTCGCGAACGCGGTCGCGCTCAACTCGATGACGTTCAACGCCGCCCGGATGATCGGCCCCGCGGCGGCGGGCGGGCTGATCGTGGTGGTCGGCACCGGCTGGATCTTCCTGATCCGCGCGGCGAGCTTCGCGGGCGTGCTGGCCGGGCTGGCGCTGATGCGGGCCGCCGAGCTGCACCGGGGCGCGCCGGTGGCCAAGGCCGGGGGGCAGCTCGCCGAGGGGCTGCGCTACCTGCGCGGCAGGCCGGACCTGGTCGCGGTGATGCTCGTGGTGTTCCTGGTGGGCGTGTTCGGGCTGAACTTCCACGTGTCGCTGGCGCTGCTGGCCAGCGACACCTTCGACGGCGACGCCGACGCGTACGGGCTGCTCACCACGACCATGGCGGTGGGCACGCTGGCGGGCGCGGCGATGGCGGCCCGGCGGTCCGCGCCCGGTCCCCGGCTGCTGGTGGGCGGCGCGGCGGCGTTCGGGGTGCTGGAGCTGCTGTCCGGGCTGATGCCGACGGTGCTCACGGCCGCGCTCGCGCTGATCCCGGTCGGCGCGGCGATGATGACGTTCACGACCACCGCGAACTCGACCGTGCAGCTCGCCGTCGCGCCCGGGATGCGGGGGCGGGTGATGGGCGTTTACATGACGGTGTTCATGGGGAGCGCGCCGCTGAGCGGGCTGCTCACCGGGTGGGTGGCTGACCGGTTCGACGCCCGCGCGCCGCTGGTGCTGGGTGGTGCGGTGTCGGTGCTGGCGGCGGGGCTGGGGGCGCTCGTCCTGGCGCGGGCGAACCGGATGGGGGACACCTCTTCCCAAAGCAGTGAAGTTAGGCTAACCTAAGCACGTCGCTTCGTGGTGGGAGCGGCAGTCAGTTCGGGAACAGACGAGGCCCCGCACCCCGGTCGTACCACCGGGGGCGGGGCCTCGTCGTTCCGGTCGTGGGGGCTTGTCGGAGCATCCACCACCGGACCTCCAGCGCCGGGAGCCTGTCGGAGCACCCGTCGCGCTGAGCTCGAGGGCCTCTGGCTACCGCGTCGGCAGCAGCAGGCCGTTCTGGCCCGCGCGGGCCGCCTCGAACCGGGCGTTCACGTCGTCCCAGTTCACGATGTTCCAGAGCGCGCCGATGTAGTCGGCCTTCAGGTTGCGGTACTGGAGGTAGTACGCGTGCTCCCAGATGTCGAACACCAGCAGCGGCGTGGTGGCGATCGACAGGTTGGAGTGGTGGTCCTTCAGCTGCTGCGTGATCAGCCGCTGCCCCACCGGCTCCCAGGCCAGGATTCCCCAGCCGGAGCCCTGGATGCTGCTCGCGGCGGCGTTCAGCTGCGCGCGCAGGCCGTCGAACGAGCCGAAGTGCTCGTCGATCGCGGCGGCCAGCTCGCCGGTCGGCTTGTCGCCGCCGTTCGGGCTCAGGTTCTTCCACCACACCTGGTGCAGCGCGTGCCCGGCCAGGTGGAACGCCAGCGTCGTCTCCAGCCCCACGATCGAGCCGAACGCGCTCTTGTCCCTGGCCTCGTCGATCTGCTCCAGGGTGTCGTTGGCGCCCTTGACGTACGCGGCGTGGTGCTTGCTGTGGTGCAGCTCGTTGATCTCGCCGATGATCGCCGGCTGCAGGTCGCCGTAGTCGTAGTCCAGGTCCGGCAACACGTACTGGGCCATGCGCGCTCCTCGTTGCAAGTCTCTAGTACTTGCAACCTACTGGCAATAGCGCGGCGGGGAAACTCGGGTGCGGATCGTGGGACGGCCTGACAGCATCGGTGGCGTGTCCGCTCTGGCAGCAAGGAACCTGTCGCTGTCGTTCGGTCCGAGGACCGTGCTCTCGGAGGTTGATCTCGATGTCCCAGCAGGCGAGCGCGTAGGGCTGGTCGCCCCCAACGGGGTCGGCAAGTCCACGCTGCTGAAGGTGCTCGCGGGCGAGCTGACGCCCGAGCGGGGGACGGTCACCGCCTCCGGGCCCGTGGCCCACCTCACCCAGGAGACCGCGGTCGAGCCGGGCGAGTCGCTGCGCGACCACCTGGCCCGCCGCACCGGCGTCGCCGACGCCGAGGCCGCGTTCGAGCGCGCCGCGCAGGCCCTCGCCGAGGGCGCGCCCGGAGCCGAGGACGCCTACGCGGCGGCCTTCGACCGCTGGACCGCCGTCGGCGCGGGCGACTTCGCCGAGCGCGCCGACGAGGTGTGCCAGCGGCTCGGGCTGCCCGCCGACCTGCTCGACGCGCGCGGCTCCGGCGAGCTGTCCGGCGGCCAGTCCGCCCGGCTGCGGCTCGCCTCGGTGCTGCTCGTGCGCGCCGACGTGCTGCTGCTCGACGAGCCCACCAACGACCTGGACGCGGACGGCCTCGAACTGCTGGAGGCGCACGTGCTCGGCACGCGCGCGGCCGTCGTCCTGGTCAGCCACGACCGGGAGTTCCTGTCCCGCACCACCACCGCCGTGGCCGAGCTGGACGAGTTCACCCACGGGCTGACCGTCTTCGGCGGCGGCTGGGACGCCTACCTCGCCGAGCGCGAGACCGCCGCCCGGCGCGCCCAGGAGGACTATGACGAGTACGCGGCGAAGAAGGACGCCCTGACCCGCCGCGCCCGCACCGCCAAGGAGTGGTCCCGCGCGGGCGTGCGGCGCAACGCCAAGTCCGACGAGCGCGACAAGTTCATCAAGTTCTTCGCCAAGCAGGGCGCGGAGAACACCGCGGGCAAGGGCGCCGCGGCCGACCGCGCGCTGGAGCGGCTGGAGGAGGTCGAGGAGCCCCGCAAGCCGTGGGAGCTGCGGCTCACCCTGCCCGCCGCGAGCGGCGGCAGCCGGGTCGCGTTCACCCTGCGCGGCGCGGTCGTCTCGCGCGGGGACGTCACCCTCGGCCCGGTCGACCTGACCATCGGCGCCGGCGAGCGCTGGCGCCTCACCGGCCCCAACGGCTCCGGCAAGTCCACCCTGCTCGGGGCGATCCTCGGCCGCGTCCCGCTGGACGCGGGGGAGCGGTCCGAGGGCAGCGTGGTGATCGGCGAGATCGACCAGGTGCGCGGCGCGTTCAGCGGGTCCACCCCGGTGCTGGACGTGGTCGTGGCGGCCACCGGGCTGGCCGAGGCCGAGGCCAGGACGCTGCTGGCCAAGTTCCGGGTCGGCGCGGACGTCGTGCTCCGGCCCGCCGGGACCCTCTCGCCCGGCGAGCGCACCAGGGCCGCCCTCGCGCTCCTGCAGGCCAGGGGCACCACCTGCCTGGTGCTGGACGAGCCGACCAACCACCTCGACCTCGCCGCGATCGAGCAGCTGGAGCAGGCGCTCGCCGAGTACGCCGGGACCGTGCTGCTGATCACCCACGACCGCCGTCTGGCCACGTCGGTCGGGGTGGACCACGCGCTCGACGTCCGGAGCCTGGCAAGATGAGGCAATGGGCACCGAGGAGGACTGGCCGGTAGAGCAGACGTGGTCGATGCGCAACACGCACTGGCACGCCTACGTCGAGCACACCTCGCTCGACAGCGCCTCACCGCGCGCCGAACGCCTGGAGCGCGCGCCCGAGGAGGTGCTCACCACGCCGACCGAGGTCGCCGCCTGGCTGGAGGTCAACCTCCGCAGCGCCACCAAGCCCGAGGAGAGCGGCAAGAAGCGCGCGAAGGACGAGCGCGACTTCTCCGACTCGCACCGGGTGCACGTCTCGCTGGCCTCGCGCGGCGAGTCGATCTACACCGGGGTGAAGGGGATGCTGACCCTCGCGGTCGAGGCGGTCACCCCCGACGACTGCCGCAGCTCGCACGACGGGGCCGACGTCGCCCCGCTGAAGGCGGGCCGCCGCCGCTAGGCGCGACGGCGATCCCGGTGGGGCCCGGCGATCACACCGACCAGGTGTGCACCGGCTCCCCCTCGTGCATCCGCTCCACGTACCTGGCCAGCATCCCGGCCAGCGCCCCCTCGCGGCCCGCGCCGCGCTCCTCCAGCCCGGCGACGACCTCCCGCTGCCACAGCGCCCCCGTCCGCCCGGCCAGGCAGCGCGCCTCGATCACGCCGAGGTAGCGCTCCCGCGCCTCGTCGGACACCCCGCAGTCGCGCAGCCCCTCGTGGGCCAGCGGGAGGAGGCGGCGCAGCACCAGCTCGTCGGGCGGGACCCAGCCGATGCCGGGCCAGTACAGCTGGGCGTTCATGCCGTGCCTGGCGCCCGCGTAGAGGTTCTCCTCCGCCGCCTGGAACGACATCTGGGTCCACAGCGGACGCTCCATCGAGGACAGCGCCCGCTGCGCGCCGTAGAAGAACGCCGCGTTCGCGAGCGTGTCCAGCACGGTCGGGCCCGCGGGCAGCACCCGGTTCTCGATCCGCAGGTGCGGCACCCCGGCCACCACGTCGTACACCGGCCGGTTCCACCGCCACACCGTGCCGTTGTGCAGCCGCAGCTCCGTCATCCTCGGCGTGCCGCCGGAGCCGAGCACGTCCACCGGGTCCTCGTCGCCGGTCTCCGGCAGCAGCGCGGGGAAGTAGCGGACGTTCTCCTCGAACAGGTCGAAGATCGAGGTGATCCACCGCTCCCCGAACCACACCCTCGGCCGCACGCCCTGGTTCTGCAGCTCCTGCGGCCGGGTGTCGGTGGCCTGCTGGAACAGCGGGATGCGGGTCTCGTGCCACAGCGCCCTGCCCAGCAGGAACGGCGAGTTCGCCGCGATCGCCACCTGCACGCCCGCCAGGCACTGCGCGGCGTTCCAGTGCGCCGCGAAGTCCTCCGGCGCGACCTGCAGGTGCAGCTGCACCGACGTGCAGGCCGCCTCCGGCAGGATCGACTCGCTGCGGCTGAGCAGCCGCTCCGCGTCCCGCCCCGGCAGCGGCGCGCCCTCCAGCGACAGCACCAGCTCCTCGCCCCGCGCGGCGAAGATCTGGTCGTTGAGCAGCGAGTAGCGCGGGTTGTGCGAGAGCCAGCGGCGGTCGAAGTGCTCGGGGCGCAGCGTCGGCAGCACCCCGATCATCACCAGGCTCGCCCCCGCGTCCTGCGCCTTGGCGTCCGCGACGCCGAGCAGCGCCCGCAGGTCCCGCTCCAGGCCCAGGGTGTGGTCACCGGCCAGCTCGCGCGGGGGGACGTTCAGCTCCAGGTTGTGCTGGCCCAGCTCCAGGGTGAACGCCGGGTCGTCGATCTTCTCCAGGACCTCGGCGTTGCGCATCGCGGGCAGCCCGGCGCGGTCGGCCAGGTTCAGCTCGATCTCCAGGCCCATCTGCTGGCGGGGGAACGAGAAGCAGTCCTCGGCGAGCATCGTGCCCAGCGCGTCCAGGCAGCGCTGGACCCGCTCGCGGTAGTGCCTGCGGTCTTCTCCGGTGAACGTCCGAGTGGACACGTCCCTACCCATGCCGCCTCCCCTTCGCTCGGGCTTCACGGCGGGCTCAAGGAGGCCCAACCGTGACACAGCACCCCGGAACCTGCCAGCGCCCAAATCGGTGCTCTCTGTCACATGGCGGTAACAATGAGCGAGAATGTGCAGGTTACAGGCTTGCGATTCCGCCCTCTGGACTACGAGCGACACTCGCAGTGCGAGACTGTCCGGGTGGCCGAGGTGATCGAGATCGACGACCCGGACGACCCCCGGCTGGACGACTTCCGGGACCTGTCGACCGCTGACCGCCGCCCCGACCGGCCGGGTGGGCGCGGCCTGGTCATCGCCGAGGGCGTCGTGGTCGTGGAGCGGCTGCTGGCGTCCCCGTACCCGGTGCGCGCGGTGCTCGGCGTGCGGCGGCGGGTGGAGGCGCTGGGCGAGCTGCCCGCGCCCGCCTACGTGACCTCGGCCGACGTGATGGCGCGGGTGGTGGGCTTCCACCTCAACCGGGGCGTGCTGGCCGCCGCCGACCGCGCGCCGCAGCCCTCGCTGGAGGAGCTGGCCGCCGGGCGGCGGCTGGCCGTGCTGGAGGGCGTCGGCGACCACGAGAACCTGGGTGCGCTGTTCCGCAACGCCGCCGCGCTCGGCATCGACGGGGTGGTGCTGGGGCCGGGGTGCAGCGACCCGCTGTACCGGCGCAGCGTCCGGGTGTCGATGGGGCACGTGCTGCGGGTGCCGTTCGCCGCGGTGGACGACTGGCCGGGTGGGCTGAAGTTGTTGCAGGACAAGGGATTCGTCGTCGCCGCGCTCACCCCGAGGGTGGGCTCGGTCGAGCTGCCGGACGCCGGGCTGCGCGGGCGGCGGGTCGCCGTGCTGCTCGGCTCGGAGGGGCCGGGGCTCACCGAGGAGGCGATCGGCGCGGCCGACGTGGCGGTGCGCATCCCCATGTCGCCGGGGGTCGACTCGCTGAACGTGGCCACCGCCGCCGCTGTCGCCTTCTACGCGATCGCCTGAACGCGCTACGTTCTCCCCGTCGAGCTGAAGGAGGCGCTTTCGTGGAACTGCGGGTCCAGGAAGGCAGGGCCGTGCTCGCCGGGCACGACGGGGCCGAGGAGCGCGAGGTCGACCCGCGCTCCCTGCCGCTCGGCGCGGGACTGGCCGACGCGCTGCACGAGTGGGCGAAGGTCGCCGAGGCCGTGCTCCGGGCGGACAGCGCCTCCGAGGCGCCCGCCGGGGAGCTGGTGACGCGGCGCGGGCGGCAGCTGGCCGTCCGGCTGGCGGCGGACATGGGCACCTCGGTGGAGTTCACCGATCCGGTGACGGGCGAGTCCCAGCGGGTGGAGGCGCCGCCCCCGGAGGAGGGGGCGCGGGAGCCAGGGGAGTCGCCGGGGTCGCCGGGGTCGCTGGAGTCGTCGGGGTCGCTGGAGTCGTCGGGGTCCGGGGAGTCGTGGGAGTCGTCCGGTGCCGGGGAGTCCCACGAGTCGCGGCGGGGGCGGGGCAGGCACGCGGCGACCTCGACGGCCACCGGGCTGTCGGCGGTCCCCGGCGTCGGGCAGCACGCCTCGGTGGCGGACGAGCCGACCCCGTGGGGCACCGGGCTGACCGTCACGGTGTTCACGGCGGCCGTGGTCGCGGTGACCGTGGTGTCGCTGTCGCTCGGGCTCAACGAGACCAGCGGGTGGCTGGCCGTGCTGGCGAACGCGCTGGTGGTCGGGGGCATCTCGCCGTCGGTGTGGCTGGGGCGGAAGGTCCCGGTGTGGCGGTGGGTGTCCTACGGCGTGGTGGTCGGGGTGGTCGCCGCCTGGGTGGCGTTGCTGGCGGCGCTGCTCTAGGACGGGTGCGGTGGAGCTGACTGCGGAGCTGGTGGTGTCCGGGCTGCGGGTCGGTGGACCCGCGGTCTCGCCGGACGGCCGGTCGGTCGTGTTCGCGGCCCGAGGGGTCGGCGACGGGGCCGAGGAGCGGCCGGAGGGGCTGCGCTGGTGCGGCGAGCCCGCTGAGCTGGTGTTCCGGGTCGGCGGGCAGCTGTGCGCGGTCGGGGCCAGCGGGCCCGCGCGGGTGCTGGCCGACCTGCCGGAGGGGGTGCGGTGGCACCTGCCGCTGGCGTCCGGCGAGGTGGCGCTGGCCGTGCCGGGGCCCGGCGGGGCGGCGCGGCTCAGCCTGCTCGACCCGGTGAGCGGGGTGTCGCGGGCGGTGGACCTGGGGGAGCGGCACGTCGCGGAGGCGGCGCAGCGCCCGGACGGCGGGCCGCTGGCGGTGCTGACCTGGGAG
Organism: Actinosynnema pretiosum; assembly: GCF_002354875.1. Taxonomy (GTDB): domain Bacteria; phylum Actinomycetota; class Actinomycetes; order Mycobacteriales; family Pseudonocardiaceae; genus Actinosynnema; species Actinosynnema auranticum. The sequence goes on from NZ_CP023445.1 coordinate 534,778, forward strand.
GGGCCGGGGTACGACCCTGGGTTGTTGCGGCCACGGGTGCACCTGGTGGACCTGGTCGACCTGGCGGTGCGCGACCTGGGGCCGGTGGCCGCGGGGGCGCGGTCGCCCGCGTGGTGGCGCTCGGGCGACCGGTGGCGGCTGGCGCACCTGGCGCTGACGCCGCCGGGGTTGCAGGCCGGGATGGCGGTGTTCGACGCGGAGGTCCCGGAGAGCGGGGCGATCGCGGGGCACGTCAACCGGACGGCGGGGCTGGCGGCGTGCCCGCTGGAGCTGGTGCAGGTCGAGCGCGGGGCGCCGCTGGTGCTGGTCGCGGCCGGGTTGGACACCGAGATCCACCGGCTTGGCGAGGCCGGGTTGACGCTGCTGGCCAGGCACGAGGCGCGGGTGGAGCGGCTGGCCGCGGACGGGACCGGCGAGGTCGTGGCGGCGGTGGTGAGCCGGGGGGACGCGCCGCCGGACGTGTGCTCGGGGCCGGTGGGCGGGGAGCTCAGCCGGGTCAGCGACAGCAGGCCGGAGCTGCGCGGGATCCGCTGGGGGGAGCGGCTGCGGCTGTCGTGCTCGGCGCCGGACGGGGTGGAGCTGGACGGGCTGCTAGTGCTGCCGCCGGGGCGGGGGGAGTTGGACGGGCCCTTCCCGCTGGTGGTGCTGCCGCACGGGGGGCCGTACGACCGGCACGCGGACGGGTTCGCGCTGGACTGGCACCCGTCGGCCCAGTGGTTGGCGCACGCGGGGTTCGCCGCGCTGCTGCCCAACCCGAGGGGTGGGGCCGGGCGGGGGCACGAGTTCGCCGCGGCGGTGGCGGGGCGGGTGGGGCACGAGGAGCTGACGGACCTGCTGGCGCTGCTGGACCACGTGGTGGGGCTGGGGGTGGCCGACCCGGAGCGGGTGGGGATAGCCGGGTGGAGCCACGGGGGGTACTTGGCGGCCTGGGCGGTGGCGACGACGGACCGGTTCGCGGCGGCGCTGGTGGGGGCGGGCGTGAGCGACTGGGGGCGGCAGGGGGCGGAGGGGGAGTGGGGGGCTTTTGACGCCGCGTTGGCCTGCGGGGAGGCGGAGGACCACGACCCGGTGGCGCGGGCGGCGGGGATCCGGGCGCCGGTGCTGCTGGTGCACGGGGCTGAGGACGTGAACGTGCCGGTGTCGCAGGCGGAGTTGTTGCGGGACGCGCTGGTGGAGCACGGGGTTGAGCACGAGCTGGTGGTGTACGAGGGGGAGGGGCACGTGATCGAGGGGGTGGAGCAGCAGGTTGATCTGCTGGAGCGGACGCGGGAGTGGTTCACGCGGTGGTTGGTGGGGGAAGGGGTGGGGGCTGATGGGGGTCGAGGGGGAGGCCGTGCCTGAGGTCGAGGCCGAGGCCGAGTCTGTGCCCGAGTTTGAACTCAAGAGCAAGATCAAGAACAAGATCAAGAGCTGAAGGGCACGCCTCGCCGGCGGGGCAGACCTCCAAAAAAGAGGGGGACGGGCTCTGCCGGCCGGTGACCGTTCCGCTGGTGGTTCGGTTTACCACTGCGGTGGTCCGGGTCCCTCTTCTCCGTTTGGCCTCCTTTCAGGCAAGCACGCTCGTCAAGACGCCGTACGACTCGGGCGGTCTTCCGGGCAGTGCGGCGGCATCTTGACAAGCGTGCTCGGGCTTCGCCAGGCCAAACGGAGAAGAGGGACGCGGGAGTGGGGCTGCGTGGGCTCGCTGCGCTCGCCCCGCAGCCCGCGAGTGCGGTAGGTCAGAGCTTGCCTGTTGGTCCCGTTGGCCCCACCGGGCCCAGTTGTTCCGGGGTGAAGCGGTAGCGCCACACGGTGGGGATCAGGAAGGCCGCGGCGACCGTCGCGATCACCACTAGGACGCCGCCCACCGCTGACGCCGGGCCTGGGCCGATCAGGGCGCCTGTCGTGCCGTGCGCCAGGTCGGCCAGGCGGGGGCCGCCTGCCACCACGACGATGAAGACGCCCTGCATCCGGCCGCGCATGTCGTCGCTCGCCGCGGTTTGCAGGATCGCGTTGCGGAACACCATGCTCACGATGTCGGCCGCGCCGCCCAGGGCCAGGAACAGCACGGCGAGCCACAGGGCGTTCGACAGGCCGAAGCCGACCATGAACAGGCCCCACGCGATCACCGCCAGGACCACGCCCGCGCCGTGCCTGCTGATCCTCGACGTCCACCCCGACAGCAGACCGCACAGCAGGCCGCCCAGGGGCATCGCCGCGAACAGCCAGCCCAGCGCCCAGCCGCCGCCCGGCGGGTCTCCGAAGGTCTGCTCCGCCATCTCCGGGAACAGCGCCCTCGGCATCCCGAAGACCATCGCGATGATGTCCAGCAGGAACGACGCCAGCAGGACCTTCTGCACGGCCAGGTACCTGAAGCCGTCGACCACGTCGCGCAGACCCGCGCGGCGGGACGGGGCGTTCAGAGGTGGCAGCGGGGGGAGCTTCCAGACGGCCCAGATCGTCGCGGTCAGGGCCACGGCGTCGATCAGGTACAGGGTCGGCAGGCCGAGCACGGGCATCAGGGCGCCTGCCGCCATCGGGCCGAACACGCCGCCGAACGTCATCACGGTCGCGCCCAGCGACGTCGCCGCCGGGATCATCTCCGGCGGCACCAACCTGGCGATCGACGCGGTGCGCGCGGGCGCGTTCGCGGCGAAGAACACCTGTTGCAGGCCCAGGAGCAGGATCACCGGCCACGCCGACGACGCCCCGACGGCCGCCTGCGCCCACAGCAGCACCGACGTCACCGCGATGCCCGTGTTGGTCACCAGCAGCAGCTTCCGCCGGTCGACCACGTCGGCCACGGCGCCGCCGTACAGGCCGAACACCAGCAGCGGCACCAGCGCCACGCCCGCCGCGACGCCCACCCAGGCCGACGACCCGGTGATGTCGTACACCTGCTTGGGCACCGCGACCGCGGTCAGCTGACTGCCCACGGCGGTGACGATGGTCGACACCCACAACCTGCGGTAGGCCGGGATTCCCAGCGGCCTGGTGTCGATCGCGACCTTCCCCAGCAAACGCCTCACGGTGGTTAGCGTACGACAACTAACGCGACATTCACCCGTACGTCACGGCGCTCACCACCAGACTGGGGCGCATGAGCGACCTCGACGTCGTCCGGGCCCGCCTGCGCCCGCCGCACCAGCCCGGACCCGGCCTCCCCCCGCTGCCCGACGGCACCTGGGCCGACATCGACTACGCCGACCACGCCGCCGCCGACTTCCCGCCGCTGGAGCACCTCCGCCGCGCCCTGTCGCTGCCCGACGGCCAGCGGCTCAAGGCGCTCGAGGCGTGGCGCAGGCTGGCTCCCCGCAGCGACAACTGGTGGTACAACGAGATCGGCGCGCCCCGCCTCGTCGGCGACGCGCTCCTCGGCGCCGACCTCGACCGCGCCCAGCGCGCCACCTGGGGCACCTGGCTCGCCGAGCAGGCCGGTCCGGTGCCGATGACCGGGCAGAACCTGGTGTGGGCGCAGGGGATCGAGCTGCGCCGGGGGCTCGTCGAGGACGACCCGGAGCTGGTCCGCCGCGCGGTCGCCCGCATGTCCGAGGTGCTGCGCACCGGCGACGGCGAGGGCATCCAGGAGGACCTGAGCTTCCACCAGCACGGACCCCAGCTGTACTCCGGCGGCTACGGCGCCTCGCTGGTCGCCGACCTCGCCCTGTGGGTGCGCGCGGTGCACGGCACGCCGTGGGCGTTCGGCGCCGCCGAGGTGCGCCTGCTCGCGGACTTCCTGGTGGACGGCCAGCAGTGGGCCGTGCACGGCGGCGGCTTCGACTTCACCACCATGGGGCGCGAGATCGCCCGCGCCGACGCCCACCACCGCACCGCCGACCTGCGCACCGCCGTGCTGCGCCTGCTGGAGTGCGACCCGCCGCGCGGCGCGGAGCTGACCGCGTTCCACGACCGCCTCGCGGGCCACGGCGCGCCGCTGGTCGGCACCCGCTGGTACCCCAGGTCCGACTACCTGGTGCACCGCAGACCCGGCTGGTCGCTGTCGGTGCGGATGTCCTCGGGCCGGACGGTGCCCACCGAGTGCCTGAACGGGGAGAACCTGCTGGGCCGCCACCTCGGCGACGGGGTCGCCGCGCTGCGCCTGGGCGACCAGGCCGAGGACGGCTACCGCTCGGTGCTGCCGGTGTGGGACTGGGCGCGGCTGCCGGGCGTCACCGCCGAGCAGGGGCGGTCGCTGCGGCCCCGGCCCGACCAGCCGCGCGGCGGCGGCGAGGCGATCGGGTGGACGGACGGGGAGAACGGCGTCGCCGCGCTGCGGCTGGCGGGCGTGGAGGGGTTCACCGAGGGCTGGAAGGCGTGGTTCTGCTTCGCCGACGCGGTCGTGGCGCTGGGCGCGGGCATCACCGCGCCGGACGCGGTCGGACCGGTGGTCACCACGATCGACCAGCGGCTCGCGGACCACGGCAGCGTCACGTACGTGCCGATGACGACCGGGCACTTCTCCGGCGTGGAGCGGCGGACCGGGAGCTGGCGGGACCTGTCCGGGGTGGAGAGCGGGCGGCCGGTGGAGGCCGACGTGTTCGTCATGGGCTTCGACCACGGGGCCCGGCCGGAGAACGCCTCGTACGCCTGCCTCATCGCGCCCGGCGACGAGCTGCCCGAGGTGGAGGTGCTGGCGAACCGGGTGGACCGGCAGGCGGTGCGGTGCGGCTCGGTGGTGCTGGAGCGCTCCATGGCCGGATGACGGCGCCCTGACGGCGGTGGTCGAACGGCGGCCGGAAGTCGCTGCGGGAAAGCGCCGGGGGAAACCCGCCCAGCGGAAGCGGGAAAGCCGGAAGGGGAAAGCCGGAAGGGGAAAGCTCGGTGGCCGGAGGAATTCCGGGGGACCGGACGGCGCGTCGCCGGGAGGACCGCTGAGCGGAAGTCCGGGCGGAAAAGCCGGAAAAGCCGGAAAAGCCGGAAAAAGGGGCGAACCCGAGAGCGGGAATCGTGGGACCGGTGGGGTGGGGCCGGCGGCGCTGCCGGCCCCGCCGGGGTCAGGGGGCCACGCGCTCGGTCTCCCAGCCGTCCCGGCCCAGGCGGAAGCGCAGCCGGTCGTGCATCCGGTCCTGGCGGCCCTGCCAGAACTCGACCTCCTCGGGCCGGATGCGCCAGCCGCCCCAGTGCGGCGGCACCGGGACGCGCTCGGTGTCGGTGAACTGGCGCTCGACCTTGTTGAGCGCGGACTCCAGGGTGGGCCTGCCGGTCACCACCCGTGACTGCGGCGAGGCCCAGGCGCCCAGCTGGGAACCCCTCGGGCGGCTCTCCCAGTACTCGGTGGTCTCCGCGTGGCTGACCTTCTCCACGGTGCCCCGCACGTGCGCCTGGCGCTGCAGGCCGTACCAGGGGAACGTGGTGGAGGCGTAGCGGGTGGCCATCAGGTCGTGCGACTTGGCCGAGGTGTAGTTGGTGAAGAACACGAGGCCGCGCTCGTCCAGGCCCTTCGCCAGCACGGTCCGCGACGACGGCCTCCCGCTCGGGTCGGCGGTGGCCAGCACCATCGCGTTGGGCTCCAGCAGGCCCGCGTCGGTCGCCTCGTCCAGCCACAGCTGCAGCTGCTCGTGCCAGGTGGCGGCCAGGTCGCCCTCGCCCAGCGCGCTCCGCTCGTAGGACACTCGCATAGCCGGCAGCGTGATGCTGGTCGTGGCTTCCGACATCTCGACCTCCCAATGAGCGAATGCTCTCAGCTCGGGTGATCCCGCGACCGTACGACTTATCGGTCCTGCGCGGAACCGCCCGGACGGTGAGAACGGACACGGAGCGTGTGACCCTGTGCACGGAATCGTGAACGAGATCGAGTCAGCAGCTCACTCGAACCGGGATGGCTGTCACACGCTCCGGTGAGAGCGCGTTCGACCTCGATCACGGTGTCCCCCAACGCGGTCGCCAGGCTCCCGCCGCGCGCCAGCGGCACCAGCGACCACCAGTCGCCCGACACCGGTCCCGGCGGATCCTCGCCCCAGCACAGCACCTCCGCGCCGACCACCCTCCGGCCCGCGAGCCCGGCGGGGCTGCTGTCCACTGTGTCCGGTCCGCCCCGGTCGTCCCCGACCGCGAGCGACTGCCGCAGCAGCGGTCCGCCGCGCCGCACCGACGTGGTCGTGGTGAGCCTGCCCGGCCGCTCGCCGAGCCGCCCCAGCACGAGCACCTCCCGCGCCCGCAGCCGCGCGCCCTCGGCCAGCTCCGCCTCCAGCACCGCCTCGTGGTCGGCGCGCGCGGTCACCACGGTCGGCTCCGGCAGGTGCTCGACGCTGCCGCCCTCCGCCACCTCCAGCAGCACCCGCGACCGGCTGCCGCCCGGCCGGTGCCCCGGAAGCGTCACCGTCGCGGCGACCCCGCGCAGCACGAGCGCCGCGCCCGGTCCCACGGTTATCCGCAATTCGAGGTCGTCGCCCCCGAGCGGCGCGGTGATCGAACTGACCAGATGCACCAGCGCGTGCGCGTCCGAACGCGCGCCGCGCGCCGGGACCAGCGTCAACGGCGTCGCAGACCGCATTTCGCGGATCACCGTGCGGCCATTCGGGTTTCTTTCCGCGACCAGCCGCGCGAATGCCTTCACGAGGGCAACCTCGACCCCTTATATGACGTCCCTGTTACCGGTCTGGAAGCTGTCCACGAATCCAGGGGGAAACAGCCATGAGCAGAACCACCACCGCGCTCGTCGCCACGGCCGCGATCCTGGCCGCAGGGGCCTCGGCGGGCGCCTCGGCCTCGGCGGGCGCCTCCCCGGCACCGGTCGCGGCGGCGGCCTCGGCCCCCACCTGCCGCTCCGCCGGGCTCGACATCCGCTTCGGCGAGGTGCAGGGCGCGGCGGGCACCACCTACCGCGAGATCACCCTGGTCAACCGGGGGCTGCGCCCGTGCGCGCTGCGCGGGTTCCCCGGCGTGTCCTACGTGGACCAGCGGGGCGACCAGGTCGGCCCCGCCGCCGAGCGGGTCGGCGGCCCCGGCCCGGTGCTCGTGCTGCCGCGCGGCGCCGCGGCCACGGCGGACGTCGGCTTCGTCCGGGTCGGCAACTTCGACCCCGAGGTCTGCCACCCCGTGCCGGTGTGGGGCGTCCGGGTGTTCCCGCCGGACGAGACCGAGCCCCTCTACCTGCCGCTCGACGACGAGCACGGGTGCGCCGACGCCCGCGTCGGCTCTCACCTCACCGTGGCCAGCGTGCGCAGCTGACCCAGCACCCACTCCGCCACCGCGGGGGCGTCCGGCGTCTCGACCAGCGATTGGGCGATCACCGGCAGCTCCCCGCGCATCCGGTGGGCGTCGGCCGTCATGACACCGAGGTCGGCGCCCACGAGCGGGGCCAGGTCGGTCTTGTTGATCACCAGCAGGTCCGCGGTGGTCACCCCCGGCCCGCCCTTGCGCGGCACCTTGTCGCCGCCCGCCACGTCCACCACGAACACCTGCGCGTCGGCCAGGCCCCGGCTGAACACCGCCGTCAGGTTGTCCCCGCCGCTCTCGATGATCACCAGCTCCAGTCCGGGGAACCGCTGCTCCAGCTCCTCCACCGCGTCCAGGTTCGCGGTGATGTCGTCCCGGATCGCGGTGTGCGGGCACGCCCCGGTCTGCACCGCCTCGATCCGCTCGGTCGGCAGCACGCCCGCCCTGCGCAGGAAGTCGGCGTCCTCGGTGGTGTAGATGTCGTTGGTCACCACGGCCAGGTCGACCCGCCCGCCGAGCGCCCGGCACAGCGCGGCGGTCAGCGCGGTCTTGCCGCTGCCCACCGGGCCGCCGATGCCGATGCGCACCGCCCTGCGGGCGCCGGGGGCCTCGTGCTCGTGCGGGTCGCGCCCCGCGTCGGTCGGGTCGAAGTTCACCGGGTGGGCGTGGCCGTGGCCGTGCCCGTGGTCAGCTGACAAAGAGACGCACCTCTTCCTGGTGGTGGCGGTCGTGCGCCTCGGCCATGAGGTCGAGGCCGGTCGAGCCGGGCGCGGGCAGCTCGGCGGGCGGGTCGGCGGCGCGCGCCACGGCGTCCGCGACCACCGCGCCGAGGTCGTCCGCGAGACCCGCGAGCACGGCGTTGACGCCGAACGGGTCCAGGCCGAGCAGCCGGATCGCGGCCGTCGCCGGGCCGGTCACCGACTGGTAGGCGATGACCCGCGCCGCGTCGCCGGGGTCGCCCACCAGCAGCCCGGTGAGCACCGGGTGGTGCGGGCGCGGTTCGGCGCGCAGCAGCTCCTCCAGCCGCTGCGACGGCCACGCCCGCCGCGCCGCGCGGGCGATCCCCCTGCCCTGCGCGCGGGAGGCCCTGCGCTGCGCGGGGGACGGCGTGCGGGCGTCCAGCTCGACGTCCAGCTCCAGCAGGGCCGCCAGGTCCGGCGCGCGGGCCGCGGCGGCGGCGAACACCGCGGCGAGCGCGCCCGCCGTGCGCAGCCTGCCCACCAGGAACCCGCGCAGCGTCGCCTCGTCGACCACCAGCCGACGCGACACCGCCTCCTCCAGCCCGCCGGAGTGCGCGTGCCCGCCTCCGGGGAAGCGCGAGTCCACCAGCAGCAGCGCGGCCAGCTCCACCCGCCCGCTCCTCTCCTGCGCCGAAAAGCCCTGCCCCGACCGGGCCCGCGAGCCCAACCCGTTGCGCCACGCGCCGTCCGCGGCCAACCGCGGAACCGGGCCGGGTGGTCAGAACAGGAAGTACCGCTGCGCCATCGGCAACCGCCCCACCGGCTCCGGCTCGACCAGCTCCCCGTCGACGGTCACCGCGAAGCTGTCCGGGTCCACCCGCACGTGCGGCAGCGCGTCGTTGAGCACCATGTCCGCCTTGCCCACCGCCCGCGTGCCGCGCACCGGCACCAGCGGCCGGGACAGCCGCAGCAGGTCCGCCAGGTCCGCGTCCACCGCCTGCTGCGACACGAAGTGCACGCTGCTCCGGGCCGCCGCGTGCGCGCCGAACATCGGCCGCGCCAGCACCGGCTGCGGCGTCGGGATCGAGGCGTTCGCGTCCCCCATCGCCGCCCACGCGATGAACCCGCCCTTGAGCACCACCGACGGCCGCACCCCGAAGAACCTCGGCTCCCACAGCACCAGGTCCGCGAGCTTGCCCGCCTCCACCGACCCGACCTCGTGGTCGATGCCGTGCGCGATCGCCGGGTTGATCGTGTACTTGGCGACGTACCGCCGCGCCCGCAGGTTCTCCGCCAGCTCGCCGCGGCGGCCGTGCATCACGTGCGCGGTCTGCCAGGTCCGCATGATCACCTCACCGACCCGGCCCATGGCCTGCGAGTCCGAGCTGATCATCGAGATCGCGCCCAGGTCGTGCAGCACGTCCTCGGCCGCGATCGTGGTCGGCCGGATGCGGCTCTCCGCGAACGCCAGGTCCTCGGGCACCGACGGGTTCAGGTGGTGGCAGACCATGAGCATGTCGAGGTGCTCCTCGAGCGTGTTCACCGTGTGCGGCCGGGTCGGGTTCGTCGACGACGGCAGCACGTTCGGCTCGGACACCACCTGGATGATGTCCGGCGCGTGCCCGCCGCCCGCGCCCTCCGAGTGGTAGGCGTTGATCGACCGGCCCGCGATGGCGTCCAGGGTGGACTCCAGGAACCCGGCCTCGTTCAACGTGTCCGTGTGGATCGCCACCTGCACCCCGGACTCGTCGGCGATCCGCAGCGCGGTGTCGATCGCGACCGGCGTGGTGCCCCAGTCCTCGTGCAGCTTGAACCCGCCCGCGCCGCCGAGCAGCTGCTCGCGCAGCGCGTCCTCGCGGGCGGTGTTCCCCTTGCCCAGCAGCAGGACGTTGACCGGCATGTGGTCCATCGCGGCCAGCATCCGGCCGAGGTTCCACGCGCCGGGCGTGACCGTGGTGGCCTTGGTGCCCTCGGCGGGCCCCGTGCCGCCGCCGATCAGCGTGGTCAGCCCGGACGCCAGCGCGGTGTCCACGATCTGCGGGCAGATGAAGTGCACGTGGCAGTCGACCCCGCCCGCCGTGAGGATCTTCCCGTTGCCGGACAGCACCTCCGTGGACGGGCCGATCACCAGGTCCGGGTGCACCCCGTCCATCACGTCCGGGTTGCCCGCCTTGCCGATCGCGGTGATCCGGCCGTCCCGCACGCCCACGTCGGCCTTCACCACGCCCCAGTGGTCCAGCACCACCGCGCCGGTGATCACCAGGTCCGGCGCGCCCTCCGCGCGGGTCGCCACCCCCTGGCCCATGGACTCGCGGATCACCTTGCCACCGCCGAAGATCACCTCGTCGCCCGCGCCCGCGCCCCGGCACAGGTCGTCGGTCACCGTGATCAGCAGGTCGGTGTCGGCCAGCCGCACCCGGTCGCCGGTGGTGGGGCCGAGCAGCTCCGCGTACCGCTCGCGGTCGACGCGGGTCACCGGTCCAGCTCCCCGGCGTGCTCGGGGCGCAGGCCGGGCACGACCCGGCGGCCCGCCAGCGGCACCAGCACCACCTCGCGCTCCACGCCCGGCTCGAACCGCACCGCCGTGCCCGCCAGGACGTCCAGCCGCTTGCCCCAGGCCGCGTCGCGGTCGAACAGCAGGCCGGGGTTGACCGCCGCGAAGTGGTAGTGCGACCCGACCTGCACCGGCCGGTCGCCGCCGTTGACCACCACCAGCGCCGTCCTCGGGCGGCCGGGGTTCAGCTCGACCGGCTCCTCGCCGGGGATGATCTCGCCTGGTCGCACGGGCGCGCTCCTCGCTGGTGTTGGCTGAGGGGGCGCGGACCTCGGCCCGCGCGGCGGGTCAGCTGATCGGGTCGTGCACGGTCACCAGCTTGGTGCCGTCCGGGAAGGTCGCCTCCACCTGCACCGAGTCGATCATCTCGGGCACGCCGTCCATGACCTGCTCCCTGGTCAGCACGTGCCGCCCGCTCGCCATCAGCTCGCCGACCGTCCGCCCGTCGCGGGCGCCCTCCAGCACGTGCGAGGTGATCAGCGCGACCGACTCGGGGTGGTTCAGCGCGACCCCGCGCTCCAGCCTCCGGCGCGCGACGTCGGCCGCCACGTGGACCAGGAGCTTGTCCCGCTCGTGCGGCGTCAGGTGCATCACCGAGGTCTACCACGGGTCGCGGCGCGGTAGCAGCGGGTGAGCGGGTGGAAACCCGGACTTAACGATCTCCGCGCGCCCCGGCCGCTTCGGGATCGCTTCGGGGGCGCGCCGTCCGCCCGGCCGGAGGGTGACGGACGACACCTCCGGCTGTGATTGCCAGTAGGGGTGAGCGGCGGCAGGGTTCGGACAACCTCTTGGGCAGCTCTTCACGGCGTTAGGAGCGCACAGCGTGGTGCAGCAGGCGGAGCAGGACGGGTTCAAGCCAGGACTGGAGGGCGTCGTCGCCTTCCGCACCGAGATCGCCGAGCCGGACCGCGACGGCGGCGCCCTGCGGTACCGGGGCGTCGACATCGAGGAGCTGGCCGGTCGGGTCACCTTCGGCGACGTGTGGGCGCTGCTGGTCGACGGCGCCTTCGGGGCGGGCCTGGCGCCCGCCGAGCCGTTCCCCATCCCGGTGCACACCGGGGACGTGCGGGTGGACGTGCAGGCGGCGCTGGCCATGGTCGCCCCGATCTGGGGGTTCCAGCCGCTGCTGGACATCCCCGAGCAGGAGGCTCGCGACCAGCTCGCGCGGGCCTCGGTGATGGCGCTGTCGTACGTGGCGCAGTCCGCGCGCGGCACCGGCAGGCCCGCCGTGCCGCAGCACCGGGTCGACCGGTGCGCGACCATCACCGACCGGTTCCTCACCCGCTGGCGCGGCGAGCCGGACCCGGCGCACGTCAGGGCCCTGGACGCCTACTGGGTGTCGGCCGCCGAGCACGGCCTGAACGCCTCCACGTTCACCGCCAGGGTGATCGCCTCCACCGGCGCGGACGTGGCCGCCGCCATGTCCGGCGCGATCGGCGCGATGTCCGGCCCGCTGCACGGCGGCGCGCCCGCGCGGGTGCTGCCGATGATCGAGGCGGTGGAGCGCAAGGGCGACGCGCGCGGCTACGTGCGCGGCGTGCTCGACCGGGGCGAGCGGCTGATGGGCTTCGGGCACCGGGTCTACCGGGCCGAGGACCCGAGGGCCCGCGTGCTGCGCCGCACCTGCAAGGAGCTGGGCGCGCCCCGGTACGAGGCGGCGGCGGCGCTGGAGCAGGCCGCGCTGGCGGAGCTGCGCGAGCGCAGGCCGGACCGGGCGATCGAGACGAACGTGGAGTTCTGGGCCGCGGTGGTCCTGGACTTCGCCGAGGTGCCGCCCGCGATCATGCCCGCGATGTTCACCTGCGCCAGGACCGCGGGCTGGTCGGCGCACATCCTGGAGCAGAAGCGCACCGGCAGGCTGGTGCGCCCGTCGGCGGCGTACATCGGTCCGGAGGCGCGCTCGGTCGAGTCGGTCGAGGGCTGGAACGAGATCGCGTGACGCGCGGGGCCGGGGTGGGCGACACGGTCGCCCATCCCGGTGACCCCCGAACGGGCGATCTTCGTCCCGTGTCCACCGTCCGGTGGACAACCGCTGTCCACCGGACGCACGTCCCGCCGCCCCCTCCCGCTGCGACAGCATTCCCGGCATGACAGCAGCGATCAGCGTGCGCGGCCTGCGCAAGTCCTACGGGGACTTCGAGGCCGTGCGGGGCGTCGACCTCGACGTCGCCGAGGGCGAGGTGTTCGCCCTCCTCGGACCCAACGGCGCGGGCAAGAGCACCACCGTCGAGATCCTGGAGGGCCTGCGCCCCCGCACCGGCGGCGAGGTGTCCGTCCTCGGCGCCGACCCGGCCACCGCGCCCCGCTCGTGGCGCGCGGGCATCGGCGTCGTCCAGCAGGCCGCCAACGACCTGACCGACATCACCGTCGCCGAGGCCGTCCGCCACCACGCCCGCTACTACCCGGACCCGCGCGACCCGGACGAGGTCGTCGCCCTCGTCGGCCTCGCCGACAAGGCCCGCACCCGCGCGGGCAGGCTGTCCGGCGGGCAGCGCCGCAGGCTCGACGTCGCCCTCGGCATCATCGGCCGCCCCCGCGTGCTGTTCCTGGACGAGCCCACCACCGGCTTCGACCCCGAGGCCCGCAGGCAGTTCTGGGGCCTGGTCCGCGACCTCGCCCGCGAGGGGGCCACGATCCTGCTCACCACCCACTACCTCGACGAGGTGGAGGCGCTCGCCGACCGCCTCGCCGTCATCGCGGGCGGCAGGCTCGTCGCCGAGGGCACCCCCGCCACCGTCGGCGGGAGGGACCGGGCGAAGGCCCTGGTCACCTGGGTCGACCCGGACGGCGTCCAGCAGAACCGAGCCACCACCGACCCGGTCGCGCTCGTCGTCGAGCTGAACGCCCTCGGCCCGGTCGCCGACCTGACCGTCACCCGCCCCACCCTCGAAGACGTCTACCTGGAGCTGATCGCGTGAGGACCGCAGCGCTCGGACTCGCGCGGGGCGGCCTGGAGCTGCGCCAGTTCTTCCGCAACACCGCCGGGTTCCTCTTCACCTTCGCCCTGCCGGTGTTCCTGCTCCTGCTGCTCGGCTCGATCTTCTCCGGGATGACCCCGTCCGGCGCGGACTTCACCCAGGAGCAGGAGTTCACCGCCGGGATGCTCGGCGCGGGCATCATCTCCACCACGTTCATCACCCTCGGCGCCGGCATCGCCCAGGACCGCGAGAACGGCACCCTCAAGCGCCTGCACGGCACCCCGCTGCCGCTCGCCTCCTACTTCATCGGCAAGATCGTCATGGTCCTGGCGCTCAGCCTCGCCGAGGCGGTGCTGGTGCTGCTCACGGGCGTGCTCGTGTTCGACGTCGACCTGCCGACCGACCCGGCCCGCTGGTTCACCCTCACCTGGGTGTTCGTGCTCGGCACGGTCTCCTGCGCGCTGCTGGGCATCGCCGTCAGCTCCGTCGCGGGCTCGGCCCGCTCCGCCCCGACCGTGCTGAACCTGCCCTACGTGGGGCTCCAGTTCGTGTCGGGTGTTTTCATCAGCATCTCGGTCCTGCCGCAGTGGATGGTCGTGCTCGGCTCGCTGTTCCCGCTCAAGTGGGTCGCGCAGGGTTTCCGCTCGGTGCTGCTGCCCGAGGGGGCGGCGGTCGTGGAGGTGGCGGGGTCGTGGGAGCACGGGAGGATCGCGCTGGTGCTGCTGGGCTGGTGCGTCGCGGGCTTGGTGCTGTGCGCGGCCTCGTTCCGGTGGACGAACGGGCGAAGTGGGGGCTGATCACCGGGGCCGGGCTGCTCGTCGCGGTCTGCGGCGCGCTCCTCTCGGACACCGCCGCCGGACCGCGCTGGGCGGTGTTCGCGGTGCTCGGGCTGATCGCCGCGTGGGTGCTGCTCCAACCGCGGCAGCTCTACCTGACCGGGTTGCACGCGCTCACGGTGACCGCGATGTGGCTGTCGCCGGGGACGACGTTCCTGCTGTTCGCGGTGCTGCCCGAGGTGTACCGGCGCATCCCGTTGCGCCCCGCCTTCTGGGTGATGCTCGCGTTCGTGGCGCCGCCGTGGCTGTTCGCGTGGGCCAGGACCGGCGACCCGACGGCGATGCTGCTGGTGCTGCTCCCGACCGCGCTGTTCTCCCAGCTGTTCGGCTGGGTGATCCGCACGCTGGCCGAGCGGAACCTCGTCATCGCCGAGCTCTCGCACGAGGCGGGCGTCGCCGCCGAGCGGGAGCGGCTGTCGGCGGAGATCCACGACACCCTGGCGCAGGGCTTCACCAGCATCGTGACCCTGGTCCAGGCGGCCCGCGCCGACCCGGCCCGCGCCGACGACCACCTGGACCTGGCGCTGCGCACCGCGCGGGAGAACCTGGCCGAGTCGCGGGCGCTGGTGGCGGCGCTCGCGCCCGCCGCCCTGGAGGGCACGCTGGCCGACGCGCTGCGCAGGCAGGTGGAGCGGGTGGCGGACTTCGGCGTCCGGGCCGAGTTCGCCGAGCGCGGCGCGGGGGTGGTGCCGCGCGCGGTCGAGGTGGTGCTGCTGCGCGCCGCGCAGGAGGCGCTCACCAACGCCCGCAGGCACGCCGCCCGCGTGCGCGTGGAGCTGGACGTGCTGCCGGACTCGGTCCGGTTGACCGTGCGCGACGACGGTCCGGGCTACCGGGGCGCGCCGGAGGGGTTCGGCCTGCGCGGGATGCGGGCCAGGCTGGAGCAGGTCGGCGGGATGCTGACCCGCTTCGACGAGGACGGCGCGGTGCTGGTCGCCGAGGCGCCCAGGTGAGCGGGGGAGTCGTGCGGTGCTCGACACGGACGGGGAGGCGCGGGTGAGCGATCCACGAGCGGCCGGGGGCCCGGTGATCCGGGTGCTGCTGGTCGACGACCACCCGGTGGTGCGGCAGGGCGTGCGCGGGATGCTCGCCCCCGCCGCCGACCTGGAGGTGGTCGGCGAGGCCGCCTCCGGCGACGAGGCGGTGCGCCTGGTCCGCGCCGACCCGCCGGACGTCGTGCTCATGGACCTGCGGATGCCCGGCGGCGACGGCGTCGAGGCCACCGCCCGCATCGGCGCGCTGTCCAAGGTGGTCGTGCTGACCACCTACGAGACCGACGCGGACATCCTGCGCGCCGTGGAGGCGGGCGCGGTCGGCTACCTGCTCAAGGACGCGTCCCCCGAGGACCTGGTGGCCGCCGTCCGCGCCGCCGCGCGCGGCGAGACCGTGCTGGCCCCGTCGGTGGCGGGCAGGCTGGTCCGCCGCACCCCGGCGCTGTCCCCGCGCGAGGTCGAGGTGCTGCGGCTGGTGGGGCGCGGCCTGTCCAACGCGGAGATCGGCAGGCAGCTGTTCATCGGCGAGGCGACCGTGAAGACGCACCTGCTCCGGGTGTTCTCGAAGCTCGACGTCTCCGACCGCACCGCCGCCGTCACCACCGCCATGCGCCTGGGGCTGCTGGGGCACTGAGAGCTGTTCCGGAAATCGGGAGGTGTGCCTGGCGCGCTCGCGGGGAAACCCGTCCCCGAGTCGCCACAAGCCCGACGATCGTCCACTCTGGCCGGTGTCCTATACCACCTCGCCGGGCGTGACCGGGGACACCCTCTGGTGATCTGCGAGGAACCTTGCTGCAACACTGGGGCCCCGGCAACGTGGCCGGTCAGGTTCTCTACCCCCCGGAGGCGTCGAGATGACCCAGACCGCCGACCCGACCTCACTGGTCCTGCCCGCCGACCTGAAGCCGTCCGACGGCAGGTTCGGCTGCGGCCCGTCCAAGGTCCGGCCCGAGGCGCTGCGCGCCCTGGCCGCCGAGGGCGCTGACCTGATGGGGACCTCCCACCGGCAGAAGCCGGTGAAGTCCCTCGTCGGCGAGGTCCGCTCCGGTCTGCGCGCGCTGTTCTCCCTCCCCGAGGGCTACGAGGTCGTCCTGGGCAACGGCGGCACCACCGCCTTCTGGGACGCCGCCGCGTTCGGCCTGGTGCGCGAGCGCTCGCAGCACTTCACCTACGGCGAGTTCTCCTCGAAGTTCGCCAAGGTCACCAAGGACGCCCCGTTCCTCGGCGAGCCGGTCGTGGTGAAGTCCGAGCCCGGCACCGCCCCCGAGATCACCTTCGCCGAGGGCGTCGACCTGGTCGGCTGGGCGCACAACGAGACCTCCACCGGCGTGGCCGTCCCGGTGTCGCGCCCGGCGGGCTCGGACGGCGCGCTCGTCGCGATCGACGCCACCTCCGGCGCGGGCGGCCTGCCCGTCAAGGCCGAGGACTTCGACGTCTACTACTTCGCGCCGCAGAAGTGCTTCGCCTCGGACGGCGGCCTGTGGCTGTCCCTGATGTCCCCGGCCGCGCTCGACCGCGTCCGCGAGATCGGCGCCTCCGGCCGCTGGGTCCCGGAGTTCCTGTCGCTCACCACGGCGCTGGACAACTCCACCAAGGACCAGACCTACAACACCCCGTCCGTGGCGACGCTGTTCCTGCTCAACGAGCAGCTGAAGTGGCTGAACGGCAACGGCGGCCTCGACTGGGCGGTCTCCCGGACCGCCGACTCGTCGTCGCGGCTGTACTCCTGGGCCGAGCAGACCTCGTACACCTCGCCGTACGTGGCCGACCCGGCGCACCGCTCGCAGGTCGTCGGCACCGTCGACTTCGCCGACGAGGTCGACGCCTCGGTCGTGGCGAAGGTGCTGCGCGCCAACGGGATCGTGGACGTGGAGCCGTACCGCAAGCTCGGCCGCAACCAGCTGCGCGTCGCCATGTTCCCGGCCGTCGAGCCGGAGGACGTCTCCACCCTCACCAAGGCGGTCGACTGGGTGGTCGGCCAGCTCTGAGAAAACCGCCGTTTCGACGCGCAGAGTGACGGGTACCTCGCCAGGGATCTTCCCGGACCCTGGCGAGGTGAACCTTGCGGTAACACGCGTGCGTCGACCGACGACATGCGGGAAGATCGCGTGAAGACATACGGTCGGCACGGCGAGCCTCCCGCGTCAAGGCGGCGCGCCGGACTACCGTCGGTACACGGCGAGGTGAATGGCAACCGGGAGGCCATGATGCGAACGCTGCGAGTGGTCGGGCTCGACGAGGACGGCAAGTCGATCGTCCTTGAGGACCCCGAACGCGGCGAGCGCTTCGTGCTGCCCGCCGACGAGCGCCTGCGCGCAGCCGCGCGCGGCGATCTCACCAGACTCGGCCAGATCGAGGTCGAGACCGAGAGCCAGATGCGGCCCCGCGAGATCCAGGCGCGCATCCGCGCCGGTGAGTCCGTCGACCAGGTCGCCGCCATCGCGGGCATCCCCGCGCACCGGGTCGAGCGCTTCGCCTACCCGGTGCTGCTGGAGCGCTCCCGCATCGCCGACCTGGCCCAGCGCGCCCACCCGGTCCGCGAGGACGGCCCGGACGTGCAGACCCTCGGCGAGGTCGTCGCGCACTCGTTCGGCCTGCGCGGCCAGGAGTACGTGGACGTCAGCTGGGACTCCTGGCGCGGCGAGGACGGCCGCTGGGTCGTCCAACTGCACTGGACGGCCGGTCGCTCGGACAACCGCGCGCACTGGGCCTTCCACCCCGGCGCGCACGGCGGCACCGTCACCGCGCTGGACGACGCGGCCGTCGACCTGATGGACCCCAACCCGAACCGGGTGCGCAGCCTGCGCGCCGTGACCCACCTGGCCCGCGCCGCCCTGGACGTCGACGGCAGGCCCCTGGCCGAGCCGGAGATCCTCGTCCGCGAGGAGCGCCCGGTGGTGGACGAGCCGATCGTGGTCGACGGAGAACTGGCCGAAGACCAGCCCTCCGCGAAGCGCAAGAAGAACCACCCGATCGTCCCGTCCTGGGAGGACGTCCTGCTGGGGGTCCGCTCCAGGGGATGACGAGGGCGAAGCGCCGCCAGCAAAACCACCCCACCGATGGCCCGCTGACCACACCGGTCACGGGCCATCGGCATCGGCAGCCCCGCAAGCCACCCGCACTCCCGAGTTGCCGCAGTGCACAGCCCAATCGCATCGCCAACTGATCACGTCGAGGATTGACCGCTTCGCAGGCTGACTGCCTCGCGGGCTGTGGGGCGAGCGCAGCGAGCCCGCAGCACACCCACCCGCGTCCCTCTTTCCCGTTTGGCCTGGCGAAGCCCGAGCACGCTCGTCAAGATGCCGCCGCACCGCCCGGAAGACCGGGGTGCCCAACGGCGTCTTGACGAGCGTGCTTGCCTGAAAGGAGGCCACACGGGAAAGAGGGACCCCGCCCACCGCAGTGGTAAACCGCACCACAGAACCAACGGTCACCGGCCGGCAGAGCCCTGTCCCCTCTTTTTTGGAGGTCTGCCCCGCCGGCGAGGCGTGCTCTTCAGCTCTTGGCTCGTAGCTCTCAGCTGATCCCCCCACCTCCCCCATTGATCAACATCGGGTTTGCGCCCTCACTCGTTCGGGCAACCCCGTCCCCATGCTTGGTCGAGTGGTGGTCGGCGCCGCGCTGGGCGCGGGTCTCGGTGCCGCGTGGATGTGGCTGCGCGACCGGATCGTCTCCGGTCGTGTCTGCACCCAGGAGGACTGGGGCTGCCTGGAGCTCTACCTGGTGATGATCCCGGTCGGCCTGATCGCCGCCGTCCTCATCTCCTGGGCCGTGTTCGCGGCGGCCCACGTCGGCCGCCCGCTGGGCACGGCCGCCGTCAGCGTGGCCTTCGCCGCCGCGCTCGCCCTGCTCACCGTGTGGTTCGAGATCCCCGGCGACGTGCTGCTCACCAGCGCCGTCGGCTTCGTCCTCGCCTCACCGGTGACCGCACGCCGCCCCGTCGTCCACACCGCGGCCCGTGGCTGAGGCCAGCCGCCTGGAGGCGGCCGGTTCCACGGACAGCTTCACGCACAGGTTCCGGTTGCGCCGCGCCACGGACAGCCCCCGAACGGAGGACACCCCGGTGAGCGAGACCACCTCGCCCCAACCCACCACGTCCACCCCACCCCCCACACCCACCCCCACCGAGGAAGTCACCTCGGCCCACAGCACCCCGGTCGACGCCCGCCCCCGCCCGACCATCCGGGAGCGCGGCTCCCGAGCGGGCGGTTTCGCGTTCGCCGCGCTGCTGCGCGTCGTCCTCTCCGGCGTCGTGGGCGCAGGCCTCTGCGCGGCCTGGATCGCCGCCCACCAGGCGGGCCTGCTGCACCGCGCCCTGGGCGAGGCCTCCGCGTCCCTCCCCGACTTCCTGCTCCTGCTCTTCGTCGGCCTCCCCCTGGCCCTGGTCGCCAGCGCGCTCCTCGCGGGCCCGCTGCTCTGGCTCCTCGGCGTCCGCCCCGCGTGGCCGATCGTGCTCCTCGGCCCGGTGGTCCTCGCCGTCGCCCACTACTTCGACATGCCGAACCTGCTAGCCGGAACGGGCGACCAGTGGGTCGTCCTCGCGATCCTCGCCGGCCTCAGCTACGCCCTGGCCGGCCTGCTCACCATCCCCACGATGCTGATGCGCTCCCGCTCGGCCTGACCCCCAAACACCCCACCCCCTGACCCCGGCTTCCGGCGCGGACCCCCGCCCGGAGCCGGGGTCATCGCACGCCACCCCCACCCCGGTCCCCACTCCCACCCCGGTCCCCACTCCCACTCCGGTCCCCACTCCCACTCCGGTCCCCACCCCCACCCCCACCCCCATCCCCAGGCCCCGGAACCAGATCCAGCACCCCCACGTCCCGCCCCTCCCGAGCGCACCACTCCACCGCCCCCTCCCGGCTGACCGGCCGCGCCCCGTCCGGCCTCCGCCCCGGAACCGGCCGCCACCCGTCCGGCGCGAGCACGCTCAACCGCCCACCCCGAACCGCCATCAACCTCCCCGCCGGGAACGCCATCGCCGGTTCGGAGAGCAGGAAACCGATCTCCACGGTTGACCTCCAGCGCACTGGAGCCCGCACCCTCGGTGGTGAAAAACCGGATGCCACCGGCAGGCCCGCCTTCGTACTGTCGAAGCGGACCCGAGGGGGAACTCGTGAACGACCAACGTACTTCCACGGCCGCGACCCTGCGCAGGCTGTGGCCGTACCTGCGCCCCGTCAAGAACCAGGTAGCCGTCAGCACCGGGGCCGCCGTGCTCGCCATGCTGTGCGGGCTCGGCATCCCGCTGGTCACCCAGCGGGTCGTCGACGGCCCGATCGCGCACCGCGACTCGTCCGCCCTCCCCTGGCTGATCGGCCTCGTCCTGGCGCTCGGCCTCGCCGAGGCCCTGCTCTTCTACACCCGCCGCAAGGTCATCGCCCGCCCCGCCTCGACCGTCGAGCTGGCCATGCGCACCGACCTCTACACCCGCCTCCAGGCGCTCCCGGTCGCCTTCCACGACCGCTGGCAGTCCGGGCAGCTGCTCTCCCGCGCCACCAGCGACCTCACCACGGTGCGCCGGTTCGTCGCGTTCGTGCTGGTGTTCCTGCTGGTCAACACCACCGTCATCGTCATCGGCCTCGGCGTGCTGTTCTGGCTGTCGCCGCTGCTCGGCCTGGTGGCGCTGCTGTCCACCCTGCCGCTGATCGCCCTGTCCTACCTGTTCGAGACCCGCTACAAGGTCGCCGCCCGCCTCTCCCAGGACCAGGTCGGCGACCTCACCACCACGGTCGAGGAGTCCGTGCTGGGCATCCGGGTGCTCAAGGCGTTCGGCCGGGGCCCGCACCTGGCCGCCCGGTTCCAGCGCCAGGCCCGCGAGCTGCGCGGCACCGAGCTGGTCAAGGTCCGGGTGTTCGCCGCGCTGTGGGCGGCGCTGCTGGTGCTGCCCGAGCTGTCCATCGCGGGCCAGCTCGCCGTGGGCGCGTTCGGCATCACCTCCGGCACGATGACCGCGGGCACCCTCATCGCCGCCATCGCGGTCAGCGCCTACCTGCGCTGGCCGGTCGACTCGATCGGGTGGTTGTTGTCCGAGACCAACCAGACCGCGGCGGCCGTCGACCGCTACTTCGAGGTGCTCGACGAACCGGTCGCGATCACCTCGCCCACCGCTCCACGACCTCTGGCCGCGCCGGTGCGCGGGCACCTGCGCTTCGAGGGCGTCCGCTTCGGCCACCCCGGCTCGGGCGACGAGGTGCTGCGCGGCGTCGACCTGGAGGTGCGCCCCGGCGAGACCGTCGCGCTCGTCGGCGCGACCGGGTCCGGCAAGACCGCGCTGACCGCGCTGGTGCCCAGGCTCGCCGACGTCACCGGCGGCCGGGTCACCCTGGACGGGGTCGACGTGCGCGAACTGGACCTGGCCGAGCTGCGCCGGGTCGTCGGCACCGCGTTCGAGGAGCCGGTGCTGTTCTCCGCCAGCGTCACCGAGAACGTCGTCCTCGGCGGCGGCGACGCCTCGCCGCACGCGGTGCGCGAGGCGCTGCGGGTGGCGCGCGCCGAGGAGTTCGTCGACGCCCTCCCGTGGGGCCCGGACACCCGCATCGGCGAGCAGGGCCTGTCCCTGTCCGGCGGCCAGCGGCAGCGGCTCGCGCTGGCCCGCGCGGTCGCGGGCAGACCGGCGGTGCTGGTGCTGGACGACCCGCTGTCCGCGCTGGACGTGCACACCGAGGCCGAGGTGGAGGCCGCGCTGCGGCGCGTGCTGCGCGATGTGACGGCGCTGGTCGTCGCGCACCGGTCGAGCACCGTGCAGCTCGCCGACCGGGTGGCCGTCCTCTCCGGCGGCCGGATCACCGCGACCGGCACGCACCGCGAGCTGCTCGCGGGCAACGCCGAGTACCGCCACCTGCTGTCGACCCTGGCCGACGAGGACGAGGAGGTGCGGGTGTGAGCGCCGCGACCGGAAACGGCCCGAAAGACCCCACCACCCCGCAGGGCCCGACCACCCCCACGCAGGACCCGACCACCCCCACGCAGGACACCCCCACCCCCACCCCCTCCGCCGACGGCTGGCGCGGCGTGGCAGCCGAGGAGGTCGACGACCCCGACCGCACCACCGGCACCCGCCTGCGCGCCCGCTCCCGCCGCCTCCTCGGCTCCCTGCTCCGCCCCCACGCCGGCCTGGTCGCCCTCTCGCTCGTCCTGATGGTCGTGGAGAACCTGGTCCTGCTCGCGGGCCCGCTGCTGATCGCCGCCGCGATCGACCGGGGCGTCCCGGCTGCCCTCGACGGCGACCCGGCCACCCTCGCCTGGTGCGTCGGCGGCTACGCCGCGTCCGGCCTGGCCGCCACCGTCCTGCGCTACGCGTTCGTGCGGCTCATCGGCCGCATCGGCCAGGACGTGCTGCTCGACCTGCGCCTGCGGGTGTTCCGGCACGTCCAGCGGCTGTCGGTGTCCTTCCACGAGCGCTACACCTCCGGCAAGGTCATCTCCCGGATGACCAACGACGTCGACTCGCTGCAGAACCTGCTCGACGAGGGCCTCGACGGGTTCTTCAACGCGATGCTGTCGGTGTTCGCGATCAGCGTCGTGCTGTTCGCGCTGGACGTGCCGATGGCGCTGTTCGTGCTGTCCGGGTTCCTGCCGCTGGTGCTGCTGGTCCGCTGGTTCCAGGCCCGCTCGGCGGCGGCCTACCGGGGCACCACCGGTTCGATCGCCAAGGTCGTCGTGCAGCTGGTGGAGACCATGAACGGCATCCGCGCCGTGCAGGCGTTCCGCCGCGAGCCGCGCAACGAGCGCATCATGGCCGACCTCAACAACACCTACCGGGACGCCAACGTCACCGCGCTCAACGTGGTCGCCACGTTCACCTCGGCCGTGCGCGCCATCGGCAACATCTCGCTCGCCGTCCTGCTGGCGTGGGGCGCGTGGCGGGTCGCGGACGGCACCCTGGAGCTGGGCGTGCTGGCCGCGTTCACGCTCTACGTGCGGCGGTTCTACGACCCGATGGACAACATCGCCATGTTCACCAACGCCTACGCCGCCGCGACCGCCGCGCTGGAGAAGCTGTCCGGGCTGCTGGAGGAGCGCCCGTCGGTGCCCGACCCGGTCGACCCGGTCCCGCTGGGGCCGGTGCGCGGCGAGGTCCGGTTCGAGGGCGTCGAGTTCCGCTACCCGGCCTCCGACTCGCTCGTGCTGCCCAGGTTCGACCTGCGCGTCCCGGCCGGGCAGACCGTGGCGCTGGTCGGCGCGACCGGCGCGGGCAAGTCCACGCTGGCCAAGCTGGTCGCCCGCTTCTACGACCCGACCGGGGGAGCGGTGTGGCTGGACGGCGCCGACCTGCGGTCGGTGTCCGACGCGGACCTGCGCCGGGCCGTGGTGATGGTGACGCAGGAGAACTTCCTGTTCGAGGGCACGGTGGCCGACAACATCGCCCTCGGCCGCCCCGACGCCACCCGCGAGGAGGTCGTCGCGGCGGCGGTCGCGGTCGGCGCGCACGGCTTCATCGGCGGGCTGCCCGACGGCTACGACACCGACGTGAGCAAGCGCGGCGGCCGGTTGTCCTCGGGGCAGCGGCAGCTGGTGGCGTTCGCGCGGGCGTTCCTGGCCGATCCGGCGGTGCTGGTGCTGGACGAGGCCACGTCGAGCCTGGACGTGCCGACCGAGCGGACCGTGCAGTCCGCGCTGGAGACGGTCCTGGCCAGCCGGACGGCGTTCATCATCGCCCACCGGCTGTCCACGGTCCTGATCGCGGACCGGGTGCTGGTGGTCGACGGCGGCCGGGTCGTGGAGGACGGGACGCCCGAGGAGCTGATCGGGGAGCGGGGCAGGTTCGCGCGGCTGCACTCGGCGTGGCGCGAATCGCTCGCCTGAACCGCGTGGAGCCCGGCTGACGGGGTAACCGGACGAGGTGGGGGGCGGGCGGCGACCCGTCCCCCACCTCCCTGGTCCGAGTCCTCGCGCAACCCCGCGCAACCCGCAGGTCCACCCGCGGCTGATGCGCGCCAACGGCACGAACCCCGGCGGGTGAAGCACCCACCCGCCGGGGTTCGGCGCGAACCGGGGTCGCCGCTGAACGCACCCGTTCGCTTCACCGTCTAGTGGTGAATGCCGACCGTTCGGAGTAGGCCCCATCCAACCCCGCACGCTCCGGCACTACCTATATTCCCCGAAAAGACGCAACTATCACCCATTTGGACCGACTGTGACCGGGCACACTCAACTGGCATGGGGGAATCGGCAGGCAGGCCCGAACGACCCGCGCGGCCCGAACAGCCAGCGCGGCCCGCTCAACCGGCTCAACCCGCTCAACCGGCTCAACCCGCGCAACCCGAGCTGAACCGGGCCATCGGCCCCAAGCTGCTGCTGTTCTTCGTCGTCGGCGACATCCTCGGCACCGGCGTCTACGCGCTGACCGGCAACGTCGCGGGCAAGATCGGCGGCGCCCTCTGGCTGCCGTTCCTGATCGCCTTCGCCGTCGCGTTCCTCACCGCGTTCAGCTACCTCGAACTCGTCGGCAAGTACCCCAAGGCCGCGGGCGCCGCGCTCTACACCCACCGCGCGTTCGGCGTCCAGTTCCTCACCTTCATGGTCGCCTTCGCCGTGATGAGCTCCGGCATCACCTCGGCCGCCTCGGCCGCGCTCGCGTTCGGCCGCACCTACCTCCAGTCCGTGCTCCGCGAGTTCTCCTCCGACTCGGTCACCGTCTCCGCGTCCCTGGTCGCGGTGCTGTTCATCCTCGGCCTCGCGGTGGTGAACCTGCGCGGCGTCTCCGAGTCGGTCAAGGCCAACGTCGTGCTCACCTGCATCGAGGTCTCCGGCCTGCTGATCATCATCGCCATCGGCGCGCTCGCGGTGGCCTCCGGCGACGGCGACCCGTCCCGCCTGGTGCGGATCGACCCGGCCCCCGGCCAGTCCGCGCTGATCGCGATCACCTCGGCGACCTCGCTCGCGTTCTTCGCCATGGTCGGCTTCGAGGACTCGGTCAACATGGCCGAGGAGTGCCGCGACCCGGTCCGCATCTTCCCGCGCGCGGTCCTGTGGGGCATGGGCGTCGCCGCGCTGATCTACGTCCTGGTCGCGGTCACCTCGTCCCTGCTGATCCCCGCCGACGAGCTCGCAGCCGCGGGCAGCAACGCCCTGCTCAAGGTGGTCCAGGTCGGCGCGCCCTCGTTCCCGCTGTGGGTGTTCTCCCTGATCGGCCTGTTCGCCGTCATCAACTCCGCGCTGATCAACATGCTGATGGCCAGCCGCCTCGTCTACGGCATGGCGGGCGAGCGGATCATCCCGAGGTTCTTCGGCGTCGTGCACCCCACCCGCCGCACCCCGTGGGTCTCGGTCCTGTTCACCACCGGCGTCGCGATCGCCCTCGTCCTGACCACCGACATCGCCAAGCTCGGCGGCACCACCGCGCTGCTGCTCCTGGTCGTCTTCGCCATCGTCAACGTCGCCGTCCTGGTGCTGCGCGCGGACCGCGCCGACCACGAGCACTTCCGCGCCCCCACGATCGTGCCCGTGCTCGGCGCGCTCACCTGCGCCTACCTGGCCAGCCCGCTGTCCGGTCGCCCGTCCGCCGACTACCTGATCGCGCTCTACCTGCTGCTCGCCGGCCTGGTGCTGTGGCTGATCAACCGGGTCGCCCACGGCGTCGTCGAGGTCGACCCGGCCAAGCTCGGCAAGTAGCCGGGAGCGCGGGGAACCGGGAAAGCGATTTCCCCCACCCGCCCCAACCTGACCGAACCCGCCCGAACCCGCACCCCTCACCCGGTCGTGGCGGCGCTGCGCACCCGCCGCGCGTGCGTACGCTGTTGGTCCATGCTGGAGATCGCCCACGGCGGCGCGCGCGCCGTCATCGCCAAGGTTGGCGCCGGACTGAAGTCCTTCGAGGTAGACGGGGTGCCGTACGTCGAGACGTACGACGGCGAACCGCCGATGGGCAGCGGCGCGGTGCTCGTGCCGTGGCCCAACCGCACCGCCGGTGGCACCTGGGTGCTCGACGGGGCCGAGCAGCAGCTCGAGATCGGCGAGACCGCGCGCGGCAACGCCATCCACGGCCTGGTGCGGCACGCCGAGTGGACCGTCGTCGAGCACACCGGGTCCCTGGTGTCGCTGGAGGTCGGCGTCGAGGGCCGGGGCTGGCCGGTGCCGCTGCGCACCACCATCACCTACGCCCTGGACGACGAGGGCCTGACCGTCTCGCACGGCGTGCACAACATCGGTTCCGCGCGCACCCCGTTCGGCGTCGGCACCCACCCGTACCCGAGGGCGGGCAAGTCCAGCACCGACACGTCCACGCTCACCCTGGCCGCCACCACCGTGCTGCCGCTCGACCCGGAGCGGATGATCCCCTCAGGCCCGGCCGTCCCGGTGTCCGGCGAGAGCGACTTCCGGGCCGCGCGCCTGCTCAAGGGCGTCGAGCTGGACACCCCGTTCGGCGGCTGCGAGCCGGTCGACGGCCTGGTGCGGCACCAGCTGCGCGGCCCGGACGGCGGCGTCGAGGTGTGGGCCGACCCGGACTTCAAGTGGGTGCAGGTCTACACCCCGGACAACTTCCCCGGCCGGGGCAGGGCGGTCGCGATCGAGCCGATGACGTGCCCGCCGGACGCCCTCAACTCGGGCGTCGACCTGCTCTGGCTGGCCCCCGGCGAGAGCTGGGCCGGACGTTGGGGTTTGCGCCCGCTGGCCTAGAACATTAGCTTGGCTAACTATGAGCGTCGCTATCACGGGTGGGCACGTCGTCCCGGTCATCGGTGAGCCGATCGAGAACGGGACCGTGCTGGTCATCGACGGGAAGATCGCCGCGGTCGGCGCCTCGGTGGAGGTGCCGGACGGCGTGCCCACCGTGGACGCGAGGGGGTCCTGGGTCCTGCCCGGCTTCGTGGAGGCCCACGGCCACATCGGCGTCCACGAGGAGGCCGAGGGCTGGGCGGGCCAGGACACCAACGAGATGACCGACCCCAACGGCGCCCGCCTGCGCGCCCTGGACGCCATCAACCCGGCCGACATGGGCTTCGCCGACGCCCTCTCCGGCGGCGTCACCACCGCCGTCATCAAGCCCGGCTCCGGCAACCCCATCGGCGGCCAGACCGTCGCGATCAAGTGCTGGGGCCGCACCACCGACGAGATGCTCGTGCGCGAGCCCATCAGCGTGAAGAGCGCCCTCGGCGAGAACCCCAAGCGCGTCTACGGCGACCAGAAGAAGCTGCCCTCCACCCGGCAGGGCGTCGCCGCCGTCATCCGCGACGCGTTCACCGCCGCCCAGGACTACGTCGCCAGGCGCGACGCCGCCGAGGGCCCGTTCGACCGCAACCCCACCCACGAGGTGCTGGCCAAGGTCCTGTCCGGCGAGCTGCCCTGGTGCCAGCACTGCCACCGCGCCGACGACATCGCCACCGCCCTGCGCCTGGCCGACGAGTTCGGCTACCGGCTCGTGATCAACCACGGCACCGAGGGCCACCTCGTCGCCGACCTGATCGCCGAGCGCGGCGTCCCGGTCATCGTCGGCCCGCTGTTCACCACCCGCTCCAAGGTCGAGTTGCGCCAGCGCACCCTGCGCACCCCCGGCGTGCTGGCCCGCGCGGGCGTCAAGGTCGCCATCACCACCGACCACCCGGTGATCCCGATCAACTTCCTGGTGCACCAGGCCACCCTCGCGGTCAAGGAGGGCATGGACCGGACCACCGCGCTGGAGTCCATCACCACCAACCCGGCCCAGATCCTCGGTCTGGACGACCGGGTGGGCGCGCTCAAGCCCGGCCTGGACGGCGACGTGGTCATCTGGTCCGGCGACCCGCTCGACGTGATGAGCCGCGCCACGAAGGTGTTCGTCAGCGGTCGCGAGGTCTACTCGTACGAGGACGGCGAGGGCAAGGTCGCCGACCCGTTCTACCGGGAGAGCTGACCCGCTTTGTGAAGCGGAGCGGTGAGTGCGCACCGGGCGCTTTTTCCGGTGCGCACTCAGGCCTCCGCTTCTAGGAATGTCTCAGCGCCCGCCCGATCACCACGCGCTGGATCTGGTTGGTGCCCTCGAAGATCTGGAGCACCTTCGCCTCGCGCATGTACCGCTCCACCGGGAAGTCCCGCGTGTACCCGGCCCCGCCGAGCACCTGCACCGCGTCCGTGGTCACCTTCATGGCCGCGTCCGTGCACACCAGCTTCGCCACCGCCGCCTGCCGGGTGAACGGCAGCCCCCGGTCCCGCCGCCGCGCCGCGTCCAGGTAGGTCGCCCGCGCCGAGTCCACCGCCGCGGCCATGTCCGCGAGCAGGAACTCCAGCCCCTGGAACTCGATGATCGGCCGCCCGAACTGGCTCCGGCCGCGCGCGTAGGCCACCGCCTCGTCCAGCGCCGCCTGCGCCAGCCCGACCGCGCAGGCCGCGATCCCCAGCCGCCCGGAGTCGAGCGCGCTCAGCGCGATCCGCATCCCGTCGCCCTCGGCCCCGATCAGCCGGTCCGCGCCGAACCGCGCCCCGTCGAACGTGAGCTGCGCGGTCACCGACCCGGTCAGGCCCATCTTCCGCTCGGGGGCCGCCGCGCTCAGCCCGTCCAGCTCGCCGGGCGCGAAGAAGCAGCTCACCCCGCGCCCGCCGGGCTCGCCGGTCCTGGCCATCAGGGTGTAGAAGTCCGCCACCCCGCCGTGCGTGATCCACGCCTTCGTGCCGCGCACCACGTACTCGTCGCCCTCGCGCACCGCCCGCGTGGACAGCGCCGCCGCGTCCGACCCGGCGTGCGACTCGGACAGCGCGTACCCGCCCAGCAGCTCACCGCCGAGCGCGTCCGGCAGCCACTTCGCCCGCTGCTCCGGGGTGCCGAAGTTCACCAGCGCGTACGACGACATCACGTGCACGGACAGGCCGACGGCGACCGACATCCAGGCCGCGGCCACCTCCTCCAGCGCCTGGAGGTACACCTCGTACGGCTGGGCGCTCCCCCCGAAGTCCTCGGGGTACGGCAGGCCCAGCAGTCCCACTCCTCCCAGCAGGCGGAACACGTCCCTGGGGAAGCGGCCCTCCTCCTCGTGCAGCCCCGCCTTGGGGGTCAGTTCGTCCCGCGCGATCTCCCTGACCAGCGCGATCAGGTCCTCGGCCTCGGTGGTGGGCAGCAGCCGCTCGGCTGGCATCGTCGACCTCCGCTCGGTACTCTGCCCAGTACTGTAGGACGTACCAGAGTACTAAGGCCAGTGGTGTGAAAGAGTTCCGCTCATGACCTCGATCGTGGGACGCCCGCTGACGCCGAGGCAGGTCGACCTGCTCGGCAAGCTGGAGTCGCTCGTGCTCGCCGAGGGGTTCGCGCACTTCACGCTCGACGACCTCGCCGCCCGGCTGCACTGCTCCAAGTCGACGCTCTACGCGCTCGCCGCCAGCAAGGAGCAGCTCGCCGTCCGGGTCGTCCGCCGCTACTTCAAGGGCGCCGCCGAGCACATCGAGCGCCGCGTGGCCGACCTCAAGGACGCGCCCGCCAAGGTCGGCACCTACCTCGCGGTCGCCGCCGAGGAGCTGCGCCGCGCCAGCGCCCGCTTCCTCGCGGACGTCGCCGACTACGCGCCCACCCGCAGCACCTACGAGCGCAACGCCCGCGCCGCCGCCGCGCGCCTGCGCGAGTTCATCCAGGAGGGCGTGCGGGACGGGGTGTTCCGCGACGTCCAGGCCGTGCTCATCGCCGAGATGGCCGGGGTACTGATCGAGAACATCCAGACGGGCGTCCTGCCCCGGCGAGCCGGGGTCACGGACGCGGAGGCGTTCACCGCCCTCGGTGAACTCCTGCTCGACGGGTTGCGCAGAGAACGGAGCCAGGGTTGATCGTCGTTGCTGGTGAGGCCCTCGTGGACCTCGTGCCCACGTCCGAGGGGAACCTCGCCCCGCGCCTGGGCGGGGGGCCGTTCAACGTGGCCGTCGCCGTCGGCAGGCTGGGCGTGCCGGTGTCGTTCCTGTCCAGGGTCTCGCAGGACCTGTTCGGCGACCGGGTCGTGGAGCGGCTGACCGCCTCGGGCGCGGCCACCGACCTGGTGGCGCGCGGCCCCGAGCCGACCACCCTCGCGGTCGTCGGCCTCGCGGACGACGGGTCCGCCCGGTACACCTTCTACGTGGAGGGCACCGCCGACCGGCTCGTCGCCGACCCCGGCCCCCTGCCGGACGACGTGCGCGCGGTGTCCTTCGGCACCCTGTCGATGGTCCTGGAGCCCGGCGCGAGCGCCTACGAGGCCGTCCTGCGCCGCGAGTCCGCGCGCGGCGCGCTCACCGCGCTGGACCCGAACATCCGCGCGAGCCTCATCCCGGACGCCGACGCCTACCGGGCCCGCTTCCGCTCGTGGCTGCCCGACGTCGGCCTGCTCAAGGTGTCCGTCGAGGACGCCCGCTGGCTCGCCGACCTCCCCGAGGACGCCCCCGAGGACGACGTGCTCGCCGCCGCCCGGCAGTGGCAGTCCGAGGGCCCGGCCGTGGTGGTGCTCACCCGCGGTGGCGACGGGCTGGCCGTTCTCACCGGATCGGGCGAGGTGATCCACGTCCCACCGGTGGCCGTCCAGGTGGTCGACACGATCGGCGCCGGTGACACCGTGCAGGGCGCGCTGCTGGCCTGGCTGCACGACCACGACGCGCTGTCCGCCGAGGCGGTGCGCGGTCTGGACGGGGCGTCGTGGATCAGGGCGCTGTCCTACGCGGGCGCCGCCGCGGCCATCACCTGCTCGCGGGCCGGGGCCGAGCCCCCGTTCAAACGCGAGCTGGAGATGACCTAGCTCTCACCTCCCGTCCGGTGGAGGAACAGGGCAAAAGGGTTACGGTGGGGATGCGCGCCAGCTAACCGCGCATCCCTTGTGATGCAGGTCCCACCTCGCGGAATCGGTGCACTCCGCGGCTGAGGAGCGGGTCGACCCCCGACTAGCGTGACGCCAACTGTCAGGACCCCAACGGGGTGGTGCTGCGGAGCGGACGACCCACCGTCCGCGCTGCGGTCGTGCGCGACCAGCGCGAGAGCCACCCCGAACCGAGCGTGAGAGGGACTCTGCATGTCCGACGCGACGACTGCGCCGAACGACCCCCGTACCGTCGCGCTCCGCCACGACGGCGGAGAGCACGAGATGCAGCTGGTCCGGGCGACCGAGGGTGCCTCCGGCATCGACCTCGGCAAGCTCCTGGCCAAGACGGGCCTCGTCACCCTGGACAGCGGCTTCGTCAACACCGCGTCCTGCTCCTCCGAGATCACCTACATCGACGGCGACGCCGGCATCCTGCGCTACCGCGGTTACCCGATCGAGCAGCTCGCGGAGAAGTCCAACTTCCTGGAGGTCAGCTACCTGCTGATCAACGGCGAGCTGCCGACCGAGGCGCAGCTGGCCGACTTCTCCTCCAAGATCAGCAGGCACACCCTGCTGCACGAGGACCTCAAGCGGTTCTTCGACGGCTTCCCGCGCGACGCGCACCCCATGCCGGTGCTGTCGTCCGCGGTGTCCGCGCTGTCCACGTTCTACCAGGACAGCCTGAACCCGTTCGACGCCAAGCAGGTCGAGATGTCGACCATCCGCCTGCTGGCCAAGGTCCCCACCATCGCGGCCTACGCCTACAAGAAGTCCGTGGGCCAGCCGTTCCTGTACCCGGACAACAGCCTGGGTCTGGTGGAGAACTTCCTGCGCATGACGTTCGGCTTCCCCGCCGAGCCGTACGACGTCGACCCCGACCTGGTGAAGGCGCTCGACCTGCTGTTCATCCTGCACGCGGACCACGAGCAGAACTGCTCCACGTCCACCGTGCGCCTGGTCGGCTCGTCCGAGGCCAACCTCTTCGCCTCCATCTCCGCGGGCATCAACGCCCTGTTCGGCCCGCTGCACGGCGGCGCCAACAGCGCCGTGCTGGAGATGCTGGAGAAGATCCGCAACGAGGGCGGTGACGTCGCCTCGTTCGTGAAGAAGGTCAAGAACAAGGAGGACGGCGTCCGCCTGATGGGCTTCGGCCACCGGGTCTACAAGAACTACGACCCGCGCGCCGCGATCATCAAGCGCACGGCCGACGACATCCTCGGCAAGCTCGGCGGCGACGACCAGCTGCTGGACATCGCCAAGGCCCTGGAGGAGGCCGCGCTCAGCGACGACTACTTCGTCGAGCGCAAGCTGTACCCGAACGTGGACTTCTACACCGGCCTGATCTACCGGGCGATGGGCTTCCCGACGAAGTTCTTCACGGTGCTGTTCGCGCTCGGCCGCCTCCCCGGCTGGATCGCCCACTGGCGCGAGATGATCAACGACCCGGCCACCAAGATCGGCCGCCCCCGGCAGATCTACATCGGCTCCCCGGCGCGCGACTTCGTGCCGATGACCGAGCGCTGATCCGGGTCACTGATCCGGGTCGCTGATCCGGGTCGCTGATCTGGGTCACTGACCCGGCGCGACGCCCCAGGGCGTCGTGGTCCGGCGCTCAGGTCAGGGTGCCGGGCCGGAGCGGGAGCGAGTCCCGCGACGAGCACGTCGAGCGGGCCCGCACCTCCACCGGAGGTGCGGGCCCGCCGTCGTTCCCCACCGGGGTTCCCGCCTTCGGGTGGGCCGGACGCGCTCTGTCATGCGGCCGGGTGAGGGCGCTCCTAGGGTCGGCCGGGTGACTTCCTCGACCGTGGTGTGGTTCCGCCGAGACCTGCGCGTGGAGGACCACCCCGCGCTGCTGGAGGCGGCGGACCGCGCGGACCGCGCGCTGGCCCTGTTCGTGCTCGACCCGAAGCTCCTGCGCCCGTCCGGGAAGCCGCGGGTCGAGTTCCTGCACCGCTGCCTCAAGTCCCTGGACGACCGGCTGGGCGGCAGGCTCATGGTGGTGGAGGGCGACCCGGTCGAGGTGGTCCCCGCCGTGGCGCGGGAGGTCGGCGCCGACACCGTGCACGTCTCGGCGGACACCGGGCCGTACGGGCGCGAGCGCGACGCGGCCGTGGGGGAGCGGGTCGAGCTGGTGGAGGCGGGCTCCCCGTACGCGGTGAGGCCGGGCCGCGTGCGCAAGTCGGACGGCACCCCCTACCGGGTGTTCACCCCGTTCTACCGGGCCTGGCTGGACCACGGCTGGCGCAAGCCCGCGGACACCGACGAGTCCACCGTGGACTGGATCGAGCCCCCGCGCAGCACCCGCCCCAGGGCGGAGCCGCTGCCGGACGTGGCCGAGCTGTGGGAGCGCTTCCGCGACGAGCGCCTCCCGGACTACCACCGCACCCGCGACATCCCCGGAGTGGACGGCACGAGCCGGTTCTCGGCGTTCCTGCGCTGGGGCGTGGTGCACCCGAGGACCCTCCTGGACGACCTGGGCCAGGACGAGGCCTCCGCGGTGTTCCGCAACGAGCTGGCGTGGCGCGAGTTCTACGCCGACGTCCTCTGGCACCACCCGGCCAGCGCCCGCCGCAACCTCGACCGCCGCTTCGACCGCATCGAGCTGGACGAGGACCGCGACCACTTCCACGCGTGGTGCGAGGGCCGCACCGGCTACCCGATCGTGGACGCCGGGATGCGCCAGCTGCTGGCGGAGGGCTGGATGCACAACCGCGTCCGGATGATCACGGCGAGCTTCCTGGTCAAGGACCTGCACCTGCCGTGGTGGTGGGGCGCGAGGCACTTCATGGAGCACCTCGTCGACGGCGACCTGGCCTCGAACCAGCACAACTGGCAGTGGGCGGCGGGCAGCGGGACCGACGCGGCCCCGTACTTCCGGGTGTTCAACCCGATCACCCAGGGGCAGAAGTTCGACCCGCAGGGCGACTACATCCGGCGCTACGTCCCGGAGCTGCGGGACGTGGCGGGCAAGGCTGTCCACCAGCCGAGGGACCCGATCGTGGACCACGCCCACGAGCGCCAGGTGGCCCTGGACCGCTTCGCCGCGATCAAGTAGCCGCCCGCCTGCCCGCCTGCGCCTGCGCCCGCTCGCCCGCCCCGCGCCCGTCACGAGGCCCGCAGGTAGGCGAGCACCGCCAGCACCCGCCGGTTCCCCTCCGCCCCCGGCGGCAGCCCGAGCTTGAGGAGGATGCTCCCCACGTGCTTGTGCACCGCGGCCTCGCTGACGCACAGCCGCCGCCCGATGGCCGAGTTCGCCATCCCCTCGGCCACCAGCGCCAGCACCTCCCGCTCCCGCCCGGACAACCGGGCCAGCGGGTCGCGCCGCCTGCCCAGCAGCGACCGGACCACCTCGTGGTCGATCACCGTCCCCCCGGCGGCGACCCGCCTGAGCACGTCGACGAACTCGGCGACGTCCACGACCCGGTCCTTGAGCAGGTACCCGACCCCCTGCCCGTCGCCGGACGAGAGCAGCTCCTCCGCGTACTCGCCCGCCACGTACTGGCTGAACACCACCACCGGCAGCCGGGGGTCGGCCGCCCGCAGCCGGACCGCCGCGCGCAGCCCGTCGTCCCCGTCGCCCGGCGGCATCCGGACGTCGGTGAGCACTAGGTCGGGTGAGTGCGCGGCCACGGCGTCGAGCAGCGCGGTGGCGTCCCCGACCGAGGCCACCACCTCGATCCCGAACCGCCGCAGCAGCTCCTCGACCCCGGCCCGCAGCAGCACCCCGTCCTCGGCCAGCACCACCCGCACCGCCCCGCCCCCTCAGCCGCTCAGGGGCAGGGTCGCCCGCAGGACCGTCGGCCCGCCCGCCGGGCTGGACAGCGACAGCCTCCCGCCCACCACCGCGACCCGGTCGGCCAGCCCGGTCAACCCGCTCCCGGCCGCCGGATCGGCCCCGCCCCGCCCGTCGTCCCGCACCTCGACCACCACGCCCCCGCC
The DNA here is from genome assembly GCF_002354875.1 of Actinosynnema pretiosum. Classification (GTDB taxonomy): domain Bacteria; phylum Actinomycetota; class Actinomycetes; order Mycobacteriales; family Pseudonocardiaceae; genus Actinosynnema; species Actinosynnema auranticum. Next base: position 569,559 of record NZ_CP023445.1, read on the forward strand.
CTCGATCCCGGCCCGAACGAGCACCTCGCCCGCGCCGCTGTGCTTGACCGCGTTCGCCACGGCCTCGGCCACCACGAAGTAGGCCACGGACTCCAGGTGCGCGGGCGGCCGGGTCGGCAGGTGCGCCCGCAGCACCACCGGCACGACCGACCGGTCCGCCAGCTCGGCCAGCGCCGCCCCCAGCCCGCGATCGGTCAGCACCGCCGGGTGGATCCCCCGCACCAGCTCCCGCAGCTCCACCATCAACCGCTTCGCCTGGTCGTGCGCCGCCGCCACGTCCTCGTTCTCCGGCAGCTCCGCCTTCGCCAGCCCCAGCCGCAGCGTCAACCCCACCAACCGCTCCTGAGCCCCGTCGTGCAGGTCCCGCTCGATCCTGCGCCGCTCGGCGTCGAACCGGTCCACCAGCCGCGCCCGCGACCCCGCCACCTCGGCCAGCTCGGCCCGCAGCGCCTCGTCACCGCGCAGCAGCGCCCGCCCGACCAGCAGGTGCCCGGCCCCGAGCAGCCCCACCGCGTACGCCAGCACCGGGACCAGGGCGATCCCGGCCGCCGTGAACCACAGCCCGTCCGCGGGCGTCACGGCCCGCCACCCCAGCACCACCAGCGGCGAGTCCGGCGTGACCAGCAGCGGCGCCAGCAGCATCGCCAGCGGCACCCCGCCCGCCAGCAGCAGCACCCCGCCCAGCCCGGTCCCGGCCAGCGCCAGCAGCACCGCGTACCCGGTCTCCCGCCAGGCCGCCGCCGTCAGGTACCGGCTCCGCACCCAGGCCCCGAGCCCCGGCGCGGGCCGCACCGCGGCCAGCCGCTCGTCCCCCAGCAGCACCAGCCGCCACCGCTCCGCCCACGCCACCGGGGCGGACAGCACCGGCAGCGCCGCCGCCAGCGCCGCCCCGAGCAGCAGCGCCGCCACCGGCACGACCCCGCTCACCGCCTCGCCGCGCACCACCTTGACCACCGCCGCCGCCCACAGCACCCCCACCGGGGCCAGCGGCGCCGCCGCCACCGCCGCGACCAGCGGCGTCGTCAGCGCGTGCAGCAGCGCCCGCCACGGCCACACCGAGACCAGGAACCCCTTGCGCCGCAACGCGCCCACCACGTCCCGCGATTCGTCCACACCGCAGAACGCTAACGACGCGGGGGCGCGGGGTCTGCCACGCCAGGGATAGTCCTCGAGCTACCGCCAGCGCTACCCCCGAACGGCCTCACCAGCGCGAACTCACCGCCGCCAACTCACCGCCACGCACTCATCGGCCCGAATCCACCGGCCCGAGCTCACCGCCGAGCCGCCCCCCGCGCGGTCCCGCGCGGCGACCGCAGCGCGTCCCGCAGCCGAACCCGCGCCCCGGTCCGCAGCACCGCGTTCGCGTACACCTTCCCGCCGACCCACACCACACCCACCGCGGCCCCCAGCGCCAGCACCACCGCCAGCACCACCTGCCACGCGGGCGCGGCCCCGATCGCCATCCGCCCCGGCATCAGGATCGGCGCGAACGGCGGCAGCACCGACAGCACCGCCACGAGCCTGCTCGCCGGGTCCCTGACCAGCAGGTTGAACCCCACCACGAACGCGATCACGATCAGCATCGTGATCGGCGTCAGCACCGACTGGACCTCCTCCTGCCGCGACACCAGCGACGCCGCCGCCGCGAACACCGTGGCGTACAGGAAGAACCCCAGCAGGTACCAGAGCACCCCGATCAGCAGCGCCCCGCCGGTCGGCCCGTCCACCCGGACCACCCCGGCGGCCGACGCCAGCCCCAGCCCGATCGCGCCGATCAGCAGCAGCTGCGCCAGCCCGACCGCGCCGAGCCCGATCACCTTGCCCATCAGCAGCTGCGCGGGCCGCAACGTCGACAGCAGGATCTCCACGACCCGGCTCGACTTCTCCTCCACCACGCCCTGGGCGACCATCGTCCCGTAGACCAGCAGCGAGTAGTACAGCAGTCCGGCGATCACCAGCCCGATCACCAGCCGCTGCCCGACCATCGGGTCCTCCGGGTCCAGCGCCACGACCCGCACCCGCGCGTCCGCCACGTTCTGCTGCACCCGCGCCGGGTCCAGCCCGGCCTCGGCCAGCTGCGCCGCCAGCACCTGCTGCTTCACGATCAGGTCGACCGCGTTCGCCAGCGAGGGGTCCAGCCCGTCCTTGACCAGCACCCGCAGCGCGTCCGGCGCGCCCAGCACCAGCGCGTCCAGCTCCCCGGACCGCACCAGACCCTCACCCGCCGCCGAGTCCGGCACGTCCACGACCTCGACCTCGCGCCCGAGCGAGCGCGCGGTCTCCTCCAGCGGCTGCGCGAGCACCGTCGCCTGCCCGTTCAGCCCGACCACCGACGTCGACGCCGAGGTGAACAGCAGCGCCTGCAGCGCCACGAACCCCGCCATCGCCGCGATGATCACCACCGTGCCGACCACGAACGACCGGGTGCGCACCTTGCTCAGGAACTCCCGGCGCGCCACCAGGAGGACCGCGCGCGCCGGGGACAGCGAGCGGCCGGGGGACGGTGCGCTCATGCGGCGCTCTCCTCGCTGGTGACGACGCTGCGGAACAACTCGGTCAGCGACGGCCGCCGCCGGGAGAACTCGCGCACCGGCCCGGTCGCCAGCGCCGCGCCCAGCACCGCCTGGTCGTCGGCGCCCGGCGCCAGCTCGACCACGGTGCGCGCGCCCTCGTGCCGCGCGGACAGCACGCCGGGCACCGCGTCCGCCCAGCCGGGCGGCGCGCCGGGCGCCTCCACGACCAGCCGCTCCACCCCGCCCGCGCGCAGCTCGTCCACGGTCCCGCAGGCCACCATCGCCCCGCCGCGCACGATCCCCACCCGGTCGCACAGCCGCTCCACCAGGTCCAGCTGGTGGCTGGAGAACACCACGGGCACCCCGGCGGCGGCCTGCTCGCGCAGCACCTGGCTCATCACGTCCACCGCCACCGGGTCCAGCCCGGAGAACGGCTCGTCCAGGACCAGCACCTCGGGCCGGTGCACCAGCGCCGCCGCCAGCTGCACCCGCTGCTGGTTGCCCAGGCTCAGCTTCTGCACCTCGTCGCGCCGCCGCTCCCGCAGCCCCAGCCGGTCCACCCACAGCTCGGCCGACCGCAGCGCCTCGCCCGGCGCGAGACCGTGCAGCTCGGCCAGGTACACCAGCTGCTCCAGCACCCGCATCTTCGGGTAGAGCCCGCGCTCCTCCGGCATGTAGCCGATCGACCGGCGGGTCCGCAGGTCGATCGGCGCGCCGTTCCACCGCACCTGCCCGGAGTCCGCCTCCAGCACGCCCAGCGCGATCCGCATCGTGGTGGTCTTGCCCGCCCCGTTGCTGCCGACGAACCCGAACAGCTCGCCCGCCCGCACCTCGAACGTCATCTCCCGCAGCGCGACGACGTCCCCGTAGCGCTTGGAGACCCGGTCGACCTCCAGCAGCCCCTGCGACACCCTCGCTCCTCCTCGCTCACCGGGATCACCGGCGGTAGACCTGGGTGGACAGCGGTTCGAACGGAGCGCGGCCGAACACCGCCTCGACGGGCAGCCCGAACACCTCGCAGATGCGCAGCGCGAGGTCCAGGCTCGGGTAGTGGTCGCCGCGCTCCAGCGCGCCGATCGTCTGCGGGTTCACCTCCACCGCCTCGGCGAGGTCGGCCCGGCTCAGCCCGCGTTCCGCGCGCAGCACGCCGATCCGGTTGTGGATGGGCTGCTCGGAGCCCCGGCGCACCGGACTCATGGACGAAGTGTTGCGAAAACCCAACAGGACGGCAACCTGACCGCACGGTCAGCGGGACATTCCCCCGGATGGCCCAATTCGGCCACGCGCGGGTGAAACGATGGGGTCGCCGGAACCGAATCGAACGACGACGGGTCGAACCGGCACAGGGCGGGTGAGCCCGGTGTGCGATGAGGGGTGCAGATGGAGCCGGACCAGTGGCTCGCGCAGTACGGGCAGAAGATCGAGCAGGCCAAGCGCGAGGCGGCGCAGACCGAGGCGAAGCTCGGCGGGGTGGGCGGCAGCGCCACCTCCCCGGACGGGCTGATCACGGTCTCGGTGAACGCCTCCGGCGCGCTGACCGACCTGATCCTGCGCCCGGCGCTGCGCGGTGAGGACCCGGAGCGGATCGCGGCGGCCGTGCTCAAGGCCGTCGCCGAGGCGCAGCGCGCCGCCGCCGGGCAGGTCGTCGAGATCGTGTCCGAGCTGGTCGGCGACAGCCCGGCCCTGGAGTTCGTGAAGTCCCGGATGCCGAACGGCTATTCGGGTGACGGCACGGACCCGGTGGAACCGGCTCCCGAGGTGCAGCGTCGGGACACCAGGCCCGACGACGACTACTTCACCAACCCGCCAGACGTGATGGCCTAGAAGAGCCGGGGGACAGATCGATGTTCGACTCCTTCAACGTGAGCCCGGAGCAGATCCGGGGGCACGCGGGAACGGTCGACCAGCTGACGCAGCGCATGGTCACGGCGACCCAGACCGCCGACCCCTCCCTGGCGACCGACGCCTTCGGGATCTTCGGGTCGTTCCTGGCCGAGTTCCTGCTCAAGCAGGCGGGCGTCTCCCAGGACATCCTCGGCCAGGCCGCCGAGACCGTGGCCGACATGTGCCAGGGGCTCAAGGAGGTCGCCGACCTGTACGAGAACGTCGACCTCGACAACGCGTTCGGCTTCACCGGAAAGGCGCGCGGATGACCCCCCAGGCAGGCACCGACGTCTCGACCACCCAGCAGCGCGACCCGGCCAACCTGGTCGGCGACGTCAAGGGCACCGCCGACGCGATCGAGCGCGGCGACTGGGTCGCGGCCGGGCTCGGCATGGCCAACGCGGCCATGAGCGTGGTCGGGCTGGCGAGCAACCCCATGGGCGGGCTGGTCTCGGCCGGGTTCAGCTGGGCCGTGCAGCACGTGTCGTTCCTGAAGGAGCCGTTCGACGCGCTGCTGGGCAACCCGCAGGCGATCACCAAGATGTCCGACAGCTGGGCCAACGCGGCCAAGCAGGTCGAGTCGATCGTCGCGGACTACCGGCGGACCTCGGTGGAGGAGACGAAGGGCTGGCGGGGCCGCTCGGCCGACGGCTACCGGGCCGCCGCGACCAAGCACTCGTCCGGCCTGGAGACGCTGGCCAAGGCGGCCAAGGGCATCTCCACGGCGGCCAAGGGCGCGGGCGAGCTGGTCGGCACCGTCCGCAAGACGATCATGGACTTGATCGGCAAGGCCGTGTCCGAGATGGTCATGAAGATCATCCAGTGGCTGTCGGTGTCCTGGCTGACCTTCGGCGCCTCCATCGCCGCCGCCATCGGCGACATCGTGCGGATGGCGTGCGACTACGCGAAGAAGTTCGTGGACTTCCTGCAGAAGCTCGCGACCTCGCTGAAGAAGCTCATCGACCTGATCAAGTCGGTCGCGCAGATCGCGCAGACCGCGAAGCAGGTCCTGCAGGCGATCACCGCGATGACGCACTCCAACTCGGCGGGCGCGGCGGGCGCGGGCGGGAACCCCCGGCTCAGCGCGGGCGGCCTCGGGCTGACCGGCGAGCAGCTGGCGAACATGGACCGGGGGGCGAACACCCGGTACAGCGAGAACGGCAGCGGGAGCACCTGGACCAGCGGCGCGAACGGCGCGGGCGGTGGGGCCGCGGTGAACCAGCCGGGCACGCTCGGGCCCGGTGCGGGCGTCGGCGCCGGTTCCGGCTACGACAGCGGGTACGGTGGCGCGGGCGGCAGGCCGGTCGTGTCCCAGCCGCCCGTGGTCGGTGGCGGTGTCGGTGGGGTCGGTGGTGGGGTCGGCGGGTCCTACGGGGGCTCCACGGGCGGTTCGTCGGTGTCCAGGCCGCCGACGGTCGGCGGTGGGGCAGGCGGCTCCGCGGGTTCGGGCGGCTACGGCGGTTCCGGCGGTTCGTCGGGCGGTTCGTCGGGCGGCCACTGGGAACCCGGCCGCTGGGTGCCCGCCGGGAGCGGCGTCACCGGCGTGACCCCGCTGCCCGCGCGCGACGTCACGCACGCGACCAACACGACTCCCACGGTTCCCCCGCTGACCACGCCCCCGATCCCCGCCGTGAAGCCGTTCGGCGGTGACCTCGGTGGTGGTGGCGGTGCCGGTGGTGGCGCCGGTGGGGGCGGCGGCCCGATGCCCAGCTTCGGCGGCGGTGGCGGCGGCTTCGGCGGTGCCGGTTCCGCAGGCGGCCTGGGCGGTGCAGGCGGCGCCACCCCCCAGCCCATGCAGGCAGGCGGCGCGTCCGGCGTCCTCCCGTCCGGGGCGGCAGGCGCTCCCGCGCCAGGCGCCCCCGGCGGCGCCCCGGCGGGCGGCGCGCGAGGCGCGGGCGGCGGCATGGGCATGATGGGCGGAGCCCCGATGGCCCCGATGGGAGGCCAGGAGGGCGGCAAGGACCACCAGCGCAAGGTCCGCATCCAGGGCGACCCCCTGGCCGAGGAGCCGCCGAAGGCGGCGAAGCCGGTGATCGGCGAGTAACCCGCTCACACGGCGACGAGGACCAGCATCGAGGGGCCGCCCAGGTGGGCGGCCCCTCGTGTTGATCCGCAGGTGCAGCCGCAGCCGAAACCGCAGCCGCAGCCACACTCGCAGCCGCAGCCGAAACCGCAGCCGCAGCCACACTCGCAGCCGCAGCCGCAGCCGCAGCCGCAGGCGCAGCCACAGCCACACCCGCACCCGCACCCGCACCCGCAGCCACACCCGCAGCCACACCCGCAGCCGAAACCGCACCCGCAGCCACAGCCACAGGCGCGAGCAGGTGCCCACAACCGCGCCCAGCCCGCGCCTTGCAAGGTTGAACGGTCCGTTCAACCTTGGGTGAATGGACCGTTCACCCAGCCCGGTCGACTGCGGCTCGACCTGCGCCTGCGCCTACATGCACCTGCTCTGCAAGGTTGAACGGACCGTTCAACCTTGGGTAAACGGACCGTTCACCCAGCTCTGGTCAGCTGCGGCCCACCCTGTGCCTGCCTAAACGCGGTCAGGCACAAGCACAGGTGTAGGTGTGGGTGTGGAGCGAGTCGCGGTCGGCTAGGTCGGTTGAACGGTCCGTTCACCGAAGGTTGAACGGACCGTTCAACCGAGATCCTGTGCCACACCAACCGCCTCGAACCCCACGCCTCCCGCTGCCACCCGCTAATTGCCTCTCATCGCCACCCGTCAGCCGTCAGCCGTGGCCCGCTGCCCGTGGCCCGCTTCCTGCCCTCGCTGCCTGTGGCCCGCCGCCCCGTCGCTGGCCGTCCCGTCGCCCGTCGCCGGCCGTCGCCCGTCGCCCGTCGCCTGTCGCCCGTCATGAGCTTCCCGCCCCCGCCGCCCCTCACAAACCACCCCACCCGCCACGACCCACCCCCGCCACTACCCCCACCCCCCACCCGAAGTACTAGCGTCACCCCGTGCCCGGAGACCTGCTGATCCGCTCAGTCCGCCCGTGGCCCGCCGACCCCGGTGCGCCGACCGTCGACGTCCTCTGCTCGAACGGCACCCTCACCGCCTTCGGCCCGCACCTCCCCGCCCCGCCCGGCGCCACCACCGTCGACGGCCGCAACGGCGTCCTCCTCCCCGCCTTCACCGACGCCCACGCGCACCTCGACTCCACCCGCCTCGGCCTCCCCTTCCGCCCGCACTCCGCAGGGCCCGGCCTCACCGCCCTCGTCGACAACGACCGCCGCCACTGGCGCGCCGACGAGCCCGTCGCCGACCGCGCCACCCGCACCCTCGGCCGCACCATCGCCTCCGGCGCCACCCACGTGCGCAGCCACGCCCAGGTCGACGTCGACTCCGGCCTCGAACGCCTCGAAGGCGTCCTCGCCGCCCGCGAGGCCCACCGCGACCGGGCGCTCGTGCAGGTCGTCGCGTTCCCCCAGTGCGGCGTCCTGCGCGAGAAGGGCACCGCCGACCTGCTCGACGCCGCGCTGCGGGCCGGAGCCGACCTGGTCGGCGGGCTCGACCCGGCCTCCGCCGACCGCGACCCCGTCAAGCACCTCGACACCGTCTTCGGCCTCGCCGAGAAGCACCAGTGCGGCGTCGACCTGCACCTGCACGACGACGGCACCCTCGGCGCGTTCCAGATCGAGCTGGTCTGCGAGCGCGTCGCCGCCCTCGGGATGCGCGGCGAGGTCACCATCAGCCACGCGTTCGCCCTGTCCACCGTCGACGACCACCGCCAGGGCCTGCTCGTCGACCTCCTCGCCGAGCACGACGTCGCCGTCACCACCGTCGCCCCCGGCGCCCGCGACCCCCTGCCGCTGCACCGCCTGCGCCGCGCGGGCGTGCGCCTGGGCCTGGGCCAGGACGGCATCCGCGACCACTGGTCCCCCTACGGCGACGGCGACATGCTCGGCCGCGCCTGGCAGCTCGCCTACCGGGGCGGGTTCCGCCGGGACGACCAGGTCGAGATGTGCGTGGACATCGCCACCAGGGGCGGCGCGGCCGTCCTGGGCGCCAAGCTCGGGCTCACCGAGGGCTCGCCCGCGTCCGTCGTGGTCGTGCCCGGCGACACGGTCACCGCCGCCGTCATGGACCGCGCCCCGCGCGCGCTCGTCGTGCACGCGGGGCGCGTCGTCGCCGAAGACGGCGAGCTGGTCAGAACCTGACCAGCGCCTTCCCGGTGTTCTCCCCGCGCAGCATCCCGATGAACGCCGCGGGCGCGTTCGCCAGCCCGCCCTCGGTCACCGTCTCCCGGTAGCGCAGCTTCCCCTCCGCGATCCAGCCGCCCACCTCGCGGGTGAACTCCTCGCGCAGGTGGGCGTGGTCGCTGACGATGAACCCGCGCAGCGTGGCGCGCTTGCCCACCAGCAGCCCCAGGTTCCTCGGCCCGGCGGGCGCCTCCTCGGCGTTGTACGCCGAGATCGCCCCGCACAGCGCCGCCCGCGCGCCCGTGGTGAACGCCGTGATCGCCGCCTCCAAGTGCTCGCCGCCGACGTTGTCGAAGAACACGTCGACCCCGTCCGGGGCCGCCGCCGCGAGCTGCCCGGCGACGTCCCCGTCCCGGTAGTCGAACGCGGCGTCGAAGCCCAGCTCGTCCACCAGGTACCGCACCTTCTCCGGCGACCCGGCGCTGCCCACCACCCGCTTCGCCCCGCGCAACCGGGCGACCTGCCCCGCGACCTGCCCGACCGCGCCCGCCGCGCCCGACACGAACACCGTCTCGCCCTCGCGCATCCCGGCGACCTCCAGCAGCCCCGCCCACGCGGTCAGCCCCGGCATCCCCAGCACGCCCAGGTGCGCGCCCAGCGGCGCCGCGTCCGGGTCGACCTTCCGCGCCCCCTCGGCGGGCACCGCCGCGAACTCGCGCCACCCCAACCCGTGCAGCACGACGTCCCCCGGCGCGAAGTCCGGCGACCGCGACTCGACCACCTCGCCGACCGCCCCGCCGTCCAGCGGCGCGTTCAGGGCGTACGGCGGCACATACGACTTCGCGTCCCGCATCCGCCCGCGCATGTACGGGTCGACGCTCATCACGAGGTTGCGCACCAGCAGCTCCCCGTCGCCCGGCGCCGGGACCGGGACCTCGACGAGCGCGAAGTCCGACTCGGTCGGGAAGCCCTTCGGACGGGCGGCCAGGTGGATCTCGTGCGCGGTGGTCATGCGCTTCTCCCTGCGGTGGGTTGCGGACATCCCCTCACCGCGGGTCAACGCGCCGTCACGCCGCGCTCTTCCCCGCCGCCCCGCCCGCCTTCGGCTCCCCGGACCCCGCCGCGGCCGGGTCCAGCACGGACAGCTCCCGGTAGGCGTACCCGAGCCGGGCGTACACGCCGATCGCGGTCGGGTTGTCCCGGTCGACCATGAGCGCGCACCCGCCGTGCCGCTCCAGCAGCTCGGCGGTGACGAACGCGCACAGCACCGACGACAGCCCCCTGCGGCGGAAACCGGGGTGCGTGGCGACCCCGCCGACGAACCCCACCCCGTCGGTGGACCACGCGTCGGCCGCCACCGCGGCGAGCACCCCGCCGACCCTGATCCCGGCCCACCGCGTCGCCCCCGGATCACCTGGCCACACATAACTGCGCGGGCTCGCGGCGGCCAGCAGGGCGGTCACCTCGGGCCAGTCCGACTCGGGCAGCCAGGCGCACTCCGGGGCCCGCTCCGGCAGGTCGTCGGGGTCGGCGCGCTCCATCCAGCCGAACGCGGCCCGCACCGGCACCCCCAGCCCGGCCGCCAGCTCGCTGGTGACCAGCGGCGACAGTCCGGGTGCGTGGTGCTCGTCCAGGAGGGCGCGGACGTCGTCGGGGGAGCCGTCCAGGACCAGCCGGTCGTGCCGGTTGAGCGCGGGGGCGAGCACGGCGACGGCGTCACCGCGCACCCAGGCCGCGCCACCGCGACCGGGGGCGAGGACCTGGGCGGACCAGCGGATCAGCGCGCCGCGCGCGGACAGCTCGGAGGGGTGGTGCAGACGCATGGGGGCATCATCGCCCGCGCCGGGTGCGGCTCGGGTCGCCGGGAGGTGCGGACGCCCCACGACGGCGGCGGACCGCGTCGCGGGGCCGCCCCGCTAGGACTTGCCTCCCCGGAACAGCGACCGCTTGGCCAGCGACTCCACCAGCCCCAGGTAGGCCAGCTCCACCTCGTTGTCGTACTCCAGCTGGTCCCTGGGCGGCACGGTCTCGTCGGGCCGGGGCCGCTGGCCGATGCTCTGGATCGACCGCTCCTCCCACAGCGCCTCCACGGCCTGCTGCCACAGCTCGTCCACGCCGAGCTGCGCGACCTTCTCCCGGTCGATGGCGGCGGCCATCCGGATCTGCGACTCGGCGAGCGCCTCGATCAGCTGCGCGACCCGCTCCCGGTCGACCTGCCGCATCCGCTCCACCGCGTCACCGGCGAGCTCGACGACCTCCTTGTACCGCTCGGCCGCCGACAGCGCGCCGCCGAACCCCGAGTTGACGCCGGGCACCGGCACGGCCCCCGGACCGCGGCCGTGAGCCGCCCCCCGTGCCGCACCCTGACCCGCGTCCGAGCCCGGTCCGGGTCCCTGCCCCGGAACCCGCCCCTCCGCCGAGAACGCCGTCATCGCCACCGGACCGCCGATCATGATTCCTCCCCCGTGTCGAACGGGATGACCACCTGCGGGCGCGAGTGCTCGAACCGGTCGAAGAACAACCCCCTGCGGGGCCTCGGCGACCAGGACATCACCTGCTCGGGACCGAACGAGAGCAGCTCCTTGCCCTGCACGTCGAACGCGATCCACGAGCCGATGTCGTCGTACACGCCGGGCGGCAGGCTGTTCTTCAGCCGCTGCGCCCCGCGCCACCAGCCGAGCAGGTGCGTCCGGTTCTCCGGCCCGTGCTTGAGCAGCAGCCGGAAGCTGTCCACGCCGGTCGCGCGGGTCTTCTCGTCCTTGACCTCCAGCAGGCTCTGCGCCGCGTCGACCCCGTAGACGACCAGGTACTCCGGGACCACCGGACCCTCGAACGTCCCCGCGTTGATCTCCCGCAACCGCCTCGCGTGCTCGTCCACGACCTCGCGGAACCCCCGGCGCTCCTCCTCGGGCACCTCGCGGAAGTCCTTCAGCGGCACCTCGGTGACGGCGAACCCCTCGTCCTTGAGCGCCTTGCTGAGCCGGTCCGCGTGCGGCCTCGCGTCGTCCACCAGGCACGCCACCGTGAACCGCGCCTGATCGGGGAAGTGCTGCCGCGCCAGCGACAGCGCCGCGCCCGCCAGCACCCCGGCCGCGTCCTCCGCCATCGACCCGATCACCGCCGTGTTCCGCCCCGGCGTCCGCGCGAACCGCACCTTCGCCGCGCTCCCGGCCACGTCGATCACCTGCCCCAGCAGCACCGTCGGGCTCGCCTCGCCCGGCCGCAGCGCCTGGAAGTCCGCCAGCCCGCCCAGCACCGGCACCCGGCTGCCGTCGAACAGGATCGGCTCGGGCAGCTCCTCCGGCCTGATCCGGTGCAGCTCGGCCTGCAGCGCGTCGAACGTGCCCCGCCTCGTCGCGTCCGGCACCCGAGCCACCCGGTTGCCCGGCCGCACCCCCGACTCGTGGTTCACCACCGCGTGCCAGCGGGGCAGCTCCACCGCCGCGTCGTTCTGCGGCTCCGCCAGCACCCGCCGCGCCTTCGGCAGCGCGATCCGCACGGTGAACTGCTCGAAGATCGCCGACTTGCCCCAGAACCCCTCGATGCCCGCCACGTCCTGGCTCGACAGCACCAGGTGGATGCCCTGCGACCGCCCGCGCCGCGCCACGTCCTCCAGCAGCTGCGTGGCCTGCGCGGTCACCTGGTCGCGCTCCCCGAACAGGTACTGGAACTCGTCGATCACCGCGACGACCCTGGGCCACCGCCCCTCGGGGTCCTCCTCGCGCAGCTGCTCCAGCTTCGTGACCTCGTGCCGCTTCGCCGCGTCCGCGCGCCGCCGCATCTCGTCGGCCAGGAACCGCAGCAGCGCCACCCCGAACTCGCGGTCGGTGTTCACGTTCACCCCGACCAGCCGGGCGTGCGGCAGCCAGCTCGGGTCCTTGCGGCCCGGCGCGAACTGCGCGAACGACACGCCCTCCTTGAAGTCCAGCAGGTACAGCTCCAACTCGTCCGGCGAGTACCGGGCCGCGAGGCTGCCCAGCATCGCGTACAGCAGGTTCGTCTTGCCCGACCCGCTCGGCCCGCCGATCAGCGCGTGCGGCGAGGTGTCGCCCAGCGCCACCGGCACCGGGTCGCCGTCGAAGAACCCCAGCGGGGCCACCACGCCCGCCGCCGACCGCTCCTGCCACGGCTCCTCGGGCAGCAGGTCCGCGAACGTGCCGAACCGGCTGCGCCGCTCCTCGCGCTTCTCCGCGATCGCCGCGCACGCCCTCGGCACCGCGTGGCGCGGCAGCGGCGGGTCCAGCAGCACCCGCACGTGCTTGCCGGTCATGGTGCAGGTCGCCGTGTGGTCCGCCGCCACCCGCACGGTCTCCACCGGCGAGTTCACCGTGATCGGGATGTCGACGATGAACAGCTGGATGCCGCACGCCAGCCCGTTGCGCGCCACCCGCTGCAACTGCTGCTGGTGCTCCTCCTTGAGCGCCTGCCGGTTGCCCAGCAGCACCGCGATCCGCCACGGCTCCGCGCGCCTGCCGCTGACCGCCCTGATCGACTGGTGGCCCTCCACCAGCACGCCGGTGTGCACGCGGCGGATCGTGTCGGACAGCTCGTCCAGCAGCTCGTGCAGCCGCGCCGGGTCGTGCACGGTCAGCAGGCCCGCCCTGGTCAGCGGGTACAGGCCGGGCAGCGAGCCGGTCAGCTGGCCGACGTCCCACACGTGCACCTGCACCAGGCCCGGCTGGAAGTGGCTGAGCACCCGCAGCAGCAGGCCCTCCACCAGCGACTCCGCCGTCGCGCGCGCCTCGGGCGCGGACGCCACGTGCAGGTGCGCCTGGTCCAGCAGCGGCACCGCCACCGGGAACCGCCGGGGCTCCGGGGCCGAGGGCACCTCGCCCTCGCCGATCCGCCACAGCTCCGGGACGCCGTCGCTGCCGTCCGCCGTGCCCGTCCCGCCCAGCCACACCTCGTGCGGCTGGGACGCGGTCCCCGGCGACGCCTCGCCGACGATCTCGGCCAGCCGGTCGGGGCCCTGCTCGGACCAGTCGCGGAACGCCTCGACGCGGTCGGCCATCGCGTGCGCCAGCACCGGCCCGAACAGCGGGTTCCGCAGCGGCCCGGCCAGCAGCGGGTCGACCAGGGCGCGGTCCACGCCCTGGCCGCGCACCATCACCTCGACCATGTCGCGGGCGCGCTCGGCCGCGATGGCGCGCTGCTCGCGCGCGGCGTTGCCCAGCGCCGCCGCCACCGCCCCGTGGAAGCGCTCCAGGGACGCCCTGATCCGCCACAGGCGGTCGTCGCGCCTGCTCACGTCACAGCTCCGCGGCCAACCGCTGGACCAGTTCCAGGCTGCTCACGATCAGCTCCAGTTCGTCGGGGAAGGCCTCGCGGGCCCGCAGGAACGCGGGCGGCACGAGCTCCTCGTGGTGGTTCTCACCCGCCTCCGCCAGCACGTCGACCGCGTCCACCAGCAGGTCCTGCGCCTCCCGCGTCAGGCGGTAGGCGTCCCGCAGGCCCTCGGCGACCTGCTCCAGCGCGAGCCGGACCTCCGCTACCGACGTCACAGCCTGGAGTTGATGCTCTCGGCCTGGGAGATCCCGTTCTCCAGGTACTTCTGGAGGTCCGAGACGCCGCTGGCGACCTGCGCGAACTGGGCGTTCGCCGACTCGACGTCGGACTGGGCGCTGCCCTGGGTCGCCGAGTTGAGCAGGGCCTGCGCGTCCTCGGCGAGGCTGGCGGCCTGCTGGAGCGCCTTCGCGCTCTCGTTGGCCTTGTCCACGGCCTGGGCGATCGCCGCGCGGACTTCTTCGATGCTGGCCATGTCGGTTACCGACCCCTCCTGAGAGCACGCAGTGGCCTGGCGACCACTTCTGTAATTGAAGTAATACCCAGAGTTTCACGCTAATCAAGCAAGATCGGCTGACAGGGTGGTGTGGTTACCCACTCATTCGGAGCAGCGCCCGCCGGCCCTCACGCGGGCGGTGTCCACTGGAATGCCGAGAGCGGTGTCGCCGTCAGCTCCAGCGAGGTGACGCCCGTTGTAGGGGCGGGCCCCGCTGACCAGCGCGCCACCGCCGACACCCCGACCCGCTCGACGCCGGACCACCCGTCGGGTGTCATCGCGGCGGCGGCGTCGAGGAGCGCCGAGGTGGGCGACGCCTCGCTCGTGCCGAGGTCGACGTGCACGGCCAGTAGTCGTCCGCCGGGGGCCACGCGGGTGATCTTGCCGGCCGGGGCGAGCCCGCGCGCTACCGACCGTGCCTGCTCCTCGGGGGACGAGGTCGGGTCGGTGATCGCGCGGATCTCCAGGATGAGCCGGACGGGCGAGTCCGAGAGGGGCTCGGGGGGTGCCGGGGCTGGTTCGTCCTGCGGGGTGGGCAGGGGGGCGGGTTCGGGGAGGGGCTGCGGGGGAGCCGGGGGGAGGACGGGGAACGGCGTGGTGGGGGGCTCGGTGGGTGCCGCAGGGGTGGGGGGAGCGGCCGGGGTGGTGGGGGCGGCGGGGACGGCCGAGATGGCGGGGATCTCGACGCCGGGCGGGAAACCGGTGGGCGGCGGCGTGACGCCCCCGCGCTCGGTCCGCGCGGTCGGGACGGGCGCGGGCCACACCGGGGCGGGCCAGACCGGCGTCGGCCACGCCGCGGCGGCGCCCGCCCAGGTCGGCGCGCTGCCGGTGGGGCCCGCGGGGCGCTGGGGAGCGGCGGGGGAGGGCGAGGGAGGCGGAACCGGCGGGGCTTCAGGGGAACCCTGGGCAGCGGGGGAGACCTGGGGTTCAGGGGACACCGGGGCTGCTGGGGACACCGGGGCTTCAGGGGGCAACTGGGCGTCAGGGAGGAGCGGGGCAGCGGGGGACGCTGGCGCTTCAGGGGACACCGGGGTGGCGGGGGGCTCCGGGGGCGTCACGGCGCTGGCAGGCGCCAGGGACTCGGGCGCTGCCAGGGGTTCCTGGGGCGCGGAGGGCGTGAGTGGTTCGGGCGTCGCCAGGGGTTCCTGGGGCGCGGAGGGCGTGAAGGGCTCGGGCGTCGCCAGGGGCTCTTGAGGCCCGGAGGGCGTGAAGGGCTCGGGCGTCGCCAGGGGTTCGTGGAGTGCGGCGGGTGCGAGGAACTCGGGCGTCGCCAGGGGCTCTTGAGGCCCGGCGGGTGCGAGGAACTCGGGCGTCGCCAGGGGTTCCTGGGGCGCGGCGGGTGCGAGGAACTCGGGCGTCGCCAGGGGTTCCTGGGGCGCGGCGGGTGCGAGGAACTCGGGCGTCGCCAGGGGTTCCTGGGGCGCGGCGGGTGCGAGGAACTCGGGCGTCGCCGGGGGTTCTTGGGGCGCGGTGGGCGCAAAGAACTCGGGCGTCGCCGGGGGGCCTTGGGGCGTGAAGGGCTCGGGCGTCGCCAGGAGCTCCGGAGGCGCGGCGGGCGCGAAGCGGGCGGGTGCCGCCAGGGGTTCCTGGGGCATGTCGGACTCAGGCGCCGTCCGGGGCTCGGCGGTCCCGACGGTCTCGGCGGTCGGCGTCGCCTCGGGGAGCGCCTGGGGCTCGGCGCGCGGCGGTTCGGCGTCCTGCTCGGGCGCGGCCGGGGGCTCGGGGGCCGGGGGTGCGGCGTCCGGCTGCGCGGGGATCACCGGCTCCGCGCTCTGCGGCGCGGGCGGTTCGGCGAACGTGGTCGGCGCGGGCGTCGGGGGGTGCTCCGCCCTCGGGGCGGGCACGGGGCTGCGGCGCAGCGGGTCGCCGCCCGCCCAGGCCTCGACCAGCACCCGTTCCGCGCCCTGGACCAGCGGGCCGAGCAGGTGGACGTCGTCGAGCACCGTCCACGCCGTCGGGGGCTCGCAGGCGACCTTCGGGGTGGGGAAGTGCTCGCCCAGCCCCCGGACGAACCGGCGGACGGCCCTGGTCAGGGCGGCGGGCACGCTGTGCTCCGCGCTCTCCCCCGACTCCTTGAACACCGTCAGGGACCAGCAGCCGGGCTCCTCGTCGGAGCAGTCCCTCGTCTGGACGATCCGACCGCCGATCCGGCGCAGCAACCCGGCGCAGGCGTCCAGCGCCTGACGCTCGTCGTGGGCGGTGACCACCACTGTGATCACCAGTTCCAGGTCCTGTCCGCTCATCGCGGGCAAATTCTCCACGAGTCCCCGAAGGGCCCGACACCGCCACCCGTTCGTCGTAGCCGACTGGGCCGCTCGACGGCCGCCGCCGGCACCCGCTGTGGTCGCGACCGGGTTGGACGGGTGCAATTCTGCGCGGTGGAGCGAAAAGCGCGGTGAATGGTCAAGGCCGTGAGCCGAACGATTTCCCGTGATCCGGCTCACTGAACGGGTGAGCGGGGCGCCGGGCGCGTCCCCGCGCGCCTTTGCCCGGCGCATTTCCAGGGGCGGCGGCGGAATGCCGAACCCGGCGCGCACCGGCCGCGCCCATCCCGCGATTCGACGGCGCGCCGCGCTCCGGGGCGCACGATGATGGACCGGCCGCGCCGCCGCGACGAGGGGCTGCCACCCCGACCGGCGCGGTGGCGCGCGGCCACCGCACACCCGGCCGCCGCGCGGGGGAGGGGGCTCGGTGGGGCTGAGCGGTGCGGACGGGCGCCCAGGGGGCGTGGGGCGGCGGTCGGGCGCGGCCCGGTCCCGTCGACCTGCGCCGGGCGCGACCGGGGGCCGCGCCCGTTGACCGGGCACACCGTCCTGTGGGACCCGGTCCGGCTGACCGCGGCCGAGTTCGCGGGCTGCTGGGAGCAGCTCGACCTCGGTGAGCCGCCCGGCGCGCTCGGGCTGTCCGACGTGGACCCGGTGTGGCCCGCCGAGGTGCTGGTCGGGTTGCGGCGCAAGGGGATCGCGCTGCGCGGCGCCCGGTTGGAGCGGCAGCTGCGGGCGCTGGCGCGCCGGGACTACGCGGTGGACGTCGACGGGTGCCGGGTGCGGGTGCGGGCCTCGGTGGTCGGCAGCATCGGCGTGCTCGCCGAGCGCCGCGGCGACGAGGTGGTGCTGGTGAGCGTGCCGCACTACGCGGTGCCCGCCGAGCTGCTGGCCCGCCTCCCGGAGAGCGCGTCGGTCGAGGTCACCAGGGACGGCGCCCTGGTCGGGGCGAGCCGGTGTGGCCCGCCCGGCGAGGCGGCCGAGCTGATCGAGCGCACCCGGCCGGGCTGAACCGCGCTGCCCAGGTGAACCGAGCTGCCCGGCTGAACCGCCCGCCCAGCTGACCCGCCCGGCAGGCCCGCCAGACCCCGCCCTCGCCCAGCCCCCGGTCAGCTCCCGCCCAGCGCCCGCCTGACGAAGTCGACCACGTCGCCGAGCACCTCGTCCCGGTTCGTCTCGCGCAGCACCTCGTGCCGCGCCCCCTGGTAGACCCGCTCCTCGAACCGCGCCCCGCGCAGCCGGTCCGCGCCGGTGCGCGTGTCGGCCTCGGGCACCAGCCGGTCGGCCCCGCCGTGCAGCCACAGCACCGGCACCCGGTCCAGCACCGGCCCGAAGTTCACCTCGTCGATCGCCCGCTCCACCGCCTCCAGCGTCGGCCGGGGCACCGGGCCGTGCCACACCAGCGGGTCGGCGGCGTACGCGCGGCCGACCTCCTCGTCCCTGGACAGCTCGGCCGGGTCGACCTCCGTGCCGGACAGGTCGTCGCCGCCGAGCGCGTCCAGGCCCTCCCACGCGCCCAGCACCGGCGCGGACAGCACCAGCGCGGCGAGCCGGTCCTGGTGGTCCTGCGCGTACCGGGCCGCCACCAGGCCGCCGACGCCGTGCCCGACCAGCACCACCGGCAGGTCCACCCCGGCCGCGCCGATCACGGTGTCGACGTCGCCGACGAGCGTCCCGAGGTCCTCGACCAGGGCCCGCTCGCCCTCCGACGCCCCGTGCCCGGCCTGGTCCGCCGCGACCACCAGCGCGCCCGCCGCCACCAGGGCCTCGGCGACGTGCCCGTACCGCCCGGCGTGCTCCCCGCACCCGTGCACGAGTACCGCCAGCCAGGTGGCCCCCAGGTTCGGCCAGGTCCGCACGACCAGCTCACCGGCGCGTCCGGGAACGTTCGACTCGATCACCCCGCCCAGGTTAGGGCCCCGAGCCGGGCCCCGGAGGTCGGGACCGGCGCTACAGCACCGCCTCCGCCACCGCGCGGACCGCCGCGGGCAGCGTGCGCCGGGGGTCGGTGACCAGGTACAGGGTGCTGTCCGGCAGCTCCCCGAGCCGCCGCAGCGCCCCGCTCTCCAGCTGCTCGGCCACCGCGACCCTCGGCAGCACCGTCCACCCCAGCCCGGCCACCACGCACGACCGCACCGCCTCGATGCTCCCGAACCGGGTGATCTGCGGCCGCCGCCCGGTCAGCTCCCGCACGAACCGGTCCGTGTAGGAGCAGCCCTCCTCCAGCAGGAAGTACCGCTCCTCCGCCACCGCGCCCGGCGCGGCCACCAGCTCGATCGGCTCCACCCCGACCGGGTGCGCGGACAGGCCGGGCGCGACGAGCCCGTCGTCCAGCGCGAGCCCCAGGTCGAGCGTGCCGCGCCGCACCCCGAGCAGCACCTCCTTGGTCCCGGCGGGGGACAGGTGCACGCTGATGCCCGGCCAGCGCAGCGCCGCGTCCGCGATCCGCTGCGGCAACCGGTAGGCGCACACCGACTCCGGCGCGCCGATCCGCACGTCGCCCTCGACCTCGGTGCTGCCCCGCACCGCGTCCAGCAGCCGCTGCTCGGCGGACAGCACGTCGCGCGCGTTCTCCACCGCCTTGCGCCCGGCCTCGGTGAGCCGCGCGCCCTGCGGCAGCCGGTCGAACAGCCGCGCCCCCAGGTGCCGCTCCAGGACCTTGACCTGACTGGTCACCGAGGACTGGACCAGGTGCAGCTCGGCGGCTGTGGCGGTGAAGCTCCCGGTTCGCGCCAGTACCAGCAGGGTGCGCAGCAGCCGGGTGTCCATCCATCGAACATAGCGATACCTGCCATGCACGTTCATCGTTGGACTCGATTCCACTGATTGCGCACGATGGACGCATGTCGAACGTCCTGCGCTACGCCGCCTTCACCACCACCCCGACCGGCGGGAACCCCGCCGGTGTCGTCCTCGACGCGCGGGAGCTGACCCCCGAGCGGATGCTCGCGACCGCCGCCGAGGTCGGCTACTCCGAGACCGCGTTCCTGCTGCCCGGCCCCGACCCGCGCCGGTTCGCGGTCCGCTACTTCAGCCCCGAGGCCGAGGTGCCGTTCTGCGGGCACGCCACCGTCGCGGCGGCCGTCGCCCTCGGCCTGCCCGGCACGATCACGCTGGACACCGCGGCGGGCGAGGTGCTGGTCGACGTCGACGGCGGCACGGCCACCCTGACCAGCGTCCCGACCCGCACCAGGCCCGCGCCGGACGCCGACGTCGACGCCGCGCTCGCCGCGCTGCGCTGGTCGCGCGCCGACCTGGACCCGGAGCTGCCGGTGCGCTGGGCGTTCGGCGGCGGCTGGCACCTGGTGGTGGCGGTCCGCGACCGGGCCGTGCTGGCCGCCCTGGACTACGACTTCCCCGCCCTGCGCGCCCTGCTGGCGGGCGCCGACGCCCTCACTGCGCAGCTGGTGCACCGCCGCGCGCCCGACGTGTTCGACGCCCGCGACCCGTTCCCGGTGGGCGGGGTGGTGGAGGACCCGGCGACCGGGGCCGCCGCGGCGGCGTTCGGCGGGTACCTGCGGGAGCTGGGGCAGCTGCCGGACGGCGGGCGGTTCGTGCTGCACCAGGGGGTCGACATGGGGCGGCCGAGCGAGCTGGTGGTGGTGGCCGAGGCGGGCGCGCCGGGCGTGCGGGTCACCGGGGCGGCCGTGCCGATCGACGAGCGGGGCTGACGGGGGCGCACCGGGGAGCGCTCGGGCCCCTGGGCGCGCGGGGCAGGCCGCCAGGCGCGTGCCCCTGGGAGCGCCCGAGCCCCGCACCGCGCACGGGCCGCGCCGCCGGGTGAACGCCCGGAGCGCCGAGCGCGACCACCGAAAGGCCCCGCGCCCCCGCCCACCGGATCGGCCATCCGCCGCTGCCGCCCCACCCCCGACTGCCGGCAGGGTGGTTCGGCACGGCTGCCCCAGGCCACCCGCCGTTTCTCCGCAGGCACGGCGGGCGGCCCGGACAGCGGGGCGCTGGCGCCCCGCGACGGCTCGTCCCCCTCCCGGCCGCCCGCACGTCCCGCCCGCGTCAGCGGGGGCGCGGGCGCGCGGCGGAGGGGGACCGCCGAAGCCCTTATCCGATCCGGACGGCGCGCTGGATCTGGTTGCGCCTGGTCCGGCTGCCGCGCGTCTGCTCCTGCCGCACCTGCTCCTCCTCGGGGTGGGTCGCCGGGACAGGACCACTATGTCCCGCCCGCCCGCGCCGGAGGGCATCCGGAAAGGGGATACGCGGTAGTTATGCCCGACTTGGAGCTGCGCCACCTGCGCGCGGTGTGCGCGATCGCCGAGGAGGGCAGCCTGACCAAGGCCGCCTCGCGGCTCGGCCTCACCCAGCCCGCCATGAGCGCCCAGCTGCGCACGGTCGAGCGGATCGTCGGCGGCAGGCTGTTCGAGCGCACGCCCGGCGGCAGCGTGCCCACCGAGCTGGGCAGGCAGGTCGTCGCCTCGGCCAGGCTCGTGCTGGACGAGGTCGGCGGGCTGGTGCGGCTGGCCAGGGAGCGCAGCTCGGGGGCCGACCGGGGGCCGCTGCTGGTGGGGAGCGTGCCGACGCTGTTCTTCGGCGACCTCGTCACCGAGCTGCGCCGCGCCGTTCCCGGCGTCGAGATCCGCACCGAGACCATGCAGGGCGGGTCCGAGCTGCTGGAGAAGCTGGTCGCGGGCCAGTTCCACGTGGCGGTGCTCGACTGGTTCGAGGGCCTGGACACCCGCGAGCTGCGCGGCGTCGAGGTGCGCAGGCTGGTGAGCGAACCGCACTTCGTGGCGCTGCCCGAGTGGGACCGGCTCGCCGGGCAGGACGAGGTCGACCTCGCCGAGCTGGCCGACCGCGACTGGGTCACCCCGCCCGACCAGTTCATCGGCAACCGGCTGCAGATCGTCGCCGCGTGCGCGGGCGCCGGGTTCACGCCCCGGTTCACCCACCACGCCAACGAGGCCAGCAGCGCGCGCGGGCTCGTCGCCAGCGGCGCGGTGTGCTTCGCGCTCCCGCAGTCGCGGGGCGGCGACGGCATCGTGGTCAAACCGCTCAAGGGCTCGCCGCTGCTGATCGACGTCCTGGTGGCGACCCGCCGCGACGGCCCGGTCGCGGGCCGGGCCCACGAGGTCTACGCCTGCGCGGCGCGGGCGTACCGGGCGCTGCTGCCGAGGAACCCGGCGTTCGAGAAGTGGTGGGCCGACCACCCCGAGGCCCACGCCGAGCTGGACACGGCGCTGCTGGTCGACCCGGCGTGAACCCCTCGCCCACGCCGGGCCGGACGTCCCCCGGCCCCGGCGGTGCTCCGGGGCCAGGGGGGTGTGATCAGCGGTTCTCGACCGCGTCGGCGATCGGGGTGGCCGGGCGGCCCAGCAGGGTCGGCAGGTCGTCGGTGACGCGCTCCAGCGCGCCCCGGCCGATGGCGACCTCGATGTCCGTCAGCAGCTCCGCCACGAAGTCGGGCAGCCCGAACCCGACCAGCCCGGCGATCCGCTCCTGCGCCGTCACCGGCTTCGCCTCGTCGCCGGACAGCGCGGCCAGCTCGGCGAACGTCCACGCGCTCGGCCCGGTCAGCTCGTAGACCTTGCCCTCGTGGCCCTCGCCGGTCACCACGATCGCGGCGGCCTCGGCCAGGTCGTCGCGGGAGGCGCTGGCGTTGCGGCCGTCACCGGCGGCGTGCGCGACGACCCCGTGGCCCAGCGCCTGGGTGTAGTTCTCGTGGTACATGCCGTTGCGCAGGAACGCGAACGCGATCCCGGACTCGCGGATGACCCGCTCGGTCGCCGCGTGGTCGGGGGCGAGGGAGAGCGGGGACGTGTCGGCGTCCACCACGCTCGTGTAGGCGATGAACGCCACGCCCGCGGCCTTGGCGGCCTCCACCGCGCGGGTGTGCTGCGCGACCCGGTCCGGCCCGTCCGCCGACACCAGCACGAGCCGGTCCACGCCCGCGAACGCCGCGCACAGCGACTCGGCGTCGTCGAAGTCGGCCTTGCGCACGTCGACGCCGCGCGCGGCGAGCGCCTCGGCCTTCTCCGGCGAGCGGGTCGAGACGGCCAGCTCCGAGGCGGGGATGCGGGTGAGGACGTGGTCGGCGATGAGGGCGCCCAGGTGGCCGGTGGCCCCGGTGATCAGCGTGGTCATGCGACCACGGTAGGAATCGAAGCTCACTTTTCGTAAGTACCCACTATTTTGTCGGGTACTTACCTCGGCGGAAGGATGCAGGTAACGTGGACGGCATGGCGACGACGGGTGACGTGTACGACCGCAACTGCCCCTCCCGGCAGATCGCCAGCCACGCCACGAGCCAGTGGGGCGGGTTGGTCCTCGGCAAGCTCCTGGAGGGCAAGCTGCGGTTCAGCGAGCTGCGCAGGGCGGTCGTGGGCGTCAGCGAGAAGATGCTGGCCCAGACCCTGCAGGCGCTGGAGCGCGACGGCCTGGTGCTGCGCGAGGTCCACCCCGTGATCCCCCCGCACGTCGACTACTCCCTCACCCCGGCGGGCGCGCAGCTCGCCGCGCGGGTGCGCGGCCTCTACGACTGGATCGAGGACAACCTCCCCGACCTGTGCGCCGCCAGGGACGCCTACGACGCCAAGCGCGCGGGGACCACCGTGTGACGGGTGCGACGGCCCCGTGAGTTCTGAACCGGTTCGGCGGGGTCGTTGGGGTCTGCGCGGAACCGGGTGGTCGGAACCACTGGAGGTCGTATGGGCGGCAGACGGAAGCACACGGCGGGCGGGGCGGCACTGGCCCTGCCCTTCACGGACGACCGGCACCCCGCGGAGCCCTACCCCGGCGCTCGGCCGGGTGCCTGCTTCGTTCACCTGGACGGGGCGGGTTGGCCGGTAGACCCGGACCCGATGACTGACTCGGGGTGGCGGGTTTCCCCCGACGGGGTGGACCTGGACGAGTGGCTGGCCGGGCACGGCGAGCCGCCGATGGCGGAGCGGACCCCGGTGCTGGCCTACGGGTCCAACGCCAACCCCGCCAAGGTCACCTGGTTGCGCGAGGAGCTCGGTCTCACCGGTCCCGCGGTGGTGCTGCGCGCCAGGTGCGAGGGGCTGGCGGCGGTGTGGGCCTCGGG
Source organism: Actinosynnema pretiosum (assembly GCF_002354875.1). Taxonomy (GTDB): domain Bacteria; phylum Actinomycetota; class Actinomycetes; order Mycobacteriales; family Pseudonocardiaceae; genus Actinosynnema; species Actinosynnema auranticum. The sequence continues at coordinate 593,172 of NZ_CP023445.1, forward strand.
CCTGCGCAAGGTCGACGGGCAGCGGCCCGCGACCCTGGCCGCCATGCCGGACGTCACCGAGGAGCACGCGGTCTGGTTCGCCACCGCCGAGCAGCTGCGCGTGCTGGACCGCTGCGAGGGGCGCGGGCTGCGCTACCGGCTGGTCCGCGTGCACAGCGGCCGGGTGACCCTGTTCGACGGCTCGGTGGTCGACTCGGTGCTCGCCTACACCGGCGCGGGCCGCAGGCGGATGCCGCTGCTGTCGGCCGGTGAGCCGGTGCGCTGCGCCGAGGTCGACCAGGTGGGGGCGCGCTGGCTCGGCGGGCGGCCCGCGCCCGACGACGGCCTCGACGTCACCCCGGTCCACGGCTACCCGGCGCCCGACGAGTGGCCGGACCGCCTGTTCGTCTACGGCACGCTCCAGCCGGGGCAGAGCGCGTGGGGGCTCGTCGAGCCCCTCACCAGCGGCTCGCCCGAGCCCGCGCGGGCGTCCGGGACGCTGCACGACACCGGGCTCGGCTACCCGGCGCTGCGCCCCGGCGGCGGGGTCGCGAACGTGCCGGGCCACGTGCTGCGGCTGACCTCGCCGGAGGAGGCGCTGCCGGTGCTGGACGAGTACGAGGGCGACGAGTACCGGCGGGTCCGGGTGACCCTGCCGGACGGGCGGGTGTGCTGGACGTACCTGTGGCGCGGGCCGGTCGACGGGTTCGCGGAGCTGCCGGAGGGGTGGGTGTGACGGTGGCGCCCCCTGGAAGCGGACCGTGACCAGCGTCGACCGCTCGGGCCGCACGAAGGTGTGAGATCGAGTCGCCCGCGTCCGGCGTAGGCCCGATCCGGTGAATCTCCCCCGTCAGGGGCCACCGGAGCGGGCACCGGGTACGTCCTCCTCCAGCAGCATCCGACTCTGGAGGTGGGACATGAGGCGACGGCTGATCGCGGTGTGCGGGGTGGCGCTGGCCGGGGTGCTCGCCGCGTGCGGCGGCGGCGCCCGCCCCGCAGCCGAGCGGGGCGCGCTCACGACGGAGGCCGCGCCGAGCAGCGCGGCGACCGGGTCGAGCGAGCCGGGCGCCTCGGTGGAAGGCGCCCCGAACAGCGCGGACCCCGGCGGCGGCGCGGACCCGGTGCCGCCCAGCGAGCCGGGCGGGCAGCCGCCGGGCGCGGGGGGCCGCTGCACGGCGGCGTCCCTGACCGGCAGGCTCCAGCCGACCGACGCGGGCGCGGGCAACCGGCACGGGGTGTTCGTGGTGACCAACACCGGCGACCGGACGTGCACGCTCACCGGCTACAGCGGCCTGCAGCTGCTCGACGCCGCGGGCGGCCCGGTCCCGACCGACCTCGTCCGCACCGGCCTGCCCGCCCCCGAGCCGGTCGTCGTGGAACCGGGCGCGTCGGCGTCGGCGGACCTGAGGTGGACCGTGGTGCCGACCGGCGACGAGCCGGTGGAGGGCCCCTGCGAACCCCAACCGGCGAGCGCGGCGGCGATCCCCCCGGACGAGACCCAGCCGCTCACGGTGACCTGGCCGGGAGGCCCGGTGTGCGGCGGCGGGAAGATCGAGATCAGCCCGTTCCGCGCGGCCTGATCCCGCGGCTCGACCCGGAGCGCGGCGCCCCCGCGCTCCGGGCGGGCACGGGGGCTTGCGAGCGCGGCGGGAACGCGGCTGAGGCGCGCGGGCGGTTGCGCGACCGGCACGCGTGGACGGGCGTGTGTCGCGGCCGTTCGCGCGGGCCTGCGGTGGGCGCGTGCCCGCGGCCCGCAGGCGGCTGTGCGGGCGGGGCGCCTCAGCGGGCTCGCGGCGGGGTGCGGTCGGACGCGGGGCCTCCAGCGCGAACCGCGCCACGAGCGAGGCCTGCGCTCACCGCTCGCCCGTCTGCCTGCCCGCCGCCCCCCTCACCCCGCCGCCCCGCCCAGCTCCACCAGCACCCCCTCGCAGCTGCGCACCACCACCCCCGCCGCCCGCCGCTGGGCGTTGTCCAGAACCGGGCTCGCCGCGTGCTCGCGCCAGCGCCCCAGCACGTCCAGCAGCAGGCGCCGCAGCTCTCGCCCCGACAGCCCCTGCTCCTCCACCCCCAGCCTGGTCGCCGCACCCGTTCCCGCGCCGCCGACCAGCCGCACCGCCTCCTCGCCCAGCTCGCCCGGCAGGCTCACCCGCCCGCCGCCCAGCGCGGCCAGCAGGCGCAGCTCGCGGAAGTCGTGCGCCCCCGCCACCACCCGCTCCAGCGCCCCCAGCAGCGCCACCGACCCCGATCGCGGTTCGGCGCGCAGCACCACGTCCAGGCCCAGCAGCGCCGACCGCGCCTTCAGCGCCCCGCGCCGCTCGGTCAGGTGCGCCCCGATCGCCTCCCGCAGCTCGCCGAGCCCGCTGCGCTGGGCCAGCTGACCGGTCAGCTTCACCCGGGTGTCGAAGCCCTGCCTGATCAGGGTCGTGCACAGCCGCACCCCGAACAGCCCCAGCCGGTCCAGCAGCCGCTGCCGCGCCGCCGCGCCCAGCGCCACCGGGAAGTCCTCGCCCGCGAACCGGTCCGCCGACAGCAGGTGCCCGTCCAGCTCCGCCCGCGCCAGCCCCGCCAGCGCCCCGAGCGCGGCGAACTCCTCGTCCCTGAGCGTGCGCGACGCCACCGCCAGCAGCCCCGCGAACGCCACCACGTCCTGGCACAGCCCCCGCACCGCGGGGTCCCGCCTGCACCGCCGGGCGATCTGCTTGGCCGACGACAGCGCGTCGATCCGCCCGCCGCCGATCTCGTCGGCCCGCGCCAGCACCAGCAGCGTCGTCACCGGCGCCGCCCGCGCGATCGGGTGGTCGTGCCCGGCGCGCAGCCGCTCCAGGTCCTCGTCGCGCACGTGCCTGCTCAGGTGCAGCACCGCGTCCGCCTCGCCGAACACCAGCTCGACCGGCGCGTCCGGCCGCGCGTCCACCAGCACCAGGTCGCGCAGCGACCGCGCGGGCCACTCGACCACGACCCGCTCCGCGCCACCGGCCTCCACCCGCACCCCGTCGTCGCGGCGCACCACCGGCACCTCGTGCGCGCCCACCCACGCCGCGGGCCGCGCCCCGTCGCGGTACCAGGCGGTCGCGGTCGGCGGCGCGGTGAGCTCCTCGCCGACCAGCGCGCTCACCAGCGTCGACTTGCCGGTCCCGCGCTCGCCCGCCACCGCCACCCGCACCGGCTCGGCGAACCGCGCCCGGTGCCCGCGCAGCCACGACACCGCCCTCGGGCTGTCCCGGTACAGGGCCAGCGCCTCGTCGAGCAGCGCCCCGACCCGCGCCTCCAACCCCACCGCGCCCGCCCCGACGAGCCCCGACCCGACCGCGCCCGAACCCACGAGCCCGGACCCCACCACGCTCCCGTTCACCACAGCACCACCAACGACGCACCCCCGATCCGGGTTACCCCCGAACGGGTGGCCGCAGCTACGCCGTGATGCTCAGCGGGGTCGCCGCCACGCCGACCCCGGCCACCGCCTGCACCCGCTGGTACAGCTGCACCAGCCCGTCCAGCTCGCCCTTGGCCTCGCGCGTGCGCCGCTCCCGCTCGGTCGCGTCGTCCTGCACCGCCCGCCGCGCGCTGCGCGCCGACTCCAGCAGCGTCTCCTGCAGCTCCTCGGCGATGGTGCTGAAGTGGTCGCGCAGGCTCCGCTGCACGTGCCGCGCCGCGTCCCGGCAGTCCTTGCTGAACTTCACGAAGAAGTCGTCCACGTGCCGCTGCACTGACTGCCTCGCGGCGACCTGCCTGCGCTTGAGCCGCTGCTCGCCCTCCTCCAGTATCGACCGCCCGCCGAACAGCGCCCCCGCGCCGAGCGACACCGCGTTGATCAGCGGCATCCCGGCCAGGCTGGTCACCAGCCCGAGCATCAGCACGCCCCCGTACGACCCGCGCAGCCCGGTGAAGAACTTCTGGCTCGCGGTGAACCGCTCCAGCGCGGGCGCGTCCAGCTCCGCCACCCGGTCCAGCAGGTCGTCCGGGAACACCGACTCGGGCAGCAGGTCGTCCCGGTGCACCGGGAAGCTGCGCGCCACCTTCTCCGCGACCCACTCCGCCCGCTCCAGCAGCCACGCGAAGTTCGTCGCCGCCGCCTCGGTCAGGCTGGTGCGCAGCCACGGCTCGAACTCGTCCCACACCTTCCCCGGATCGGCGATCTCGAAGGTGCGGTCGACCTCCCGCAGGATGCCCCTGGTCCGGTCCCGCAGGTCGTGCTCGACGTCCGACACCAGGTCGGCCATCTCGTCGGCGAGCACGGTCTGCCACCGCGCGGACCGCCGCCGCAGCTCGTCCACCCGCCGCTGCGCCTCGTGCAGCGCGGCGATCGTGTCCTCGGGGCCGCGCGCCCCCATGCTGGCCAGCTCCTCCTTGAGCGGGGCCACCAGCTGCCTGACCGCCGACGCCGCCGCCGCGGCCACCGACCGGCGGCCGAGCACGTCCGCCGCCGCCACGATGTCGCGCTGCACGCACGCCAGCAGCTCGGGGAACCCGGACTCGGCGTTCAGCTCGCGGTCCCCGGTCCTGGCCGCGCGCAGCCGCAGCGCCGAGGACACCGGCAGCACCTTCGCGCCCACGCCAGCGCGCGCGAGGTGCGCGCGGTCGCGCTGGAGCACCTGCCGCCACTGCGCGGAGAGGTCGGTCTTGGTCAGCACCACGGTCACGTTCGGGCAAGCCGCCACGACCCGGCGCAGCAGCTCCAGCTCGGACGCCGACAGCTCGGCGGTCGCGTCGGTGACCATCAGCACCGCGTCGGCCTGGAGCAGCGCCGCGTAGGTGCTGGCGGCGCGCGCCCCGCGCGGGTCCCCGGTGCCGGGGGTGTCGATCAGCACCAGCCCGGACGCCAGCAGCTCGCGCGGGATGCCGACCTCGGCCGCCAGCACCTCGCCGCCCGCGCGCCCGCTCACCGCGCGCGCCACCTGGTCGATGGGCACCGGGATGCGCTCGGTCGGGGTGTCCGCGATCGACCGGCCGCGCAGCAGCGCCGCGGACGGCGTCTCGGCGTGCTGCACGAACGTGGGCACGGCCGTCGTCACGTCGTCGCCGACCGCGCACACCGGCGCGTTGATCAGCGCGTTCACCAGCTGGCTCTTGCCCTGCTTGGACTCGCCCACGACGAGCACCCGGATCCTCGGGTCCAGCTGGCTCGCGCGCTTCTCGCGCAGCCTGGCGGCCAGGTCGGGGCGGTTGCGGGCGGCGCAGGCCCTGATCGTGTCGTCGAGCACGTCGAGCCACGGAGCGGACATCACCCGGTCGAGTCTGCCGTGTTCCCCCGCTTGGGTGAAAGAGCGAAGCGGCCCCGCCGGGTGAGCGGGGCCGCTTCCGGCCGCTGAGCGGTTCAGGCTCAGAACAGCAGGTCGCCGAGGGGGGACTCGGCGATCGGCGCGGCCGCGTGGCCCACCGCGTCCGTGACGCCGCCCACACCCGCGTTGTGCGCGGTGGCGGAGACGGTCGCGGTGACGTGCTGGGTGAGGTCGCCGACCGGCTCCAGGGTCGCGCCCAGGTCCAGGCCGCCGCCGCCGAGCGCGCCGAACGCCTGGTCGGCCACGGCGCTGACGGAGCCGTGGACCGAGCCCACGGTGTCGAACAGCGGGGAGGTCACGCCGTCCAGGCCCGGCAGGGTCGAGCCGACGGTCCCGTCCAGGGTGTCCACCGCGCCCGACAGGGTGGCGTCGACCGAGGTGTCCACACCGGCGGCGGTCTGGGTGACGGCGGTGGTCGCGCCGTCCAGGGTGGCGGTCACGTCGCCCACCGCGGAGAAGCTGGTCGCCACGGTGGCGTCCACGCTCGTCGCCACGTCGGCGCCCAGGCCGAGGCCCAGGTCGCCCGCGCCGCCGAGCAGGCCCACGCCGCTGGCGTCGGCGGTCAGCGCGCCCACGGCGCCCAGGTTGATGTCCGAGCCCGCGCCGACCACGCCGGTCAGCTGCTGGGTCACGGCCTGCAGCTGGGCGATCGCCGAGACGGAGCCCTCCAGGTCGAGGTCCAGGTCGCCCGCGACGATCCCGTCCAGCGCGGGCAGGCCGGCGGACGGCGCGAAGTCGAGCACCAGCGGGATGACCTCCTGGACGTCCAGCGCGGTGACGTCGCTCAGGCCGGCGGCGGCCAGGCAGCCCTCGGCGTCGACCTGGAAGGCGGCCAGGGCGCTCGGGTTGCTCAGCAGGTCGAGGACGAAGTCGTGCAGCGTGTCCGGGGTGGCGACCATGAGGCGTCTCTCCTGGTGGGTGGCGCGGGAGTGGGTGTGCCGGAGGGCGTCGCCCTGCCGATGCCACAACGGTAGGAGCGGGGGGATCACGAGCCATCGGGGATTGCTCCCAGTAGATACCGCATCCCCGGAGGGGGGGTTCTCGTTCACTCCCTAAGGGGGAGGGGGACACGCTTGTCGGCCCCCTGCACCCCGTGTAGGTAGTTGACCGCTGCTGCGAACAGGTGAGTGAAGGAGGCTCCGGGTTGTCGTACGTCCTCGGGGTCGACGCGGGCTCCACCCGCACCTCGGCCGCCGTCTGCCACCTCGGCGGCGCGGGCCGCTCCGAAGCCGAGGTCGTCGGCCTCGGCGGACCGGGCGGCGGCGTCGCCACCTGCCTGCAACTGACCGCCGACGGCGACTTCGCCGTCGGCGAGCCGGGCGACCCGCGCTGGACCGCCTCGGACTTCGTCCGCCGGGTCGGCGACGACGTCCCCGTCGTCCTGGGCGCGGACCCGTGCACCCCCCAGGAGCTCGTCGGGCTGCTCGTCGCCCACGTCGCCCGGCGCGTGGCCGAGCGCGAGGGCGAGCCGCCCGCGCACGTCGTGCTGTCCCACCCACCAGGCTGGGGCCCGCACGCCAGGGCGCTGGTCCACGCGGCCCTGCGCGACGCCGGGCTCGCGCGGGTCACCC